>CAYVPV010000011.1:0-46523 GCA_964453925.1 uncultured Muribaculaceae bacterium | reverse complement strand
CTATAGACCCATTTGTTAAATGTTGATACGTTTTTGATACGTTTTCAACATTTTTAAATTAACTAATTTTAATTATACCTTATTTTATAGGGATTTGCAATGTTTACAGAACTAATAGTCAAAGGCGTTGCAGTCCAATGCCTTACCAACTTGGCTATAGCCCCATCACTTCGCGTAATGCAGTAAGATTATAACATAATTAATAAACAAATATCAAGTGTTATTCTCTATATTTTATGCAAATTGGATCTTATATTTCAGAAAAAATAATAAAATTAATATATTTTTAACTATTTTAACCATAATAATAGTGATAATCTCTTCAATTACTAATTTAATCTTACAAGGTTAATAGTTTTTTGAATATTAAAGATAAAATTATTATAGGTGGTAAAAAAATGAAACGTAAGATAATAGAGGCGGTGGCTGAAAAGATAAATAAAATAATTAGAGAAAGTAATGGAACATTGACAATAAATAAAATAGCATCAAAAAGTTGTTTAACTCAAAGTACAGTTCAACACATTGCAGAAAAAAGTTATAAAGATGTAAAGCTATTAACTATTGTAAGATTATGTGATGGACTTGGAATAAGTTTAAAAGAATTTTTTTCTGATGAAGTTTTTAGTGATATAGATAGGGAAGACTAGTGTTTAGCTAGTTTTTTTTTATTTTGAAATGTGTTATAATTAACCTTGTAAGATTAATTATTTTGTTTTTAGGAGGAAGTAATGTCTACTGAATTTAGGTTATACAATGTCGATGATGAGGATTTATATAAAAATAAAAAACCAGAAGAAAAAACTAAAATGCGTATGGAAATGGTTGTAATGGCAAAGGAAAGAGGGATAAAACCGACTGCTAGGTACTTTAATACGTATCCTTCTACGGTAAGAAGAATGATTAAAATATATGAAGAAAAAGGTCCAGATGGATTAATTGTAAAATAGGCATGTTATGATTAACGTGCTTTTTATTATTATTTATGGTATAATGTGGTTAGAGGAGAATGATTATGGAAAATAAAATATTAATAGTTTCTAATGATAAGACGAATCTTTTAGATTCGCTTACATATATGATGGAACAAGAAAAGATAGATTATGTAACAAGTAATCACTTAAACGATTTAAGTGATGATATAACAACGGTTATATATATTGATTGTAAGAATAATGTTATGGTTAAACAATTATCTAACATTAAAGTTCCTATTATAGTTATTAGCGATGAAAAGTGTGTAATAGAAAATAAAAATAATACTGTTAATTATGTTATAACAAACTTGGTTAATGATAATACAAATTATACCGATGTTCAAAAAGAGTACTTATTTAAAAAAGGAATTTACCGTGTTGTAATGCAAAAAGTAAATGAGTTTATTAATAATGCAGATAATATTGACGGCCTTGTTATTGATACCACATTAATAAAAACTATTCCTAATAATTGGATATTCAAGTTTGATTCAATTGCAGAAACTTACACTTGGTTATCAAAAAAGAATAAAGAGGGTAATAAAGATTTTATAAAAAAGGAGATAAATTTTTATAATAAAAAGGTTTATAACGATTCATCTAAAGAAATTAATTATTTAGTAGATAAGATAATGAATATTAAAGATGGTATGATTTTAATTGATGTATTTATTTGTACCAAAGAAGAACTAGAAAAATTAAAAAGCAATTATTTTTTTAAGTCTTTATTAAATAATTTATCTTCTACATATAATATATATTTTGTTGATAGTGATAAATTTTATAAAGAGGAACCAAAATTTTTAAATGAGTTATTGGATGGAGTTATAATTTATGAAGATTGTGTTTATAAAGATACGTACGATGATGAATATTCACTTGGTGAGGTGAATTGTAACAAAAACGTTATAGATGAATATAATAATAAATTTGATTATATATTAGATAAATACGGGAAAAAGATAAATTCGGATGGTGATATATATGGAATTTAAGGATAAAGTTGTTTTAGTAACTGGTTCATCAAGGGGAATAGGAAGAAGTATAGCAGTTTCTTTTGCAAAAGAAGGAGCAAACGTAATAATTAATTATAAAAATAGTGATAAAGAGGCTAAGGTTTTATCTGAAATATTATCTACTTATGGTAATTCTTGTATGTGCATTAAGGCAGATGTTTCCAAAGAAAATGAAGTTAAGAATATGATTGAGAAGATAATTAGTAAGTATGGAAAAATAGATGTTTTAGTTAATAATGCAGGTATTGCAATCGATGCAGAATTTGAAGATAGAAAAGTAGAAGATTGGAAAGATACTTTAGATACTAATTTAATAGGTGTATTTTTAACCTCTAAATATGCAGGTAAATATATGAAAGAAAAAGGTTATGGTAAGATTGTTAATATATCATCTACTAATGGATTAGATACTACTTATACTTATAGTGTTGATTATGATGCTTCAAAAGCTGCTATAATTAATTTAACTAGAAATTTAGCTATAGAGTTTGCACCAGAAGTTAACGTTAACGCAATAGCTCCAGGCTGGATAGATACTGATATGAATAATGATTTACCAAAAGATTATTTAAGGGAAGAAAAAAATAAAATACTTTTAAAAAGATTCGCAGAACCAGAAGAAATAGCAGATGTAGTGTTATTCTTATCTTCTGATAAATCAAGGTACATAGACGGCGAAACAATTAGAGTAGATGGTGGAATAAAGATCGAGTGATCTTTATTTTTTTGTATATAAATATTTTTTTATTTAATACTAATAATGGAGGTCATAATGAAAGAAGAAATAAATGTATTAGATGAGTTGAATAAGGGCGCAACCATGGGAATGGATGCTTTAAAATTCGTGTTGGATAAAGTGGAAGATAAAAAGTTTAAGAAAGTATTAGAAAAACAATACGCTGATTATGAAGCTGTTTCTAACAAGGTAAATGAGTTATATCCTAAATATAGTACTAAAGAACCACATGACACCAACATGTTAGATAAAATGATGACATGGTCTGGTGTTCAAATGAATACTATGAAAGATAAAAGTAATTCTAAGATAGCAGAGCTATTACTTCAAGGTACTAACATGGGGATAATAGAGGGCAGGAAACTTTTAAATAATAAAAAAATGGATAAAGAAATTCATAAACTTGTATCTGCTTTTGTAAAAATTCAAGAAGATTGTGTGGAAGTTTTAAAGGAATATTTATAAATCAAACTAAAACGTTTGATTTTTTCTTTACATTCTATTAATAAAATTTAGTCACGTTTTAAAATATATATTATAATAATATTATAGTGGAGGAATGTTTATGAAATATATAATTGATACGGATCCTGGAATAGATGATGCTATTGCAATTATGCTTGGGGTAAAAAACAATTTAGATATTATTGGTTTTACTTTAGCAAGTGGTAATATTCCAGCATATAAATCCGAAAAGAACTTAAAAGTTATTCAAGACTTTTTAGGTAGTAATATAAAGATGTATAAAGGAATGCATGAAAATAAATGTAATCATGAAACTGCTGAATATGCTCATGGTAAAGATGGATTAGGTTACGCTGTTTTTCCTGATAATAATAAAAGAAAGTTTGAAAAAATGTCCGCTGAGGATTTTATAATTAAATCTTCAAAAAAATATAAGGATGATTTAACTATAATTTGTTTTGGACCACTTACTAACTTGGCAAACGCACTAAAAAAAGATAAAAAGTTAGCTAGTAGAATTAAACATGTTCTAATAATGGGAACAACTTATAATCCAGATGGAAAAGAACCTTATCTAGAATTTAACGTTAACGTTGATCCAGTATCTGCAAAAGTGGTTTTTGAAACACCTTTTGAAGACATAAAGGTGGTTACTCACGAAATAGGAGTTAAATCCTTTATAGAAAAAGATTATGTTTTAAACCTAAGAAATTCTGATAAATTAGTTTCTAGATTTGTTGGCTTAATATCAGAAAAATATATTGAGTTTAGTTATGATCATTATGGAACAATAGGTCTTGGAACTCCTGATCCTACGACCGTTGCATCAATAATAGATTCTAAAATAATTAAATTTGAACCATGTAACGTAGAAATTGTGCATGATGGTGATAAAAAAGGTGAATGTCATGTTACCTTAACTGATGAAAGCAACATAATGGTATCAACTGATTTTGATTTAGAAAGGTTTAGAAAAGTATTTAAAGATACATTTAATTAGGAAAAAAATATATGACCAGAATATTGTATTATGGATTTTTTTTGAAGTTTTATCAAAAAATAATATCTAGTCTAGATATTAACAAACTTGACGTTGTACCAGATGACTTTCATGTTACTTTTAGGTACTTACCAAATAAGGATGAAAGAATAAATGATGTGGTTGGAAAAGAATTTACGTTAAAAATAATTGGAATTGCTAACAATGGTAAGAATAGTGGCGTATTAATAGAAATACCAACTCCCATAAAAAAATATTATTTACACAGATATGAAAAAGAAGGAAAGGAAATACCAATAATTCCACATATGACTTTATCGATAGCAAAAGATGCTCAAAATAGATATACTAGAGATTTAGATTTTAAAATGCTAGATAATCCTATAGAAGTAAAGGGAAAGTTTGGCTATTGCATAGAAAAAATTCCAAATGATAAAACATCTAGATATATAACATTTCAGAAGGTATCATGATACCTTTTTTTCATATAATAAACTAGGTGATTTTAAATGAATGGTGAAAATGGTTATTCAGTGGCAAACATATCAGGTGATATTTTAGCACCTAACTTAACAGGTGTAGCATCTTTTAGACCATATAAAGACGGCACGATGGTAGAAGTAGAAATATCAGGACTTCCTGGTTTTAATAACTACGGATTATATCAAATAGAAGTGCATAACGGAAGTGGGTGTAATATAAATCAAAGTGGTAGTTTTGGCGGTATAACAAGTATTTATAACCCAACAAATAGCATTTATCCGTTCCAATCAGGAGATATGCCTCCTCTTTTTTCCAATAACGGATATGCTTACATGAAGTTTTACACAACAAGATTTAAATACTATGAAGTAGAAGGCAAACTAGTTATTATAAAAAGTAATAATCGAAAAATAGGCTGTGGTAAAATAGAAAAAGTTTCATAAAAAAAGAATCATTTTATTGATTCTTTTTTTAGAAATAAACACCTTATGAATAAAACTAATAGTATTATAAACATTGGAAAAGCGATAAAAGGAATATAAAACTTCTTTACTGTTATTATAGAGTGGGGAATATTACCAAATAAATATTTACCTGCAAATATACAAATTATTGATATTGCAATTACTATTATTTTATTTAACTTAACTTTTTTGATAAAGTTTTTAACCCCACAAATTATTCCATATGTAGATATATTAGCAAGTGCTAGTATATAAAATATCCATCTAAAGGCAAGTAAGTTTTCTAAATGGAGTTCCGAAGATGATAATCCTATTTTTTTAAGTAATATATATTCTGGATACCTAAATAGGCTTGCCATTTCGTACCCGAGGCATGATACGATAAAAAACATTACAAAGGTAAGTGATAAGGAAGCAAAAAGGTAAAATAAAATAATTGTTTTATTATACTTTTCTGGCTGTTTAACTTTTGATTTATTAATCGTTAAAAGAAGCATTGTTAAAAGGGCACAGGAAGAAGCAAAATAAATGGCTCCGTCAAATATATTAAAAAGGTTATCATTAATTATAATCGGTAATAAGTTTCCAATTTCAATATATTTACCTAAAAATATTTCAATTATAACCATGAATATAATGCCTGAGAAAAAAGCTATTTGAGCAGTTCTAGCAAGCGTTTCAATACCCTTAAAACAAATTATTAAGCAAGTTACAATAACTAATATTCCAACTAAACTAAATGGCGTATTTTGTAAGTATTTACTTGTTACAAATATAACTATTGCCCTTATAGCCATCGTAAGCATAACCATGTATATTAAAATCATTAAAACATTTATTATGTTGCCTAATACACGACCAAACAGTTTAACGTTTTTTTCATAAATATTAAGTTCTGGTAAGCTAGAATTAATTTTTAAATACATAAGAACAGGTATTAGTCCTAAAACCACGCCAATAAGCATAGAAATTAAAACTTCGTTACCGGATTTTCTAAGCAAGATAATATCGCTTATCCCTAAGAATAAACTACAACATATAAGTGCTAAAAACATCCCTATTTGAATTCTTGATACTTTATCATTCATTATGGATTTCCTCCCTTACGGATTTAATTGATAGGTTAGTAGAATTAATGTTAACGCTTGTATTAAAACTAAACGTAACATCATTAGCTATTTCCGATTTTTTATAACCTAATTTTTTCATTTCATTATACTTTTTACCGTAGAACTTAGAGCCATATTTTAAAACGTCTGATTTTTCTTCTTTATAAAGTTTATCAGTTGCTTTAGTCATTAGCTTTTTGATTTTTGATGCTGCTTTTTTCTCTAACTCTTTTATGTATTTTTCACTTTTAATAAAGTCAGCAGAGCAGTTATATTCAAGTAAGTCAGCGTTAACTTTTGAATCTATACTAACTACAGGCTTTTTATTTTTAAATGATAATTCTTCTTTTATTTTTGAATCAGTAACCCTAATTGCTGCATAATTTTCATCGTCACATTTAACGTTTATATAAGATTCGTTTGGTTCTCCTGCAAGGAAGTTATAACCAGTTGATTCATCACTCGTTAAATATCCTGCAAATTTACCATCTTTAAAGTATGCTAGGTTTCCGAATTTTAATTTCGCTTCAGGGTCACTTTCTGCAATGTTTTCCATTTTTTCTCCGTCTTTAGCATTTCCAGTTATCATGATTGATGGAATTATTGCTTCTTCACCACTGGTTGACAAATCAGATATAAATTCATCAAGGGTGACCATGGTTAGGGTACCACTAAAGTTATCAGCTATAGAAAGGGTGGATTTTAGATTTCTAGATGGAATGGTTTCAAGTGGTGTAATTATTTTTAATACATCGGATGCTTTATCACCGTTAGCAACCATTACAAGAGAATCTTTTTCAACTTGCGAGTCCCTTAAAAAGTAATCCAAATAGTTAAGTGGATTTTTCGTTTTTAATAATTCTTCGCTTATAACAACAACTTCGTTATGACCTAAGTAAAGCTCTTTAGGAGAATCTAACATTATTTTTTCAAACGCTTCATAGATAGTGTTTCCTTCGGATTTATAAATGGTAATTAAACTATTATCAGATTCTTCATCTTTTTTTGCATTCATTATCTGAATTCCAACCTCATACTTTGAAGGATCGTCTTCTTTTTGGTCAATTGATATTCCAGATACTATTGCGTATTCATTTATTTCTTTATAATTAAAACATCCGCAAAGGGAGAATAAAATGAGTAATAATGTTAATATTTTAAAAACGCTTTTCATTTTCATCCTCCTTGGTATATATGTTATCAGGATGTAGTTTAGCTTCTTTTTTAACTATTATTGCATCGTCTTGTGCTTTTTTATTAAATGGTTCAAAAGGCGCCATATATGGTTTACCACATGACCTTTGGCTTATTAAAACAGCACCCATTATTATGCATCCAAACATAACTCCAATGAATCCAAAAAGAGAAGCAAGTATTATTAATATTAATTGCCACCATCTAATTGAATTAATAAGTTCAATTGAAGAAAAAGCAAGGGATGCAACTGATGATATACCAACTATTATTATGGTAATGGGAGATACTATCCCTGCTTCAACGGCTGCTTGACCTAGAACTAACGCCCCAACGATTGATATTGAACTTCCTCCCTTACCAGGGAATCTTATGTCGCTTTCTCTTAGAATTTGAAACATGAAACTCATGACTAGTATTTCAAACACAGTAGAAAAAGGAACACCATCTCTTTGTATTGAAAAATTAATTAAAAGACCACTTGGTATTGCTTCTAAGTTATACGCCATAAGAGAAATATAAATTGCAGGAGTAAGTAAGGCAAGTGCCATTGCTATTATTCTAACAACTCTACTTCCAAAGACGTTTAGTCCTTTTTCATAATAATCATCAGGATTTTTAAAAAAGTCAATGAACGTACAAGGTAAGATTATAACTTCGTTTGAGTTTTCAACCATTAGGCAGACCCTTCCTTGAAGAAGCATTTGACTTACCAAGTCTGGTCTTTCTGTTGCAAGGTTAGTAGGAAATATCGCACGGTTTGGATTGCTTATTGCATCTAATATATAATTTGCGTTACCAACGTATTCAATGTCTATTTTTTTAATTTTTTCATAAATGCCGTTAACTAGCTCCTCATCACATATTCCGTTCATGTAAAAAAGTGCAACCCTGGTTTTACTTTTTGATCCAACCACACATTCTTTAAACCATAAGTCTTCACTCCTGATTCTCCTTCTTATCATTCCAGTGTTATTTTCATAATTTTCAGTAAAGGCATCAGTTGGCCCTTTAAGGCTTTTTTCATTTTCGCTTTTTTGTATGCTACTATTTCTATTAGCCTTATTTTCAAAGACTATTATTTTGTTTGCATCATCAAATAAGACTAAGGTGAATCCATTAAAAAGGTAATATAGTGCATCTTCTAAAGTTGTTATTTCTTTTGAACTGTTATTTGGAACGTAATTTTTTACAAAGTTAAAAATGTCTTTTTCTTTTAGTTCATCGCCTTCTTCATCTAGTCTTCTTAAGATAAAGTCGTTTATAAAAGATGCATCACTTACGCTATTTGCGTAAACGAAGGTAATTATTTTTTCCCCGACTGGAAAATCTTTATATGTGACATCTGGTGCTTCGCCAGTTTTCTTTTTTATATCTTTAATAATTTTTTTTCTGTCTTTTCCTATTGTCATATTATCCCTCTTTTTTTAATAGTATTAACCATAACTAATAAAAAAATTCCAAAAAAAGGAGATCACACGGTTTCCCATGCAATCTCAAAAAGAATAAAAAGGGGTTGGCTAGTTGTGATACTAGCGCCAGCTGAAATATTTCCCAGCTGGTGTCATTTATACTAATCGAAATAGGGTTAAAAGTCAACCTTTTTTTTACATTTTTTAAAAAAAGTTTTATTAAAGTTTATTACCACAATTGATTTGCAAACAATCGTTTGTTATAATTGATTTATAGATGAAAAGAAGGTAATATTTATGACTTTAGAAAACTTACCTGGTATAGGAGAAAAAAGTGCTAAACTTTTAAATAATTTAGGTATATATAGTGTTGATGATTTAGTGCGTAATTATCCATACCGTTTTGACGTGCTTGCAAAAAGAAGTATAGATGATGAAAGGTTTTTTAATAATTTTGTGAGTGATGGGGTTGTTGAATCAAACGCGATAGTAAACTTTTTTAAAGGAAGGATGAATAGACTAACCTTTAGGTGTAACGTTCAAAATAAAATAATTAAGGTTACTATTTTTAATCGTGCTTTTTTAAAAAATAACATTAAACCAGGAAGTGTTGTTACCTTAATAGGAAAGTATAATCCTAAAACTGAGACGTTAACGGCGAGTAATATCATGTTAAAAGCATTACCTGGCGGGGTAGAGATAATTCCTATTTATCACTTATGTAAGGGAATAACTTCTAAACAGATGAAAAGCTTTATTAATGATGCGATAAGTGTAAGTGGTGTTTCAAATAATATACCAGAAGTATTAAAAGATAAGTATGGTTTTATGGACGAAGAAGATGCTATAAAAGTAGTTCATAATCCAAAAGATGAAAAAGAATTAAAAACGGCGTTAAAAACTTTAAAATACGAAGAGATATTTACTTACATGAAAAAGGTAAGAGAACTTAAGAAGAAAAACGAAGAACATAACGATTTATTTATCAAGAACGTTGATGAAAAAATGGTTAATGATTTTATTAGTAATCTTCCGTTTGAGTTAACTGGTGACCAAAAAAAAGTTATAAATGAAATGTTAGATGATTTAAAAAGTGACGTTAAGATGAACAGGTTACTTCAGGGTGATGTTGGTTCTGGTAAAACGATAGTTGCCTTTGTTTTAGCGTATGCCTCTTTTACCGCAGGATATCAGTCAGCACTTATGGCACCAACTGAAATACTTGCAATTCAGCATTTTGAAAACGCTAGTAAATTATTTAAAGATACCAATTTTAAAATTGGTCTTTTAACCGGTAAAATGACCGCTAAGGAAAAAAAAGAAGTATATGAAAAATTAGAAAATAAGGAAATAGATTTTCTAATAGGTACCCACGCACTAATAAGTGATAAGGTAACATGGAATAATTTAGGCCTTGTTATAACAGATGAACAGCATAGGTTTGGTGTTAATCAAAGACTTGCTTTAAAAAATAAGTCAGATGTACCAGACGTTTTAATGATGAGTGCAACACCAATACCTAGAACGTACGCCCTAACTATTTATGGTGATACCGATGTATCTAGCATAAAGACGATGCCAAAGGGTAGAAAGCCTGTTATTACGAGCGTTAAAAAAACAGATGAATTAAAAGAAGTATTAGAGGGAATATATGCATCATTAAAAAATGGTAACCAAGCTTATGTAATTGCTCCTATGATAGAAGAAAACGAAGAAACAGATTACACTAATGTTAATGATTTGAAACATAAGTTTGAACTTGCTTTTAAAAATTATACTGTGAAAATCTTACATGGTAAGATGACGGGTGAAGAAAAAGACAAGGTAATGAATGATTATCTTGAGGGTAAAATAAACATTTTAATTTCTACTACCGTTGTTGAAGTAGGAGTAGACGTAAAAAACGCAACCGTTATGGTTATCTTTGATGCTGATAGGTTTGGGTTATCAACTTTGCACCAGCTAAGGGGTAGGGTTGGTAGAAATGACCTGCAATCCTATTGCTATTTAGTAAGTGATAAAGACAAAGAAAGATTAAAGATAATGGAAGAAACATCAGATGGTTATAAAATAAGCGAAGCAGACTTTAAGCTAAGGGGACAAGGTGACCTATTTGGTAATCGTCAAAGCGGGGCTTTATCATTTAGATTATCAGACGTTAGAAAAGATTATGACTTGCTCGTTAAAGTAAGAGATGATGTAAGTGAGTATTTAAAAAAAGTTCTAATAGTGTATAATAATATATAAGAAATGGGAGATTTTGGTATGGATAAAAGAATTTCTGTTGGTGTTGCAGCTAATTATATTGTATCTTTATATGAAAAATTAGATCATGAATATAAAGCTACGCCAATCTTTGTAGAAAAGTTAGTATTTATTGCTAACCTAAGATATTTTTATGAAACAGGTTATTGTTTTTTGCCTGTTGATACGCAATATATTAGTTATCCACTTGGAATTGTTGGCCTAAGAGATACAATCACTGACTTTATATCTATTGGTGATACAGTTAATAAATATAATTATTTATTAAAAGAAAAGTACAAATTAATATGTGAAGCTACTGAATATAAAAATTATAGAGTGAAAGAATATTTACCAGAAATAAAAAGTATTGATTCATCAATTAAAGATGTTTTATTAGAAACGTTTATTGCATTTGGTTCATTTGATGGTGCTGCAATTTTAGATATGTATTTAGAAATAAAAAAAGCTTCAAAATCTAAAGATAAAGAAAAAGGATTTATATTAAACGAACCTGATTTAAAAAATCTTCTTCCTACAAAGATTATAGAAAATGATTTGTATCGATATATAACTGGATCAAATCTTGTTATAGAAACAAGATTAAACAAAGAAACTGTTGATTTTATAGAAGATGTTTTGCAAATGCCTTTAGAACAATTTAATTTATTAAAGTATAGTGAAAAAGAAGAAGTAATTAATAAACTGAATCACTCAAAAAAAAGAAAAAAATAATAAATTAGTATAATATAGGAAAAATTTTATCTTTTTTCTAAAATATAGGTGAATTTCAAAAGTTTTAGAGAAATATAAGGTAGAAGGAAGTTTTGGTTATGGAAAAAGAATGTTTTGATTATACTTCTGATTATAAGTTTTTTCTTTTATAAGAAATATTAAATGCAGCAATAAATGATTATACAATAACAAATAATTATGATAGCAAAAAAGAATTTAGTGTATCAAATATACATGAAATGCAAATCCTAGATGATCATTTGAAACTTTATATGGATGCAATATCTAGAAATAATAATATTCATGATATGTTAACTATTTCTATGGAACTTGATTTTAAAATGATTTTTGGTTTGATATTTGAATTTAAAGGTTCTTGTGAAGTTATGGGTCAGTCTGGACCAGTAAAATATCAGATAGATTATTTAAAGGCTATGGGTAATGTTAATAAAATAAATGATGGTTCTACATTCTTTTTATTGATAACAAAAGATAATGATTATAATAATAGTATAAGAAGAATTTATAAATATAATCATTGGAAACTAACAAGAGAAAAAGCTACTGAGAAGAGTATGGAAGGTGTAGTAATACCATATCAAGATAAAAATTCAGTATCAAAAATGATGCTTGATAGATTAAGTGATTCTTTAAAGCAAGATGAAGATTGTTTGGAAGATGCTAATTTTTCTGTTCCAGTTAAAAAGTTGAACTCGAAGAATACTAATTAAAAAAGGAGGTTTTGAATATGAGTAAAAATAATAGTGAAAATGAAAGATTATTAAAAATAGTTAAAGCTGTAAAAGACGATGATGAAAAGCACATAAAAGGAGAAAAGGCTTGGAATGATGGTCAAAGGATTTCTGCAAATAATAGTGTTTTTCAAACTAAAGTAGTAGTGCCTGAACATTATAGTTTTATTGAAAAAGAAAGAAAAGCATGGTATGATCCATATAGAAAAAAATCATCTTCATCACTGCAAAAAGAAAGAAAAGTAGCGAAATCTGGTTTTAGTAATGGTCTTTGTGAAGTAAAAGATAAAGAAAATTTTAATGTTGATAATCCAAGATATGCATTGATGGAATTAAAAACGGGTGCTAAAAGACCTTGTAGTGATTATGACCCTATTGGAGTATTATGTAATATTCCAGAATGTATACAGTGTCCGAATTCCGAATATAAAATAACATTTGATACAGGAGTAATATTAAAAACAAAAGACTTTGATGGGATTAGTGATAATGAAATAGAAACATTTGTTATTAAAATGCCAAATGTAGTAAAAGGTGATATCTATGATTATTTAATAGATGGTAATAGTGATTATGGAATAGTAAGATTGCCTGAAAAAATTATAATGAGATATACAAAAGAAGAATTTTATAAAAAATATGGAAGCTACCCAATGGTGGATACTGCAGAAAAAAATTATGAAAACAAAAAAAGATTAACACTTGAAAATGCAAGTGAAGAAGAAATGTTAAAACTAAGAAAAATTATAAAACCAATAAGGGACGAGGACATTTTATTTATGGATTATGAACCATTATATATTACAGAAGAATCAAGAGAAGAATTTAAGAAAATGCCAGATAGATTTAAAGAAAGATTACCGCTTAAGATAAGTATGGGAATGTTTTATACTGATAAGGAATGGGAAGATTATGTAAACAAAACTCTTAATACTCCTTTACCTGGTGAAGACAAAAAACATAAAGAAAGCTTTATTAAAAGAATAAAAAATTTTTTAAATAAATAATAACTAAGAAAGTGTGACAATTTGTTACACTTTTTTGGAAGTTCCTAGGATGTGTACAAATTATACATAACCTTAAGGTAAAGATAAAGTAAGTATATATCTAGACATAAGAAAATTAAGTTGTTGATAAATTGTCGACGCTTGAAATATTTCATAATAATTAATAAAAGTATTATATTTTGTTTTTGAATATAATATTTTTAGTAAAAAAATAATTGACATATCTTTCAAAAAAACTATAATAATGTAAAAATTATTGATTTTGTAGGAGTGTTATTATGATACTTTATAAATATAAAGCAGCTAATGCAAATCGTGAGACAATCCTTGTCACAAGTGAATCCGGAGATGTTGCTAAAAAATGTTATACACCAGAAAATTGGGCTTCGTGTTTTGTAGAATATATTTTGAAGAAAAATATTTCTAGTATAACTGGATGGCATGATAAAGATTTTAAGGGTAAAAGGTTTTTAGATGTAGGAATGGGAAACGGTAATATTCTTTATTATGTTAAAAACTTATTAGATGCTGATGTTTATGGTGTCGATATTAACAATTATTTAGATTATGATAATTATATAAAGGGTAGGACATTTCCGAATATGGACATATGTGATTTACCTAAAGAATTATTAGGTACTTTTGATGTTGTATATCAAAGTTTATTTTCAGTTCCGTTTAAAGATACTTCTAAAGTTCTTCTTGCGGCATCAAAAGCGTTAAAACCTGATGGACATTATTTAGTTACTTTTGATGATGAATATTATGAACATGATGATTCGTTCGTAGTTAAAATTTTAAATGAAATATACGATAATGTAGAAACAAAAAAACGAGATGGTCAAATTAAAACTTGTTTAGCTTCACATCCACGTTCTAACCCTATTTTAACTCCTATGGAAAATTATTATTGTGTTGTAACCGATGAAGAGTATTGGCAATTCGAAAGTATGAAATATGATAATATGTTAAAATTTATGGATCTTTCTGATAATGAAAGAAAAGAATTTTTAAATATGTCTTGTGATGAAAGAAAAAAGTTTAAATAGTTTTATAAAAATAGAAGAATGAAAAAAAATTACATATAGTTTCATTCTTTTTCTAAAATATAGGGGAATTTCAAAAGTTATGGCGAAGTATAAGTTAGGAGGTGGTTTAAAATGAACCAAGATAAAATGTTTTTAGTTAATAAAATATTTAATAATAGCGAAATTAGGTCAGTATGGAATAAAGAGGAAGAAAAGTATTATATAAGTGTGGTTGATATTGTTGGTATACTATCTGAAAGTAGTAATCCACAAACTTATTGGAGAGTATTGAAAAAAAGACTTAAAGATGAAGGTAATGAAACCGTTACAAATTGTAACGGTTTGAAATTGAAGGCTAAAGATGGTAAATATCGTATGACTGATGTATGTGATATAGAAGGCATGTTTAGAATTATAGAATCTATTCCATCTAAGAATGCAGAACCAATAAAACAGTGGCTGGCGCGTTTAGGTAGTGAAAGAATAGACGAAGTATTTGATCCTTCTATTGCAGCACAAAGAGCAGTAGATTTATATCGTGCAAAAGGCTATGATGAGGCTTGGATTGCAAAAAGAATTAAAACGTTGCAACAAAGAAAAGAACTGACTGATATATGGAAAGAAAATGGAGTTAACGGAAATAAGGAATATGCTATCCTTACTAATGAAATTTATAAAACATGGTCTGGTATGACTGCTAAAGAGTATAAAGAATATAAAGGGCTTAGAAAAGAATCACTCCGAGATAATATGGATAACATGGAACTTATTTTAACAGATTTATCTGAAGAAGCTACCAAGAGATTAGCGGCTAAGAAGAAACCACAAGGATTAAAAGAAAATATAAAAATTGCTAAAACTGGTGGTCATGTTGCTAAAGTTGCAAAAGATGAATTAGAAGAGCAACTAGAAGAGAAAATAGTTAATAGTGATAATAGATTAGATTATGAATATGTAAATGAAAAATTAATTAGTAATAAATAGAGAGCCTTTTAAACGTAAAATAAATAAGAAGGACACTGGGGATAATTTGTATCATGGTTAAAATGATTGCATTAGATAGTAAAAAAGCCAGTTGTTTCAGAAGAAAACTACCTTGATTTAACTGATAGAAATAGATTGAATTAGTAGTAAATTTGACAAACGTTAGAATAAGTGATATATTTTAGACAACTTTTTAGAGAAGGGAAGATTTATTATGTTAAAACAAATAACCACAAACTTATTAATAATTACTAAATCAATAAGTAATATTGGTTGTTTTAACATTGATTAAAATTTTACAAAATATATGTAAATAAAAAATCTGTTACAACCAAGTAACAGATTTTTTATTTTAAACATATGATATAATTAAGTTATAAAAGTTATGATATAGGACATGATATTTATAATTGGTTTTAAAGAGAGTTAGTATTTGGTGAAAACTAATAAATTAATATAAATATTACCACCTATTAGCTGGGCTAGTAATTAGTTCCCCGTAATTTTACGGTTATTTAAATTAAGTAAAAAAAGGATGGTACCGTGCTTTTATGCACTCCTTGGTATTATCCTTTTTATTGTTATAAAGGAGATGATTATTATTAAAAATGATACCATTATCCCTTTTCTAAAAAGTTAAAATTAAGAAAGAAGGAAGAAAAAATGATAAATGAAAACGCAGTTAACCTGTTAAAGAAGGTTATAAAAAATAATTATAAAGAAGTTTTATTAGATAATATTTCTTTTGATGATGATGAATTTTATTATGAATTTAAATTAAATCAAAAGATAAGTGAAAAAGACTTTGAACGTTTAGAAAATCAAATTAGAAACTTAGATAAGGACATATATGTAAAACTTTTAAGAATATCTAGTGTTTACTATAATGGAAACAAAAATAACGAAATGATTAGTAGAATATATGGTAAAGGTTTTAATAGTAAAGAAGATGTTGATAAATATCTAGAATTTTTAGAGGAAGCATCGATGAGAGACCATAGAAAAATTGGTAAAGAACTAGATTTATTTTGTTTCTCTGATTACGTTGGTGCAGGACTTCCATTATACACTCCAAGGGGAACTATTATTAAAGATGAATTACAAAAAGAAATAGAAAAAGTATGCAAGAAATATGGATTTCAAAAGGTTAGTTGTCCATCACTTGCAGATATTTCTTTATTTGAAACTTCAGGACATGCGGGTAAATTTAATGAAGAATTATTTAGGGTAGAATCACCTAAGGGCCATGAATTTGTTCTTAAACCAGTACAATGTCCTCATCATACTCAAATATATGCTTCAAAGCTTAGAAGTTATAAAGATTTACCAATTAGATACATGGAATCAGATAAACAATATCGAGCTGAATTACCTGGTGCTGTAGGAGGACTTTCTAGAGTATATGCTATAACTGTTGAAGACGGGCATTCTTTTTGTAGACGAGATCAAGTAAAACAAGAAATAATAAATATGTGTAATATAATAAGAGACTTTTATTTAAAAATGGGCTTATGGGAAAATCATTGGGTATCATTATCAGTTAGAGATTATGATCATCCAGAAAAATATATTGGTGAAAAGTGTGATTGGGATTTGTGTGAAAGGATGCTTAAAGAAGTATCAGATGAATTAGGATTAGATGCTAAAAGATGTGAAGGAGAAGCTGCTTTATATGGACCAAAACTTGACTTTATGTTTAAAGATGCCCTAGGTAGAGAAGTGCAAATTCCAACTGTACAATTAGATTTTTCAACTCCAAAAAGATTTGATTTATCATACATAAATGAAAATGGAGAAAAGGAAGCGCCAGTTATGGTACACCGTGCAGTTTTAGGTTCATATGAAAGATTTATTGCTTTAATTTTAGAACAATTTAAAGGAGTACTACCTTTATGGCTTTCTCCAGTACAAGTAAATATAATTCCAGTTAATGATAAATACCAAGGAGAATATTGTAATAAAATAAAAAAAATATTATTAGAAGAAGGAATAAGAGTAGAATATGATGATAGTAAGAAAAGAATGGATAAAAAGATACTTGAAAGTAATAAGATGAAAAATCCATACATTCTAATTATTGGAGATAATGAAAGAGATAATAATTTAGTAAGCTACCGAAAATTAGGTAGTGATGAATCTATATCTATGAAACTAGAAGATTTTATAAAGATGATTAAAGAAGAAATAAAAAATAAATAGTATATTACTACCAATCTTGAATAAAATATTTTTGACATTTAAAATATCTTATGGTATATTATCAAGTAAGAAACTCGAATCACTGAACGTTTTGGACGTTGGAGTAGGACTTTTTAGTATTGCTCGCAGTGACAGAGTTCTTTTTTTATACTTTTAAACATGATCTTTTATAATTTTTTTAACATTATCCAATATCAACAACAAGATGGGTACAATTTGTACCATAGTTAAAAGAATTACAAGAGATGGTAAAAAAATAGATATTTCAACTAAAAATAATACTCTTTTAATTGATAAAAATAGATTGTATTGAGAGTCTTTTTAGCAATTGAATTAAACAAAAAAAACACAAAAATGTGAATATTTGAATAAAAAAATATGCAAAAGCGTGATTAAATAATGAATAATGCTTGCAAAAGTGTGATATACTGGTAGTAGAGGTGATTTATCATGAAACGATTTATAACAAAAAAACTAATTGATTGGAAAAATAGTAAAGATAGAAAACCATTGATTATAAAAGGTGCAAGGCAAGTTGGTAAAACATATATTTTAAAAGAATTTGGTGAAAATTATTATGATAATGTTGCATATTTTAACTTTGACCATGATGATGGACTTGCTGAATTATTTTTAAATACTAAAGATCCAAAAAGAATAATTGAGCAATTATCTTTAGCTAATGGAAAAAAAATAAATCCAGAAACCACTTTAATAATTTTTGATGAAATACAAGAATGTCCAAACGCTCTTAATTCATTAAAATATTTTTGTGAGGAAGCTAGTGAATATCATGTTGCTTGTGCTGGTTCATTACTTGGAATTAGATTATCAAAAGCTTCATTTCCAGTAGGTAAAGTAGATTTTCTAAATTTATATCCCATGACATTTAGTGAATTTTTAATTGCTGATGATTCAGAAAATTTAGTAGAGGTTATGAGGCAAACTAAAGAAATAAAACAAATACCCAAATTATTTGAAGATAGATTGATTGAAAAATTAAAAACTTACTATATTATCGGTGGAATGCCAGAAGCGGTATATAGCTGGATTAATGATAAGGATATAGAAAAAGTTAATAAAATTCAAAAAAATATATTAGATTCCTATGAAAATGATTTTTCAAAACATACAGATGCTTCGGAAGCTAATAAGATATCATTAATTTGGAATGGAATTCCATCACAACTTGCAAGAGAAAATAAAAAGTTTGTATATCAAGTAGTAAAAGAAGGCGCAAGGGCCAGAGAATATGAGGGAGCTTTAAATTGGTTAAATGATGCTAATTTAATTTCTAAATGTTTTTTAGTAAGTAAATGCGCATTTCCACTTAAAGCATATCAAGACTTATCTGCTTATAAAATTTATATGAACGATGTAGGCTTACTTAGAAGAATGTCCAATTTAGATAGTAAAATTATTTTAGAAGGAAATAAACTTTTAGAAGAATTTAAAGGGTCATTTACAGAAAATTATGTTGCAAGTGCATTAAATTATTTATTTGATGAATCACCAAATTATTATACCTTTGATAGAAATGAAATTGATTTCGTAATACAAAGAGAAAATAAAATAATCCCTATTGAAGTAAAATCAGATAAAAGCACCAATCATAATAGTTTGACAAAGTATAATAGTAAAAATGATAATGAAATATCATTTAGATTTTCACTAAATAATTTAAGTAAAGATGATAAGATAGTTAATATTCCTCTTTATTTTATAGAATATATTAATGATTTGAATTTAGATTAAAGTATATTGCATGAATGATATAAAATTTTTAAAGGAAGTATAAAGATGAATATAGTAATTAGAAAAAAGGAAATTGAAGATGTAGAAAAATGTATTGATATTAACATTAAAGAATGGTGGTCTACTTATAAAGGATTAATACCAGATTATGTAATAGCAAAATTACAAGTAAAAGATCAAAATAGAATAGATAAAACTATTAAAATAATAAAAGAAAAAAATAATACTTATGTTTCAGAAGTGAATGGAGAAGTTGTTGGGTTTTCTTCATATGGAAAGTCAAGAGATGAAAATTATCCAGGCAGTGGAGAAATATATTCTTGTTATGTTTTAGATGAATACCACGGTATGAAAATAGGAAGAATGTTAGCAGATAAAGTAATGGAAGAACTTATTAAAGAAGGTTATAAAACAATGATTACGAGATGTTTAGTAGGTAATCCTTTTAATGCATGGCATAAAGCCTTAGGTGGTGATTTTGCTGGTGAAACAAAAACTAATATATTGGGTTATGAATTTACTGAAAATGTATACTATCATAATAATATTCAAAAGTCATATCAATTAAATAAAGAAAAAATAAAAGGTTCGGGTACAATAAAGTAATTTGACAATGACTTAAATTAATGCTATCATTTAATAAATTTTAAAGAAAGGAAGATTGTTATGTTAAAAAATAATAATTTTATAAGACAACATCATCATAATAATCTGCACTCGGACTTACGACATTAAAATTATCGTAGGCACAAGTGCTATTTGTGGTGCTTGTTGCCTGTATTAAATATAAAGCTATACAGGTATAAATATCTGTGTAGCTTTTTTGTTTTTTGGTAGTAAGCATCACTATAAAAATTAATGAAGAAAGAGGATGATTACAAATGAAAACAATTGAAGATGGTATCGTTTTTAGCAACGATATAGAAAGAATATTAAAAGGAAATAATGCGTTAGACTTTAGTTACGTAGATAATGGAATAATGTTACCTGAAGAAAGTTTCTTTAAAGAAATAAGAAAAAACTTTTATGATGATGCATTTAAAATATTTGATGGGAAAATTAAAATATTAGAAGAAAATGAAATGTTAGATGGAATTTACAATACAACTTTAGATGTATTAGGAAAATATCCCCATTGTATCTTTGGATAAGATCTATTTAACCACTAATGATAACGAAATATTATTTTTAGATTGTACTAGATTAGAAGATTCTAATATTTTAGTATCAAGAAATAATGTGAATGATATTACTGATGTTGATGTACAAATAAGGAATTTATCTATACTACTGTTTAATAGAGGAATAAATGAAATTATATTAGCAGATGATGTGGTATTTAGTGGTTCAGTTTTAAGAACTATTATAAAGAGTTTTAGTAAATATAAAATAAAAGTAGTTGGTATAAGATGTGCTGTATCAACTTTTAGTTCATACATAAAGTTTAACGAGGAATTATCACTTGGATTAAAATGTGGTTACTTATTAGGATGTAATGTATTAGACCAAATATGTGAAAGAGACTTTTATTTTGGAATAGCACAGTCAGGAATATCAGTTATAGGAAAAGATGGATTAATTTATAAATCACCATATTTTAAACCTTTTGGTAAACCGGTAAAAAGAGCATCTATTCCAAAAGATTTTGAAAAATATTTCTCAAAAGGCTGTATAAATAGAAGTATAGAATTATGGAATGAAATAGAAAGGATATCAAGTAAAATTTTTTATGTTGATGATTTAC
This sequence comes from uncultured Muribaculaceae bacterium, assembly GCA_964453925.1. Lineage (GTDB taxonomy): Bacteria > Bacillota_I > Bacilli_A > RF39 > UBA660 > Aphodocola. The sequence continues at coordinate 25,219 of CAYVPV010000011.1, read as the reverse complement.
CAGAAATGATAGTTAATACTAATAAAAATGAGGAAGTAATAAAAACATTAAAGAAAGGAATTAATAAAATATGAAAAAAATACAAATAGGAATTATGGGGTCTGCCGAGGATTTAAATTATAGTAAAGAAGCAGAAAATTTTGCGAAAGGATTAGGTAAACTAATAGCAGAAAGTGGAAATATACTTGTATATGGAGCGGAAAAAGAATATAGTTCATTATCTACTAATGCTGCTATAATAGCAAGTGATAATGGCGGAATAACCGTTGGTATAACTGGTGGGAAAGATAAAAATATATATGGTGATTTTAGACCTACTATTTTAATACCTAGTGGACTTGAAATAGGTGGTGGAAGAGAATTTATTTTGGTATTATCTTGTGATGTTATTATTGCAATAGGTGGAGGCTCAGGAACTTTAACTGAAATGTCGATAGCTTATCAAGCAAATATCCCAATAATAACAGTAGATAAATTTGATGGTTGGGCTAAAGACTTATCTGATAAATTTATAGACGATAGGAAAAGATTAAAATGCATAAGAGCAAGAACTCCAAAAGAAGCTCTTGATAAAGCTATAAATATTGTGAAAAATAAAAAAATAGTTTGACAAGTATCAAATTATTTGCTATTATCTATAGACGTTAAGTGAGTTTGAGTATGAAATTATATAATTTCTAGCCTCAAAGGGAGAAATCCTACACGTACTAATAAAGCACGGAGTCACTAAGAAAATAAAGTGATATACGTGCTTTTTGTATGTTACTAAGAAAGGAGGTATTTATATGAAAAATATTAAACAAATTGTAAGTGATGCATTTTTAGAAATCACAACAAAAGGTGAAATTGATATTAAAGAAGGAAATAAGCCTATTGATATGAATGATAAAGTCTCAGATATTCCAAATAAAATGTATGAGCATGTTAATAATGGTGGTAAAGGTTGCTGTTTTGTATTTGCATCTTATATGCTTAAATGTTTATATGATAATGATGTAGAAGCATCTATGATAACAACTCCTGAAGGTAATGGTATTAGAGCATCAGTTTTGTATGAAGATGCTGGTGAAAAATACGTAGCAAACCCAGTTAATGATATCGAATACTTTACTGAACATGAAATACCTTCAGCTTGGAGAAATATGCATTATGTAGGTACAACATTAATAACAAGAAATAATAAAACTTTTGATTCATCTAGAATTCCATTACAAGATTTTGCTAACATGTATGGTGATGTAAAAGAAATTGGTTCATTTACTGATGAAACTGATTTAAAAACTAAGATGAATGATGCTAAAGTAATTAAAAGACTAATTTAATATATTGGGAATATTATCCAAAACATAAAAGAGATAATAATTAATATTTAGTGAGTTTGGGTATAAACTTATGTTTTAGCCCCAAAGGGAAGAAAATCCTACACGTACTAATAAAGCACGGAGTCACTTAAACAAAGTGATATTTCGTGCATTTTTATTTAAAAAAGGAGAGATGAAAAATGAAAAATAAAAAAATAGATAATTTACCAAAAGAAATACAAGAACTTAATTTATCAGATGGGATAAAAAAGGATATTTATGATAAGAAAATTACTTCAATAGAAGAACTAAAGCGATTAAGATATAGAGATTTTTCCGATTGGTCAAAGAAAAAAGTTAGTATAATCTTAAAAGAAATTGCACCAGAATTAGATCCTGTGTTATCTCCCGTTGAATGTTCTAAAAAGATGGAAAAACTAAAGGAATTATATCAAGAGGAAATAAAAAAAGATAATTCATGTTCTAGGCAAGTTATTGATATGATTAAAATTGCTGTATTAAATAGTTCTGTTTTAGATCTTAATATAAGTTTAAGAACAATACTTGAACTTAAGAAAAATAACATGCTTAAATTTAAGGAGCTTTTACAATATATCTATGGTGAAGATGGAACAATAAATTATGTAAAAGATAGAGGCGATTTAAAACGTTTAATAGATCTTGCTGATTACTTTAATTTACCTATACAAAATGATCCTAGAGTTAGATTGAAATATGATGTAGGATCTATAGAAAATTATGGTATAGAATTACTATATTTATATGGAGCAGAAAATATATTAAAAAACAATAATATTTCAACAATTGGAGAACTACTTAGAAAGACTAAAGAAGAATTATATGAAATTTTAGGCAGAAGAAGAGCAGATTTAGTAATTAATAGAATTCATTCTTATGGGGTTAGTTTTATTGGTGAAGAAGAAAAATCATACGTTGATGAAGATATCATGAACAAAATCCAAGAATTACATGAAGTAAGATATAAAGCTTAAGTGAGTGCATATTAAAGCTATGCAGGGTATAATAACCTACACGTTTAAAAACGGAGTCACTAGTATTTAAAAGGTACTAGCATGACTTCGTTTTTACACTTATAAAGACAAATTATTGTATAATTTGTGTAAATATTTTAAAATATTATTATAGGAAAGAGAAGATGAATATGACCGATATAGAAATAAAAGAATACGAAGAAAAATATGCTAAAGAAATGGCAGATATTATAATTACTAATATGTATGAAATAAACATTAAAGATCATGGAAAAGAAGTAATTGATAAAATATCTAAACATTTTACCGAAGAAGAAATAAAGAAGAATTTTCCTAATAAGGAAAAATGTTATGTTGCTATAAAAGATGGAAAAGTAGTTGGTACCGCTAGTGTTAGTAAATTTAGAGGTGATGAAACAGGTCATAAACACATTATTCAGACAGTGTTTGTTAAGATGGAAAATCATCATCAAGGAATTGGTACTTTATTAATTAATAATATTGAAGAATATGCAAAAAGTATTAGTACCAAAGAAATAGTGATACCATCATCTATATATGGTTTAGAGTTTTATAGAAAGCTAGGATATGATTACTTAAATGAAGATAAAAAATATTGGTTAGTTAAGTATTTTGATTAAAACAAGAAAAAGAGGTTAAGGTTATGTTTAATATAGTACAAATTGCTAAAAACGAAATAATTAAAAGAAGCAATGATTTTGAAGAAAAAACTAAAGGTACAAAAGAAGAATACAATTTATATGGAAAACATGTTTATAAATATGCTACTTTGCTTGCAAAAAATGAAGATACCGATTTAGAAGTGGTACAGATATCTGCATTACTTCATGATGTAGCAATGACTGATCCACCTTTAGATAGAGCTAGGCATAGTGAGTATGGTCCTGATATAGCAGAAGACATATTAAGAAAATATAATTATCCACAGGAAAAAAATAGATTTAATTAAAAAATGCATTTTAAATCATAGTAGTAAAAGAAAAGATTATCGAACATCTAAGGAAGAAGAAATTTTAGTAGATGCATATGCATTATCTCACTTTGATAGCATAGAAAGTATATATTCCTTAGCATATAACGTTATGGAACTAAATGAAGAAGATAGTATTAACTTTGTAAAAGATAAATTAACTAAAGATTATAATGAGGTAAGTAATAAGGCTAAAAAGCTTATTGAAGATAAATATAATAAAATAATGAAAGCTAATACAATAAATGAATTATTAGAAAAGAAGGTGTAAAAATGGAAAAGTTTTATTTAGAACTCCCAAAGCTTGAAAGAAAAGAAGAGGCAATTGAATATATAAATGAATTTTATGAATATAATTCCGATATTCATGGAACCGGTGGATTACAAAGATATTTAGAGAATTATGATGGTTGGTTAGAAAAATTGGAAGAAGATTATAATAGAATACCTAATGAAGTAAAAGTACCTGCTAGAACTTACTTTTTAGTAAGAGAAAAGGATAATAGAATTATAGGTATGATTAATATTAGATTAGTATTAAACGAAAGATTAAAAAAATTTGGCGGTAATATTGGATATAGTATTAGACCAACAGAAAGAGGAAATGGATACAACAAAATAAATTTATATTTAGGACTAAAAATGTGTGATAAATATGGTCTAGATAAGATATTCATGGATGCAGATAAAAATAATCCTGCTTCTTGGAAAACGATGGAAGCTTTGGGTGGAGTTAATGTTAGAGAATATTATGATGATGAAAATGTACATTGTATTGTAAAAGATTATGAGATAGATGTTAAAAAATCATTATTAGAACATAAAAGGGAATATGAAATATTGATAAAGAAGTAATATTAATAAAAGAAAAATCAAAATAAAGGAAGTGAGTAGGAAATGAGTAACGTAATAGAGATAAAACATTTATCTAAAACGTTTAAGATAAAAGAAAAAGAAAAGGGATTTGTTGGTAGCTTAAAATCTATTATTAAACCAAAGTATAAGATTAAAAAAGCCGTTAATAATTTATCTTTAACGGTTGAAAAAGGTGAAGTTATTGCATTTATTGGACCTAATGGTGCAGGTAAATCAACAACTATTAAGATGCTAACTGGAATACTTTGTCCAACTAAAGGGGAAGCTGTAGTTGCAGGGATTAATCCAGCTAGCGGGAGAAAAAAACTAGCTTATAAGATAGGTACGGTGTTTGGTCAAAAAGAACAGCTATGGACGCATTTAACGCCGTATGATAACTTTAAATTTTTTGGAGCAATATATGATTTAAAAAATTATGAAATTGAAAAAAGAATAAAAGAATTAAATGATACCTTAGAATTAGATGAATTTATTAATACTCCAGTTAGAAACTTATCACTAGGGCAAAGAATTCGTTGTGAGATAGCAGCCAGCTTGATACATAAACCTGAAATATTATTCTTAGATGAACCAACTATAGGGCTTGATCCAGTTGTTAAAGAGAACATAAGGGTATTAATAAAGCGAATGAATAAAGAGTTTGGTACAACTATTTTCTTAACAAGCCATGACGTTGGAGATATTGAAAAACTATGTAAAAGGGTAGTTATTATAAATGATGGTAAGGTAGTACTCGATGATTCTATGGAAAATTTAAAATATCATTATTTAAATAAAAAGATAATTGAAGTTAAGATGAAAGAAAAAGTAAACTTAAGTGATGAAGATGGAATTACCATATTAAAAGATAAAGGTTATAATTTAAAACTATCAATAGACGTTGCCAAAAAGTCAGTTGCAGACGTAATTAAATTACTTAATACAGATAAGATAATAGATATTAACATATCTAATGAACCACTAGAAAACATTATTGCTAATATATATAAAGGAAACAAGAAATAATGAGAAAGTATTTATATATATTTAAATCTGAAGTGATGAGTAACATGCAGTATTTAGCAAATCTTTTATTAGGATTTATTGGATATGCAATAATGTTATTTATATTACTTAATATGTGGCAGTATTTATATAGTGATCCCAATGAGATTATTAATGGTTACTCACTTAATCAAATGGTTTGGTATGTAATCATAACCGAGATAATATGGAGTGGATTAGGTGGTAGAAAGTTAAGTAAGAAAATAGCTGAGGATGTAAAAAGTGGTAATATAGCTTATAACATTAGTAAACCTTATAGTTATGTTGGTTATGTCTTATCTAATCATTTAGCAGATGTAATAGTAAAGGGAACAATATATTTTATATTAGGAATGATACTAGGATTTATTTTCTTAGGTGCTTTTCCTAAAATAACTTTATTAAATTTAGTATTTGTATTATTATCTTGTTTACTTTCAAACATAATAAGTATATTTTTAATTACGTTTATTGGATTGTTTTCATTTTTCGTAGAAGATTCAAGTCCATTTTACTGGATTTATAGCAAAATAATATTAGTATTAGGAACTATATTTCCAATAGAATATTTTCCAGTATTTTTAAGAGGAATACTAAAATTTAGCCCGGTTTATGTTGTATCATATGGACCTGCTAAATTATTTGTTGATTTTTCTTGGAATAATTTAATAAGCATATTAATTGCACAAGTTATATATATAATAATTTCATATTTATTATGTACATTTATTTATAAGAAAGGGGTGAAGCGTTTAAATGTTAACGGCGGTTAAAAATCAGTGCAGAATAACAATGTTATCTATTAAGTATGCTTTTATGAGAGAACTTCTTAATAAAGTAACATTTATTACTAACGTAATTTTCATGGTATTAAATAATGCTTGTATGATAGTTCAGTGGGTAATTTTATACTCTTTAAAAGATAACTTTGGTGGATATACATTTAATCAAGTACTACTTTTATGGGGATTTGCAGCAGGAACTTATGGCGTTTCGCACTTCTTCTTTAAAGATGCTTATAATTTATCTGAAACGATTAATTCAGGTAAGTTAGATGTTTATTTAGTACAGCCTAAAAATGTTTTATTATCTTCCATAACAGCCAATGTTGAAACTTCTGCTTTAGGGGATTTTGTATATGGTTTTATAATGTTAATCATATATGGTGTTACATTTCAAAATTTATTTTTATTTATATTTTTCTCTATAACAGGAGGTTTAATTTTAACTTCTGTTGCAGTAATACTAGGCTCTTTAAGTTTTTGGTTTAATAAGACAGAAACCATTGTTGAAACGGGTAATAGTTTAATGGTTAACTTTGCTACTTATCCAGATGGTATATTTAAAGGCTTTGTTAAAATACTTTTATTTACGTTAATACCAGTTGGATTAGCTAATTACTTACCAGTTAGTATAGTAACAAAATTTGATGTAAGATTAACTTTAATAGTCGTATTGTTTACAATATTTATAGTATCACTTGCATTTATAGTGTTTAATAAAGGTTTAAAAAGATATTCATCAACTAACTTGATGAATGCTAGAGTATAGAAAAGTATAATTCATTAATATTTGAATATAATATTTTTAGATGATATATTTAGTTTGACATTTATATGTTGTTATGATATATTATCAATTATGGGACTCGTATCACTGTTCGTTTAGGACGTTAGGGTAAGAATTTTGAATTATTGCCCACAGTGACAGAGTTCTTTTTTTTACGTTTAAACATAGTATGAGTTTCAATATTTTTTCTTTTGCTTGAAATAAACTCAACTAATGTGTATTTATTATTAATTTTCTTTTCAAATGTTATGACGTTTTTTCCGTGTTTGGTTTTTTCAGATAAAAAAATATAATCAGCATCTAATATAATGTCATCTATATATTCAAAATCTTTTGGCGTTATAGCTTCTTGTCCTCTTAAATTCTCTAAAGTTTTATTACCATGATCCTTTATAATTTTTCTTACGTTATCACCCTTTAATGAAATGTTATAATTCTTTAAGTATAAACCAGTTGAATTTTTAATTCTATTAGCAGTAATGTCATTTATTTTTCCTAAATAAATCTTTGAGTTGCTAGTTTTTTTTAATAACTCATTTTTTACAAATAATTTAATGTCTTTTATATTTTTTGCAATTATTATTTTAGATGATGTTAGGTTTTCTTTCTCTTTGATAGTATATTTTTTTATTTTTGTATTTAATTCGAATTTTTTGCTTATATTATTATTTATCATTTAATATTGTTCCTTTCTATAAATTTGTTATTATAAAAAGGATTCGTTTGGAATTTTGTCATATATTGTTATAAATGCTAAAAAAGAAACTAAATTAATAGTTTCTTTTTAGCTATTATTTTGTAGTTTAGATAAAGTAGTTTGTATTTTACTAGCTTCTACATTATTTACTTCATACCAACCATACTTAGTCATTTCATCATACGTATCAGCTTGACTTTTCATCGTGTTATCCAAGCATTCCTTAAGTACCATTCTAGATGATTCATTAGAACTTTCTAAGGTGCCATGAACGTATACTTCAACGGTACTTTTAAGTATAAGTAAGTAATTTTCCATTATAAGTTTATCATCCATTTTGTTTTTCCTCCAACAAGTTCATTAGTTTTTGTTTTGTTTCGGTATGTTTTTCTAATTCGTTATTCATAAACGTAATTAAATTTTCATCTTCTAGGTTTTCAATGCCTTCTTTTATAATTTTTATCATGTTACTTTCATGACCTACAGCATCTTCAAAGTATAGTAATTCTTTTTGTGTCATAATTTTCCTCCTAGTACTATTATGGTTTATATTTAAATAAATAAACATAAAGGTTAATAGAAAATAGATAATAATTAAAAGGGTTGTCAAACATCTATTTTTTTTCATATAATGGTATATATAAAGTTAAAGAAGATATGAAAGGAAAACTTCTTTTTCTAGCGCCAGGCCCAAACTGATGGGTGACGAGGTTCATGGTTATCGAAATATTCGGCGGATGCCATGACGGATTTGTGAATCGTAAGAAGTACTTTTAAAACGTAAAATAAAAATTATAACAAAGAAGTATTTCACACAGTTGTTTTTATTATATTTAAAAAAGGAGAAAAATAATATGTGTGGAATAGTTGGATACGTAGGCAAAAGTAATAATTGTGTACGTGTTTTAATCGACGGATTAAAAAAATTAGAATATAGGGGATACGACTCTGCTGGTATAGCATATATCACTGACGGAAAACTTAATATACAAAAAGAAAAAGGTGAGTTAAGTAATTTATCAAGTAAGGTTGATTTAGATACAAAGTCAAATATAGGCATTGGTCATACTAGATGGGCAACTCATGGTAAACCAGAATCTAAAAACGCTCATCCTCATAGGGTAGGAAAATTTACTATCGTTCATAATGGAATAATTGAAAATTATTTAGAGCTGAAAGCAGAATTAAAAAAAGAAGGTTATGTTTTTAATAATGAAACTGATACCGAAGTTTTATGTGCGTTAATAGATAAATTGTATAAAGAAAATAAAGACATATTAGTGGTTATAGATAAATTAAAAAACGAAATAAAAGGTACTTATGCAGTAGGTATAATGTGTGATGATGATATTAATACCTTATACGCGGTTAAAAACAAAAGTCCTTTAATAATCGGTGTTGGTGAAGATGAAAATTATATTGCATCAGACGTTCCAGCAATACTAGATAAAACAAGAAAGTATATAGTTTTAGAAGACGGTGATTATGCTAAATTAACTGACAGCGAAATAAAAATATATCATGATGGAAAAGATAAAAAATATAAAGTTGAAATATCTGAGTTAGATGCTTCATCGGTTGACAAACAAGGGTATTCTCATTATATGTTAAAAGAAATACATGAACAGCCAGAAGTGTTTAAGAAAACGGTAAATCCATACTTATGTGAAGGTATAGAATCTTTAGTTTCAAAGATGCCTGATTTTACTAAATATAGTAAGATTAGAATTGTTGCATGCGGTAGCGCAACTCATGCTGGATTAGTTGGAAAGCAAATGATTGAAAGGTATGCTAACGTTGAAACACAGGTTGATACTGCAAGTGAATTTAGATATTCTAAAAACTTTCTAAAAGATGATGAACTTGTTATTGTCATTTCTCAATCAGGTGAAACAATAGATACATTAGAGGCATTATTGAAAGCCAAGAAAAGTGGTGTGGATACACTTGGAATAATAAATGCTAAGGGAAGTGCTATAGCAAGAGAAGCTAACATGGTTTTATATACTGAAGCTGGTAAGGAAATTGCGGTTGCAACTACTAAAGCATATTCTGCGCAAGTTGCATTGTTATCTTTAATAGCACTTAATTTATCATATAATAAAAATCTAATTAGTAAAAACGAGATAGAAAACATTTTAAAAGATGTTAGAAACTTACCGAGCTATATGGAACAGCTTCTAAATGAAAAGGAAGCTTATAAAAAAATAGCTGAAAGGATAAAAGATTATAATGACATATTCTTTATTGGTAGAGGTGTTGATTATGCTTTAGCGATGGAAGGTTCTTTAAAACTTAAAGAAATATCTTATACTCATAGTGAAGCTTATGCTGCTGGTGAGTTAAAACATGGTACGATATCGTTAATAGATGATGGAACACCAGTTGTTGCAATAGTAACAGATGATGGTATCGCTTCAAAAACAATTAGTAATATTAAAGAGGTTAAATCAAGAGGAGCTAATGTATTGTACATAACTAATAAAGTAGAAGATAAAGAAAATGATTTTTATGATAATAAAATTGTCATACCTAAAGTTCATGATCTTCTTTCTCCACTACTTACTGTTATTCCTCTTCAAATGATATCATTTGAATTAGCCAAGTTAAAAAATTGTAGTATTGATAAGCCAAAAAATTTAGCTAAATCAGTAACTGTAGAATAGAAAAAATTAAATTACTAAAAAAGTAATTGACAAGTTTAAAAAAAATATATATTATTATAATAGCGTGATGATATCACGCAAGGTACTTCTACAATATAGTTGGAAGTACAACCAAAACCCCCTTGGAGCCTTAAGGCTCCTCTTTTTTTTATTTTCGACAAAAAGTACATAAAAATAACACATTAAATATGTAAAATATTAATATGTTATTTAAAGGAGAAATTATGAAATCAAAAAGAACAATAAAAAATATAATTATGCTTTTTTTAATAATCATGTTAATAATAGCAAATGTGTTTACAATGTATTATGCAAAAAATAATAATACTATTATCAATAATAACATGATGCAAAGTAATATGCCTACGCAAGATAATCAAAATAAAGAAACACCACCAGAAATTCCTTCGGGAGAATCTAATGATATTGAAGATGATACTTCACTAGAAAAAAACGATACTGATTTAAACGAAGAAACACCACCAAGCATGCCATCTGATGATTCTGGGCAAGATGGCGCTTTACCCGTTGGAATGGATGCTGCAACATCAGCAACCCTTGATACAAAATATTATGTATTTTTCGGGGTAGAAAATTTATTAATATCATTATTATTAATTTATCTATTTATGTCTAGGTTTAATAAAAAAAGTTTTAAAGAAACCTTAAATGGAGACAAAGTTACTATTTATGTTTTATGTTTAATTATATTAACTACGTGTTTGACGATAGGTTCTGGTTATATAACCAAAAACTATGTATCAAATAAAAGTAATAACATACAAACGCCAGAAGAATCATCCGGCAGTAATGCTACATATCAGGCAGCAAAAGAAATAACAGAAGATGAAGAAATTACAAGTGGTACGTTTTCAAGTGATGAAGTAGATCAAAATGCCATTTTGGTAAGTGGTGATATAAAAGCTACCTTATCAAATATTACGGTAACTAAAACCGGAGATTCAAATGGAGGCGATAACACAAGTTTTTATGGTACTAACTCCGCAATCATTGCTAAAGATAAGGCCAATTTAACTTTAAAAAACATAACTGTAACTACTAATGCAACTGGTGCTAACGGGGTGTTTAGCTATGGTGGTTCTGCCACAACTAATAATAGTTCAAGTGATGGTACTACCATAAACATAAGCGATTCAAAAATTACTACTACGAAAGATAACTCTGGTGGAATAATGGCTACTGGTGGCGGAATAATAAATGCCACTAATTTAACAATCAATACCGCAGGTATTTCAAGCGCTGCAATTAGAACTGATAGAGGTGGTGGTACTGTTACGGTGGATAAGGGAACGTATACAACAACCGGTGCTGGATCTCCTACGATATATTCAACCGCTGATGTTACGGTAAAAAACGCTACGTTAATTGCAAAAGCATCAGAAGGAATAGTAATTGAAGGATCAAATTCCGTTGAAATTGATAATTGTGATTTAACAGATAGTAATACTAAACTAAACGGACAATCTACAACCTATAAAAATATATTTTTATACCAATCAATGTCTGGAGATGCTTCAAGTGGTAACGCAATCTTTACCGCTAAAAATAGTAATATAATAACAAATAATGGAGATTCTTTTTACGTAACTAATACTATCGCTACCATAAATTTAGAAAACAATACTATTACAAATAACGATTCAGATGGTAATTTTTTAAGAGTGCAAAAAGATTCTTGGGGAAATAACGGATCAAATGGTGGAGATGTAACACTTGTTATGACAAACCAAACCGTTACTGGAAACATCGTTATTGATTCTATATCGACCTTAGATATGACGATGAAAAAAGGTTCGTATTATGAAGGAATTATAAACGGTAGTAATAGCGCTAAATCTATTAAGTTAACTTTAGAAAAAGATGCTAAGATAAAATTAACTGGTGATTCTTATGTAACTTCACTAGATGATGCTGATTCATCATATTCTAACATTGATTTTAATGGATATACGTTATACGTTGATGGAAAAGCTATAAACTAATTATATAAAGTAAAAGCGGGATTAACATAAATCTCGTTTTTTTAATTAATATATAAACCATTGGTTTAATTTTAAAACTAAACCACCAGTCGGTTGATAATCTTTTTGTTTGAGTGTAAACTTTTAATTGTAAGGAGGAAACTATGGATCCATTAAAAACGGGGAAAATTATTAGTGAAGCAAGAAAGAAAAAGAATTTAACCCAAACTCAACTATCTGATAAATTACACGTATCAGATAAAGCGGTAAGTAAATGGGAAAGGGGACTATGCTTTCCAGATATTTCTTTGTTAATTCCACTTACAGAAATTCTAGATATTAGTTTATCTGAACTTTTGAAGGGAGAAAAAATGAAAAAAGAAGAAGTAGAAGAAACATTAAAAGGAGCTATTGATTACTCTAATAAAACGATTAAGAAAAACAAAAAAAGAATGTTAATATTTAGTATCATTACTATATTAATTATCATTATAATAAGTATTATAATAACAGTTTCAGTTAAAAATAACGAGATAGGAGCTATCACTGATAGAGATACACTTTATAATGTTACTGAGTTTTCCGCTTATAAAACAAGTATCGAAGAAGATAACACCGGAAACGTTGAAAACATATTAGGAAAGCTTGCACTAAGTTGGAAAGAAAGAACTTTTAGCATTAACAAAGATAAGATAACAATAAAGTATGATGTGGCGTATAAAGATGTTGTAAAGGCCTATTGCGATGAAGACTATGTAAAACAAGCTTTAATTTATAATGTTACTGTCTTATATGCTACAATATCAGATTTAAATAAGGTAGAACACAAGTTCAAAGACATTAGTTATACCGTAGATAAAACACAAATAAAAGATTTATATCAAATAGAAAATTTAAATGATTTAACTGATGAGGAAACATGGAGTATAAAAGTGTTTAAAAAATTAGAGGATAAAAACTTTGTTAATGAAACCTTTGAAGAATTATTTAAGTAAAGTAAGAAAACAAATCTAGTAAAAATTGATTTGTTTTCTTTAATACTTACCAAAAGGTATGTACTTTCTAAAAATACCACGTAATGATATAATCCTATTAGGAGGCGATTTTAATGACTAAACGTTATACTAGTTGTCCGGTAGAATATACATCCTCAATAATTTCTAACAAATGGAAAGCTCTTATTTTAAGGGATTTAATGAGTGGGGTAAAAAGATATAATGAATTAACAAGAAGTGTTACAGGAATATCAGCAAAAGTATTAACCCAAAACCTAAGGGAATTGGAATCTGATGGTATTGTTAAAAGAACGGTTTATAAAGTAGTGCCACCTAAAGTAGAATACTCTCTAACTAATAAGGGTAAGGAACTAAAAGGAATTCTTGATTTGATGAAAGAGTTCGGAGATAAATACATGATTTCAAAATAAGAAAGGAAAGGTAATAAATGGATAAATTAAATTATTTAATTACTTATTTGTTAAAAGAAAGAAACGAAGTAGTAGACATTCCTAAAAACATAGATGAAAAAAAGAATTTATATAAAGCGTTATGTAATATTAGAGAACCAAAAAAATAAGTGAAGAATATGTTGAGGTAGAAAATAAATATTTACAAGAAGAATTAAAAATTAAAGGCGTTGTTGAAATTGAAAACATTAACACTTCTAATAACAAGAACATTAAAAATAAAGATATGATATGTATTTGGCAAGGAGATATAACAAGATTAAAAATTGACGCTGTGGTTAATCCAGCTAATTCAAGGGACTAGGATGTTTTAATCCCGCACACAAGTGCTTGGACAATATTTTAGGAATTTCAGCAGGAGTATGTTTAAGACTTGAATGTAACGATGTTATGAGTAAAAAAAATTACAACCTAAAAACAGGTGAAGCAATCATTACAAAAGGATATAACTTACCATCTAAACACATTATTCATACCGTAGGTCCAATCGTATATGATAAAGTTACTAACGCTCAAAAAAAAGAATTAGAAACTTGTTATATTAATTGTTTAAACTTAGCAAAAGAAAATAAAATAAGAACAATTGCGTTTCCATGTATATCAACCGGGCTTTTTAACTTTCCGAAGGATGTAGCGTCAAAAATAGCAATAAAAAAGGTTGATGAATATTTAGAAAATAATAAAGAATACTTTGATAAAATTATATTTTGTGTATACACTAATGATGATTATTTATCTTATAAAAATTATTAAATTATTATATGGTTACCAAAAAGTGCGTACTTCTTAAATATCGTATATTTATATATAATAAAAATGAAAGGAATGATGAAAATGAATAAAATAGTTCAAGAATTAAAGAAAACTGGGGTGTTTTATATAGCTACGATGGATGAGGATAATCAACCTCGTGTTAGACCATTTAGTAGTTGTACGGAGTTTAATGGAAGTTTATACATTTGTACAAACAACACTAAAGATGTTTATAAGCAAATGATAAGTAATTCTAAAGTTGAAATATGCGGAATGAATAAGGAAGGCGCATGGATTAGAATAAATGGTATTGCTGTTAGAGATGATAATGATGAAGCAAGAAAAGCAATGCTTGAAGATCCTACCGGACCAAGTAAGCTTTATACTTTAGGTGATGGAATATTTGAAGTGTTTAAAATAGAAAATCCAGTTTGTACAAAATATTCTATGACTAGTGAACCAGAAGTTATAAAATAATACCAAAAGGATGTGTTTAAAGTGGCCGATATTTTAAAAATAAAAAAATGGATTGATAAAGCTGATTATATTATAATTGGTGCTGGTTCTGGTTTATCTGAATCAGCGGGTATTAATTATGCTGGAGAAAAGTTTGAAAACGATTTTAAACAGTACATAAAAAAATACGGAATAACCGATTTATATACTTCTAGTTTTTATCCTTTTAAAAGTGAAGAAGAAAGATGGGCTTACTGGGCTAAACACATCTATTTTTCTTATTATGAAACAAAACAAACTGATCTTTATCAAGATCTTTTATCCATAGTAAAAGACAAAGAGTATTTTATTATAACAACTAATTGTGATGGTCAGTTTATAAACAATGGATTTAACCCTGACAGAATATTTGAAGTTCAGGGAAGTTATTCAAAACTACAATGCGAAAAAGGTTGCCATAAAAAGCTTTATGATAATAAAGATTTAGTTTTCAAAATGTTAAAAGAAACTGATGAAAATTTAAAAATACCAACTAATTTAGTCCCAAAATGCCCTGTATGTGGTGAAAAAATGAATGTTAATTTAAGATGTGATAGGTATTTTGTTGAAGATGACCATTGGCATAAGAGTAAATGTAATTACGTTAATTTTGTAGAAAATACCGCTGGCAAAAACGTTTTGCTCTTAGAGTTTGGCATTGGTTTTAATACTCCAGGTATAATTCGTTTTCCGTTTGAAGAAATGACCTTTATGAATAGTAAAACAAGATTAATAAGGTTTAATAAAGAATATGAACAAGTTCCTAAGGAAATAAAAGATAGGTCAATCGAAGTTAAAGATGATATTAGTACGGTTATTAAAATGATAAAAAAGTTATTTATTACAAAAGATAGTAATATTAATAAATAACATACAAAATTTCACAAAAATTACATATTTTAAGCGTTATAATATATTTGAAAGTAAAGGAGAGAAAATGAAGAAAAACATAAAAAATATTATTTTATGCGGTTTAATTGTTATTTCCATTGTAATGATATGTTTAACCTTTAACCATGCAAAAAACAATTTGCAATCAAGTGATAAAATAACTAACTCTACCTTTGATAGAGAAATTAAAGATATAGGTGGTGCAAAAGGACAACTTGATGACGAAATTGAAGATGGCACAATTGGAAAAGGTGGCATTGGTAAAGGTCAAATAGATGAAGATGATGTTCCTGATGAGGTAAAAGAGAAGTTCCCTATTAATGATAACGATGAAATAACTGATAAAGAGTTTAAAGCAGATGGTGGTTTTGGTGGAGCAGGACAAGACGTTTTACAAAGCAAAATAAAGCTAACTACATCATATATTGTATTTATAGGTGCATGGTGCCTAATATTATCATTATCATTAACTTATTTATTAATGGGTAATTTTGGCAATAAAAAAGTATTTGTAAATTCAAACAAAACGATTATTTACGTGTTATTAAATATCATAATTACCGGTGTATTAACTTTTGGTCTAACTTATTTAGGAAATAATTACTTTTTAAATAATGAAGTTACTAACTCAAACGTTGAATATTCTTCAACCGATGATTTACACATTGATATGGATAACTGGAGCTATGATGATGCTAATAACGTATATTATCAGATAGGATTAGTGTATGCATCAAACCCGGTGGAGGTTTTATATGAATCATTGGGAATTTATGTTCCAGGCGATTACATGGATTGTGATGCTACTTCTAATGGTAAATATACGTGCTCATTAAATACTGAAAATAAAGTTGGAAATTATACAAGTAAAACGGCACCTATCGTAATGCCAATGAACACGGCTGGTTATTCGGCTCAGGCAGCACCTGTTTCTTATAGTTACAGTGGATTATCAGATTATTTGAATGCTGGATTTATTTATGTTTATTCTGGTTGCAGAGGAAGGAATAACGGTGAAGATTATGCTGGTGGAGCCCCTTGGGCGGTAACTGATTTTAAAGCTGCTATTCGTTATTTAAGATACAATGCCGAATCGCTTCCAGGTGATACAGACTCTTTATTTGTGTTTGGAATGAGTGGAGGCGGAGCTCAATCAACCTTGGTTGGAACAACTGGCGACAGCGATTTATATACACCTTACTTACAGTCCATCGAAGCAATTATGACTGATGATGAGGGAAATGAAATATCTGATGCTGTTACTGGTATTATGGCGTGGTGTCCAATTACAAGTTTAGACTATGCTAATGAAGCTTATGAATGGAATATGGGACAATACATGACAACTGCAACAAGATCTGATTCCACTTGGACTAGTGCTTTATCAGATGACATGGCCAAAGCTTACACAGATTATATTAATGCGTTAAAATTAATAGATGAAGATGGAAATGTTTTGACTCTGGATAGTAGTGAAAATGGAGTTTATACAAGTGGTTCATATTATAACTATTTACTTGATGTTATCGAAACAAGTTTAAATAATTACCTAAGTGATAACTATTCAAGTACTAGTAAAATGCAAAGTTACATTGACTCATTAAATACTGATGAACAGTGGATCACGTTTGATTCATCAAATAACACGGTTACGATATCAAGTATCGAAGCCTTTGTAACGCATTGTAAAAAGACTACTAAAGACGTAGGAGCTTTCGATGATTTAAATAGATCTCAAGGTGAAAATGCTGTGTTTGGAAACGAAGTAGATGATTCGTTGCACTTTGATTACACAATGGCAAGCCTTTTAAAAGAAAACGCATCAAAATATTCTTTATATAGTGATTATGATTCAAAATACATTGATGAATATAATAACGATTTAGATAACGTTGATGCTTTAGGAAACTCATCACAATATAGACAAAACATGTATAATCCAATGTATTATTTAACGGATTACTATGATGGTTATGAAACTTCTAACGTTGCTAAGTATTGGAGGATCCGTACCGGAATTACACAAGGAGATACAGCGCTTACGGTTGAAACTAATTTAGCACTTGCACTAAACCAGTACAAAACAGTTGAATCAGTTGACTTTGCAACGGTGTGGAACCAAGGTCATACGACCGCTGAAAGAACTGGTGATTCTACAACTAATTTTATAAATTGGGTTAATGAGTGCATGACAAACTAAAAAAGGATTGATAAAACGTTAATTATCAATTCTTTTTTTGATTCATTTTTAATTATATGATTTATTTTAATGAGCTTATTATTATATTAATCACGTAATTTTTCATAGCATCATAATCTAATTCCTGATGTTTGTGATAAACAATTTCGTGACATAGATTATCTATTATTCCAATAATGACATGTACTTTTTCCTTAATATCATTAATATTAATATTATTATTCTTTAGTAAATCAACAAATTTATTAGTCATTGTTAATTCAGAGTCTTTAAAAATGTTACTAACGTCTTTATCTAAATGTGACATTGCCATTAACTCTTCGTGAGCTTTTTTTGATATCGTGTGCTTCTTGATAAAATTATCAATCATTGTTTTTAAGATATTATCTAAATTATCTATGTTTATTTCTTCTTTTTCCATCACGTTTAACATCGGATACATAATGTTATTAGCATAGTTTTTTACACCTTCAAGAAATATTTCCTTTTTATCGTTAAAATATTGATAAACAATTCCAGTGGATACCTTTGCATATTTTGCTATCTCGGTAGTGTTGGTGTTATAAAAACCTTTTTCACACATCAATTCAAATCCTTTTTTAATAATTCTATTTCTTTTTTCAATGGATCTTTTTTGAGTAGGTATTCTTGTTTCAGACATACTTATCACTTCCTTATATATGTTTAATTATACATATCTAAAAACAAAAAATCAATAAAACATGATAAAACATTCATATTTTGTTGACTAACAAAATAAATAAAAGTATAATTAGTATGAAATGTGAATAAAAATTCATGTTTTTAAGGAGAAGCAAGATGGAAGAAATTATTAAATTTAAAAACGTAAAGAAAACGTATTGCATTGGCGAAAAAAAGTTTAATGCCCTAGATGGTGTAACTTTTAATATCAACAAGGGTGAATTCGTTGTTATTTTAGGACCTAGTGGAGCAGGGAAATCAACGTTACTTAACTTACTTGGTGGTATGGATAAAGTATCAAGTGGAAGTATTGTTATTGGGGATAAAGATATTTCAAAATATAATGATAATTCCTTAACTGATTATCGTGCGGAAAACGTTGGATTTATATTTCAATTTTATAATATACTACCTACCTTAACGGTTTTAGAAAACGTAGAATTAGTTAAAGACATTGTTAAGAGTCCAAAAACCGCTAAGAAAATATTAAAAGAAGTAGGGCTTGAAAAACATTTAACTAAGTTTCCAAATCAGTTATCAGGTGGTGAACAACAACGTGTTGCAATAGCAAGGGCAATTGCTAAAGATCCGTTATTACTTTTATGTGATGAACCAACAGGTGCCCTTGATTCTAAAACTGGTGTTGAAGTTTTAAAATTACTAAAAAAACAATGCGATGCTAATAATGGTAAAAATACCGTTGTTATTGTTACCCACAACTCTTTAATAGCGGAAATTGCTGACAGGGTAATAAGGCTAAAGAATGGTAAAGTAGAATCAAACGAAGTTAATAAACATCCAAAAAAAATTGATGAAGTAGTGTGGTAAAAATGTTAAAAAGAAAAATGTTTCGTGATATAAAACAAAATTTATCACAATTTATTACGATATTTTTAATGGTATTAATTGGAGTGATGGTTTATACTGGCATTGAATCGTATATGGATGGTATGACAAAGGCCGCAGATAATTTCTATAATGAGTATAACTTACAAGATTTAAACGTAATGGGTGCAAATTTTAGTAAAGAAGATTTAAACACGATTAAAAATATGAAAAATGTTAATAACGCTGAAAGAAAATTAGTTATTAATGGGATAAATAAAGATGATTCTGATAAATCATTTTTGGTGAGTTTTATTGAATCAAACGATATATCAAAGTTTTACGTAGTAGAAGGTGAAAAATTTGACCCTTTAAAAAGTGGTGTATGGTTAGATAATTTTTATGCCGTTGAAAATAATCTTAAGGTTGGTGACGTAATAAGAATTAAGTATGATACCCTAGTTTTAGAAGAAAAGATACTAGGTTTAATAAACGTACCAGACCATTTATACGATGTAAAAGATGAGTCTGAATTGTTACCAAACAGAAAAGATTATGGATTTGTTTATTTATCTGTTAATGAATTACCAGAAAGCTATATTAAGGCACAAGTAATGAAAGAAATGAAAATTGATAGTGAAGATACTTTTGATAAATACGTAAAAGATTTTAATTATCAAGATTACGTTCCATATAATTACATAATGGTTGATGTTGACAACAAAGATAACGTAAATAGTGTAAAAAATAACATTGAAGATACGCTTGATAATGCTTTAGCAATTATGAAGATAGAAGATACCACTTCATACATGATGTACCAAGGTGAAATTGATGAAGGTGGTGCTTACGTTGGAATATTTTCAGGTTTGTTCTTGTTTATTGCTATGTTATCTGTAATAACAACCATGACAAGGGTAATAAAAAAACAAAAAGTTCAAATCGGAACTTTAAAAGCCTTAGGTTTTAAGAAAAGAAAAATTATCTTCCATTACGTTGGTTATGGATTTTGGATTTCACTTATGGGCGCAATATGCGGAATGTTAGCGGGAAGGTTTTTCATCGGAAAAGTTTTCTTAGGAATGGAAATGAGTTACTTTGAAGTTCCAAATGGAAAACCTATTGTAAATTTAGGTAGTTACGTTGTTGCATTATTAGTGGTTCTTTGCGTATCGCTAATTACGTATTTTACTTGTCGTAAAGAACTTATCAAATCACCAGCTGAATCACTTAGAAACGAATTACCAAAAGTTAAAAACGGAAGTTTAAACATTACTTCTAAAGGGATTTTTAAGAAAATGAGTTTTTCTTCTAAATGGAATTTAAGGGACATCATTCGTAATAAATTTAGAACGATAACGGCGGTTGTAGGTATAATGGGGTGTTGCACCTTAATAGTTTGTGCCTTTGGAATGCTTAATAGCATGAATTACTTTATTAAGTTACAATTCAAAGATTTATATAACTTTGACTATAAATTAGTTTTAAAGGAAAACATAACAGATAATGAACTAAAAGATTTAGAAAATAAATATGGTAGTGCAACGTCACAAACACTTGGAATTGAAATCAAAGATGAAAAAGGAAACACGGTATCAAATAACGTTTTTGTAACGGATGCGGGTAATTACATAAGATTCCAAAATGATAAAAAAGAGTTTATAAAATTGAACATGGATGATGGTGTTTACGTAACTTATAAATTATCTGAAATAAACCACTATGAAATAGGTGATACGATTTTATGGCACGTATATGGTGATAATAAGTATTATGAATCTAAAATCGTTGGATTTAACAAAGATCCACAAAATCAGAATATAACAATGACAAAAACCTATTTAGAAAGTTTAGGAATTAAATATGAACCAGATTCTATTTATACAAATTATAATTTAGATGGCGCTAAAGAAATTAAGAACGTAGAAATAGTTCAAGATATAAATTCTCTAGAGGATAATATAAGAGGAATGCTTAGTATGATGGAAGAAATGATTGTTATAATAATTGTATTTGCGATTTTATTAGGTGCGATAATTATTTATAACATGGGGATTTTATCATATGCTGAAAAAGAATATCAATTTGCAACTTTAAAAGTATTAGGGTTTAAAAATAGGCAAATAAAAAAAATCTACGTTAAACAAAATAATTGGATTTCTATTATATCAATAATAATTGGTCTTCCGGCAGGTTATTACTTAACTTCTTGGCTATTTAAAGAGTGTTTAGATGAAACTTATGATTTCGGGGTTAACATTAACGCATCAACTTACGTAATAGCAGCCTTAGGTACGTTTATAGTATCATTGGTTGTATCAAAAATGCTTTCTAAAAAAATAAAGAAAATAGATATGGTAACTAGTTTAAAAGGCAATGAATAAACTATAATATAATTTAAAATTATAAAAAATATATCTTGCACGGAAAAATAAATTATGTTATAATTTCATTCGGCGAGTAGCTTTAAAGCGTAAATCCAGTTATTGGTTTTATGCTTTTTTTAGCCAATAAGTATAAGGAGGGAAAACATGGAAAAAACAGAAAAAAATAAAATGGCCACCGTTCCAATGAAGAAACTTTTTTGGAAAATGGGATTACCGATGATTATATCAATGGTTTTACAGGCGTTATATAACGTTGTGGACAGCATATTTGTTACAAACATGGGTGAAAAAGGAGCTTTGGCAAACCAAGCGCTTACTTTAGCCTTTCCAATTCAGATTATGATTATTGCAATTGGCGTTGGAACAGGTGTGGGACTAAACGCATTGCTTTCAAAAAGTTTGGGAGAAAATAATAAAGAAAAAGTAAATAAAGTAGCCGGTAATGGTATCTTTTTAAGTTTATGTATCTTTTTAGTATTTTTCTTGTTTGGTGCGTTTGGCTCAAGATGGTTTATATCTTTATTTGCAAATGGTAATGAAGAAGTAATTAGCATGGGTACAACTTATCTTAAGATTTGTTCATGTTTATCATTGGGAGCAATTGGTTATACGGTTTACGAAAGATTTTTACAATCAACTGGTAAAACAATGCTTTCAACTATAGCACAAATATCAGGAGCACTAGTTAACATTGTATTGGATTACATATTTATTTATCCAATGGGGATGGGAGTTGCAGGAGCAGCGCTTGCTACCATAATAGGACAATTTGCATCACTTATTATTGCAATGGTATTTCATTACACAAAGAACAAGGATGTTAATGGTAATATTAAGTATATAAAGCCAGAACTAGGATTAATTAAAGGAATATATACAATTGGTCTTTCTGCTGCGCTAATGCAAGCCTTACTTGCTGTTATGATGGCTGGTATGAATGCAATACTTAGTATGGCAAAAGCAGATACGGTAATATTAGTAGGTTCATTTGGGATTTATTATAAAGTACAACAAATAGCACTTTTTTCAGCGTTTGGATTATCTAACACAATAATTTCAATCTTATCATTTAACTATGGTATGAAAAACAAAGAAAGAGCGGATGAGTGTATTAAATATGGAATAATAGATACATTAATAGTTACACTTGTTATAACGATTATTTTCGAAGTATTGGCAAGACCTTTATCTAGTTTGTTTGGACTTGCTGGTGGAACATCAAAAGAAATAATTGACGTATGTACCACGGCACTTAGAATTGCAAGTATAAGTTACATATTTATGGGTGTTTCAGTTGCAATTCAAGGCGTATTACAATCAGTTAGATACGCGTTAAGACCACTTTTAATATCGCTATTAAGATTAGTTATATTCGTATTTCCTGTTGCATATTTGTTTACTAAAACCAATAACGTAATAAATATAGTTTGGTGGACATTTCCTATTGCGGAAGTCTTAACCGCTATGATATCAGTACTAATTTTAAAAGATTCTTACAACAGAAAAATTAAAGTATTACAAACGTCTAGTGAGTCTATTATTAAAGATAAGAATAAATATAATTTAATAATTAGTATTTCACGTGAACACGGAACTAATGGTAAGAGAATTGCACAAGAGGTAGCTAAAAATCTTAATATATCTTTTTATGATAAAGAAGAGATTAAGAATTTTGCAATCGAAAATAAGTTAGTGCAAAACTTAGATGAAAAAGACTTATATGATAATTTTCTATCTTTAGATGTTAATAAAGAATCCATGATTAACCAATCGAAGATTATTAAAGAAATAGCCAAAAAAGATTCTTGTGTAATCGTTGGTAGGGCAGCGGATTATATTTTAAAAGACAATCCAAGACTTATTAAAATATTCTTGTATGCTAAAGAAGATTATAAAATTAAAAACTTAAAAAATAATTATAATGATACTGATAAACAAGCTAAAAAGAATATTAAAGATTCTACTAAGTCAAGAGCAATGTATTACGAGGTTGTTTCTAACCAAAAATGGGGTGCTTTTGAAAACTATGATTTATGTTTAAATTGTGAAATTGGTAATGAGTTAATTATTAAAACAATCTGTGAATATATTAAAAACAGAAATTTATAGTTGATGAAATAAGATGGGTTTTATAATAATTCCGTCTTATTTTTTTAATTTATTATGATTTTAATTATGTTTAAAATGCTTTTCAATAAATTGAGTAAAAAAATTAGAAAATTATGATATAATTTAACACAGAAGGTGAAAAGTGTGAAAAAAACAAAAAAATAATCCTAATAGGAGTAGTGTTATTAATTATTTTGATTGTGTTAATTACACTTATAATTATGGAAAATAAAAAAGAAAATAATAAAGTAAGTACAATATCTAAAACAGAAGTTCCAAAAGAACAAGAAGAAAATGAGATAAAAACAGATGAAATAACAACAAATGAAGATAATAGTGATGAGATAAATACAGAAGATGATAAAAACAATACAAGTACAACAACGAATTCATCATCAAGTAATAAATCATCAACGAGTACAAGTAAAACTACACAAAAACAAACGACCACGCAAAAAGTAGTAACCACAACAAAGACTACAACAACTAAAAGCGTTAATTTAAGTAGAAGTGATATCGAGTGGGTGCAGGCTCAGGCAAATGAGTATATAAGAAGTAAGGGAATGACCGTTGATTCAAGTGTAAGGAGCTATTCAGGAAGAATATCTAGTAAAAATTTCACATCCAAAGAGTCCTTACTTAACTATGTAAAAGTTGATATTGATTATGAATATCAACATTGCATTGATTCTGGATGGACTAATGGAATTAATATGTATGTAAAAATAGAGGAACGAAGTGACGGTAGCTATTATATTTATATACTGTATGGTTAATAATAATTTAATATTAGTATATTTAAAAATATTGTTGCATTAGATTTAATGAAACATGGTATAATTTATATGTCGTGCAAAGTAGTGTAAGTCCAGACATGGATTTATGCTATTTTTATTTTGAAAGGAGATTATTATGAAATTAGAAGATTATTTAAAAGAAAAACTAAACATTACTGATGAGGAGGCTGAAAAAATAACAAACGTATTTAAAGAGTACAAAAAAACTTATGGGCATGCTCATCATCACGATCATGAAAAAAAAGAAGTGACGGATATTTATTCGATGATAAACGAATCTAAAGAGGATTGCGAATCTAATAATTATGATTTAGATAAAATTCATTGTAATGGTTGTCCAAACAATTGCACTTTAAAAGAACCTAATTGTGGAAGAGGTAAAATGCTAAAAGAAGAAATCACAAAAAGATAAAAAAAGCAAATCATATGAACTAGTCAAGAAAAAGTAGACAGTTAAAAAAAACAAATCATTAAAAC
>CAYVPV010000010.1:0-49076 GCA_964453925.1 uncultured Muribaculaceae bacterium | reverse complement strand
AAACAATTAAAAGTATAACAAAAGAAAGTAAAGACGTTATAATTATTACTATCGTAGTTGTCTTAGCACCCTTTCTTAAAGATTCTATTGACGTTGAAATAATAGCATAACCAATTTTAGTTTTTCCAACTAAATGAAGATCATATCCACTTTTTTCATAATTTTTAAGAATTATTATTTTACTTTCGTTAGAACCTAATGAATTTAATAACATTTTGTTAAGATTCTCAAACTTATTATTCATTCCCTCATTAAATATAGTATATATAATATTCAAATTATTATCTAATAATTTTATTTTTATACCATTATTATTAGCGTCATAAATAATATCACCCAATGTTTCTTCATCATCAATATTATTTATTACCAAATCATACTCTTTTTTTAACTCACTTTTTTCTAATCCTAAATATATATCATTAATAGAAATTCTAACTATTAATAAATTAATTATTATATTTAAGATAACGAATAAACTTACTCCAATAAATATCTTAGCTCTAATTGATATTTTTTTATTACTTAATAAAAATGTAACCCGTTCCACTAGATGTTTTAATGTATTTTTTATCTTCATCTATTTTCCTTCTAATTCTTTTTATATTAGTATCAACCACACGGTCATCTCCAAAGTAGTCTATTCCCCATACCCTATTTAGTATTTGATCTCGAGTTAAAATAATGTTCGGATTTTCAAAAAAATATTCTAGAATTAAATATTCTTTTTTTGTTAAGTTAATCAATCTTCCGTTTTTCATTATCGACCTTTGTTCTTTAATAAGTTCAAGTTCATTATTACTTCCAAGGTTAATTAATTTTTTTATTCTAAGAAGTAAAACATCTAAATTAAATGGTTTAGTAACAAAATCATTAGCACCAATTTCTAATCCTTCTATTTCATCTTCATCTTGGTTTTTAGCGGTTAACATAATAATTGGTACATCACTTATTTCCCTTATTTTATTAGTGCATTCTATGCCGTTCATCTCAGGCATCATAACATCCATTAATATTAAATCAATAGAATCTTTATTTTTCATAAATGTTTCCAAACCTTTTTTACCGTTTTCAGCTTCAACACAAGTAATATCAAACTTACTCAAATATTTTTTTAATATCGTTCTAATACTTATTTCGTCTTCTATAATTAATATCTTAATCATAACATTCCTCCTAATAATTTTATTTTATTATAAGGCTTTGTTTAAAATGTGTCAAAATAAAAGATATAAACTTAACTATGTAATATTTATTTTTTTGTCAAACCATATCTTTGTTCAAATGATTTTATATATTTTTTTCTCATAGCTGTTAAAATTTTAGTCGTTGCCATAACTGAAACATCATTCAAATTCATATCACTAGTATCTAATAAAAGCATTGAATCAGTACTTTCTGAAAATAACTTTTGTAAATCAGTTAAACAATTATTATACTCTTCTATATTCTGTTGATTTAAGAAATTTCTTTTTTCTAATGCCAAACTAGACAAATAATCTCTTTTTAATGATGTATTTGCATCAGCATATGTAATAAATAAAAAATCTATTAATTCTTTTGAAATTACTTTATATTTATTTCTAATGTTAAAATATTGATCTTTTGGCATATCTCCTTTAATATACCTTCTATAATTCCAAACTTGTCTATCATTTATTGATCTATCTATAAGTATAATATCATTCTTAGATTCAATTGATATTAATAATTGTTTATAAATTTCGTCCATAATAGCAATATTGCTATTAGCTAAACTCAGTTTAGCTAATTTATTTTTTAAATCTTCTTTATAATATTTTGAAGTAGTAAATTCCTCAATTAGTTCAACTTCAAATCCACCTTTTTTAAAAAAATCGTATAAATTATTTATTGTAGTCGTTTTTCCTGTCCTAGGTGTACCACTAAATTCAATTACAAAAGGTTTTGGTAATGGACACAACGATTTTAATCTTTGAAGTTCAACCTTCATTGCATGTAATTTTCTTAATTCGTAATAGTAATCTTGATTATCAACAAAGATCATATCTTTTAAAAATAAATCCTCTTTTTCATAAAATACTTTTTCTAATGCATCCTTTAATCTTATAAAAATAGGTAAACTTATATCTTCATTTTCAACTAAACTTTCATAAACACTTGTATAATACCATTTTTGGCTTTCTTCTCCTCTTTTAAACGCCGAAAAATCCCTTTTCCCATTTTTTTCAAACTTTAAAAACAAGTCTTCTAAATTATTAATCTTATCAGCGCAAATAACTAATTTATTTCTAAGTGGTAAATTTTTTGTTTCATAAATTGTATGTCTTTTTCTTTCTTCCCAAGATAAAGATTTGTCTGGTTCAGAAGCACCTACAACTAGTGAAGCAATATCACTACCAAATTCTTTTTCTATATCTTCTATAGTGTATTTAGTATCTTCCACAACATCATGCAAATATCCTGCTGCAACAACATTATCATCATAACCAAATGATTCTAATAGATTTCCCACACTAATAGGATGCATAATCATTGGTTTATCGGGTTCGCTTTTCCTGATTTGCCCTATATGCGCTTTAATCGCAAATAATTTTGCTTTTTCTTTAACATTCATGATAGTATTCACCTCAAACATATAACATTAAAATTTATAATTAAATTATAACATAACAAAAAGAAGAAAACTACTCTTCGGTATTTTCTTCCTTTTTAGTTTCTTTCTTTTCGTCTTTTATTTTATCTTTTACTAATACTTCTTTTCTAGATAAGTTTAGTTTACCATTTTTAAATCCTGTTGCTTTAACAATGATATCATCACCAACAGACACAACATCTGATGCTTTTGCAACACGTTTGTCAGATAATTGAGAAATGTGTACTAATCCTTCACAACCTTCCCAAAGTTCTACGAAGCACCCTAACTCATCAATTACCTTAACTACTTTACCAGTATATATTTTACCTACTTCAACTTCTTTTACTACGTTTCTTATCATTTCAGCGGTTCTATCAATTATTTCTTGGTCGGTATGATAAATAATTACTCTACCGTCTTCTTCTATGTCAACTTTAACAGCGTTCATATCAGTTACTGCCTCAACGTTTGAAGCCTCTAAAATTATCTTAGTAATCATTTCTCCGCCCTTACCAATTACGTCTTTTATTTTTAATGGATCAATAGCAAACGTCATTGTTTTAGGAGCATACTTACTAACTTCGCCTCTTGGTTCTTTAATTTGTTTAGTAATTGTTTTTAATATTTCAAATCTTGCTTTTTTAGCTTGTGCTAAAGCTTCTTTTAATATGTCTTTAGTTATACCTTTAATTTTGATATCCATTTGTAAAGCACAAATACCATCTTTAGTTCCTGCAACTTTAAAATCCATGTCTCCTAAATGGTCTTCCATACCTTGAATATCGGTTAATATTGTATAATCATCACCATCAGTAATAAGTCCCATTGCAATACCTGCAACTGGTGCTTTAATTGGTACACCTGCTGCCATAAGTGCCATACAACCAGCACAAATAGAAGCTTGTGATGATGAACCATTACTTTCTAATATTTCAGATACAACACGGATTGTATATGGAAATTCGTCTTCTTTAGGGATTACTTGTAAAAGTGCTCTTTCACCTAATGCACCATGACCTACCTCACGGCGTCCTGGAGCTCCATAACGTCCTGTTTCCCCAACAGAAAATTGTGGGAAGTTATAATGTAACATAAATCTTTTTTGATCTTCTGGTGATAACCCATCAATTATTTGATGTTCTCCTAAAGCTCCTAATGTTACAACGGATAAACTTTGTGTTTCACCACGAGTAAATAATGCTGACCCATGGGTTCTTGGAAGTAAATCTATATCGGTAGAAAGTGGTCTTATCTCAGTCATCTTTCTTCCGTCGGCACGTTTTTTTTCTTTAACAACTATCTTTCTAAATACATCGTATTCTACTTCTGCTAAGCAAAGTTTAACTTTGGTTAATAATTCATTAAGTTCTTCTTTTTCCATATCGGCATTTTCATATTCAAATTTAGCTACAACGTCTTCTTTTATCTTATCAGTTGCTGCAAACATTTCAAGTTTGTCTTTTATGCGTAATGCTTTATCAAGAGGTTCTTTAGCAAGTGAATAAACTTCTTCACGAAGTTCATCAGTTATTTCAAGAACCTCATATTCCATTTTTTCCTCGCCAACTTCTTTAATTATCTTCTCTTCGAACTTGATTAATTCTTTTATTGCATCATGACCAAACATCAATGCTTCTAGCATATCATCTTCAGAAGTTTCTTTTGCTCCTGCTTCAACCATGTTAATTGCATCTTTTGTTCCTGCAACAGTTAAGTCTATGTCACTAGCTTCTAACTCATCTACGCTAGGATTAATAACAAACTTTCCATCTACTCTTCCTACTTTAACGCCAGCGATTGGTCCATCAAATGGAACTTTACTAATTGATGTTGCTAAACTTGAACCGAACATTGCGGTAAGTTCTGGTGAATTATCTGGATCAACTGATAATACAGTATTTACAACCTGAACCTCATTTCTAAAGTTTTCTGGGAACAATGGACGCATTGGTCTATCTATCATTCTTGCTGCTAGCGTTGCGGCTTCAGATGGTCTTCCTTCTCTTTTAATAAATCCGCCTGGTATCTTACCTACTGAGTATAATTTTTCTTGGTATAAAACCATTAAAGGGAAAAAGTCAGATAACACGTTGGCAGTTTTACTTACACAAACAGTTGATAAAACAACGGTATCACCGTATCTTACTAATACCGCGCCGTGAGCTTGTTTAGCTAATTCTCCTACTTCAACCGTTAATGTTCTTCCTTTAAATTCTGTTTCAAATATTCTTTTTTCCATAATACATCTCCTTTTTTATATAAAAAGACACCCAAAAAAAGAGTGCCTACTTTAACAAATTAATTATTTTCTTAATCCTAATGATTTAATTAACTCACGGTATCTATTAATGTCAGTTTTCTTTAGGTAAGCTAATAAGTTACGTCTTTTACCAACCTTCATTAATAATCCTCTTTTTGAATGGAAATCATGAATGTTTTCCTTTAAATGAGCTGTTAAAACATTAATTTCTTCTGTAAGTACAGCAACTTGAACTTCTGGAGAACCAGTATCCCCTTCATGAGTTGCATACTTCTTAATAATTTCCTGTTTAACTTCTTTTTTTAACATTTTATAAATCCTCCTTATTTTTATAATACACCTTATTCTGAGCTACCGATAGGAGTAAACCAAATAACCAAGAACAGGCAACATTAATAATATACATTATTTTTATTATTTATGCAAGACATTTAAGTTTTTTTGTGAAGTATTTACGTTTTTATCAATAAATCTAATAATTAAACCTTCTTCAGTTTCTTCTGAAACAAAATATCCATTATCATTTTTATTATTATTTACACTATAATTATTAGATGATTTGATACTATCATTGATATTTCCAAGGGTTATTTTCTCAAATTTTTTTTCTAAAAAAATATCATCAGCATTCTTGTCCATTTTATTTTTCACCATTATTTCCTTCTGGTTTATTTTTTAATGAATATGTCGACCCTTTTTCTGGTATTTTATCTACTATACTATCAGCATAATTTGTTACCAAACCATTGGCAGCTTCACTTAACTCACGCAAAAATCCTTCAGCTATTGTCCTATTCTTACAGATTTCTTTATTTTGAAGAAACAAAATCACAGTTGCCAAATCAGATGTTTTAATTTTTCTCTTACCAAAATTCCAATAAAATTTATACTCTGGATTACTACAATGATTATCCATTTTATCATCTAACTTACCTTTTTCTTCTACAGTTAAGTTTTGAGATGATTTAACAGAAATATCATAACAATATTTTCCTTTATCTTCTCTTATTATGAAATCAAATAGTTGTTTTCTATCATCAGAATAAGGTTTGAATTCAAATACTATTTTTCTAGCTGTTTCTAAGTCTTTGGCCTCAATAACTAAAGATATGAAATAAGATAAATCTTCTTCTTCTATTTCTTTTAATACAGTTTCATGAAACCTTTCATATAACACTTTTATTATTGCTTTATATACCTCTTCATTTCTTTTTTCTTCTTTATTTTTATACAACTGTTTTAAAAGAAAAGGATCTCTTTCCATTAATGTATCGAAGAAAACTTTTTTTTCATAAAAATTATATAATATATATAATTCTTTTTCATCTAAATACGTTAATTGCTTTTTAGGTTTTTCAAAATCAAATATTCCAAAAAAGTATACTATATCAAAGGAATTATAACCCCTTTCGACCATATCTTTTAAAACTTTTATATAATTACTATTATTAAACACAACTAATTCATCTAAATTATATTTCATTAATAAAGAACAATCAATCATATTTTTTATTATATTAAATACAACTGTTTCAGCGGAAGCTCCAAGTTCTTCAGAAAGTTTTATTAAAGAAAATTTATTTTTTATGTACAAACTAACCAAATCATATATTCTACCATCATTATCAAGTTTTGTTTTTTTTATTTTTTTAATTATTTTAACATCAGACGTATTTCCCATCTTAACATCTCCTTATATAAACATTTTATATGGTTTCATTTTAGTACTATCTTTTTCATAGGTTTTATATATTGCAACAACCTCATAGTTATATATAAAGATAACTTTATCTTTATTGTACTTATTATGAATTATTGCACCATTTTTAATAGCACCAAAATAAGTATCATCTATTATAACACAAAATTCTTTTTTTAAAACGTTTTTTATTGATAATAATTTATAATCATTATTTTTTATATCTTCTAAAGTATATGATTCATTAATATAAAAATCACCTTGCCTTATTCTTTTAAGATTACTCATTATACCAATAACACCTAACTTATCATTTATATCCTTTATTAAACTTCTAATATAAGTTCCTTTTGATACTGATACTTTAAATTCATATGAGCCTTTATTAAATTTTAATAACTCAATATTTTTTATCTCAACCATTCTTTTAGGTAATTCTATCTTTTCATTACTTCTTGCGTATTCATATAATTTTTTACCATTTATTTTAACAGCCGAATAAATAGGAACCTCTTGATTATACGTTCCAACAAAAGATTTTAATACCATTGTTAAGTCATTTTTATTTACAGATACTTTTTCTTCTTTTAATATTTTACCATCAGTATCTAAAGTATCTGTTAAAGTTCCCAATTTTACCGTTGCAATATATTCTTTATCATTACTAGTTAAAAGTTCAACTAATTTAGTCGCCTTACCTATGCATAAAACTAAAACCCCCTCCGCAATTGGATCAAGTGTTCCAGTATGTCCTACCTTTTTTGTTTCTAACTTCTTACAAACTATGTTTACAACATCACGGCTTGTCATACCTTTAGGTTTATTTACTACTAATACTCCATTCATTTTAATCACCTGAGTCTATTTTAACATAAAAAGAAAGTATTAATTACTTTCTTTTTGGTAAGATATAATCCATTTTTTCCGTTATTTTATTATTTTCTTCATCCGTGTACTCAAATAATATAGGATCCTTATAATATTCTTTTGCTCCTTCTATATCAGTATAAATATTAATTCCATTTTCATCTTTACCAGAAAACATTTCATAAATATTATATTCATTATTCTGACGATAGTATTTTATACATCCCATCATGAACATATAAGAATCTCTATCTTCCTTAGTAATAGCGCCTTCTTTATAAGAATCTCTTACAAACTTTTGAGCATCTTCTAAAGTTTTTTCAAATACAGGAACTTCTTTTTTTCTTTTATTCCATTTTAATTTTAAATTTAATTTTTCTGGTGCTACACAAAGAAGTTCTAAATATTGAGAAATAACTGTTTTAGCTCTTAATGGATCAGATGTAACTTCTTTATCTTTAGTAATCTTTGTTAATCCTTTTAGTAATACCTTACTAATACCTTTTACGGACTCATCATATTTCTTTCTTTGTTTTTTATCTAATCCTAAAGTACCTTGTCTATATAAAGTTTCTTTTAATTTTTCAAGTTTATTCCTGTTCATCATTAAAGGAACATTGCTTATTTCATCGTGTTCTCTAATTGCTTGTAAATCTTTTTGATATTTTTTCTCATACTTTGCAACTTTTTTATCTTTATTCGCTTTTTTATAATCATCAGAATTATATTTACCTAATTTTTCATAATCCCTTTCGATTTTGTACTTATAACCTTTTTTTACCACGTCAGCGATAAAATGAGGTTTTGCTTCTATAAGTCTTTGTTTTAAGCTAAATGGTAACTTTATTTTCGTTCCCTTTTTACCAACCTTTTCAAACTCTTTATTTACTTGATAATAATCTTGAGCCTGAACATTATATTCATCAATTAATTCTTCTAACTTTTTACCATACCCAAACGCACCATTTTTATCAAAGTTAAGCTCTTCTATTTTGTCTTTATATAATTCAACGTATAAATTTCTTAGATTAGTAATTTCTTCTTCTGATATATCTTCAATTTCTGAATTATCGTTTTCCGCTTCGTCATTTTCAAATACTTTATTTTGTAATCTTGAAAGTTCTTGCATGAACTTTTCAGTCATGCTAACCACAAGCTTATCTAATCTTTCTAATAAAGATGCCTTGGCTTGACAATTGTCAAGTGAGTTAACTTCATCATAAGCTTCTTGTATAACCTTCTTAGTATCTTTTTCAACAGGATATTTACTTCCCATCTTTTCGGCTTTTTCTACAGCTATTCTAGCTGATTCTAACTTAGTGTCATTAGCTTTGATTTTTTCTAAAATATCATGGGCTCTTTTTGTTAACTTATCTTTTTCTTCACCTTCTGGTAAAGTTTTAATAAGTTCCCATGCCTCTTCTAAAGCATTATTATCTAAATCTTTTTCTGCCTTATCTAATAATTCATTTATTTCTTTTATTATTTCATCATTACTAGATAAACTATTTCCTTCCAACTCTGAATAATGAGATATAATATCCCTAATAGTAGGATAATCTTGAATGAAAAATGCATAAATATCACTTTCTAATTTTGCATAATCACCTTTTAATGGCATTGTTGAAATCATTTTATAATAGTCATATAAAGCTTTTGGATTATCTAAATCCATAATTAATAAAAATTTGGCTTGATGCTTAATAGTATCTTTAAGTTTTTTGTTTAGAGCTTTTTTATCAGCATATATACAATCATTTAATTTTTCAAATTTTGCATCAATTGCTTTATTTTTATCAACAATACTATTATCTGCTTCTATTTCTTTTATTATTCTTCTTTTTTCATTAGTGTAATAATTTTCTACATTTTCTATATCATATATTATTTCTTCTAAAATTTTTATATTTTTCTTTCTTTTTGCTTCAAAATCTATATTACGCTTTTTAGAAGCTAAAAATTTTTCAAAACTACGACTTGCTCTCCAATCCTTTTCAATGTTTTCTTTATTATTCATATCAAAAATCCCCCTTTTGTTTGAATGTCGTATATATTATCACAAAAAATTAGAAATGTCAATACATGCATGTTAATTGTTATTTAAAAAACATACGTGGATAATTAAAAAATAATACAAAAAAGTCAATTTTTTAAACACATTGACTTTTTTATACTTTTAATATTAATTTTTATTTTTCATTCTAGAAATAAATATATCATTAATCTTTTCTTGTTCTTTTTCGTTAGAAATATTATCAACTACTAAATCATAATTTTTAAACCTAACTTCGCACACTATACATTTATCAGTAACTTCTTCTGATGAACTATCAACTTGAATAGCAAATAAATAAATTTTTTCATCTTCAATAATTTGATCAATAACATAGTATTCTAAACCATCTTTTAACTTAATTACCTTGTCCATCATAGTGTTTTACCTCCAACACCTTTTAGTAATTCGGAAGTTGAAACCCAAGCTTGAGAAGTTCCACTCTTACTTGCTACATCAACAGCTATTTGACTTGGATCTATTCCCGCTTGATTGCAAAAATCAGTTATTGATAATCCATCAGTGTTTATTATTTGTCCTACAGAACCATCTGGATTCATTACCGCAAATCTTTTAAAAACAGAACCACTATTTACATATTCAGATATTAAATTCTCCGTATGGGTTCCACTAGTTGCCCAACTTGCAGTATCATGTCCTACTGACACATTGTATCCACCAACATTATCACCAATTCTTATGCCTGACATAGGATCAGAATTTACAGGCGATGGATTAGAAACTGGTGTTGGATCAGGAGTTGGATTAGCCGGATTTGGTGTAGGATTAGTTGGTGTAACTTCTCCTGGATTTAAATGTGCTGAAGCTACATTATAAATAGAACTTGCAATATTAAGACCTAAACCTGTATATATCGCTCCATTTAAAAACCAAGTTGCATCCCGGCAAAACTCTTCCGATTTAAAATATTCTTTTAATTTTTGAATTTTTCCTTTTATTCCTGGAGGTGGTTCTTCTACATTTTCTAATGGTAATTCGCCATTTAACCTTTGCATTTCTAATTTTTTTCTTCTTTTTGCAATTAATCGTTTAGCAATTCCACCAGCTATTGCCATAACAGAAACACCAACTGTTCCACAAGTAAAGAATACTGCTGCGCCAACACCTATACCAGTTGCCAAAGCAACCCAAGTTTTCCATGTCTTTTTAGGTGAATTACTCTCAATTTTAGGCGGTTCAGGTTTTGGAGGATCAAGGTCATCTCCATCCTCACCACCTAAATCTTTATCAGTTTCTTTGCCCTTTTCTTTAATAAGCTTATCTATTTCAGCAGCTCTTGCTTGCAAATCGTTTTTGTCATCCCCGTTTGGCATTTTAGATATTAAGTCACAAGCCTTATTAAGAACTTTTCTATCTAAATTTTTTTCTGCCATATCTAATAGTTCCTCTATAGCATCTACTCCATTTTTTATAGTGTCATCTTCAGGTTTAACTTGTTTATTTTTTCGTTCTTCTTTTCCAGAATAAGCTTGATAAATCCATTTAAGTTCTTCATTTCTTAATAGAGTTTCATCGAAAGTATTTCTTAAAAGCTTTTCTAATTCTTTATCCTCTAATTCAATTTTTGCAAGAACTTTAAGGGCTTCATATATTTCCTCTGGTTCATACCCTTTTTTATAATATCTCGCAAGTAATAGAATTTGCATAGTCATCGTATGAGCCATTTGTTTTTTTGCAAGCTTTTGATCCCTATAAATAGCATCATCAATTTCTTCTAACTCTTTATCTAATTTTTCATCTTGTTCTTTCATAGAAAGATTTGGATATTCTTCAACTAAGAATATCTGTTCCTCTAATTCAGCATACTTTTTAGCTTTTTCTTGCTCCTTTTGTTCATCCGAAAGCGATGGATTATTTTCAATAGCTTGTAATTTTTCTTCCATAGCATCACAAATATTATCCATTTTTGCTTTTCTTTCCCCAATAGTGGTATCCGTAATACGTTGTTTTTCTCTTATTATTTCATTTTTTTGATTCATCCATCTATTTGGTATTTCTTTATAACTAGATGCCATAGCCGATAATCTTTCTATGGTTTTATCAGAGTTTCTAACAATGTTATTAGTTCTTTCCAAAAACTTTCCGCTAGCACTATAATCTCTTTGTTTTTTTATTTCTTCTTTTGCTTTATTTATTTGTTCCTCTACAGAACTAAGTGGCTCGTCTTCATCTATATTAGGTATTTCAATAGGAGGTTCATCAAGGGAAGTATCTACATCTTCTTCTAAAACAGTATCTGTATCCTCCATTATTCTTCCCTCCTAGTTTTATAAGTTTCAGCTATAAGTTCTAACTTTTTATTAGCCTGCTCACTAAAATATTCTAATAAAGGTTTTAATTTTTCCTTATTTTTTTCTTCTATAAGACCTTCATTAGTGCATTTAAATACTAAAAAATTATTAGTCGGTTCATCATTTTCATCCAATTTATTAACAAATATATATCTTTCCTGCTCATATAAATAATCATCTAACATGATATATTTACCACTCGATAAAGAAAATATATCGTCCTTTTTAACTTTCCACATACTAAAAAGTTCCTTTCTGTAATATCACTATTAATATGACATAATTCTACTATTTTCTATGTTGATAATAGCATATACCCCCCCCCCGTCAACATTTATTTTGAATTGTGTAAAAAGCAGGTATTACTTACCAAATTTAAATACTAAATAACCAATTATTGCTATAACTAACATTATTGTAGATAAAATAATAACGCTTATTTTTCCACTTTTTTTATTAGAGCCATCATTATTATCATCAACACTATACATGTCTGTTAAATATTTTTCATAAGAATCTGATAAATAATAGCGTTCTCTAGTTTTAAAAATATTATCAAAGTAATTCTTGAAGCTTACTGGCAACTTATTCTTGTTTTTATTGTAAATTTTTTCTATATCATTAAAACTAGTATTGTTATCAATTTTTTCATTGATAAGTAATTGTAAAGAAGTGATTGCAAATGCATATAAATCAGTTTTAACAGATACAATTTTGTATATAGGATCTCTATATTTTAAATCAACTTCATTATTTACAACATTTTTCTTAATTACAAAGGAATCGCAATCAATTAACTTAACGTTTCCATCCCTATCAAAGAAAATATTATCTGGGTTTAAATCACAAATGTATATATTTTTATCATGAAGTTTTTTCATAACTTCTTCAATTGATTTTATTTTTTCTATTTTTTCTTCAAAACTATACTTTTCGCTTCTAGACCACAAAGCTTCGCCTTCTGGTAAATACTCCATTATGTATCCAACAAACACGCCATCATAATAAACTAAATGTTTTGGCTTTACTATTTCTTCTATATCTAACGTTTTAATATATCTTAAAGTTTCTTCCCTATCTTTAATATAAGTAAATGATGTAGAAGTGAACATCTTTAAAATTCTACCATCTTGGGTAAGATATATATTACCCGATCTTCCTGACGCTATTTTCTTTACTAATTTTAAACTTTTATAATCTATAGAATCCGGTGCGATATCTCTAAATTTATCATTTAACTTACGAGTTGCAACTGCCGTTATTACACTTATGCTTAAAAGACTACCATCTTCATTGATTCCAACTTCATAAAAGCCTAAAGCCTTATACATTGCAAGTATATCAGAATCATGTTCGTCAACTGTTACTATTACGTTTCTAGATCCAACTTCACCAGCAACATATATAACAGCTTCCACTAACAAAGCTTCCATGTTTTTATTTTTAAAGTCATCTAATACATATAATTTACTTATTTCAGTTTGTGAACTATTATTATTGTTTTTAAATTCAAAAGTAGCATATCCAATAAGCATCCCATTAGTTTGAATAACTATCGTTATTCTGTTTCTAAAATATTCTGGAACAATATAATCATCTATGTCTTGTAAACAATCTTTCCTTATGTTTTCTGAAGAAAACGTATTTACTATATCTGCAAAAATATCAAAGTCAGTTTCCAAAATACCAACGTTAATATTTTCTTTTTTTACTAAGTTAATCATGCTAACACCACCCGCTATCTTAACATTAATATAATTATACATTTTTTTTGTTATTATTTCTACTAAAAATGAAAAAAAGATAGAAAAATCTACCTTTTATTCATTAATTTCACTTATTATTTTTTCTATTCTAGATCCATACTCAATAGATTCATCATAAATAAATCTTAAATCTGGTATTTTTCTTATTTCAAGTTTTCTTTTAGCTAACTCTGTTTTGACAAATCCCTTAGCGGCATTCAAATCGTGCATGCATTTATCTTTCATAGAAGCATCAAAAACAGTGCAATAAACTTGTGCAAGCGATAAATCCGTATCTACTTTACAAGCAGTAATAGTTACGAATCTAATATCTTTATCATATACTTCATTTTGTAATATATCACTTATTTCTTTTACTAGTAAGTTTGCTATTCTTTCTGTTTTAACACTCATAATTTACCTCTTTATTTCGACAAGTTCGTAGGCCTCTATAATATCTTTTTCTTTGATATCCTGATATTTTTCTAGTGTAATACCACACTCTAGTCCCGCTTTAACTTCTTTTGCTTGGTCTTTTTCTCTTTGGATAGTATTAATTGCACCATCATATATTATTACACCATCACGAACAACACGTGCTTTAGCACTAATTTTAATAACACCATCAAGTACGTAACAGCCAGCAATATTACCAGTTTTAGAAAATTTATATATTTTTCTTATTTCAGCCGAACCCAAAGTTTTTTCTTCATATTCAGGGTCCAACATACCTTTCATTGCTGATTCTATTTCTTCTACTACTTTATATATAATGTTATGAAGTCTTACGTCAACACCATATTCTTTTGCAACATCTAATATCTTACCAGTTGGTCTTACGTTAAACCCAATTATTATTGCACTTGATGCATTAGCTAAAACTATATCACTTTCGGTAATAGTTCCAACACCACTTCTAATAACGTTTAACTTGCATCCTTCAACGTCTATTTTAGATAATGTATTTTTAACTGCTTCTTCACTACCCTTAACGTCTGCTTTTAATACAATGTTTATTTCTTTTAGTCCTTCAGATATTTTTCCAAATAAATCATCTAGACTTAATGAACTTGCTAAAGTATTTGATTTTAATTTAGTTGTTTCGCTTCTTTGTTCTGCTACTGAATGTGCTTGTTTTTCTGACTCAAACGCCATGAATTTATCACCAGCAGTCGGGACACCAGATACTCCAGTTACTTCAACTGGAGTAGCAGGAAGTGCTTCAACAACCTCTTCACCTAAGTCATTCTTAAGGGTTCTTACCTTACCAAAGAACTCACCAATAACCACCGGATCTCCTAATCTTAAAGTACCGTTTTGAACAAGTAGAGTTACCATAGAACCAACGTTTTTATCAAGTTTAGACTCGATAACCGTACCCATTGCATATCTTTTTGGATTAGCTTTTAATTCTTCCATTTCAGCAATTAAAGTTACGTTTTGAAGTAATTTATCTATTCCCTCATGAGTTTTAGCTGAAATAGGAACAAATAAAGTATCTCCACCCCATGCTTCTGGAGTAAGCTCATGTTCACTCATCTCACGCATTACTCTATCCGGATCTGCCCCTGGCTTATCCATTTTGTTTACCGCAACAATAATTGGTACGTTTGCAGCTTTGGCATGATCGATCGCTTCAATTGTTTGAGGCATAACACCATCATCTGCGGCAACTATTATAATTACAATATCAGTGATAGATGCACCACGTGCTCTCATTTCGGTAAAAGCAGCGTGTCCTGGAGTATCTATAAAGGTAATTTTCTTATCGTTATATTTAACTTGGTAAGCGCCTATATGTTGTGTTATTCCGCCGAATTCACCTTCCACAACACTACTTTGTCTTATAGCATCTAAAAGTGATGTCTTACCATGGTCAACGTGTCCCATTATCGTAACAACAGGAGGTCTTTCTATTAAATCTTTAGGATCATCATTTACTTCAAACATTTCAAAGTTAGAAATATCCTGTGTTTCTTCTTTTTTTAACGTTTTATTAAAGTCTAACGCTAACACTGATGCATCGTCAAAACTAATTTGTGCGTTCATATTAGCCATGATTCCTAATCTCATTAATTTCTTAATTATTTCATTAACTGGTTTAGATACTTCATCAGCAAAATCTTTAATGGTCATACCATCTTTATATAAAACAACGTTTTTATCAGTTTCACTTTCGTTAGAAACCAATTTTTCCTTATTTTTATACATTGCTTTTTTTGCTTCTTTTATATCTTTACCCTTTTTCTTATTTTTATTTTTCTTCTTTTTAGCAGTTGGTTCACTATTATAAATAGTATCTTTTTTATCAATCATAGTATCAACTACTTCATCATAGTAGTCATCTTCTTCCATTTTCTTAATGATTTCCTCATCCTGCTCTACGACGTTATTTCCGGAAGTATCATCATCTTCATTTTGGAATGCAGTATCAAGTTCTACGATAGCATCATCATTTAATATATCTTCAGCATTTTTAGCTTCAATGCCTAACTTTCCACACATTTTTAAAATTTCTTCTACTTCCTTATTCATGTCATTTGCGTATTCCAATACACTCATCATAAGACATCACGTCCTTTCTTCTATTTATTATTTATAGCTTTTTCCAATTCTTCATATACCTCTTCTGGTAC
The DNA here is from genome assembly GCA_964453925.1 of uncultured Muribaculaceae bacterium. Lineage (GTDB taxonomy): Bacteria > Bacillota_I > Bacilli_A > RF39 > UBA660 > Aphodocola. The sequence goes on along the minus strand of CAYVPV010000010.1, from coordinate 32,887 downwards.
TAAAACCTCTAAATACTTCTCTAAAGCTTTAGTTTTTCTAGCCATATCTACTACTTCTAAATCTTTTTTTAAGTATGCGCCTCTTCCATTTGCTTTTCCAGTTAAATCAACTGATACTTTACCGGTATTATCTCTTACTACCCTAATTAATTCTTTTTTGGGATATTTTTCTTTAGTAACAACACAAGTACGCATAGGTATTTTTTTTGATTTCATTTTATTCCACCTCATCTTTTAGGATAAAGCATTTGTAAGGTCAATTTTTTCTTCTTTAACTTGTTCTTCTGTTTTAACATCAATTCTATAATGCGTTAGACGAGCTGCTAAGCGAACATTTTGACCTTTCTTACCAATTGCAAGTGATAAGTTATCACCCTCAGCAACTGCTAAGGCTTCATTTTTCTTTTCGTCTAGTATGTATACTTTAACGTCTTTTGCTGGAGAAAGGGCGTTTTTAATAAACGTAATAGGATCTTTATCATATTTTACAACATCTATTTTTTCTCCATCTAATTCCTGAGTTATACGATTAATTCTAGAACCTTTTTCACCGATACATGCACCGATTGCATCTATCTTATCATCTTCCGAATAAACGGCTATTTTACTTCTTGAACCAGCATCTCTTGCTACACTATATAAAATAACGGTTCCATCATTTAGTTCTGGTATTTCATTTTCAAGTAACCTTTTAACAAATCCATAATGACTTCTTGATAAAAGAATGAGTGGGCTTTTACCAGTATCATCAATTTTAGTAACGTACACCTTAACTGATGATCCCATGTTTAATTCTTCACCCTTAATTAACTCCGTTTTAGGAAGAATTCCATGCATTCTTCCTAAATCCACGTAATAGTTTTGAGCATCCTCTCTTGATAAAGTACCAACAAGTAATTCTCCTTCTTTCCCTTCGAATTCAGTCATAATACTTTGTCTTTCAGCCTCTCTTACTTTTTGAACTAAGATTTGTTTAGCGGTACTTGTTGCAACACGTCCAAAATCTTTTAATGCAACTTCTTCTTCTATTGTTTCGCCCGGCTTAATATCAGGAACAATTTTTTTAGCATCTTCAAGTAAAATTTCAACAGTTTCTTCTCCATCTTCATCATCTTCACCATCAGTATATTCTAAAACAACCTTTTGGTAAGAAAAACCTTTTATTTCTCCTGTATCTCTATTTATTTGTATTCTAATGTTTGGAAGACCTGTTTCTTTTGAGTATGCTTTTTCAAGCGCCGCGGTCATACCATCAAATATAACATCTTCGCTTATTTGTTTTTCTTCGCATATAGATTTTAATGCTTTAATAAATTCTTTACTATTCATTTCATTTATCTCCTTTTTCTAGTGAGCAAACGTCTAAGACATATGCATCATCAAATTCATCTTCAAGTGTATCAATTAATGGATTAATAATTTCAGTTGCTTCAACACAAGTATCCACATCAACGAATGGTTCTTTATCAATTATTACCCTTAAAAAATACATAGCACCTTCCTTAACATATTCAACTTTAGAAAGTTTAATGTTAATTTTTTTAAGAGGTTCTTCAATTAACGCTCTTACTTTAGTATCCATATTAAGTACCTCCTTTAAATATAAAGAGCAGGACCTTTATGTCCCACTCTTTGTTGCTATATGTATTATAACACAATAATTCGATATTTCAATATATTTTTATTTCTAATGTAAACTTTATTTAATAATTTCATTTCCGTTTTCTAAATCTATTATTGGAATACCAATATTATACTTGTTAAGAATTTTTTAGTTTCTTCTCATATATTTTACATATTAATGATTGCTTGGTTAGTAAACTATTACTTTTAAGTATCATTTCTAATTTTCTTAATGAAACATTAAATTCGGCACATCCCACACAATCCCAATATGTAGGCATAATACAATGATAATGATACTTTGATAAATCATATTTCATAAGATTTGGTGCTTTATTCTTTTAATATTTAATATATAAAGATTATAAGCACATTTCTTCGTTGATTTAAATATTGTACTCAAATTAAAAGTTAAGTCAAATTTTACACATTTTTATTTAAACATTCTATAATAATGATATTTTTGTTATAATTTAAAATAGAGGTGAAATCATATGATTATAAACGCTTTAGAAGAAATTGAAAATAGTATTAAAGGATGGTTTAAGAAAAACTTTAAATACATAGCTGTTATATTGTTATATATTTTATATCAAAGTAACTTTATAATTTCCTTATTATCATCATTTGGCATTAACGTTAGTAAAATACCTAAAACCCCTAGAATAGGTCTTTTTGCACTTAGCGATTTTATATATGTCATAATATTGATCCTAATATTTAAAAAGGAAATATTAAAAGGGCTAAAAGACTTAAAGAAAAACTTTGTCGATAGAGCGCTTTTATCACTTAATTGTTGGATAGTTGGGTGTGTAATAATGACAGTTTCTTCTATTATAATAGGTATGATATTAAAGCAAAACGTGTCAACCAATGAAGCTTTGGTTAGAGAAAGTATTAAAATAGCTCCACTTTATATGCTCTTTACCTGCTCTATTGTCGCTCCTATATTTGAAGAAATGGTATTTAGAAGATCTTTATATGGATTAATCAAGTTTAAATGGTTATTTATTTTAGTGAGTGGTTTAGGCTTTGGGCTTTTACACGTTCTTGGTAGTTATAACACTCCACTTGACTTTTTATACGTTATTCCTTATGGTTCTATGGGATGCGCGTTTGCTTATCTCTTATCCAAAACAAACAACATAACTTTACCAATTATAATACATATGATTCATAACACTATATTAGTTACTGTTCAAATAATTGGAGGATAAAATGGAAAAAGAAAAAGAAATCAAAGAAGAAAAACAAAAAAAAAGGAAATTAAAGTGGCAAATTAAATTATTTATGGTAATTGTTTTAATAATAGTTTATGCCTTTTTTATTGGTACTAAAGGAATATTTATAAAAGAATATAAAGTATCTACAAACAAAATTTCCGATAAAATGCATGGATTAAAAATATTACAAATTTCTGATCTGCATTATGGTTCGACAGTTAATAAAAACGATGTTGAAAAATTGGTTGTAAAGGCTAACGAAACTAAACCTGATATCGTAATTTTCACAGGTGATTTGATAAATGAAAAATATAATTTATCTAATGAAGAAAAGGAAACATTGAAAAAGGAATTTTCTAAAATAAACGCAGAACTTGGTAAATACTATGTTACTGGTGAAGAGGATTTTGAAGATGCAACATCAATATTAAATATTTCTGGATTTATAAATCTTGAAAATAACGCCCAAGTAATATATGCAAGCGATAATAAACCGATTCTTTTAATTGATAACAAAACAAGTAAAGAGTATTTTGAAAATAACCAAAACGTTCCTGATTTTAAAATTTTAGCCATCCATAATCCTGATGATTTTGATGATGTTAAAAAATATGATTTTGATATGGCAATTGCTGGACATACTCATAATGGACAAATTAATATTCCAAAACTAAAAGAGCTATTTATAGATAGTAAATACAAAAAAAGTTACCAAAAAGTTGGTAATACTAAATTGTTTATAAATCCAGGCATTGGAACAAGCGTAATAAATGCTAGGATATTTAATCATCCAACAATTTTCTTATATAGACTTAATAAAACATCTACTACTAAGTAGGTGTTTTATTTATTGGTAATATGATTTTAGCAGTAGTACCTTTTTCCAGCTTTGAAAAATATTCCATGCTACCACCATGTTTTTCAATTATTTCTTTTGAAAAACAAACTCCTAAACCTGTGCCATTTTTCTTAGTTGTATAAAACGCTGTACCTATTTTTTTACTTGTTTCTTTATCCATTCCAACGCCAGTATCACTAATAGTTATAATATATTTATTTTTAAATATTTTCGTATTTAATTCAACATTTCCCTCTCCTTCTATTGCTTCTTTAGCATTTTTAATTACGTTTATAAAAACTTGTTTTAATCTGTTATAATCTCCGTTTATATAGATTTCATCAGTATTTATTCGATATTTAAAATTAACATTATTTTTCAATATTATTTTAGATTCATCGCAAACATCTTCCAAAAGCATATTAATATCCATTATGTTTTTTTCAATATTAAGCTTAGAAATATCCGAAAAATCTTTAAGCAATAATAAAGTTCTATCTATTTCTTGATTAATTATACTCGCATATTTATTTGCCTTTGTTGGATCATTAACATCAAACATATCAAGATATCCTTTGCATACTGCTAAGGGATTTTTTATTTCATGAGTAATTTTAAATAATGATTCATATAATTTTTTTTCTTTAGTTATCTCTTCCAAAGAACTATACATTTTTATTATTGTATCAATTTTATCATAGAATAATATTGTAACATAAAATAATAAGTACATAACAATACAAAGTATTACCATATAACTTAACGCTTTTATATTAATTATGTCATTAAGTATAAATATAGCAATCACAATACCAAAAACAATACTAAATAACATAAATATATTAACGATCTTAAACTTACTAAAGAATCCTAATATATTTATCAAAGCGTACCCAAAAAGAAAAACAAATACGTTTACATTATATATATCCGACATAAAAAATGCGGTTCCAACTGATAAAATAATCGATGGAATAATCCTTTTTTTATATAATGCAAACAAAAGAGGTACATTTATCAAAAATGCTGAAATTAGTGACAATTCACCAAATCTACTAAAAAAATAAAAACTAGTAAATAGGGCTAAATCAAAAAATATTAATTTTTCCTTTTCATAAGTTACTTTACTATAAACTAAATATATAAAGTAAAAGCAGATTGGAAAAAATAAATATACTAAATTTAAAAACACAGAAGTTATCATCCGCATAATCCCCTCTCATGAATAAAATTATACGAGATTTCCGTGTTGTTTTTTGTCGAATTTTGTTATAAATTAAATTTTTTTGTAAAAAATTATTCTTCATCTAACTGATCAATGTATTTTTTTAATTTTTTAGCATCATTTTGAAAAATTATTTTCATGGTATTATCTATTTCAACAATACCTCTAGCACCGAGCTTCTGAATACCTTCTTTGTTAACTAAAGAGGGATCTTTTAGCATAACTTTAAACCTTGAAACACTAACTTCCATATTAGTAATATTTTTTATTCCACCTAAATATTCAACCAATTTATTAGCTTCATACTTAAAATCTGGTTTGCTAGCTTTTATAACAACTAATGCTATCAAGATTAAAACAGCAATTATAATAACATATTTTAACATATCATCACCCTACTTGGAATTATATAACAAGATTAATAAAAAAGCAAGAATAAGGTTTTTTGTTAATTAAATAAAAACACTTGGACATTTGGCTTGCACTATTTATCATATTATGAATAAGATACTAATGAAAAAGATAGAAAGGGTGAATATTATGTGTAACAATTCTAACTCAGGTTCAAAATGCAATTGTATTGCTGAAATACTAAAAGTTATAAACATTCTTCAAAGCGAAGTATGTCCAGGTGATTCCTGCTTAGAAACTTGTACAAGAGCTTTCTTTGGTCCTAACTCATCAGCTGATTTTAACACAAGACCAATTACTCTATATACGTGCAACGGAACACCTATTACAATGCCAGTATCTAATACACCAGGAGAAACAACTACTTCAAATATATTTAGAGTAGAAAAAGTTGATGAATGCTGTGCTACTTGCAGAGTATTAACTTATAATCCTGAAACTGCAACATATACAGCTACTAATTCATTTTTCACAGTAAATACAGATTGTTGCTGCTCTATTAAATGCTTAGCAGATACATTTGTAGAAGGTGTTTAAAAAAGGCCATTTTAAATGGTCTTTTTTATTTTATATCAATAATATCATCAAAATAAATGTGTTCACCCTCAAAAGTAATTAAATAATTATCTTTTATTCCGATTATTTTATGAGGGTAATTTTTACCATTTTTGTACATAATATTAACATCAGTTTGATATACATAATTTGGTCTTTTAAAAATATCGTTTATTTTGTTTATTAAAGTATTTTTATCAATGGTTTTATCTTTTCTTAGATCTTTAGCATTTTTATTTTCTATTTCAGAATCTTTTGTTGATGCATGATAATAAAAGTTTTTTTGAACTTTGGATTTAACGTTTTCAATCTTCTTTTTGTAAATTTCCGGAAACTTATCTTTCATAATCATCCTCCCATAGAAGTTTATGAAAATAGAAATTTAAAATACCATAAAGGTGGTGAACATACATGAAAAAAAATAAATTAAGATATGAAATTATTATTCCATTAATAATCTTTTTTATAATAAGTGTAACATCAATTTATAGCGCATCTAAAAGTATATATCAGACACAAGTGGTAACGAAGCAAGTTATTTGGTATTTAGTTGGATTTTTTATACTCATATTTACTCTTAAAAAAAATTTAAAAAAAATTACTGATTTCGCTATTCCTCTTTATATAGCAGGAAATATTTTACTTTTTTTACTACTTATATTTGGTAAAGAAGTAAATGGTTCAAAGTGTTGGTTTATCCTTCCCGGTTTTGGTTCTTTTCAACCTAGTGAATTTATGAAACTCATACTTATTTTAATGAATGCTAAAATATTTGAATTTTTTAATAAGAAATATTCTAAAAGAACTTTAAAAGAAGATATCAAAATATTTTTTATAATAATTATGATAACCTTCATACCAAGTATACTAACCTTTTTAGAACCCGATACTGGAATGGTTATAATTTACTTTTTAATATCTTTTGTAATGCTTTTTATATTTGGTATAAGAAAAAGTATATTCATAATTATAATAGCGTTAGGATTAATTTTTATGGGAGCATTTTTATATTACTATTTTAATTATCAAGATAGTTTTATTAACATGTTTGGTACATCTTTTTTCTACCGAATAGATAGATTACTTGATTGGTCTAATAAAAGTGGTATGCAACTTACTAACGCTATGGCTGCAATTAAAGCTGCCGGGCCTTTTGGATTTGGTATTGGTAATACCCCAATATATATCCCAGAATCTCATACTGATTTTATATTTTCAGTATTTTCTAGTAACTTTGGTCTTGTTGGAACGTTAATATTAATAGGAACAATTATAGTATTTGACTTTGGTCTATTAAAATTAGCAAATGATACTAAAGATAGAATGCATAAATACATCATACTGGGGTTCGTAACAATGATTTTATATCAACAAATTCAAAACATTGGAATGAATATAGGATTACTTCCTATAACCGGAATAACCCTTCCCTTTATTAGTTATGGAGGTTCTTCACTTTTAAGCTATATATTTGGAATAGCATTAATATTAAATTATAAAAGTAAATATGTAAAGTAATATTCATTAAATAGAAATATTACCTTCGGTATTAGAACTTCTTCTGCCTATTATCAGAAGTTTTCTCGGCATAAATTCACTTATATAATACATCATAGATTATTCTAAAAGTTGCACTTGACTTTTTAATTTAGAATAATATTAAGATATATTATCAAATTCAAGGCGCTTTAAATAAGTGTTTAAATATACCGACATTCATGGATAAAATAAAAAGACTTTGAAATAAATCAAAGACTTTATTAACTAACTGGTGACGCGTATGGGATTTGAACCCATGAATGCCGCCGTGAAAGGGCGGTGTGTTAAACCACTTCACCAACGCGCCAGTTTATAAATATAAAATGGTGGGCCTGAATGGACTTGAACCATCGACCTCACGCTTATCAGGCGTGCGCTCTAACCAGCTGAGCTACAAGCCCATTTCATAGTACTGGTAAAACTGACTATTTAATTCTACTATATAAATTTTAAAAAATCAACATTTTTTTTAAACTTTTTAAAATTATTCAATTTTAAAGGAAATTGAATAATTAAGGAAGATTATTTCTTGTCTTCCTTTTTTTGACAAATTTTGTTATACTAAAATTAATTAAGAGGCGCTAGTACAGGTCTTTTAATATAGCAATATATTGAAAGGAGGTACTAGTATGAAAAAATGTAAATACTGCCAAAGCAGTATTGATAAAAAGGCTAAAATATGTCCTAATTGTAAAAAGAAACAACGTAAGTTACCTGTTTGGTTAATAATAATTTTAGTAATTTTAGTAATTGCTGTCATCTACAGTTCTTCTGGTAATGATTCTGAAAACAATAAAAAAACACCAGAAAAGAAAGAAACGTTTTCAATAGTTGAAGGTACAGAAACAGGGTATGCTGATGATTATGGAATAGCTTATTATATTGAAGGTACAATTAAAAATAATACCGATAAAAAATATTCTTATGTTCAAGTAACCTATAATGTATATGACAGTAATCAAAATAATTTGGGAACTTGCATAGCAAATAACAATAATTTAAGTGGTAACGAAACATGGAAATTTAAAGCAATTTGTTCTGGAGATGCAAAAAGTATAACATCTTATAAATTAGATGAAATAACAGGATGGTAAAAACATTAAGATAGCAAGTTGCTATCTTTTTCTATACAAAAACACACCCACTTTACATTAAAATTTATTAAATTTAACTTTTTTATAATCTCTTATCCCATAGCTCTACAAATTATGTTATGTTGAGTTTCGTTAGAATATGCTAGTACTTGATACTTTGACAATATAATCGAAAGGTGGTGCTAGCATATAGGATTAGGATACTTTTACAATTTAAAGCAATAAAGGTAAGATTTAGGTAGTAAAATACTGCTTTTTATTATCTAAAAAATTGTGTACATCTTTAATATACGTCATTAAAGAATAAAATATTTTTTTGTTGAAAATTATATAATGAGTTTAAGAAATACATTTCACTAAATTTTTGATATTGTTATATAAATCTATGTTATAATTCAAATGATTGGAGGTTAAACATGTATGCTATAATAACGATTAAAAAAGATGAAAAGATTATTAAAATTTTTCCTTATAGGTGTTAAAAAAAAGATAGTCCTCGCCAAAGTAGATTATCAGGTGAAAAAAACTAGTATTCGTTTTTTGTTTTTTTATACCCTTTTTTACAAAAAATGCAAAAATTTTCAATGAGGCTTATTATGAATTTAAAAATTTACGAAAAAAACAGTTATCCTGGTATTTAAAATTAAAAACTATATCGTTGATATATCTGCCAGAAATAAAGAAATTGATGTAGGACGTAACAGAAGTTCTATATCTATCCTAGACGGCAAAAAAGTGGCCCTAAGATATTAAAAAATCGGATGCATAATATAAAACGCTTAATATGGTCAAATTTTCATCAAATTATAGTACTTTAGTAGAAGATGTGGTAAAGAATATCTCGATTTGTGTGGATTTAATGAAAAGAAATCTTACAGTAAAAAAAAGAAATCAAAATATAATGCCACTTACTTACTTCTCTTAGAAAAAAGATAATTGGTAAAATAACAGAAAAATATATGTTGGCTATTCATAAGAAACTGGATGAATCCAATTAAGAAAACGAAAGTAAAAGAATATCGTTCACAAATAAAAGTAGTAAATTCTATTGAATATGATCCTAAAAAGAAAAATAAAGACGGTAAAACAAAAACACCTGAATAGGTGCACTCTGTTGACGTTGATGAAAAAGTTATAAATGAAATTAAACGGTTTATAGAAAATACATTTGGCATTTCTTTAACAGAGAATGATTACATATTTATAAGTCCTTCAACAAGACTTTCTTACTCGGATTCTTCATTAAGAAAGTACTTTAACTATTTTTGTGATAAAGCTGGAGTAAAAAGAATAAGACTATATGATTTAAAGCATACGGGGTTGTCTTGCTAATGTTAGAAGGTTGGGACTTATATGACATAAGCGCTATAGTTGGTCATAAAAATTTTTGTACAACAATAGATTCTTATGGGCATTTAACCATTCAAAAAAATAATTTCCAAGTCAATAGGAAAGTATTTATAAATAGGCGTAATTTGGGAGTAAACAAGAATAAAACCCCTTATTTATAAGGGGTGTTTTATTTATTTGGTGGAGCTTAGGGGATTCGAACCCCTGACCTCCTCGGTGCAAGCGAGGCGCTCTAGCCAGCTGAGCTAAAGCCCCAGAAAATTATGCATTAATTCAAATGCATATTAATAATATCAAAAAGATTTATAAAAATCAATAGTAAATTTAAATTTTTTAACTATTATTTTCCAATTGTGGTAATTCTTGCTCTAACATATTTAATTTTTGTGTTATTTTCTTTTCTTCTGCCATTTCAAGACAGTACCATCCCTTTCTAAACATTAAGTTATATATTTGTCTTTGCATATTACTTATTTCATTAAACATGTCATAATAATCATTATATAAATCAGTATTACTGGCTTCAGTTAACGCAACAGCAAAATTTTTTACCACCTGCTTTTCTATTGAAAGCATTGTAGTAATATAATCTTTATCATTCATTTCTGTTGTACTAGGTACCTCGGTTTTTGAGTTACTTATTTTATTATCATTCATATACATTCTCCTTTATCCTAAAATGTTTAATACAGCTATAGTGTGTTCTTTATGCATATCAGCTATCTTTTCCAATAATTCCCTTATTTCTTCATCTTGCACTTCTTCTTTAAAGTGATTAGCTAATTTACAAGCATTAAAATTCCAATTATAAATATCGCTTAAATAATCTAAATCCTTTCCTGAAATAATAGTTGGAACCTCTTCGTAATTTTGCATAATGTTTCCTCCTCTTTAATTTTATTATGTGAAATAAGTTAGCATTATAAACAAAAAAATCACATAAGCGACTTTTATTTTTTATTTATAAAATTTAAAATTTCTTGATAAACCTTTTTATTATCTTTTTCATTTAATATCTCATGCCTCATACCTTCATATAATTTATTATTTATATTTTTATATCCTACGTTACATAGAAAATTACAAAGATGATTAAATTTCTTTTCTCCTCCTATCACCGGATCATCAGCCCCACCTATAATTAAAATAGGTAAAGACTTATTTTGCATTCTATATAATCTCTTATTAAAAACCGTTCCCATCATATAAAATAACATTTTAAAACCGTTAATCGTAAAAATAAATCCACAATATTTATTATTATTATAATCATTTACAATCGTTTCATTAGCACAAATCCAAGAATTGGGAACATTATAACCTTTATTATAACTACCAAATACTAAATTATTAATAAATTTACTGCGATATTTATCTCCTTTAAACATTTCTACTACATCAGCAACAAAATTACCTACTCTAAAAAAAGGATTATAAGTAGGAACACCGCATAATATTAATTTACTTATTTCATTATCATGATTTTGAATGTATCTTCTGGCAATCAAAGATCCCATGCTATGCCCCAATAAAATTATATCTAAACTATTGTATTTATTTTTTATGTATCTAGTAACCTCATAAAGTTCTTCTTCTAAAATATTTTTATTATTACCTAAATAACCAAAGTCGTCGCAATTTTTAACTTTCGTTCCGTGACCCCTGTGATCATGTATAACAGTGACATATCCATTATCAGCTAAATAATTCATAAAATCATAATATCTTTCTTTATTTTCAGCCATACCATGTGAAATTTGGACAAGACCTATTGGATTACCTTTTGGTTCAACAATATTTCCATAAATAATATGTTCATCATAATTTGATTTAATCTGAAAACTTTTCATATTGCACCTCTTTTTTATTATATAATAAAAAAGAGGCTTGGAAAAGCCTCTTTTATCATAAACAATTAACTGCACTTTCAATTAAGATTTCTAATTCCGTTTCACTAACGTTTAATTTCTTTTCATTCATCCATTCTAATGATTTCTCTAATGCCGTTTGTTTTTTTTCTTCGCAAGAAAAATCTTTACATGTTTGTTCAACATATTTAACCGTTTTTTCTGCAATTTCCTTCTTTGTCTTATCCCGAATGAATTCTTGATAAATATTTTTAACTTGAAGACCAACATAACCTAAAACAGCGGTTATTATTGTCCCAAGTATCTGGATAAGATTATCAGAAACTACATTCAAAATATCACTCAAACCAAATTCCCCCAAAATATTTAAAGATGCATCTTCAATATTATAGTATTCAAAAATAAAAAAAAGAAATGGTCTATTCCCTATATTTCTAACTTTATTTAATAAATTTTGACACGCTTATGCAAACATCATCGAATTTATGTGTTCTTTGTAATCTATTAGTATGATATGTATAAAAAACTTTTTTATTATCAGAATAAACCACCGTTTTGCTAGTAGTAGGCCAACTATCTATTTTCCAACCAAGTTCACCTAGCAAACTCATTAAAACAGTATAATATGGATCATTTGGTCCGACTACTGCAACTACCTTTTCAATACCCAAGATATCAATTATATTAAGAAGATAATTAATAGATATACCACTTATCTCGTTATAAAGTTTAGGCTTCCCTTTTCTATCCTTATTACTACATATAAATAAATTAGCCCATGAAATATTACCTTCATTTCCAACATCATGAATATCCGCCGAATTTCTTATAAATCTCCAAAAAGGTTTATTTGGCATTTTATCACCTAAAAAGAATTCATCGTAATAACTTTCTACCACTCTAGCAGATGTAATCTCTTTATGACTTCCATACCAAGTATTAGCTTCTTGACCTAAATAAAGTATTTTTCCATTTGCATTAGGAGATACTAAAAGAGGATTTGAAAGTAAATAATCTTTGTCTGTAAACTTAACTTGTTCAAGTATGTTATCATTTAATGTATGCAATTTTAATTTTTCCATAGAATTCCTCCTATTAATGTTAATACATTTTTTATAGTTTTTTAATGCATTAATCGCTTTTGTTCCTGTTCGGTTAAAAATCTATTTTCCTCTCCTACTCCAAAATAAGCTTCTTCCTTTGTTTTAGCATTATCTTGATAAATCATTGGGACTCTATCAAATCCTAATAAAGCCTTTATTTCCTCATCATCATAGCTCGATAAACTTATATTAACAAAGTTATTAATCAAATCAGTATACCCTAACTTAAAGAAAGTTCTTAACTCTTTTATTTTTTCCTGCATTTTAGGATCTATTTTTTGCATTAATTCACCTTTTTGAATTATAGCTTCTTTTGTATCATCTTCTTTTGTTATTTTAATATATTCCTCTCTTTCCCATATTTTTTCTTTTTCTAATTCTTCTATGTAATGCAATGTGCTTAATTTATCATTTTCTACTTCACTTTTTTGATGAACCGCATTAAAATATCGATAAATAAATTTTAATTTATTATATTGATTATCCTTTTTTCTTATTTCATGTTCTAAATAACTAAGATAAGGGTTAAAAAGATTTACTTTAATTGTTTCACTAACTCCATTTGAATTTATTTCCGTAGCAAAAATATTCCCATCATCTTGAAAATATAATTTTATTATTTCTTTATCATTTTGATAATAACTAATCATTGGGTGAGCTAAAACATTTGCACCATTTTTATCATCTAAATTATAATCCAAGAGGATATCTCCGACAAATTTATTATTTCCATCTTTTTTTATTTCATAATCTATTTTTGTTTGCCATGTATGATAAAAACATCTATCAACTAATACATCTTCTGGTAAATCTAATCCATCAAATTCGCAAAATTTATACTTTGCTTCCATCATACCAAAATTAGTATTAGTTTTTATTTTAACAAAATCATCTTCAAAATATAGTTTTCCAACTTCTTTACCATTTTTATTAATAATATTCAATTTTGTATTTTCATTAATAACATCTTGTTTTTCAAGTATAAGATTAAACGTATTTAAAAATATTATTGCACTTCTAACGTTTCTTTTATAATCTATTTTCTTCTTTTGTTCTTCTTTTTCTTTTGACTCATCTTTTTTTACATATCCAGAATCATCATCGCTAAAAGTTATTTCAATTGGTTCATAATCATCTTCTTCATCTATATCTCTTAAGCAGTCTGCGTTGTTAGCTAAAAAATTTCTTAACCTGTACAAAGCGTTTTTATGTAAATCAAATATATCAGAGTTAAAATCTAATTCTTCTCCCATTTTTTTATCAACATCATAGAAACTATTTAATACACTATCAAAATCATTATTTTTTTCGCATTCATCATAGAGTGCTATCGCTTTAATAATTCCTATAACGTTTTTAATAGCTTCTCTTTTTTCTTTTTCTGCGCCAACAAATGAGTCAGGATTTAAAGAATTTACGATTGTATTTAGCGCAGAAAACACACCAATAGATTGGCCTTTTAACGAATAAGCACATCTTGTAATAAAATTAGATTTAACAGCACGAACTACTATGTCATCAAATAAATGTTCACTCTTTTTAAATGCATATAATACTAAAAAATAAGGAAGTACATATTCGTTTTCATTATAAGAATATTCTTTGCCAATTCTCAAATCGTAGTATAAACCTTTTGCGCCCTCATATAAATATGGAAAAAATAACATTGAGGATCTCCTTAAACCAGGTATAATTATGCCTTTTAGCCCCTTCAATTTATTATCCTCATTTATGTCTAATTCGACCATACCATCGTCATCCGCAGCTGCACACCAAATATTGCAACCTGCATATTTGTGTAATACGTTTAAAATATCATTAAATATTTTAGAATTAGTCTCTTTCGATAAATAATCTACTAATTCTTCTAAAGATTTTGGCCCTTTTGAATTTTTATCATATTTTTCTCTTATTCTATCGATTTTTTTATTAGCAGGTATTAAATTTTCAAGCATTTGCAATTCGTTATCCATAATATTCTCCTATTTTATTTACTAATAATATTTTTAATAATCAATATATGGTTTAGTCAATAAATAATTTGGATTTTTAAAATATAATTATTATATATCATCATATTTTATTTTGCAATTATTTTTTATAATTCTTTATTATTAAAAAACTAGCCTTAAAAGACTAGAAAAGTTTATAAATGGTCGGAAAGACAGGATTTGAACCTGCAACCTCTACGTCCCGAACGTAGCGCTCTACCAAGTTAAGCTACTTTCCGATATGGCGCTCACGATGAGAGTCGAACTCATGACCTTTACCTTCGGAGGGTAACGCTCTATCCAACTGAGCTACGTGAGCAAAAAGCTTATTTAAGCTTTAAATCTATTCCTATCGGGCAATGATCACTACCAAAAACATCACTATATATAACAGGATTAGAAACTTTATCAATAATCTTTTCTGATACTATAAAGTAATCAATTCTCCACCCAATGTTTCTAGCACGGCACCCACCTATGTAGCTCCACCAAGAAAACGCGTCTTCTTTATCTGGATTAAAGTGTCTATAAGTATCAACAAAGCCGCTTTCCAAAAGTTTAGTAAACTTATCTCTTTCTTCATAAGTAAAACCAGCATTACCAATATTTGCTTTAGCGTTTTTAATATCCATTTCGGTGTGGGCGACATTAAAATCACCACATACTACTACTGGTTTTTTCTCTTCTAATTTTTTAAGATATCGTTTTAAATCTTCTTCCCAAGTCATTCTATAATCAAGTCTTGATAAATCTCTTTTTACGTTTGGAACATATTGATTAACCAAGTAATAATCTTCAAATTCTAAAGTTATTACCCTACCTTCATGGTCATGCTCTTCTACTCCTATTCCATAAGTTACACTAACAGGCTCATATAAAGTATAAATTAAAGTCCCAGAATAACCTTTCTTCTCTGCAGGATTTATATAACAATAATAATCCTTTGGTTCAAAATCAATTTGGTCAAGTTCAGCCTTTACTTCTTGCAGACAATATACATCTGCGTCACAAGTATAAAAAAAATCCTCAAAGCCTTTTTTTAAACATGCTCTAAAACCTGCT
This sequence comes from uncultured Muribaculaceae bacterium, assembly GCA_964453925.1. GTDB lineage: Bacteria > Bacillota_I > Bacilli_A > RF39 > UBA660 > Aphodocola. Next base: position 17,005 of record CAYVPV010000010.1, on the reverse strand, counting down.
ACGTTCCACGAAACTAATTTCATAATTCACACCTCTTATTAATTATAACATGCATTATCGTATAAATTCTCTTATTTTTTTCAAATTATGCGTTATTTCGACAATCACTACGTGTATTATATCAAAACAAAAAGGAGATGTAATAATGAACACAGTAAATATAAATCAATCAATTAATGATTTACAACAAAAATTTGAAGAGATTAAAAGGCGAGGTTATATAAAAGGCCAAATAATTAAAAGTAAAGGAAGTTCAGGACTAACTTTTGAAAAGTTAATTGGTAAAGAAAATGATGAATTTCAAATAGCAGACTATAATGGTATAGAAATAAAGGTTAAAAATAACATTAGATATAGTTATAGATACTTAACACTATTTAGTTTGGTACCTAGTAATTGCTTTGGAATAATGCTTAAGAAATTAAGATATAACTATGGAGTTCCTGATAAAAATTATAGTGACGTAAAAACTTTAATGAAATCTGTTTTTGCAAATATGAAAACAACGACAGAAAATGGATATTCATTTAAATTAGAAATTAAGTATAGCGAAAAGAAAATGTATTTATACATATATGATAAAAAACAAGTGCTAGTGGATAAAAGCATATATTGGGATTTCGAGGATATAATATCTGCAATAAAAAGAAAGCTTAATTATCTTGCATTAGTTAAATATGACAGTAAACTAATTAATAATGAAAAATATTTTAAATACACAAATATAAATTTTTATATGTTTAAAGGTATTGATACTTTTTTTGAACTAATAGAAAAAGGACTAATTAGAGTATACATATGTTTAGGGGTTTTCAAAAGCGGATACAAAGCGGGACAAGAGCATGACCATGGAATTAGATTTGAAATAAAAGAACGTGATTTATTAAATTTATATGATAAATATGAGGTATAAAAATATCTTGAAAATATATTTATTTAATTATTTGGTGAGGTTGTAAAGTTTTCCACAAAAAAACTATTCAAATCAATGAATAGTTACTTTCTAATGGTCGGAAAGACAGGATTTGAACCTGCAACCTCACGGTCCCAAACCGCGTGCACTACCAAATTGTGCTACTTTCCGAATCGCAAAATGATTATATCATAATGGTTAAATTAAAGTCAATACCATGCACGCGTGTTTTTTATTACACAGTATCAATATATAAATAAGTGGCGCGCCCGAAGAGATTCGAACTCCTGACCCCTTGGTTCGTAGCCAAGTGCTCTATCCAGCTGAGCTACGAGCGCATGTCCTCTTTTTCTCACCAAGGGTCATATATAAATCTAATTCCCTTGCGACGCCACTAATTATAACACTTAAATTTATATTTTTCAATACTATTTTATGAATTTATCAAAGTTATTGTTCCAATAAATGACAAATTTATTCAACTAATATTACACGTCTTTTAAAATACGTTTGATAAACATTTGAAAAGTTTCGATTAAAAGTTTTCTATAGGTAATATATTTCATTACTCATACCATTGTTTTCTTCTATTTATACTCAATATTATTTTCTTTTAATATAGGAATGTTTTTAATTAACTTATCATATCCCTTTTTATAATCATCCATAGCAATCTTTAAAACTTTGATTTTTTTCTCTTTTATATTATCCGCTAACTTTAAATATGCATTTTGTTGGTCAATGCTGTTTTGCAAGCTAAAAGCTTGATAATTGTGATGCATTCTTCTAAGTCTTTGCACATATAACTGCTCATCCTTTAAATATAATACAACAAAATAAATATTATAATCTAGCGCAGCTAATTTTTTTACTAACCTCTTATATTCCTCATCAAATTTATATTCTTTATAGCCCAACACACAATAAACCTGCTCAGTAAAGAAAGTCCTATCAAATACTAAATTAAGCTCTGTTTCTTCTAATGATTCCATGTAATTTATTAATCCCAAATACATTATCTTATTTTTTTCTTTTCCGGATTCTGTTTTATCCTTGATACCTGATAATCTGTATAAATTAGTAGTTGGCAAATTATCTCTCAAAAAATTTGCCAAGGTGCTTTTTCCAACGCCTTGCGGACCTTCAACTATGATAATACTGCCTTTTTTCTTTTTCATAATACCTCCTACTACATTCTAAAACAATTATAACACAGCCTTGTTTATTCATCATAAAAATATGATATAATTATACGCAGGAGGTAAAGTAAATGTTAAAAGAGTTTAAAGAATTTATTTCAAAGGGTAATGTTGTTGATTTAGCTGTTGGTGTTATTATTGGTGGTGCGTTCGGTAAAATAGTTTCGTCTTTAGTTAATGATATATTAATGCCAATTATAGGTGTTATTATTGGTGGTGTAGATTTTAGTAACCTATCAATAAAAGTTGGAGGGGCTAAAATAGCGTATGGTATGTTTATTCAAAATATAATAGATTTTCTAATAATAGCTTTCTGCGTATTTATTTTTGTTAAAATCGTTAATAGGCTATCTAATTTAGCAAAGAAAGAAGAACAAAAAGAAGAAAAAATTACCGAAACCGAGTTAAGCGTATTAAAGGAAATTCGTGAAGAATTAAAAAAGAATTCTAAAAAGAAAACAGTTATTAATAAAGCAACAAAATCTAATATAAAAAAGAAAAAGGATTAAGCTACATAAATGCTTAATCCTTTTTTATAAGATTCTGCCCGGAGTCACACAAAATTTAGTAAATAAAAAAAACTAACTATTGCTAGTTAGTAACATTCATTAAGTGGTGGCTCCGGACAGGATTGAACTGTCGACACCAGGATTTTCAGTCCTGTGCTCTACCGACTGAGCTACAGAGCCAAATAAAAAAATGGCGGTTCCGACGAGATTTGAACCCGCGATCTTCTGCGTGACAGGCAGACGTGTTAACCCCTACACCACGGAACCATTTAAGCTTTTTTCTCAAAGCTCTTTAAGTATACTAAAAATAGCATATTATTGTCAAGTACCCTTTTTAATTTTTTTATATTTTTATTCTATTTTGTTAATTTATATGATAAAACAAATCCTACAATCATTATTATTAACCCAACAAACAAGTTTGATGCCATATCAAAACTTGGTATAAGAGCTGGGATGGACCCTAATACGAACCCAATTATAATACTATATGTTGACCCATAATGTTTTTCTAACAAATAATTTATTAACTTTAAAAGTACTACTATTCCAACAACTAGGCCTATGATAAATGGAATAAGTTTATTTATTTCCATTAAACCTACCGTTATTGGGTGAGCCATAACAGATAAAACATACTCATACATTCCTATTATAATAAGTAAAAATGAACCGCTAATTCCCGGAATAACCTTGCCTACCGAGTATATCAAACCCGCCAAGAAAAGATTAATAAAACTTAACACTCCAGAAGATGTATTAGCATCTAAATCAAGTTCAAAAATAGTTTTTGAAAAAATCCATAAAGTAAATGATAATACAAACGTAATTACCATTGCAACATAATTAATTTTATCATTCTTTAATTTAACTTCATTAAATAAAAATGGAATTCCCCCTAGTATTAATCCTATAAATGCAAACTTAGTTACTACTTCATGTCTTTCATACAAAAACATAATTACGTTACTAAACCACACGGCACCAACAAAAATTCCGGTTCCTAAAATAGCTAAAAAAGTAAAATTTTTCTTAAAATCTTTAAAAAGATTTGTAAGTGCATTAATCATTTTATCATACACACCTAATATAACAGTTACAACCGCTCCGGACACCCCGGGAGTTATCATAGCAGAGCCCGCTAGCACACCTACTAAAAAAAGATAAATTAAAGACATATAATCACCATTTAATTATATGTCTTTTTTATTTTACTATTCTATAGTTAAAGTTTGAGTACTAGGTTGAATTTGAATAAATGTATTGCCATCGTTTACTATTAATTTTTCACCAGTTGCTTTAACTTTATAAACGGTTTGTGACGAACGTGATGTTTTTTCCCAAGTAATAGGAATTGCATATCCTTCTGAAATATAATACCCTTCTCCGCTGCCGATATTTTTCAAGTCCTGCCTACCATAATCATCCATGGTGTAGTTGTAAACTTTATAAGTAATTATATTCTTAGCCGTGTATTGGGCTCCAGTAACATAATCTTTATGCTCAGTATTATTCTGGTATCTTCTATAAACCTTATTTTCAGCATCATAAGCATAACTCGTTAAATGGCTAGTAGAATATGGAATTCTAACAGTATTAGCCGGGATTGCACCTTCTATGTTTGCTAAATCAAGTGATTTTGCTTGGTAAGCTAATAATAAATCTTTATCAGAAGTTGTTCTATATCCCTTTTTTTCTGCTGCTGCTTTTAGTTTTTCCATCGTTGTATACGCTCTATGCTCTCTAGCAATTTTTGTTAAACTACTATCCCACGTAAAAGCACTTGAATTATCAGCGTTTATATTATTTATACCAAGTGTTGATATATCACTTTGTGCTTTTGGACTCCATCCTATGTGTGCATATAGCGCGTCATTTTCTAAAACATAATCTAAATAGTAATGTCTTGAACTTCTTACTGATGCTATTCTTGCGGTATCCTTATCTTTGAATATTGCCATCATTCTAGTTATTCCGCCTTCAACAATCATTTCATAAGTAATATATGCATCTTGAATACCTGCTTGATATCCCCAAACAGCCTTATTATTGTTTATCATAACAGCAAATGGTCTTGAAGTTGAACTTAAATCAACTATTTTTATTTGCTCTTCTTCCTTTGTTATTTTTTTCTTTTTAGACGCTTTCTTTTCTACTTCATCCTTACCACTTAAAAGAAAATATGCAAGTACTCCAATTATTAATAAAAGTACTACAACAATTATAATTTTTGCTTTTTTATTTAACTTTCTTTTCTTTTTTTTATTTTTTTCCTTCTTCATATTACTTCTCCTATTCTTTATAATTTTATTATACTATCATTTAGAATATTAAACAAGAAATAAAAAACACCTGTGTACAGGTATTTTTTCTAAACAAATTCTTCATTATTAATATTTTCTATACTTTTTATAATATCTTTTTCTTTTTTTACTTCTATATAATTAGTGTTTTCACTTACTTTACATGCCATAAGAATTGGAAACCAATATTCTTTATTTTTAATAAAATCCGTAATTTGTTTATAGTAATATATATTAACTTTTTTCTTTAGAAAGCTAGCATATAAAAATTCTGCTACAACGCCATAGCTTTCGTAATTATTTAATATCCGCCAACATACGTAATATCAGGATTATAAGAAAGTTTTTTATTTTTCTTTGGCTTTCTAAAATACTTAACATCGCCAAGTATTTTACTTCTAACGTCATCTTTTAATCTATATATAGCTTCTTCTTCATTAAATTTGCCATGTTTAGAATCAAATGCCGCTGATATAAATAATTTTGTTTTACTCATACACGTCACCAACTTTTATAAATAGTTTAGTATATATTTTAACATATAGTTAAATCTTTTCAATATTGATTTTTAAATAATATATTCTATAATATCAGAATTATCAGGAAAATAAGATTCTATTTTACCATCATTATATTTTAAATTGGTAAAATATAGTTTAAACATTCTACATATTCCAGCGTGTGCAGAAATTAATACATTCTCATATTTATATTTTTTCAAATCTAATATAAAACTTTTAACGCGAGCATAAAAATTTTGCATACTTTCAGCTTTTTCGTATTTAGTATTTTTAAAATAGTCCCAAAATTGTTCATAATCAAAATCTTTTTTATTTAGCCCTTCAAATTCTCCAAATTCTCTTTCACGTAGTCTTTCATCAGGTATTATATCAATGTTTCTATCTTCAACGATTTTTTTCGCAGTGCTAATAGCTCTTTTCATAGGAGAACTTATCACAACATCAAAATTTACATCTTGTAATTTTTTCTTTAATAATTCAGCTTGACTCATACCATCCTTATCAAGGTCTAAATCTATCCCTCCACCTTGAAGTTTCTTTTGTTTATTCCATGCTGTTTGTCCATGTCTAATCAAATATATTTTCATATAAATATCTCCTTTTTTATATTATTATATCTTTAAAATTTCATCAGAAACAATTAAAGCACTAGTAAATGCCCAAGAAAGATTATATCCACCACATTTACCATCTACGTCTAATACTTCTCCTACGGCATATAATCCTCTACATTTTTTTGATTCTAAACCATCAGTAAATTCATCTAATGATGCTCCACCACTAGTTACTTGCGAAGTATCAAAATTACTTGTTTCTGATACTTCAAATGTCATATTTTTAACTACGTCTACTATGTTATTTAAATCTTTATCATTTAAATTAGCAATTTTTTTTGCTTCTAATTTTAAAGTTTTAGCTATTACTCTAGCTAATTTATTATTAAATATGCATGATAAGGCATCCTCTATTATATAATTAGAAAACGATTTTATGTAATCATACAATTCATTAATTTCTTTATCTGGTGCATAATCTACTTTTATACATAGCCTTTTTTTGTCATTGATAAGTTTACATGCATATCTAGATAAGTTAAATATACATATTCCTGATAATGAATCTTTAGTAAACTGTAGTTGACCATTTTCTTTACTTATTAAATTATCATTATCATATAAAGAAACCCTTGCATTAACTCTTACACCTGCTAAATCTTTAATATATTTAAAGTTTGTTTTAAGATTAGTTAAAGATGGATATAATTTAGTTATATTATGTCCAAATGATTTTAATAATTCATACCCCTCACCAGTAGAACCAGTCTTTGGATAAGTTTTACCACCAGTTGCTATAACAACGTTTTTAGATCTTAAGCCATTATTTATTATAAATATATTATTTTCCTTTTTTATATCATTTACATCATAATTATACATAACTTCAACATCATAATTTGAAAGTGCTCTTTCAAATGATTTACAAACCGTTAAAGCCTGATTAGAATATGGATAAAGTCTGTTTTCTTCGCTTGTAATTAAAACTCCAAATGTCTTTAATAAATCAATATAATTATTACTTCCGTTTTCTATTATACTTTTAAAATTATCTAAAGAAGAATTACTACTATAATCGTTTATCTTAATATTCTTATTTCCAATGTTACATCTACCGTTTCCTGTTATCAAAATCTTTTTACCTAATTTATCATTTTTTTCTAATAATAAAACTTTTAAGTTAGGATTTTTATATTTTAAGGTTAGTGCTAAAAAGCATCCTGATGCTCCTGCTCCTACTATAACTACATCATACATACTAAGTCACCTCTTGTACTTAATATAACATTTTAATAATAAAAAAACCAGCTAAAGCTAGTCTTCTATTAAATAAAATTCAGTATGTGGCTGTCCGCATATTGGGCATATAAAGTCTTTAGGGACAGTATCTCCTTCATAAACATATCCACATATCTTACATTTCCATTTTTTAGTCTTTGGATTATTATCTTCTTTTGTATCTTTTTCTTCTTGATACGTAGGAGCATTCTTAGGTGATATTCCCTTTAATTTTTCATGATAATATTTATAAGTCATAGGACTATCACTAGTATATCCATCTGCTTCTATTACTTTTCCTAAAAATACTGTGTGAGTATCTGTTTCCATCATATCTATTACTTCTAAAACCATTTTTCCACATGAATCAGTTATTACTGGAATACCTTCTATTTCTTCATAATCTATGGTTTCAAACTTATCGTTATTTTTACTTGATTTAAAACCAAATTCTCCTATTATATTAGGATTAGATGTCTCTTTTAGAATTGATAAACCAAACTTTTTGGTTTCTTTAATAACCTTATTCGTGTAATTATCATGATTTATACTAACTGCAATAGTAGGGTTAGAAGAAGTAACTTGCATGGCACTATTTGCAATGCATCCTACGTTTTTATCCTTTTCTTTACTCGTTACAACATATACACCATAAGATAAATTTCTAAATACTTTCTTATCCATAGTTAGCTCCTTGCTGCTCCATCAACCGATAATATTTCACCCGTTATGTAACTTGCCATATCGCTTGCTAAAAACAAAAATGCATTTGCTATATCTTCAGGCTCTCCTATTCTTCCAAGTGGGATAGTAGCAATTATTGGTTTTAGTTTTTCTTCTGGAACATTTTTAACCATGTCTGTCATAGTTACACCAGGCGCTACTGCATTTACTCTTATATTGTCACGACCTAGTTCTCTTGCAAGTGACTTAGTAAGACCATTTACCGCAAACTTACTAGCAGGATATCCACATCCTGATGCTTGTCCATATAAACTTACCATTGATGATGTATTAAGAATTACTCCACCACCGTTTTCCCTCATAATTGGTGCTACTGCTTTAGAACAATTAAATACCGCGTTAACGTTTAAATCCATTATCTTTTTAAAGTTATCCTCAGGATAATCATAAATGCTTTCCATTGCACTTATTCCAGCATTATTAACTAGTATATCTATCTTTTTATATTTGTTTTTAACTTCTTCGAACGTATTTTCTACATCTTTTAAACTGCTTAAATTAGGCCATGCACCATCTACTTCATATTCATTATTTATTTGTTTTAACTCTGATAGAGCCTTTTTAACACTTTCTTCTTTTGATCCTAAAAGAAATACCTTTGCCCCGTTATCCAAAAATTTTTTCACTGTTGCAAATCCAATCCCTCTTGTTCCTCCGGTTACAATTGCTACTTTACCATCTAACATAATTAAATCCTCCTTTTGTTCTTTATTATGCGTGTTTTATATTTGTATGTTTTTCTATTTCACTTGATATTGTGCATAAGTCATCATTAGATAAATCATGAATATCATGATGTCCAGTTATTCTTGCAAATGTCTTTAACTCTTCGTTAACACAAGTTAAGAAGTTTTCGACTCTTTTAGCACTTTGTTTTACTTTTAATCTTTTACGTAAATCTTCATCTTGCGATGCTACCCCAACAGGGCACATTCCGTTTTGACATATACGATATTGTTGGCAAGCCGCCGCCATCATCGCGGATGTTGCAATTGCAACCGCGTCTGCTCCCATTGCTATGGCCTTTGCAAAATCACTTGAAATTCTAAGGCCACCAGTAATTATTAAATCTATGTCTAAATTATGTTCATCTAAATATTTTCTAGCTCTATATAACGCATAAATCGTTGGCACGCTTGATGCATCTCTAACAACTTTTGGAGAAGCTCCGGTTGCACCGCCACGACCATCAATAGTTATAAAGTCAGGGTCAGCATATGCTATAAAATCAAGATCTTTTTCTATATGACCTGCAGCAATTTTAACACCAATTGGTCTTCCGTTAGACTTTTTTCTTAAATCACTAACAACGTTTTTTAAGTCTTCTTTGGTATTGATGTCTTTGAATTTAGAAGGGCTAATAACATCTTCTCCCTGTTTTTTAGATCTTATTTCTGCTATTTCTTTAGTTACCTTATCACCAGGTAAATGTCCTCCCATGCCAGGTTTTGTTCCTTGACCTATCTTTATCTCAATTGCATCTACCCTTTTTAAATTTTCGTCCGTTACACTATAAAGATTAGGAACATATTCAAAAATATATCGGTATGAATTATTTATTTCACTTTCTAAAATACCACCTTCACCACTTGCGATTGCGGTTTTAACAGCTTTTGAACCTAAGGCTAAAGACTCCTTAACTTCTTTACTTAAAGCTCCAAAAGACATATGAGAAATAAATACTGGGCTTTCTAATTCCATTGGTTTTTTAGCCTTTTTACCAATTACGGTTTTAAGGCTAACCGCTTCTTCTTTTTCTAGTGGCATGGGATCTAACTGGGCACCTAGTATTAAAATATCCTCCCATTTAGCAAGTGCCTTCTTAGTTCCCATTGGTTTTATTATCGATTTACCAGTTATTGCCATTTGATGAATATCATCCATGTATTCTTCTAAATCATCATTTTCCCTTTTGTATGATTTTAAGTAATCTTCTATATTTTCTTCAGTTTTTTCTGCTTCTTCTTTTTGTTTTTCATCTGATGTTTCATCTTCTACCCTTCGAAACATCGATTTTGGTACTTTACAAGTAGGGCAAACCCAATCATCTGGTAAATCCTTAAATAAAATACCTTCTTTTTCTTCGTCATAAATATGACCACACATTAAACATTTATATTTAGCCATATAATACCTCTTATATAATTATATCACTAAATAGGAATCATTACTATTAATTTATAAATTATTTAAATGTTAATTTAGAAAACAAGAAAGCTTTTTTTAGCTTTCTTCATCTATTAACTTATGTTGCTCTTCATACCATGCTGGAGTACAAGGTATTAAAACGGTACAATTAGCATCCCAACGATATGCTTCGCCTTTTTCTACTAAGATAACATCACCTGCTTTAAACTCTACTATTTCATCTTTTTTTATTAACTTTCCAGTTCCTTCCATGATATATAAAAGTTCTTTAACTTCTTCGTTAATACAGTATCCAGATTCTGGATACTTTCCATGTACTTTTGCTACCGATACATTTATATCAGGATCACCTAATGGATACTCCAGATTTTGACAAGTATCACTATTCTTATATAAAACTGTATCTTCTTTTCTGCATACTTTCATTTTTATCCTCCTTATGATTAAATTATATCATAAAAAAACTTTATCATGAAGACAAAGCCTTTTATTTATTATAATTAGCAAGTTCTTCTCTTAACATTTCCATAGTTTTAGCTGGATTTGCTTTACCACGAGTCTTCTTCATAACCTGACCAACAAAGAAGTCAATCATTCTTGTTTTCTCAGGATTATATTCTCTTGCTTGTTCATCATTTTCTTTTAATACTTCCATAACTACGTCATTCATAATTTTACTCATAAATAACAACAATATAAAAATATTATTCTTTATATTTATTTAACAAGATTTTTTTATTAACATTTTCTAATAGTTTTTTATTTACTATATCATCGCTTATTAAAGTTATAGAAAATGTTTTGTAACCAATTCTGTTAATTGAAGCCCCGCAGTGATATACTTTATTTTTGTCTAATATAAAATATCTATCATGAAAAGTATTATCATATATTACCTTTAAGTTAGAGTATTGTTTATTATATTTTTCTATATCAGTTTTACTTAAGGTGCTATCCTTTCTTGTTATTATAGTAACCCTTAACATTAATTTTTTTACAATATCTAAAATGGTTTTATCCGCGTAAGAATCTATTATTACTAAATTATTTTTAGCTTCTTTAAATATATCAAGTATCTTTGAATAAGCATCGTAAATTTGACCATTAAAATATATTTCGTTTGTTTTTTTCTTTTCTTCAAGCTTACTAAATGATTCCTGTAGTAATTTTATTTCTCCATCGTGTTTTATTGTCATGTTATTAAAATACTTTTGAGTAAGCAAACTATCAGATATGTATTTTCTCATATTAACAAAGGCATCCATTATTGCTATGCTAGTTTTTACTGCTATTTTAGATTTAAGAATAGTGGCAATCATAGCAACACCTTGCTCAGTGAAAGCAGTGTGCCCTTTCCTAGCGCCACCTTTTGAAGTCGCAAATTGCGACTTCAAATAATCATATTCCTTTTCAGTAATTCTAAAACAAAACCTTTCGGGAAATTTTTCTTTATTTCTTGATAACGCTTCATTAATTCTTTTCGTTTCAACTTTATAAAGTATGGCTAAATCACTATCTAGTATTACTTGTTTTCCTCTTATTTCATATATTAAATTTTCTATTTTTTCTTCTATTTCATACATAGTATCACCTCTTCGGTGAAATATAATATATTAATAATAACGTTTATTATGTCAGTTATTGTTTTTTTATGAATATTTTATATGTTAATTCTTAACAAAAGGGTCGTTAAATAAAAAGGAAAATTATCTCTAACTTTCCTTATTTATTATAATTAGCAAGTTCTTCTCTTAGCATTTCCATCGTCTTAGCTGGATTTGCTTTACCACGAGTCTTCTTCATAACCTGACCAACAAAGAAGTCAATCATTCTTGTTTTCTCAGGATTATATTCTCTTGCTTGTTCATCATTTTCTTTTAATACTTCCATAACTACATCATGAATAGCAGAATCATCAGTTATTTGCATCATGCCTTTTTCTTTAACAATAACGTTAGGCTCTTTGCCTTCTTCTACCATACATTCAAATACTTCTTTAGCTTGTTTTGAAGATATTGTTTTAGCGTCTATTAAATCAATTAATTCTTTTATCATAGAAGGTTTAACAGGCACATCTTCAATTTTTAATTCGTTAGTATTTAAGTATCCCATAAGCATACCTGTAACCCAGTTACATGCTTTTTTAGGATCAGCACCTAAATCAACACAATTTTGAAAGAAGTCTGAGTTTTCCTTAACTTTAACTAGTACTTCTGCATCATATTTAGAAAGCTCATATTCATCCATGTACTTTCTAACACGATCTAATTGAAGCATAGGAATTGTACTTCTTATTTCTTCTAACATTTCGCGAGTTACAGGGGTTGGTGCTATATTTGGTTCGATAAAATATTTATAATCAACCGCATCAGCCTTATCTCTCATCTTGAAAGTCTCACCGGTTTCATCGTCAAAGCGCCTTGTTTCTTGTTCTACTTTTCCACCATTTTGAAGTATTTCAGTTTGTCTTTCAATTTCATAATCAATTGCACGACCGACGTTATAAAATGAGTTAATGTTCTTCATTTCGACTTTAGTACCCAATTCGTCAGTATCTGATATTGATACGTTAACGTCACATCTCATTTGACCTCTATCACTTCTTGCTTCTGATACACCACAGTAAACGATTAATGAACGATATGTTTCTAAGAACGTTAAAGCTTCTTCTTTAGAATGTAAGCAAGGCTCTGTTACTGTTTCTAAAAGCGGAACACATGCTCTGTTATAATCTATTAAAGAATATGTATCATAGTGATCTAGTGACGCAGTATCTTCTTCTAAGTGAGTATCATGAATATCTACTCTCTTGATTTCTCCATCTACATCAATATCAACATAACCATTTATACCAACTGGTTTAGTCATCTGTGTTATTTGATATCCTTTTGGTAAATCTGGATAGTAATAGTTTTTACGATCAAAGATTATTTCATCAGGTGTTGTACAATTCATTGCCATAGATACCTTTAGTGCCCTTTTAACTGCTTCTTCATTTGCTACTGGTAAGATTCCAGGAAAACCTAAATCTTGGTAGGCTAAGTGTGAGTTAGGAGCCTCTGTGTATCCATTAATCGCAGGAGAAAATACTTTTGAATTTGATTCTAGTTCACAGTGAACTTCTAGTCCGATTGTTACTTTATACATGTTATTTTTCCTCCTTTACGTTTAATGGCACAAAACCTATTTTTTCTTCTAATGCTGCAGCCATGTTAATAACCGTACTATCACTTTTAATAGGTCCTGTTATGTTAATAGCAACTGGCATATCCTCGATAGTTCCTGATGGAATTGTAATTGATGGAAATCCACCAAAGTTTCCGATAACTAAGTTTTCCGCAAATAATAAATAATTATCTGACATAACATCACTAGTTTCTCCAAAGTGTGGAGCGATAGTATTAGTATTAGGCATAATTAATCCATCATACTTTTCAAATAACTCAGTCATCTTATCTACTATCATTCTTCTAATTCTTTGAGCGTTTTTAAATAATTTTTCTTGGTTTTCTTTTTGTAGGATAAATGAACCTATTACAAATCTTCTTCTAATTAATTCTGAGAATCCTTCGGTTCTTGTATTAATCATAACCTCTTGAGGTGTGTATCCTTCTTTTCTATTACCAAAAGGAATACCTGTAAGGTTGGAGTTATTACTAGTTGCTTCAGCACAACTAATTGCCATATAAGAAGGATATAAGCTTCTTAAAATATTTTCATCAATACTTTCTTCATGAACTTCCATACCACATTCTTTAGCATATTCTATGGTTTTCATAAAATTATCATAAAACTCAGGTGTATTTTTTAATTCTTCATTTAATTCTTTAATGTAGAATAATTTTTTACCTTTAACATCTGTTGTATAATCTTCTACTAATTTAATGTTAGAGGAATCAATTGATGTCATATCTCTTTCATCTAATCCTTTAATGGCATCAATTACGTATGCTGCGTCTTTTACGCTTCTTGTTAAACATCCTACGTGGTCTAAACTTGATGCGAATGCAAATAATCCCCATCTTGATACTAAACCATATGTTGGTTTAAATCCTACAACTCCGCAGTATCCAGCAGGTTTACGAATTGAGTCACCTGTATCAGTACCTAATGCGTAAGGTACGATTCCTTTTGCGACACATGCTGCAGATCCAGCAGAAGATCCAGCGGTTTGTCTTGAAGTGTCCCATGGATTTTTTACAACACCAGTATGCCCAGTAGTTCCTGTTCCACCCATTCCAAGTTCATCCATAACGGTTTTACCAATCATTACAGCATTAGATTCTTTTAACTTTTCAATACAAGTTGCATCAAATACTGGAACGTAGTCTGCTAAAATATTTGATGAGGCAGTAGTTAGTACATCTTTAGTTGATAAGTTATCTTTAATAGCACAAGGAATACCACTAAGTACGTTATCAGTTACATCTTGTTCCTTAGCATCATCTAGTATTGTTACGAAGCTATTTATTTCTTCTTGAGATGCGTGCGCTCTTTCTATTGCTTCACGAGTTAACTCACGACTAGTTACCTTACCTTCTTTTAAGGCAGTATGTATATCAATTAAACTTTTGTCTAAATAACTCATTATTCTTCACCTCCAACTACTTTTGGAACTTTAACTTCATCATAGATTGTTTCATGTGCGTTTTTAACTGCATCTTCAGTAGTTAAAGTGCTTGTTGCAACATCTTTTCTTAATTTAGCATCTGTATTTTTAAATGGAAAGACAAGAGGTTCTACCTTTTCTATTCCATCAATCTCACCAATTAAATCCATTTGTTTTATTATCGTTTCAAACTCTTTTTCAAAAGTATCAAACTCTTGCGTCTTCATCTTAAACATTAATTTTAATGCGTAATCTTGAATGTTTTCTCTTGTTATTTTTTGCATTTATATTCCTCCTTTTGTTTCTCATACATATATTCTGGAAGAGATTGTGTTAACCTTCCTCCTACATCTAAATCTTCTAAAATTTCTTCTATTTTTGCCTCATCTTCCGAGCCAACTTCTATTGATATCCCAACATTATCAACGTTTTCTCTCCATAGTCTTACTGCTTCATTACCATACTCAATTCCCTCTTTTTTAAGTTTAAAAGCAAAATCATAATCATTAGAAAATTCTTTTTCCACGAATGTTAACGCTTCCTCTTCAGTATCAAATCCCTCTTTTAAAAGCACTCTGTCTTCCTTTGCACCATTAATAATCGGAGCATCTTTTCTTATTACTAATACATCTTTATTTTTCCACTGATTAATTTGATATACTCTAATTTTTAAAGTATCATCGGTGATTGACGCACCATTTTTATTAACATAGATCAAATCATAAAATGCAAAATCAGTCTTCTTTTCAAAGTTATACTTTTTTATGACTTCATCTACATTATTATCACTATTTAAAATAACTCTTGCATATTTCATATTATTTTTTGCTCCTTTCTAATTCTACCAAATTTTTAGATAATGTTATAGTACTTGGAGATATATTTATTAACTCACCATTATCAGCAACATAATTTATAATTTCTATATCTTTCAAATTCATCATCTTATTTAATTCATCTTGGATATAATGCATTTGAATGCAGTGTGGAGATTTATTAACTGTTGAAAAAATAATTTTTTTAACTTTACCAGTTCTAAGCATTCCACCTATTTTAGTTATAGCCATATTAACATGCGTTTGCTCTAAACATAAATCATATATATTATTTGTTATTTTTTTCAACTTATCAAACGCTTTTTTATCCATATTAGGTAAACAACTGCCAATTATTATAATTGTTTCACCAACATCATAAATGTTGGTTTTAAGTAAATCTTTTATCATTTTAATACAAATCCTCCATCAACTGTTAATACGTGACCTGTAATAAACGATGAATCTTTGGAAAGCAAAAATATAATAGCATTAGCAACTTCCTCAGGTTTGCCAATTCTTTTTATAATAGAAAAGTCTGTAGTCCAACTAGGATCTTCGCCAGTACTATCTGTTAATGGTGTATCAATCAAACCAGGTGCTACTGCGTTAACTCTTACAACTGGATCATTATAATATCTTGCAAATGATTTAGTAAGAGATATAATTGCTGCCTTTGTAGCTGAATAAATAACTCCATATGGTTCTCCTATTAATCCATCAACTGATGTTAGTGTAACAATTGAACCTTCCTTTGATGTTTCTTTAATTAAACTGCCAAGTATTTTAAGACACATAAACGTACCTTTTATATTAACATCTATCGTTCTATTCATAACATCATCTGTTATATTTTCTATACTACAGGGAAGTGGCATAATACCTGCACTTAAAACAAGATAATCTAATCTTCCAAAGTTTTCTTTTATCCATTTTCTTAAATTCTCAACATCACTTTTATTAGAAGTATCACATTTATGAAAGTAAATATTATTTTCTCCATACTCTGCTTTTAAATCATCAGAACTCAAATCTTTTACGTCTGCTATTATAACTATATTTCCTTGTTCATATAACTTTTTAGCAGTTGTTCGGCCTATGCCACTAGCTCCTCCAGTAATTAATGCAATCTTTTTCATATAAATTTCCCCTATCTAATTTCTATCTCTTCCATATCATCTGGAACAATTACTTTTTTATCAAAATATTTCTTTCCTTCAACTTCATATAGTTTTTTTCTATCACTACCATGTGATTCTTCTGTATGATATAAAATTAAATTTTTTATATTTAAAACATTCATAATTTCACAAGCATGTTTCACTGTCGAATGATGTTTTTCATAAGCATGGAAAATATTTTCTTCTGCTTCTAAGCAAAAAGCTTCATGCATAACATAATCTGAATTTTTT
>CAYVPV010000009.1:0-50376 GCA_964453925.1 uncultured Muribaculaceae bacterium | reverse complement strand
TAATTTGCAAATCATTTTTCATATTCTTCACCTCGTTTTCTATGTTCTTAAAAGTCGTAATCACCTTAAGAATTCCTATAATAAATACTACCAAAATTACTATATTTTTACTATTTTTTAGTGATTTTAGCCATTTTTTAATGAAAATATGCAAGATTCAAATTAGAGAATTCCCTTTATTTATAAGGGTTTAATGGTGTTCTTAATTAAATCGTAATCAACCAGTTGATTACGATTTTTTGTAACCCCTTATCAATATTTTCACTCATTATCTTTCACTTCCTTTTATTTCTCAACTATTATAAATTCTTTTTAAAAGCATAATGTAGTTTTTTGAATCCAATTTTCTCATATAATTTATGAGACTTTTCATTATTAATATAACTTTTTAATTCTATAGTTCCACAATTCTGCTCTTTTGCAAAACTTATTGCATTTTGCAGTAACAAATTACCTATACCTTTACTTCTACGATCCTTACTTACAATTAAATCATCAACAAATAATATATTTTTTGATTTTACCAATCTATTAATTACACGAGAAATAAGAACTCCTAAAATAATACCATTTTCTTCAGCAACAATACCATAAAAATTATTGTCTTTTAAACTATTATTATATTTGAAAACAAATATATCATATTCTATTTCATTATGATATAATTCATTTAACAATTTGTAAGATTGCTCTATATCATTTGATTCTAATTTTCTTATTTTCATTATTTTTCTCCTTTTACCTATAGAAATTTTCTAAAACTCTAGTCAAGCAATCATCTGCTGTCAAATCAGTATTTTTTGAAAAACTTAATATAGCAACTTCTCCTCCTAGATATCCTAACATATCAATATCATTATTTCGGCTTTTATTACTACAACGTTTTCTTTATCAATACTTAATTAGTTATATTCTTTTATCTATTATATCTATAACTTCTCCAATATACATTCTGTGCATAGGCTCATCTTTATAAAATCTATCAACTTCACTTTGAGAAACACTATCAGTATTTATATTTTTAATATCTAAATCTTGAAAATAGATTTTCCTGCATACGATAGTTAGCTTTGCTTCTTTAAAAGAAACGCAGTTTTTCAAAAATTCTGGAGTAAGTTTAGTAAGAGAAACTTTATCTAAATTCCTACCTGATTTAGTACCTAATACCCCTAACTCTTTTTTATATTTTTCATCATAAAAACTTAAGGTGAAATATTCATTATCTTCCATAAACTTATAGGTATAGCGAATGGGTTTAACATAAACTGTTACAACTGGCTTATTCCAAATAGTTCCAAGACCACCCCAACTTATGGTCATAGTGTTAAAGTTTTCCTTTATGCCTGAGGTTAGTAATGCCCATTGTTTATCAAAATTATATAAAGGGGCCATTTTAAAGTTCTTTAATTCCATATGTATCCTCTTTCTTTTATGAATATAAATTAATTATATCATAAATTATCAAACTTTTAGAAAACATAAATAATAATACATAATAAAAAGATCTTAGCAGACCTTTTCAAAAATTCAATTCTATCACCTATATAATTTTTTTAAAGTATCATCTAAACTTTCATGATTATATGCTTCGCTTGGATTATTTATAGCCCAATCTATCATAATTGGTCTTTTTGGTGTAAGCATAAAATTTCTTACATCATCAACTGTTGTTATATTTTGCATTTTTAGAATTTCAGTAAATACATCTGATTTTCCATTAGAATTTTTTTGATTTATAACGTCTTTTAATATTGTTAACCATGTAGACTCTAAACATACGTGTAAGTCTTCTTCTAGCCAATAATGAAACTTTGTTTTAGGATGTTTTTGTTCTAATAAAAGACACTTCAAATATATTGGAAACATATCTTTAGCTCCATGCCAAATATCAACACTACAATACTGGTACATGGAAATATTTTCTTTCTCTAAAAATTCCATTGCATCCGCTTGAACAATATTAATTTTACTATTCATTTGTGGTTTCAAATAACGCAAAAACATTTGTATGACACCAGGGTCTAATTCAACAATGGTTATTTCTTCTACTTCTTTTTTTAAAGATAACATATATGCTACATACCCGAGTCCACATCCCATCAATAAGACCTTTCCTTTTGCATCTTTTATAAAGGAAGCGAAAGTATTTATTTCCGCAGGTTCTATACCCATCCATTTATCATTTGGAAAAATAGTACCAATGGATGGATAATGAATATCATCGGTAAAATAACAATATTTACATATTGTTTCTAACGTTATTGGGTCTCTTTCAAGCGAATCAAAACTATATGTTTGATTCGCTGAATAAAAAAGATTTTTATTCAAATATATATTTCCAACTTTGCAATCCTTGATTTGAATGTTATTAAAATAAGGATTTTTTTCCAAATATGTTGGTTCTAACTTTGTTATTCTAAAGTTGTTTTCAATTCCTACAGTTAGAAATTTTGCAAATTCAGCAGGAACCCTGCTGTTTAGTATGGTTGTTACTTGAGCTAATTTACTTTCTCTATATAATAATTGATCAATAAAAGCATTTGTTTGTTCAATTTCACTCATAAATTCATCACCGCATGTTATTATAACAAAAAAATTATAATTGCAAGAAGAAACTATATTTTAATAAATAATTCAAAATTTATCTCTTGCATATTATAATCGACGTTCTCATTTAAATTTTATTCACCAAAAGTTATTATTTCTATATAGTATAAAAATAATCTGGTTTATTTTACATTATTATAGATTCTTATAAAAACATACTCAGATTCTATGTCTCCATTATTGCATATTTCATGAAATACATTAGCCGGATACATAAAAGTATCACCTGATTTATATTCATATTCTCCGTCTTCATCTTTTACTATACCAGAACCTTTTATTACGTACATTACTTCATCAATATCTTCATGATTATGCCATGCATATTTATTTCCTATAGGAAGCCACCCGTAAGTCATACCTTGGATAGTTCCAAATTCATTATCTTGAATATATAGTTTTCTACTACCACTACCACCATGTGCTTTTTCTTTTTTTATGCTTTCACAGCTCTTTTTAATAATTTTCATAGGAAACCCGTTTCTTCATCAATATTATTTAATTATGTTTATTTTGTTAATTGGAAAAATTCTAAGACTTGCTTTGCCTAATATGTCTTCTTTATCAATTAATCCAATAACCCTTGAATCAGTTGAATTAGTTCTATTATCTCCAACCACGAAGTATTTATCTCCTGGTATAGTTAAATAACCTATCGTTTCTAGTTTAAAATCATTAGTTTCTCCATGATTAAAATTTTCTTCTACGATAAATCCATCTACATAAAGATTTCCATCCTTATATTCTACATGCTCTCCAGGTAATCCGATTACTCTTTTAATAATTTTTTCTTTATTCCATTTTATTACTACAACATCAAATCTTTTTATGTCGTTAAGTCTATAGTCAAGCTTATTCAATAATATAACATTATTATCTTGCAAAGCTGGTTCCATAGAAGCACCATCTACAATAGCCGGTGTTATAATAAAACTTCTTAATAATATAACAACTATAACAACTATTACATATGGATAAACATCTTTTATAATCTTTTTTATTCTTTCTTTATTCATTTATATCACCTAACAAAAAATAAGGCATAAATAGCCTTATTAATTTCTTTCTTTTAGTTTCCATTGGCCAACTATATTTCTAGCGTAATATAACTTAGCACGTCTTGCTTTACCTTTTCTTACAACTTCAATAGAATCAAGCTTTGGTGAATGAATTGGAAATATTCTTTCTACCCCAACACCACCAGACATTTTACGTACCGTAAATGTTTCTGAAACGCCAAAACCTTTACGAGATATTACAACACCCTCAAATGCTTGTACTCTTTCTTTTTTTCCTTCAATGATTCTAACTCCAACTCTAACAGTATCACCAACTCTAAATTCTGGAATCGAAGGATTTAATTGCTTGTTTGTAATTTTTTCAATTTTATTCATTTTTCTCAGTCTTCCTTTCTATAATATATAACCAGCAATCATGCAAAAATATTTGTATGCGGCGGATTGCTTTTTTACAACATTAACGATTTTAGCATAAAATTAATGTTTATGCAAGTACTAACACTTTAAAATTAAGAAGCTCATTTTAGTTGAATTTAACTATTTTTTGGCAATATATGCTGTTGATTTTTTCTCAAAATCAGTTGAATAACCATCACTATACCTATAGGCAGGCATAGGAGGTTCTATGTCATCAATGGTGAAAGTTTTATCATTTTCACGTTTATCATGCATATTATTAGTTTGTTTATTAACTTCGTCACTATTTGATATAACAGCTTTATATACTTTTAACATCATATTTTCACCTGAATTAGCATCTATATTTGAAGATTTAACTTCACCAACAAAATCTCCAATTTGCACTTTAGCTAAAGCATCAGGCGCATAATCAACAATTGCTTTTAGAAAAATTTGTTTGTTTCCTAAACTTTTATCTTTTAAATTTCCTAATTCACGTAATAATCTTTTTTTATTATATTTAGATAATTTCATAAGCGAATATATTTCACTTGAATTTTGATGTTTTATAATAATATCTTCTATAACTTTTGGCAAAATTATTATGATTTTAGAATTCGCTTGGCATCTAGCTAATTCTAACGACTTTTTTGAATCATCTTTAATAATTTCATTTAAATACTCTTTTATAAACTCCTTATCATTTTTTGAAGAACTAGCCGAATTATACAAATTAATAATGCTTCCAACATAAGAACATTCATCAAAATATGCCTTAATATATTTTTGCTTGTTCTTAGAAATTATAGCATTTAATGAACTATCCGTAAGAATTTCTTCTAGCCATAAATTATTATAGCAAGGATTTTCAGTTAAATAATCTAAAGCAAAAGTAACATAGTAATCACTTAAACAAGTGATCAAAGTATTTATTTCCTTCCTAGCGATACTTTTCTTTGAAGTCATTAACATATCAAACATATAATAACATACAAATAAATTACCACTGTCAGAATTTACCAAAGTTAATTTTAAATCATTATATTTTTTATACCTAATTAGTTTTAATAAATATTTTTTCTAATAATATTCATAATTAAATTTTCCTTCCGCTATTTTTTTCTTTATTAAAAATAGAGTTTTGAAGAGTTTTTGTTTTAATAAATTCATTTACTAAATAATTAATGTTTTTTATTATTTTATCTAAATTTTCATTACCAATATAGCTAACATAATTTGAAATCAGCATAGACTTTAGCATTTCTGCCTCACCAAGTACTCTTCCGGTTGATTCATCATCATTTTGATTTAACGCAATGTTAAATCTACGTGTTAAAATATCTACTTTTTTTCTTATGTTCTTCATTGCTACTTTTTTTACGAATGATTTTTTTACAATAAGTATTTTAGTTAATCCCCCGTCTTTGCTTTTACCTTTTAATTTATAACCAGTTATATTTATTGGATTTAAAATAGTAATGGCTATTATTTTTTCTTCTCTAATAACTTTGTATATCCCATTTTTTTTGTTTTTTATCTCAGTTACTTTGATGTTTTTTACATCGTCTAAATCAATTCTTTTTCTTTTTCGTTTTAAACCATCTTTTTTTAAACTTACCTTGTTATTTAATAAATCCGGTCTTCGTTCACTAGTAATTTTAAGTTGTTCACTTCGTCTCCACTCATCAATTTTTTTATGATTGCCAGAAAGAAGTACGTCAGGTACATCCATTCCTTTAAAACTTCTTGGTTTAGTATAAGTCGGATAATCTAGTAAATTATTATTAAAAGAATCATTCATATGAGACTTTTCTTCAATTACGCCCGGAACTAATCTTACTATGGAATCAGTTAATACCATAGCTGGTAACTCACCACCTGTTAATACATAATCACCAATCGATATTTCTTCATCGCAAATAGTTTTTACCCTTTCATCAAAACCTTCATAATGTCCACAAATAAATATTAAATGTTCTTCTTTTGATAACTCATAAGCCTTTTCTTGGGTATATTTTTCTCCTTGAGGATTTAATAAAATAACTTTAGATTTTTCAGTTTTTAAGCTTTCTACAGCATCAAATATTGGTTGACACATAAGTACCATACCATTACCTCCGCCATATGGAGTATCATCCACTTTCCTATGCTTATTTTTTGAAAAATCTCTAAAATTACAAGTATTTATACTTACTTTTTTCTCTTCAATTGCTCTTTTTATAATTGACTCGTTTTTAAAGCATTCAAACATTTCTGGAAAAAGAGTCAAAATATCTATTTTCATGATAATAATCCTTTCACATTTTTTACTATTATTTCCTTTTTCATAACATCAACTTTTTCTATAAAAGCATCAACGTAAGGAATCATTACATTGTTATCCAAAACAAGAACCTCATTTGCCGGAGTATCTAATACATCGCTTATAAGCCCAACAAAATTACCATCTATTATTACACTAAATCCAATTAAATCAAATGATAAAAACGTATTTTCATCTAGTTTTAAATCTTCTTTATTTATATACACCAAAGACCCTTTTAAATGTTCTATTAAGTTTATGTCATAATTATCCTTAAATAGTACCATATCAAAGTTTTTGTGTTTCCTATAAGTTTCGACTACGTATTTCTTTTTATCTTTTCCAACATAAAATTTAAAGTCTTTAACAAACACTTTATCTTTATGCCTAAAGTTAGATAAAAGTCTTACTTCACCTTTGATTCCATGGGTATTAACTATTTTTCCAATGTATAGATATTGCATAGTTTATTCTCCTTTACTTATCTCATACATAATTATTGATGCTGCTACTGAAACGTTTAAACTTTCGCAAGCATCATTTATATTTATGTATATGTTTTCTTTTAGTAAATTTCTTACCTTTTCAGACACACCTATGCCTTCGTTTCCCATAACTATAGCTATTTTTCCTTTTTTATCAGTGCTTTTTATATCATTTCCGTTAACAACATCAGTTCCATATACGTTATATCCATCACTTATCAAGGTTGGTACAAAATCTAATAGATTTCTTTCAATTACATTGACTTTAAAAAGCATACCTTGAGTTGCCCTAATAACTTTTTCATTATACTTGTTAACAGAATTCTTACTTAATACAATGGTATCGATATTAAAAGCTTTAGCACTTCTTATTATCGTTCCTAGATTGCCAGGATCTCTAACACCATCAAGAATTATTATTTTATCACCAAAAACGTCTTTTTCTTCTATAAATTTACATATTCCAATGATCTCTGAAGTGGATGGTAAAGTACTTATATATCGCATTATATTAGGTGACACGATATTATTTACAACATTATAATTAACTTCTGTAATACTATAAGTTTCTACTAAAACATCTGCATCATTAGCCTCTTGTACTAAATGCTTTCCTTCTACAACAAACTTTTTTTCTTCTTTCATAAATTTATTATTTCTTAACTTATTTAAGTACTTTATTTTTTTATTCTCCCTAGATTCTATTACCATAATTACTCCTTTAATTCTTTTCTTACTAGTTTATATTCTGGACAATACTTTTCAACGGTTTTCCAGAAAGCTTTACTATGATCAAAATGAACAAAATGAGATAATTCATGAACAATAACATAATTTAAATACTTGTGATCTTTTTTTATTAATTCAAGATTAAGCGTTACAGAATTATCCTTTCTATTACAAACTCCCCATCTTGTTTTCATATTTCTAATTTTTAGTTTAGGATAAGGTATTTTTTCTTCAAACACAGAATATGCTTCATCTAAGTACTTAAAAAATTCTTTTTTAGCCATCTTTTTATACCATTTATCTAACATAACATCATCTTTGATAATTAGAGTTATACCATCGAACAATGGTTTTTTAATATCTTTATAACGTATGTTAATATTTTTACCTAGTAATTTATTTTCTTCTTTTAATTTAGTGTTATTTCGCTTTATCTTAGCATCAATCATTTTCTTTATTGATTTGGTATTCTCATTTATAATTTCAGATATCATATATTTAGTATAAAGATATGGGCATGTAACTTTTATTTTTAAATCGTCAGTTATTCTAATATATAAATTTTTATTATGTTTTTTTTCTGTAATAACTTCATACGCTTCATCATCAAATACTAATTCCATTTATATCACCATAAAATATTATATCATTTATTATAAATCTTATAAAGCTTTTAGGCAAAACAAAAAACAGAAATTATTTTCTGTTTTTATAGCATTAATTAAAACCTCAAATACATCATTACACACTAATTTCTTTAAAACAAGACCATATTAAACAATACTATTCTTCTTTAAAATTAGGTAAATACATACTTGCTTTTTCAACAAACAAATAACCATCATTTTATCTATTATAGAATTAATTTTATTTTTTATATTATTTTTTCAAAGTTAATAAAGATTCTATTATGTCCTTGTACTTATCTTCATCACTAAACCTTAATTCATTTATAACAGCATTTACTATTAAATTAAAATTATAACTACCAACATCATCTATATCCGGAAGGAAGCTAGTTGGATTATTTTTTGTTTCTTTAATTAACTCATTATCTAAATTAGTTATTTGTTCTATTACCATGTTCAACCATAATTTAGTTTCATAATCCATTCTACTCTTTAAAAGCGCTAATTCAGTTTCTAACCCATTTCTTTCATGTGTTTTTTTTCTTTCTTCCTTAGTACCATATTTATAACTTTCTTCTGTTTTTAAAACAATTTTTTTCCTTTCTATTTCTTTTACATGTTTTCTTATATAATTATTAACTTCGTTTGTTTCATCAAAACAAAGTATAGGATCATTTCTTAAAATCTTGGAATAATCAGAAACTAATAATTTATACTCTTCAAAATTAGTTTCTACATCTAAAGTCTTTAACCTTTCTATAATTTTTATCATGCTCTCATATTTATTACTAATAGTAAATAGTTTTTTATAAAGTTTTTCTAACGTTTTAATTAAATTATCATAATAACTTACTATTATAGCTTTCAAAGCATTATGAGGTGAATTATATTCTCTTTTTATTATATTATTTTTACTACGTTTGCCAATATTGATATTAGAAAAGTTATGTTCTAAATCACATAAACAATTCAATAAATCTTTATACGACGAAACATCATCAAATTTTTTGCCATTCATATTAACGTTTCTTAATAGCTTTTTTACTTCTCGATTCATTAAAAATCTTCCACCTGTAATATTACTCAAAATTTTTATTAGTTCTTCTTTTGTATATCTAGATATTATGAACTTATCATAGCCATACTTATTTACTATCGGCACTACATCATTTATTTCATTGATATCACAAAGCACTTCATTATCAAAAGAGTCTTTTAGTTTTTTTATTTTATCTTTTATTATACTTCTTTCTTCTAAACATTCATTTTGTTTTGATTTTAAAACTTTAATTTTATCATCTAAATTAATCATAATTTACTTCCTTTACAATATATTGTATTTAAATATTTCTTAACAAAACATTATTTTATCTTTCTAGATTCTTCTATTTTTTTAAGCAATCTTCTGGCCTTAACGCCATCATAACGCATACCAATTTTATCCAGATTATAATCTGAACAATCACATTCTAATTCAATTAAATCTTTTATATATTTCTCTTCTTCGTCTTTATAAAAAGTAACATCTCCAGAAAGATAATAAGAATCCTTTTTCGCTTCATCATATTCAAGATCTAATAAATAATTTAATATTAATAGCATATTACTATCATTAAAACTCTCTATGAGCTCATCAATCTTATCATATAATTTTTTCTTAGCCTTTTCATATCCATCCTTTTTTAATGTTTTTACAACGCTTGTTTTTGCGTGGGTAGCTCTATACTTGGCATATTTTAATTTTTTTAGCGCCTCATCAAATTCATCTTTGCTACATACTTTTAAATTTGTTTCTTTTTTTATTTCGCTAGAAGTTTCATCATCAACTTTTTTTACCATAGTTTGCCTAACATTACTTTGAGTACAAACGTTTTTTCTATCATTATTAGTAGGCTTATTTATCGTATCAGCTTTGTTTTTCTTTCTTAATACTTCATTTTGAGTATAAGCATACGAAATCATATTAGCAATATTTGCTCTAACCGCATCCTTAAGCTCATCTGGAGCGTTTAAATTGAATTCTACAAATCTATCTTCATTTACGAAATTAATTTTATTCCCGTATTTTATTCCGTTAATAAATCTTTCGAAGTTCTTTATACTTATATCATAATTTTGAACTAATGTTTTACTTTCAAATAAAATAAGATCCATACAATTTATTAATTTTTTGAGTACGTTTTTAACAACTACTGAACTTAAATCACCAACTTTTAATAATTCGACGTATATACTTAGTATTTCTACTACCGAATCAAAATCTCCTTTACCAGCTAATTCATTAATAGATTTCTTTTTATCAACTGATCTTAGTTCAAAAGTTGGTTTTATTATTTTCATAAAATTAGACTGCTTTGCATCGCCATCCATAAATAAAATCATAAATTCTTTTATAACTTTTTTATTATTCTCATTATCATTAATTGATAATATATAATTATATAAACTACGCTTTACTAAATTAGAATTATCTATATTGTTACATATTTTTTTATACATGGATAACATATTTCTATATCTATCAGAGCTTTTCTTTATATTATCTAAGGCACTTTCATACTCTTCTACCAGTTTTTTCAATGACATCTCATCAGATAGTTTTAATTTATCGTTATAATTTTTTCCTAGCTTTTTATTATAATTATAAAATTTCTTAATTGTTTTAACATCTTCGTCTTCCATTAAATATTTTTCAATAACCCTTTTTTCCTCATCAGAAAAAGTTACATTACAATTATTAATAATTGTTTCCTTCATCTTATCAATAACTTTCATACACAAGCATATATCATTATCATAAATTAACAAATCGCTATAGCAGTTTGCTATAGATTTTGCTATTTCAATAGCAAGACTGGTCATCTTGTTTTTTTTTGAAGTATACCCACTTAAAATGGCATTTGCAATTATTTTAAATAACCTTCTAAGACAATCATAAATTTTCTCAGCAGGTATCTTTTCCCCGTTTTCGATTGATTTTGAAAATTCCTTTTCTAAGTAAGAATCCTTAATGGCTAAATTAAATTTTTCCATAAACTTATCATTATCCATAGCCTGATTTATTGCACTAACAATAACAGGATTTGGAGTATCGGATATCAAAAGACTCTCGAATTCTTCCATGTTTACAAAAACAGAACCTTCAAAACTATTATCAACTCTACAAAAAGAACTAAATGGTTCCATTTTTAGTTTATTGTTTTCACTTTTATTAGTTATTTTTTCTAATATTTTATCTAATGACCTAATAATTGCTGTTTGTTTACTGTTTAACTTAATATTATCCATATCAAAACACCCCTTTTGTTTTTATAGTCAATTATGCTATCAAAAAAAGAAGATTTTGTCAAATCTTCCTATATTAAAACCTATTATTTGTTTTTTCCCTTATCTCCTACATAAGTTTTCCCTTTTTTACTTCCTGATATATATTCATATGGAGCAATAACATTTTTACTGTATATCGGATAACCATTGTTATCATATTTATTGTAAGACATTCCAACATGTAAATGAGGTCCAGATGAATTTCCAGTATTCCCTGACTCTCCTATTTTTGTTCCTTGTTTTATCTTATCACCAACTTTTACTGAAATCTTATTTAAATGTCCATAAACAGTATAATAAGTTTTATTATCAATTAC
This sequence comes from uncultured Muribaculaceae bacterium, assembly GCA_964453925.1. Taxonomy (GTDB): domain Bacteria; phylum Bacillota_I; class Bacilli_A; order RF39; family UBA660; genus Aphodocola. The sequence goes on along the minus strand of CAYVPV010000009.1, from coordinate 38,562 downwards.
GTGTTTCATTAATACATATTTTCCAAAATGAACATATCCTTCTGACTTGCAATTGCTTTTAGAACTACATTTATTAGTGGTCGTATCAGCTTTAATTACTTCTCCACCATCCATAGCAACAACAGTTGTCCCTTTATTAACAACTATGTCATTCCCACCATGCCATGCACTACCATATGCCTTACTATAATGTAAATGATCGCTTGAAGTTTTTGTACCTGCTGACCAAGAACCTTTATTTTTTGTAGGATGAACCAATTTACCTGTTACGTAAGCCAAAGTCTTATCAATGTTATATTTTCCTGTTAAACACTCTTTTTTATTACCAGCTTTATCATAAACTACTATTTTACCTTGTTGTGCCTTTCCATTAGTAGTAAGTGACTTCTTTTGAATTCCAACATTACTTTTTGTTTTTAAAACCCATTTACCTTTTGAATCAATTGTATACCATTCCCATTTTGAAGTATCACTAGTAGGTTTAATATTAAGTGTTACATTCGTTTTATACCACGTGCTATTAGCTTTAGTTCCACTAACCGAAATAGTGGGGCATTTGGGAGGCGTTCGATCTATAACAATTGTCTTAGTATCACAATTAATACTTTTTTTTGTATTAGTATTAAACACTTGAACTCTAATTGTTCTATTACCTTCAGCAGTGATATTTACCACCTCATTATTTTTATCATAAGTAGTAGAATATTTAGTAAATCCACCTTTTCTATTATCTGCATACCAATACCATTTATTATATGTGTATTTTGAAGCATCCATTGATATCTTCACATAAACTTTGCTTGAATTATAAACACTAGCTGGAGAAGATGTAAATGTTTTACCATCTTTAGAGTATGTAAAAGTTGGGCAAGTAATATCAGTTTTTACCGTTGTAGTGGTAGCTTTTGTTGTAGTTTTTACCGTAGTTATTGCCTTATTAGTTTTATCTGAATTAACCGTAGTGCTAGAATTCGTTTTAGCTGTTACAGATGGAGTTTTAAAAGTAACTGATGTTCTATAATAATCATACTGTTTTGTATCAAAGTATAGTACTAGGTTATATTCAGTATTAGCACTTAAAGTTTTAGTTACTTTTCCATTGTCAGTTATACCATATTTATTATTATAATTATTTTTTATTATTGCAACTTGGGAACCATTTTTTTCTTTATAACTTGTTTCCAAGCTAATGATTTTTGGTTTGGCTCCAGAATCACATTTTACATTCCAACTAAACATTGATGATGTAACATTATCTACCGATATAGTGCATTTATCATCAGGTAATTTGCTAGTATTAGGTGACGGAATAGCTATGCTTTTATTAATTTTTCCGTTTACATATACACTTACACTAATTTTATACTGTTTTGCATAATCCTTTCCAGAGACATCTTGCTTTTTATAATATAAATTTAATGTAGCATCTTTACTTACCCCATCTTCCACACTATATGTCCCAGTATAGAAAAAACCATTATGCATTTTGAAATTTTGTAATATAGTTTCTGATTTACCATTTGATTTTATAGTAAGGCCAACAGGCCTTGCGTTTGCTTGACATCTTATTTGGTATTTTATAGTTTTTCCGCTTAAAGATAAAAGTCTTACGTCACATAAATTAGCCTCTTTACCAGGCAAAACCAAAGAATAAGTTTCAATATTATTTGCGGTTGCTGTGGTAGATACCTCTCCTTTAATTTTTTCAATTGATAAATTAGGTTTAAATAAAACATCAAATCCAACAACCACTAAACCTACAACAAACAAAAAGGAAATAGTTAATAACGTTAAAGCATTATTTTTAGTTTTTTTATCAGCAAGTTTTGGTCTTCCGACTTTTAATTTCTCTTCTTTTTTCACTTTTAACCACTCCTTTTTATTTTTAAAACGCTTCGTATTATATAAAACAATGATAACATTTAGAAAAAACACTGTCAAGATTTGATATTTATAGTTTAGGTATTTTACAAAAAATAATAATAATAATTTTCAAACACATTTTTTATTACTAAAATTTTAATTTATTCCATGGCTTAATATCATACTAAACATTTAGAGTATTTTCTTTATTTTTAAACTAAAAACGTAGATTAGTTTTCCTCACTTTTCTACGTTTTTTACCTAAACTTAAAATTCTTACTTATTTTAAATGGTTAATCGCCTTTTTAATTCTCTTTTTATATGAATAATCGATGGTGTCTGATGCATCAACTTCTTTTAATAATCTTACAACAAGATTATTTGGATAAGGATCCTTATCCAAAAGTTCAACTAAATAATCAGTCGTTTTATTTTCAAAATCAGTTATATCATTTTCACCTAATTTTTCAATTATATCCAAATATATTTTTAAACATTGTTCTTCTTCATCATTTAAAAGTAAATCACCTGCATCAACGTATATACCATTTTTTATTTGATACTTTTTTATTCTTTCTTCTCTAGTTTCATAGGACTTTTTAGTATTAACTACACTTACCGTTTTAGCAGGTAATACCTCTTTAGTGGCTTGAACTTCCTCATTATATTTATCTATAACATCTTTAGAAAGCGTCCTTTTTAAATCAAAATTATAATTTTTAAATTTTTCTTGTACTTCTTCTACTAAAGAATAATCTATTTGCTTTGATACCTTAACTAGTTTGGATAACTTTTTAATTAGTTTCCTTTGTTCATTCGATGCTTTAATTAATTCTGTCATAATAACGCTTTCATTTTTTAAGTATTCAGAAAAATAACTATTCATTGTTGATACTATTATTCTACCATAAACATCACGGTTATAGTAGGTTTTTAACAATAAAATAAGTTCACTTATTGTTTTACAGTTAGAAACTCTTTCAATTATCTCATCTATGTAACTTTCATCTAACTTAGTTTTATAAGTTTTATACATACTAATAATATCTTCTTTAATACATTTTAAGTCTTCATCAAAAAAACACTCTGCTTCATTTACTAAATCCTCAGTAATTACACCCCTATTAAAGAAATTTGAAGTTTTTCTTCCAGTAACTAATAAAGCTACTTTTAAGTTTGAAAAATCCTCTTCGGTTAATACATTATTACTTTTCTCATTATACGCTTTATTGTATACGTTACTAATATACTTACATTTATTAGCTATTTTTTCATAAAAATCACTAAGATATGCAGTGCAATAGTTAATATGATTTATTAATTCACCAAATTCAGAATATTCAGGCATTTTATCTTCCCTATCAATCCAATTATAATATATTTTTATTCTCATGCAAATTACCTCTTTCCAAATCAATATTATATATAGGTAATTAAAAAAAATCAAGCCTATTAAAATAAACTTAATTGGCTTGATTCTGGTAATTCATCTAAAATACCCATAATTCTCATTTTATCAGTTAAAGTTTGAGATACTTTTGCTCTTACTTGAACATCTTCTACGCTTATAAAAATACCTTTTTCACGTTCTTCAACGATTTTTTTAGCAACGGTATCACCTAGACCATCAATTGCAGCAAAAGGAGGATATATAGTTGTATCATCTTTAACACCCCAAACCGTTGCGTTACTTTTATATAATTCTATAGGCGCAAAAGTAATTCCTCTTGCGGTGGCTTCTAAACAAACCTTTAGGCTTTCTAATTGCCCCATTTCTTTATTAGTTGCTTCAAACCCCTTATTTTGAATTTCAATTATTTTAGCTTTTATCGCATCATAGCCTTTTATCATGGTTTCAACATCAACGTCCGTTGCTTTAGATGTTAGCCATGAAGCATAAAAGTATACAGGCATATGAACCTTATACCAAGCAATTCTAAACGCCGATATAACGTAAGCTGCTGCATGGGCTTTAGGAAACATATACTTAATCTTTCCACACGAGTCTATAAACCATTCAGGAATATTTGCATCCTCCATAGTTTTTCTATGTTCTTTCCATGTTTCTGGATCTTTAGAAGCTCTTCCCTTACGAACAAATTCCATTATTTTAAATGCTTTAATCGGTTTAACTCCGTTATACATAAGGTACACCATTATATCATCACGACATCCTATAACATCTTTAAACGGAACTATATTATTTTTTATTAAATCTTGAGCGTTACCAAGCCAAACATCAGTACCATGCGATAAACCTGATATCTTAATTAATTCGGCAAAAGTAGTTGGTTTTGTTTCCGCAACCATTCCAATCGTAAATGGTGTACCAAATTCCGGAATACCAAGTGTACCAGTTTTACACATTATCTGTTCATTTGTAACCCCAAGCGCTTTAGTCGACGTAAATATGCTCATCGTATCTTTATCATCAAGAGGCACTTTTGTTATATCGGTTCCTGTTAAATCTTGAATCATACGTAATTGGGTTGGATCAGAATGACCTAAAATATCTAGTTTAAGTACGCATTCATCGATTGCATGATAATCAAAGTGCGTTGTTCTCCACGCGCTGCTCGCATCTTCCGCTGGAAATTGAAAAGGTGTAAAATCAAACACTTGCATGTAATCTGGTATAACAACAATACCACCCGGGTGTTGTCCAGTTGTTCTTTTAACACCAGTACATCCCATCGCAAGTCTTTCTACTTCTGCGGCACGCTTATTTATTCCTTTGTCTTCGCAGTAACCCTTAACAAATCCAAAAGCTGTTTTTTCAGCAACCGTACCAATGGTACCCGCACGATATACGTTATCATCGCCAAATAATACTTTAGTATATGCGTGTGCGGATGCTTGGTTTAAATCACTAAAGTTAAGGTCAATATCAGGAACTTTGTCGGCGTTAAAACCTAGGAACGTAGCAAAAGGCATATCTTGACCATCTTTATATAATAATTCACCACATTTAGGGCACTTCTTATCAGGAAGATCAAACCCAGTTGAGTACTCTCCTCCAAGAGGTTTGCCATCATCAAAATCAAATATACTATGTTTACAATTTAAGCATCTATAGTGGGCCGGAAGCGGATTAACTTCAGTTATACCCATCATGGTTGCAACAAATGATGAACCAACCGATCCACGGGAACCAACGAGATAACCATCATCGTTAGAGTGTTTAACAAGTCTTTGGGCAATCAAATATATAGGATCAAATCCACCACCTATAATACCACCTAATTCCTTGTTTATCTTTTTATCTAACGATTCATCATTAAGTTCTTCATCTTCTTCATTCCAATTTTCTTTAAAGTAGGTTCGTAAAAGGTCTTTAACAGCGTCAAAACCTTTTACGATTACGTCATGAAGACTAGCAAATGTTTTTATTTGTAAATCTTCTTTAGATAAATTAGGTTCAACTTTTTTAATATTTTCCTCACACACTTTATACACGATATTACCATAAAGTTCCATTGCAATACGTTCTTCTATGTTATAAGGAAGAGTAACACCGTACCAAGAAGCCGCTTTATCGTATACCAAATCAGTTACCACTCTTGGACAATCAAGGTACTGTTTTCCATCATCCGATTTAACCCTAGGAGAAAAAGGAATACCTTTTGTATCAATTATTACTTCTATTTCTTCTACCATATCTAGTACTTTATTCGTGTTAGTAACAACTATTTCGTATGCTAAATCCTTACCTAAAAATTCAAAATCATTTAGCATTTCATTTGTTGTTCTAAAATGCTGGCTAGGTATTTCTTTAATATCTTTTTTAGCAAGTGGATGTCTTCCACCTCCTGGTACTTTTTGATTAACTATTATTTCTCGATATATTTTATCTTCTTTTTTAAAATGATGTACATCTCCTGTTGCAACAATTATCTTACCTGCCTCTTTTGTTGCACTAATAACTTTTTTAATATGAGTTTTTAATTCCTCTTCGTTTTTAAAATCACTCATTTGAATAAGATGAGTATACACCTCAGGTGGTTGCACTTCTACATAATCATAAAAATTAATTATATTAGTAAGTTCCTCCCCCTCTTTGCTTCTTGCTTGCGTAAATACCTCAGACTCATAACAACCACTACCTATTAATACTCCATCTCTTAGTTTTTCAACTTCACTTCTAAGTATTCTAGGAGTTTTATATAAATAAACGGTGTTTGCAAGAGATATCATTTTAAAAATGTTTTTGAGTCCTGTTTTGTTAACCGCAATAGCGTTAAAATGGTACGTTCTACCAAACTTATGTATTTCGTCTTTAGAAACCAGTCTGTCTAAATCACTAATTCTTTCATAGTTTTGAGAATCAAGTTTTTGCAAAAATTTATGAAATACGTGTGCCGTTCCTTCAGCGTCATAATCTGCTCTATGGTGGGCATCTTCTTCCCATGGAACGTTATACCTTTTAACCAATGCAGAAAGTCCATGTCTTGCGTATCCTTGATCCAAAGTTCTTGATAATTCAAGTGTATCTATAACGGTATTTTTAAAAGTTCCTAAGTTATATTTTTTCATAGACATCTCAATAAACGAAATATCAAACTTAGCGTTGTGTGCTACCATTGGTAAATCTCCAGCCCATTGTAAGAACCTTTTGGTAACAGTTTCTTCGTCGTCGCATCCTGATACCATAGCATCCGTGATACAAGTTAGTTCCGTTATCTTATCTGGTATATGCCTTTTAGGATCAATTAACTCATCAAACCTATCAATTATGTCCCCGTTGGAAATCTTAACCGCACCAATTTCAATCATTTGATCTCCACCTGCCGCGTTAAAACCAGTTGTTTCAGTATCAAATACAACGTAAGTATTATCCAATAAAGATTCATCAGTTGGTCTTATAACGATATTTACGGTATCATCTACAAGCGTTAATTCAGTACCATATAATCCTTTAAAATGCTTAGATGGATCTTCTATTTTTTTATTGTGTCCCTTTATTAAACTATATGCTATAGGAAAAGCTTGGCAACCATTATGATCAGTTATCGCAACACCACGGTATCCCATGTTAATTGCATTAGTTACAAGTTCACATGTATGTTTACCTAAATCAAATTTAGTTAATCCATCCATTTGACTCATCATTGTATGAGCATGTAACTCAACTCTTTTAAACTCTGCATCATCTGTTATAGTTACATCTTTAGAAGGTATTTTCATAACGTTTCTTATGTTTAAAACCAAATCTTTAGCATAAGCATCTTGTTTTACATAACCATTAATTCTAAACCAACCAGATTTCATACCTTTTGATAACCTTTTAAAAGAATCTGCGTCCTTAGTAAAGAATTTAGCATATATACTATCAGTATTATCACTTATTTTAAATGTAAGTATTTTAAATGCACTTTTATTTGATTCGAATTCTTCAACACCAAACACATAAGCCTCTACGGTTACGTTACCTTCTTCTGCAATAATATCTTTTATTTTTGTAATATCTCCCCTAGGTTCATCCCCAATTAACACCGGATTATCATCTTTTGGTTTTGATATAACCTCTTTTTTTATTTCTTCTTCCAATTCTTTTTTCACTTTTAAGGCATTTTCTTCATTTATAAAAACATCTACTTTAATATCTTTAAAACCAAGCGTATTAAAGTATTTTAAAATACTTTCAAGGTGATTTCTAAAGATGTTTTCTTCAGCAATATTATCAACGTCAATGATAAGTTTAGTATCTTTCATATTAACTTTTTTTTCTTTAAATAGTTCCTTCATTGGTTTAGTTAAAGTACTATTATCAATTGCACTAAAAAAGTATTTAACAGCATCACTATAATCAACTATACGTGGAATAAATTCTACCTTAATAGATTTCATATCAGGAAAACCTTTAGATATGTTTTCGTTTATAAAACATATAACTTCATCATTAAGCATTCGTTCTATTTCAATTACAAAAACTCCGTTTTTTCTAGTTTGGTCTAACTTTAACTTTAGTATTTTTCCGTTATTAAAAAAATCATAATATTCTTTAGGAAGATTAATTTTATCTAAAAATAATTTTAACTTATCATGCATAATATCACCTTACTTCAAACAATTAATATTATAACATCTAATTTTTCTTAAACAAATAGTAAATAAAGAAAAAAACAACTTTTTAGTTGTTTTTTACTCTTTTATTAGTTCAGATAATCCTTTTATTTCATATCCTCTACTTGTTATGGTTTTTATCACCAAATTAAAATTAGAAAGATTATAATTAGATAAATCAAATAATATCATTTCACCTTTACTTAAATTGTTTTTTAAAGTAGTTATATCTGGATTGTTAATATTTGGAGCTATCGTATGCATCTTCCTTTTTTTACATATTTTCATAGCATCATCGTCTTTGTTTTCATTAAGACACAAATTAGAATCCTTTAAAGTTATACTTTCAATTAAATTGTTCGTCACGCTTATCATACTTTTAGTGTACGCGCCATCATATCCTAAATTATAAATTTCACAATCTAGATTAACTATAGAAAATGCTGTTTCAACGTTCTTTTCAAGCCAAGCTCCATCAATAAAAAAATTTACTTTTATATTAGACTTTGAAACAAGATTTAATATTTCATCAACGTTAGTATCATTAGTTATTTTAAATATAATTGATATTACTTCTTCTTTTTCGTTTCCTTTTCTTATGTAATAATCATACGTTTTAGATATAGACATTTTCGGAAGAACACTATTATAGATAAGTTTTTCTTTATCAAATCTCGCATTATCCTTCATGTTTTTATACGATTTTTTAGCATCAATTTCTAAACCAGATAACCCAAGTATTATTTCATCATCATGGATTTTTGGTTCTATTGGTTTAACGTCATTTTCTTTTTTATAACTCATTACTTCTTTCATTATTGGATCATTATTTCTAGCTTCCGTAAACACTTTATCTGTATAAATAAAACTTAATAATAACAATAAAAAAAGGCTAGCTAACTTACTTACGTTCTTTAACAATCTAATCACCTAATTAATGATATGAATAATCAATTAAAAAAAGACTTTAAAGTCTTTTAATTTTTATACGCTTTTTCAGGTTTTAATATATAAGTGTTTGTTATATAAGTTTTTCCAGATTTATCTGTCTTTTCTTTCCAATTAGATAATTTTAGTTTTTCTACGTTATTTCCATATACTTTAATTGTTACTTTTGATGATCTATTACCATTTGGTATAACGTATTTTTTGCTACCAGATACGTTTGTATCGCTAGCTAAAATAACGTTTTTCGAAGATGAATCAGTATAACTTGCTTTAACATCATATAAACCTTCAGGAAAATTAATAATAAGCTCTCTTGGGGTTTCCTTTTTAGTTGTAACACTTATTTTGTTTTTGCTTTTTAAAGCTTCTTTTATTTCTTCTATCGAAACAGGACTATAATAACCTTTTACCGTAAATACTTTATAAGCATATTTGTTACTATTATTTTCAGCGTCAACAAAACTCCATGATCCAGGAGCATAAGACTTATCTATTTTAGAAGCGTTTACTATTTGTAATTTTATTTTCCAAGTCTTATTTTCATTTTTAAGCGATGCAACCTTTACTTTAAAGCTTTTTGTACCTTTATCTATGTTTTTTGTTTCTTTTTCTTTCCATGACTTTCCATTTAATTCATATAAAGTATATTTATAACTACCTGAATATTTATCAACACTGCTAGGAACATTAAATTCCATTACATAATCATTATTATCATAATAATCCTTTACTAAAAATCCATTTTTATTTTCTAATGCACCAAATAATTTTTCAGCGGTGAGTTTATAAGCTAACTTAGTTGGTGTAGTTCCCATTAATAAGCTCATAAATGAAAAGAAAAATATAAAAGATAACGCAAAACCTATAACAAGAGTTGTTTTAGCCTTCTTTAAAACGTCAGAATCAGCTAATTTTGGTCTTCCTACCTTTGCCTTCTCATCTTTTAAAAGCCATTCTTTCATGATGCATCACCACCTTTTTATTTCTTATAATCTAATATTTTTTTATGAATTCCAGGTTCTACAACATCAAGAGTTGATATACTAAGTTCTAAAGACTTTTTATAGTCGCCATTAAAAAATAATTTTTCAGCCTTAACTAATCCGTCATTTATAATCATCTTAGATGATCTATATCTATTACCATAAACTATCGCATATTCGGATAAAAGCACAGTTTTTACCATGTCAGCAGTAGTATTATGTAATTTAAATACTAAATCTCTAGCCGTATCAACACGTACGTTTAAAGTATCAACATCAAGAGGTTTTTTAGATAATTCTTTTTGGATTTCCTTTATTGCATCTGATGCTTCACGAAGCTCCACATAATAATTATCAGGTATAACCGGAATTCTGTTTTTTCTTATTTGATACTTAGATTGTTTTAATAATAATTTTATATCTTCTAATTGTCCTTTTGCTCGTTCCTCATCATCTTTTAAATTACCAACTTTTTGTAATAACGAATTTAATTTTTCATGCAGTTTAGTAAGCTTTAACATTATTATTTCAAGTTCTTGATTTAATTTAGAAAAAGGAAAAGAATGATTTCTATCTAAGTTTTCTAATTTCTCATAATCTTTATTTACCTCTTCAAATTCTTTTTTTAATAATTTAATAGACTCTAACGTATCATCGGTTAAATTATAATTTTTCTTCATTTCAGGGAGTTTTGTTTCCACAGCTGATAAAACTTTATCAACGTGTTTTCTTTTTTTACTAAAATTAACAAGACCATCCTCATAATATTTTCTAGTAAGTTTCTCAGTTTCAAAATCATTAAATAGTGAATCAAAATACTCCAAAATAGTTTTTAATTCAAACGTTACATCCTCTAAATTAAGCACGCGAACACGATCAAATATAGCATTAACTTTTTTTTCTGTTTCAACTATATTGTACTCAACGTTTAAGTAATCTAATTGATATCCTTCCCTAGTTAACTTTATATACTCACTAGAAACATCTTCTGTTCTTTTTGGAATCAAATTCTTTCCCATCAGCATTATTTCAGGCATCTCATCGATTATAATCGTCATATGCTCAAGCATTTCAGTTAAACTTTTAACTACGTAAATGACCTCTTCATAATCTTTTTTTTCCATTACTTCTTCAAACTCCTCAAATCGTCTTTCAATCGTTTCAAATTGGAGTTCAATAGTTTTAGTAGTTTCTTCATAGTCAGTTTTTGTTTCTAAAAACCTTTTCTTTAAGTTTCTATATAACGTTTTAAGTTTAATAACACTTGCCCTATTTCTTTCTTCACTAGAGGTTATTTCCTTTATTTCAGATAAAATAACTTTTATTTTCGTTTTGATTTCATATAGTTTAATTTCAACTTCGGTTATTTTTTCATAGATTTCTTTAGACTTAGATTTACCAACCAAAAAATCCACTTCAATTAACATATCATTAATAGTAGGTATCGTTTCATGTTCAATTATTTCAAATTTTAATTTCCAGGTATTATATCTTTCCTCTAGTTTAGTATTGTTTTTAACTAAGGCCTCAACCTTAGATAATTCATTTAACACAGGAACGTTTATAAGTAAGTTTTTTTCTTTTTCAAGAACATTTATAGCATTTAATATTCTTTTTTTCCTTTTACTTTTTAACATAAGTATAAGTGTAACAATGATAACTAAAAGTACTATTATGATAGTACCAATATATAATCCTTTGCCCATTTTACATGCCTCCTACTATATATAGATATTTTATCACAAAATTCTACAATTTGCACCTACTAAAAAAGAAAAAAGTTATTTAGTAAAAAGCCTTTTTCTTTTTTTAAATTTATGTACGTAAGCAGCATCTGTTTCTATGGCTAAACAAACCAGCATATTTTAAATAAAAACAAATAAGGCTATTAAAAGCCTTATTTGTTGTAGAATTCAACAATCATTGATTCTTTAATATCAGCTTGAAGTTCACTTCTTTCTGGCATACGTACGTAAGTACCTGATAATTTCTTTTTATCAAATTCAACATATTCTACTGTTTTGTTAACTTTTTCTAAAGATTCTAAAATTGCTTTATGATCTTTTGAGGCTTCCTTAACAGCAACAACATCACCAGGTTTAACTTGGTATGATGGAATATCAACTTTTTTACCATTTACTGTGATATGCCCATGGTTAACAACTTGTCTTGCAGCTCTTCTAGTAGTAGCAAGCCCCATACGATAAACAATATTATCTAGTCTACTTTCTAAAAGTTTAAGAAAGTTTTCACCTTGGATACCTTTCATTTTAGCTGCTTTTTCGAATGTTAATCTGAATTGTTTTTCATTAACACCATACATTAATCTAACTTTTTGTTTTTCCATTAATTGAAGTTTGTATTCAGATGCTTTACCACGTCTTTTATCATTTCCGTGTTGACCTGGACCATATGGCCTTTTGACTAATTCTTTTCCTGTTTCTAGTAAAGAAAAACCTAAATGACGACTTTTCTTATACATAGGACCTGTATATCTCGACATATATAATTCCTCCTTTGTTTTTTTGTAAACTAAAGGACCTTTTGCCACTTGATAGGGAGTTTGTTTTAATGTTTTCACCTTCGCAGCTTAAAGGTTACTTGCATAACTTAGTTGCAAACAAACACGTTATCAAATTCAAAACTGGTGCTGCTTTAAAGTTTACATGCATTACATTATATCTAATTATATGAAGATAGTCAAGTTTTATTAAAATTTTGTATTAATTTTTTCTAATAATATAATTAAAAAACACATCTAAAAAAGGATTATTCTCCTCTTAACTTAAGTATTAAATTTTTATATTTTAGTAATGATATTATACCTACTAACCCCATAAATATTAATGTAAATATAATAGGCATTTCAATAAAACCATACACGAATTTAAGTTCACTAGTAATTGACATATAAACTAAATTATAAACTAAACTAGTATTAAATACGCATGATAATAAATTATCATTAAACGTATCCATAAGTGAGTTATGCTTACCCGTCTTAATATTGTATATAAAAGTACTAACTACCCCTGTTATAATTGCAAAAACAAACGAAATAAAATTAATTTCGTAAAAATTATTTAATATAATTATTATACTAAAAATACTTATTATTGTTAGTATACCTATTATTATATAATTATATAACTTTACCTTTCTCATCAAAAGCACTTCATTTTGCCCATTTTTCTTTTCTAATAATTTATTATTAATAAACTTAATTAAATCACTATCCTCTTCCTTGACAAATGGCTTTAATTTCAATAAAATATCCGTTGCCTTTAAGTTAGTATTCTCATCTATTAAATAAGTAAACCCTGCTATATTATTTGAACTTAAATTTTCTAGTATTTTTGATGCTACAAACTCTTCATCGTCATTTATTAGATCCTCAATTTGAACAGTAAATGATTCTGGAATCTTTGAAATCGTACTTTTCTTTTGATTCCTTAAAAATTCTATGTTTTCATCTATTTTGTCAATTTCTTTTTTTAAGTCACTAGTCTTTATATTAGCATCTAATATTATTTTTTCTAAATATTTCTTTTCTGATATAAGTTTTCCTCTTTTGAAAAAATTCATGTTAAAAAATGAATAAATTGTTATAATTCCAAATATACCAAAAGGAATGGTTATTATTAATAAATAATTTCTATGTATTATATTAAATATCAAACAAATAAGCAAAAATAATCCTTTTAGTAAATCATAAGTATTAACTATTTTTTTACCACTCAAATTACATGAACTAGCTATGCTAATATTTTGGTTAATAAAAGATATACCATCATTATATAACAACTTTAAAAATTCTTTAGAAGTTATTTCTTTTTTTTGCTTTTTTAAGGTTTCTACCTCATTACAATCATCTACGTACTCTTCAAACTCTTTTTTTAATTTTTCTTTTTCACTTTTTTTCGCTAACTCAAATAATTTTTCAAAATCTTTTTTTATTTCTTTTAAAATTTCTTCTTCCACATATTTTTTATAGTTGTTAGTTTTAGATCTAATAATCCCAGAGTATCCATATGGATTTTTAGGATATTTTTCTTTTATTTTTTCACAAAAGCTTAAAGAAAGAGAATAATCTTCTCTTTTAAAACAGACTTCGGCTTCTTCTTTTAAGTTCTTAAAAGTCTCACTACTTCCCTTTTTCATATTATTTTCCCTTAAAATTCTATTTCCTTTTTAACATATGCAATAGCTTCATCAATTGGCAATGTTATTTGTTCCATTGTATCTCTATTTCTTATTGTAACGGTACCATTGTTAATGGTTTCATCATCAATTGTTATACAATAAGGCGTTCCAATAACATCTTGTCTTCTATATCTTTTACCAATAGAGCCTGTTTCATCATAAGTAGTCATAAAGTTCTTAGCAAATATAGTATATAATTCTTTAGCTTTATTACTATGATATTTTTTAACTAATGGAAGTATTGCTACTTTATATGGCGCAATTGCTGGATGAAAATGCATAACTTCTCTAGTATCATTTTCCAATTTTTCTTCTTCATAAGCTTCACATAAAAGTGCAAGTGTTAGTCTGTCTGCTCCGATTGAGTATTCAATTACGTTTGGAATAAATTTTTCATTAGTTTCCGGATCTTGATACTCTAATTTCTTACCAGAAAATTCACTGTGCCTTGATAGATCCCAAGTCCCTCTATGATGAATACCATTTAACTCTTCCCAGCCGATCGGAAATTTATATTGAATATCACAAGCCGCTTTTGCATAATGTGCTAATTTATCATGATCATGATATCTTAATTTATCTTTATCTAACCCTAGATCAATTATAAATTCAAGTGCTTTTTTCTTATAATCATCAAAGAAAGTCATACCATCTTTTTCATGACAAAATTTTTGTAATTCCATTTGTTCAAACTCTATTGTCCTAAACAAAAAATTACCTGGTGTTATTTCATTTCTAAAAGACTTACCTATTTGTGCGATTGCAAAAGGCACCTTAGCTCTTGATGTTCTAAGTACGTTTGCGTAGTTAACATACTCACCTTGACATGTTTCAGGTCTTAGATAAACGGCGTCCTTAGAGTCCTCTACAGTGCCTCTTGAAGTTTCAAACATTAACTTAAATTGTTTTATTTCTGACCAATCAAAACCTCCACAATGAGGACAAGTAATATGGTTATCACTAATATATTTTTCCATTTCTTCATTATTCATTGCTTCAGCTGCAACTTCTTCATTAGAATGTTCTTCTATTAAGTTATCAGCCCTAAATCTTTGTTTACACTTTTTACAATCCATTTTAGGATCACTAAAAGATTGTACGTGACCCGATGCTTCCCATACTCTTGGATTCATAAGAATGGCAGCATCAACACCATAAGCATTCATATCTTCTTGTACGAATCTTTTCCACCAAGCTTTCTTAACATTGTTCTTAAGTTCAACACCTACTGGTCCAAAATCCCAAGTGTTTGCAAATCCGTCATATATTTCACTTCCCGGAAATACAAATCCATATTGTTTACATAAATTAACTATTTTATCCATGTTTATCTTTTCTTTCATTTTAGTTCTCCTTATTATTTTTGTTTTTCTTTACAAAAGGCACATCAAGGTCTGATTCATCTATCATTTTGTTATGCTCATTAATTATATCATAAATTATCTCAATTAGTGACGGTGTTGGATCATTTATCTCAATTTTTCTTGAGCCTAAATCTATTACAATTTCAACGTTTACTTTATTGAATTCGGGTTCTTCTTCAAGCCTTTGTTTAATGTTTACAATAATGTTTTTCTCTTTTGCTTCTACCTTTTGAGAAACATTTTGTACTAGTTCCTTAATTAAATTGATTAAAAATTCATAATCTTTTAAATCATTTAATTTATCATCGTCATTAATTAATTTAAATACATACCTATTATCATACTCTTCTACACCACTCTCACAAAAGCCTAAGAAATCTGGATATCCATCGTAATCAATTACAATATCTTTGTTTTTTTGAAATAATTCTTTCGTTAATAAAAATCTATTTTCACAATAATTATTTATTATTGCTTGTATTGTTTTATCTAAATTACCAATTATATCTTTAGTATTTAATTTTATAATTATGGTTTTACCACATGACAGTTTAACTGATAACGTCGAGGTAATTTTTGAATATTTAATATTGCATACTATGTTTTTTGATAGCAACGATAAAACTAATGCTTCATAACTATTTTTTCCATCTCCTATAAATTGATCATAAGAATAGCCTATAGTTTTTGAATCACCATCAAGATATCTATAACGTTGATCTTTTACCTTTACTATTGTTTTTCGTCTTCCTGATAGATAAATTTTTGACCAATCCGTGCTTAAAATTCCTTTTAAATCACATGGATTTACTTGTGTTTTCATATTATCACCTAATTAATATATTTTTTTGCATAACTGCAAACTTTTGTTTTTCTTCAACCACCTCATTTTTAATTAAACTTAAAAATGGCGCTTCATGCATATTTTGCAACATTATGTACATTTTACTGTTCTATCTTTCTTTAAACATATCCAAACCCCCCAAAAAAAGCAAAAAAATCTAGAAATTTACATAGGGGTGATACTAAGTACCACGGTTCCACCCTATTTATTCCTAGAAGAATCACTTCATTTTATACTGCTGATAGGTTTCCAAGCCCGTCATCGCACCTTTTATATGTATTATTATATCATAAATTATCCAAACTCTTCAAAAATTTTTTACTTTTTAAATAAAGTCCCGTATACCTATCATAGTAATCATCCAAAAAGGCACTAATTTCTTTTTTTACAGCATCTGATACATCTAACTTAGTTATTTTAGATATATCGACATATTCTAATAACCTTATCAATTTTATTGTCTTCTCACTTACAATATATTCATTTAATGAGTGATTTTTGCATAAAAAGCCACCTTTATATGCTGATATTGTAACAACGTTTTCCCTGCCACAAACAACGCAGCCATTAAGCTTAGGAGAAACCCCTAAGAAAGATAAATACTTAAGCTCCAATATATTAGTTATTACTACGGGATCAAAACCATCCTCTATTTTTAAGATTGCGCTTAAGTATATATCATATACTTTATTATCATCACTTTGTTTTATAATCCCACTGGTTAATTCCGATAAAAAATTTAAATAGGATACTTTTTTTATATCTTTTTTTATATTATTTAGTGAGTTTATAATATCAGCACTTATTAAAGTTGATAACTTATCTTCTTTATAGCTAATATTAAAATTAGCATAACAAAATCTTTGTGAAACACTTCTAAGGGGACTTTTAAGTCTTTTAGATCCTTTAGATAGCACTCCTATCAAACCTTTATCTTTGGTTATGATATTAAGTATTTTACTAGTTTCACCATAAGGTTTTTCATCAATTATAATTCCTTCAACTTCTATCATCTCCAAGGGTATCAATCTTCCCTTCTACCATTTCTTTATATTTTATATAATATTCTAAATTTCCTGTTGTAACAAATAAATTCCAAACATCTTCTTTTTTCATAAATATCACCTTTCTATTTATATAGTGGTGATATATTTATTATTTTATACAAGATAATTTATATTTTTCATAATCATATTTTTCAAAAAGTTCATAATTTGTTATACCATATTGTTTTTTAAATATTTTTTGATTATAAAATAACTTACTAAAATTATTTTCATTTATCTCATTTTTTTTATCTTTTTTTAGGTATTCATACCTTGCATGTGTTAATTTAGTACTTTGCATTAATTTTTTTGTATCATTAATTATAATAAATTCTAAGTTAATACTTCTTAAATATTCTATCTAATAATTTTTTTATTTATTAATCCTCTATTTCATAAAAACCTAATTCTCTTAAATATTTTTCTTTATCTCTCCAGTTTTTAATTGTTTTTACGTATAATTCTAAATATACTTTTTTGCCTATCATATCTTCTATATCACGTCTTGCTTTTGAACCAATATCTTTTAACATCGAACCTTGTTTACCGATTATAATGCTTTTTAAAGAATCACGTTCAACTATTATGGTTGCATTGATAATAGCCTTATCTTTTTGATCTAAATATTCTTCTACAACGCAGGTTACCGCATGAGGGACTTCTTCGCGAGTCAATCTAAGTACTTTTTCTCTTATTAACTCTGCAACTCTAAATTCAACTGTCGTATTAGTTAAATCTTCATCAGGAAAATATTTAACACTATCTGGTAAATATTTCTTTAGGGTTTTTATAAGTTCATTAACATTCTTTTCCTTTAAAGCAGATAATGGAATTATTTCTTTAAAATCATGTAAATCTTTGTATTCCATTATTAGTTCCATTAACTTTTCATTATTTATTTTGTCAACTTTGTTTAGAATCAAAAACGTAGGTTTATTAACGGTTTTTATCTTGTCTAGTACAAATTTATCGCCTTTACCAACTGGTGATGTTACATCTATTAAAAATAGTATTATATCAACGTCATCTATTGAGTAATAAGCTTCTTCATTTAACCTTTGGCCCAGTTTATGCTTTGGTTTATGAATTCCTGGGGTATCTACAAAAATAATTTGCGAATCTTCATCGTTATATATTCCTTGAATCATGTTTCTTGTCGTTTGAGCTTTATCAGAAGTTATTGCTACTTTATATCCTACAAGTGTATTTATTAACGTACTTTTACCAACGTTTGGTCTTCCTACTAAACTTACAAATCCTGATCTCATAATAATATCTCCTTGACTAAAATAATTATAACACAAATAAAATAAACCAGAAAATTTTCTAGTTTATTTTTTTGATAAATTAATAACATATCCTTGCTTTCGTCATCTTTAAAGGGTATACCCCTTTACTCCTATGATTTCTTCCCAGCCCGAATTATATACGTAATTCCTTTTGGGCTGGTAAAAATACGCATACAACACTTTAACATCTTGATTTAAATGATTTTTAATTTATTCATCGATATTTTTAGTTGTATATGGATAAATTACAATCTAGTATTTTTTCAAAATTTCCAATAATTATTCCTTTTTTAGTGCTGTTATAGCAAAAAAGAAATTAGTTATAAACTAATCTCTAAGTCATTTTAATAGTAATAATATTTTTGGCATGAAAACATAAATACCAACACATATAGCCGTAAAAGCAGCCGTTACTACGGCACCTGCCGCAACATCTTTAGCTACCATGGCAAGTGGATGAAACTTACTCGTATATAAATCAACAACTAATTCTATTGCAGAATTAATAAGTTCTGAGGTTATGACAAAAGCTATCATTGTATACACAAGTAGCCATTCATACATTTGTAATTTAAATATTATTCCAAATGTCGTAACAAATATAGTTGCTATAATATGTATAAGTAAGTTTTGTTCCCTATCAAAAAACTTTCTTATTTTTTTCATAAAACCTACCTAAAAATTGTTATTATTTTTGGCACAAACACAACAAGCCACATTCCCGCTGCCATCATATCCGCAACAAAACATGCCGCAGAAGCAGTATCTTTAGCAACTTTTGCAAGTGGATTATATTCTTCCGTTACCATGTCAACCACTGCTTCAATAGACGTGTTAAATAACTCCGTAACTAAAATTAAAGCCCCCATAACAAGGGTTATTACCCACTGAATAGGTGTTATATGAAAACCAAAACCACAAGCAATTATTATTGTCATTACAATTATATGCAACATTAGACTTTGCTCATGTAAATAAGCGTATTTTAAACCGTCAAATGAATATTTAAAACTCATTAAAACCCTTTTGAATCCTATTTTTTTAAATCCTTGTTCTTCTACGTATTTACCACGTGATATTTCTACTTTAACTTTATTTTTCGATGCCATAATCTTCCAACAACTCCTTTTGTAATCCAAACATTTTTTCTTCGTCTTTTTTATTCATATGATCATATCCTAATAAATGTAATAATCCATGCACACCAAGAAAACAGATTTCTCTTTTTTTGCTATGATTATATTCATGTGCTTGTTCTAATACTTTATCATAAGAAATATAAATATCTCCAAGTACTCTGCAATCTGGTATATTTATTTGCTTATTATCTTCTAAAGCAAAGGTAATTACATCCGTTGGACTATCAATACCCCTATATTCTTTATTTATCTTATGAATACTTTTATTGTCTACCATTATAACATTAAACATAATGTTTTTCAAATCTAGCTTTAAAACACAATAATTAATAAATTCACGAAGTGCACCTAACTCTTCTATTTGTTTACCATATTCATTAAAGACCTCTATATAATTCATGATAAAATCCTCCAAAAATTAAATCTAAAAGCTAAGTATATTATAATCAAAATTACGAATAATGACAATATGTCTAAGAAAATTTGTGTCCTCATGAACTTTGGTAATTTATCTAACGCCTTATCTCCAAATTTATATATTAAATATCCAAATATACCCCCTAAGGTATTTAATATTACATCATCTATATCCGCTGTTCTTCCAATACAGCTTTGTGCAAATTCAATTGAACAAGAAATTAAAAGTGATAGAAAAAAAGTTGGGTATACCTTATCGTTATTAACATAATAAGTAACAAAAATACCGAACGGAATAAATAATAAAACATTTCCAATTACGTTTCTTATAAATAATGATGAAGAAATGTTATACCTAAATATTTCCCTAAAAGGAATAAAGTTATTAGTCCCATAATTATTATCTTGAAACGTTACAATATAATAAAGTAAAAGTATATATATAATAAAACACAACATTGATAGTTCTTTATATAAAACAAATCTTTGTTTATTACAAATCAAATAAGTAATTCTAATTGAGACTAATATCACAGTAAATATAAAAAGCATCGGCCATATATTATGGATCGCTTTTAGAAAAATATTTGTAAACATACCAAACCTCTTAATTAATTTATATTTTCCTCATTTTTATCAAGGTTCAACAGACTTTTATCAACGTCTTTATAATCAGTTATATTTTCACATACCTTAAAAAAAACATCTACTTCTATTTTACTATCATATGCAGTAAAATTCAAAGTTTTTTTGCTTATAATGTATTCATCAGTGTTAAGTTTTGTACTTATCTTTTTAAGTGCTAACTCCTCCGCCTTTAAAACGGCCTCTTCTTCTGTGTACTTCTGGTTTTTAACCTTTGTTTTTCTTTGCTTTTCCAAACTTATACTAAATGGGAAAATTTTACTTTTTATAAATGTTCGCTTTTTTTCTAAATAACTATCTGTGTAATTTTTTCTGACAGAAAAACTTTTGTCAAAAAAATCAAATATAATATTATTCTTTATTTCATTTAAATATATTGTTTCTTTATAATTTAATGGGTATTCAACATTCACTAAATACCATGTTTCAGCATATACATTTCCTTTTGACCTAACCTGGCCTTTTACTGTTTCGTCTTTTATAACATCTCCTGAAATAATTATTTCACCTTTTTCAACATAATCATTCTTCTTTTTTAATATAACGCCGTTTTCTGCTTCTATTTTCATTATTATTCCACTTTTTTTTGCAACTATGTGCCTTGGTTCTGTACTTTCTTTTTTACTATTTAGTTTTCTTTCAGTAACCTTTACGTTTAAAATACTTCCTTTTTTCTCTATTTCAAGCCACTCTATTTTATTTTTATTATTAGCAATTATTTTATCTATTATCTTTCTTCTTTTATTAAAGTTAGGTATTAATCTAAAATTATCTATACCATTTTCTTTTAATTCTTTTTTTACCAAGGTTCTTATTTCCTTATTATTATGAATAATATTTATATTAAAAGAAACATTACTGATTATATATAAAAAAATTAAACTTATTACCGATGCAAAAATAAAAGTATAATTATTTTTTAATATATTTATATACTTAATTGGGCCATAAAACCTTATTATTTCTATGTCATATATACTGCTTTTTTCTTTTAATACTAAGTAATCGTCATATGCTATTTTAAGTACTATCTTATTATAATATATTTCCTTATAATCACTATACTTTATCTTATTAAAAAAGTATCTTTTAACAAAAAGTCTTGGATTTCTCCCGGTGATACATATCTTAACATAACTATTCATCTTTAATCCCTAATTCAAGTGATTTTACATTACCAGAGATTACAACATATTCTTCAAACATTGTTTCAATGACTAAGTTATTACCATTTACTTTAACTATATCATTATCTTTTGATATAACTATGGTGCTTGATGTAAAACTTTCAATATTTCCATAATAATATACTTTTACTTTTTTATTAATTATTTTAATTTCAAAAGTATTACATTCTACATAATTGTCTATCATTTTTTTTATATTCATAGTATCACCAATAAATTTTATGCAAAAAAAAAGCTTACTATGTAAAAATAGTAAGCTAATTTATATAATGAGTAAAGAAAAACTAGGAATCTCTTCTTTCGCGTTTAGCTGCTTTACGACTGTTCTTAATAGCTTCTTTCTTAGCGTTTCTTCTTTGTACTCCTGGTTTATCAAAAGCTTGTTTCTTTTTTATTTCTGAAGGGAGACCGCTTTTAGCTACTCTTTGTTTGAACTTTTTTAACGCTCCATCAACGTTTCCATTTTTAACTTGAACAGTTATCATTTTTCTTTCCCCCCCTCTCCTTTTTTTCTACTAGTAATTATAACACCTTAAAAACTTTATTACAATAATTTTTTAGGTATTTATAACAAAAAAAGACAGATTTTTTTAAAAATCCGTCTTTTTTCTATAAATCCATTATGATTCTAACCATTGTTCCTGTGATTCTTCCTAACTGCATTATAAATTTTATCATATAATCCAAAATAGAAATAATCAAGGGGAACGTAACAATACCAGCTAATATCATAAGCGTTTTCTTTATTTTAACGGACAAGAATTACCACCTATTATTCTTCTTATACTACTTCCTAAATATCTTCCTACATCCATAAACGAATCAAATCCTTTTACGAGTGCATTAATAAGTGTGGCACTAAGCGTTGTTGTAGCACCTGCTTTAATAAATTTTAATTCTTTATTGGTTAATTTCATTATTCTCTCCTTTCTATCTACATCCAAATGGTCTTGCTATGCCATCAAATATCCCTACCACGAAAGTTATTCCTGCAATTATTCCCGCGATAGCCCAACCACTTAATGCTCCTGCTTTTACATTTTTTAATTCTTTGTTTTTTAACTTTTTCATTAATCCTCCTTTTCTTTACCTTATCAGCGTCAAAGTTAATTACTTGGGTAAATAAGTCCATATTAGTTTTACGATGAGATATTAATATAATAGTTTTTTCAGGATATTCTTCTTTTAGCGTAATAAGTATTTTTCTTTCTGTTCTCTCATCTAATTGACTAGTAGTTTCATCAAATATTATTATGTTGCCACCATTAACAATGGTTTGAGCAATAATAATTAATTGTATTTGACCACCAGATAAATTAGAGTTAGTATTATCTACTATATAATTATAATCAATGTTATTTTTCTTTAATTTATCATTTATGATTTTCTTTAATCTAGGTCTTAATTTGTTTTCTGAATCAAGATTTATATTTTCAATTAAAGTTTCATTAAATAATTTAACTTTTTGATCTACGTAAGTAATACTTTTTCGTACCTGCCCTTCACTAAAACTATTGATATCCTTACCATTTATAAAAACTTTACCATTAGATATCTTTAATTGTTTAGTCAATATCTTAAAAAGAGTTGTCTTACCACTCCCAGTAGAACCGTTTATCATAACAAAATCATTTTTTTTAATTATCAAATTTAAATTATCTAGAACAACGTTATCCTTAAAGTTGTAACTTAAACCTTTAAATTGGATGTTTTCTATATTTATTAATGATTCATCCAAGTTTATTTTTTTTTGCTCCCACACCTCTTTTATACGAACATAAGAACTTTTAAAGTTAGTATACAAGGGTTCTAAATCGCATAAACTATTCATACCATCAAGTATTGCTATTTCTATGTATAACAGAAACAAAATGTTAGTAGCAGAATCTTTATTTATTAATAATATAATTATTAAAACAGTTACAAGTAAAGATAATAATTTGAATATAAAGGCACGTTTTTGATATGATAAATTCAAATTCTTATAACCGTTTACTACATCATCATAAAAATTACTTATTTTGTTACCAAAATATTTTTCTTTTGCTAAGTTCTTGATGCTTATTATCCCATTTAGAGCATCAGATATTTTTCCACCTAAAACCTCATTTTTAATTTGTAAGTCATATGTTTCATATAAATGTTTTTTATAAAAGAGTTTATTAATATAAAGTATAATAAAAATTACTAGGAAATTAACAAATAATAAATGATAATTAATTATTGATATAAAAATAAGAGATACAAAAATTATTATAACGTTTACAACTAAAACTTGACTTACTGAAAATATCATATTTTTAATATGCGATAAATCATTAACTTTGGATATTAGCTCTCCACTACCCATACGCTGATAAAAACTATGAGGAAGAGTGATAATTTTTTTTAAAGTTGGAATTGTAATAGCTTTGTCGATTGATAATTGATATTTTAATAGTAATCTATCCTTTATAAGTGAAAATACTTCTTTAAAAACACCTATTATAAATAGTAATATAATAACTAAATTAACAAGATTATTAACAAAGTTTTCAATTACATAAGATAATGTGTAAGAATAAAGTACGTTAATTAAAGAAAGAAACAAAATAATAAATATTATTAATGCAAAAGTTTTTTTATTTTTAAATATGGTTTTAATAGAAATTTCAGTTTCCTCAAAAGTTATCGCTATACCAGTATATATACTTTCAAATTCTTTTAAACTTACGTTAAGTATTCCTTTCGCGGGATCTGCTACTAAAACCATATCCTTGCTAGTTTTTAATACTACTATAAAGTGTTGTAATTTATCATTTATGGTATGTGCAATAAAAGGAAAAGTGTGTGATGTCTTTATGTCATAGTTTTTATAACCCACAGCATTAATATTATGTTTTTTAGAAACTCTAATAATTTCATAAGCGCTTGTTCCTTCTTTATCAATGCTTACTTCCTTTTTTAAATCATCTATGGAAATATTTTTACCAAAATATTTAAGAATCATGGTTAAACATGCTACTCCACAATCATTAACCGACCTTTGGCTTACAAAGTATTTTTCTTTCGTCTTATCACCTCCTCATACTTATAGTTAGCCGCTTTTTTCAAAATTCCCCTAAAAAAAGGAAAAAAATTTTAAATTATTATATTATAAAGAAAAAAAGGAAACTATTTGTTGCTTCCTTTTAAACTGTATGTTATATCTTCTTTATTAAAATTTACATTATTATGTGAGTCTAAATCAACTGCTAGTTTTCCTTTTTCATTATAAAAGTTTCTTGTTTTCCAAAGTTCATCTTCCATATACCCTTCTGGGTTGCTAATTTTTCTTTCTAAATCAGCTATTGTCTGCTCGCAATATCTATTTATACTCTGAGCCTTTATTTGTCTTACCTTTATTTCACTATCAATCATACTTAATATAGCAGACTCAGTAATACACACAACATTCGTATAATAAGATGCAAATATCATAGAAATTTGATCTAATAATACAGTATTACTTTTATCTTTATCAAATTGTTCTTTTAATGGTATAACTTTATCAAAATACTCATCTCTTTTTTGTTTGTTTCTTCTTTTTATTTCTCTTTCCAGTTTTGTTTCAATTTCCTTTAAACTAATATCACCAAAATATTTTTTAGCTTTTTCTAACAAAATTTCTTCTTTTATAGTAGTCATCAAATTATATTCATTAGCTTCTTCATCACTTAATTTTTTTAAATATTCTTCATTATAGTTATCACGCCAAGAATCTAGTTTTTCTTTTAAAGAAATTAAAAAATCTAAACTTACATTGCTTCCCATATTTATTACCTCCATAAGTGATTATATTATACATAGTATTTAAAAATAAGCAAGACTAAAACTGAATATATATTTTATGTTCAGTAAAAAAGGAATCAAAAAAATTCATTTTTATTTTCTCTTTTTAAATATAATAAATTTTTTTACAAAGGCTTTCCGTTTTGCTTTCTTTGATTCTTTTATCCTTAACTTTTCCTCTAGAGCCTTTTGTTCTTCTAATCTTCTTTTTTCTTCAAGAAGTCTTTGTTTTTCAGCTTCTCTTTCTTCCTCTTGCTTTTTTCTTATTAATTCAAGTCTTCTTTCCTTTTCTTTTTTTCTTTCC
This sequence comes from uncultured Muribaculaceae bacterium, assembly GCA_964453925.1. Classification (GTDB taxonomy): domain Bacteria; phylum Bacillota_I; class Bacilli_A; order RF39; family UBA660; genus Aphodocola. The sequence continues at coordinate 12,457 of CAYVPV010000009.1, read as the reverse complement.
TTTTTAATCATTTTTTTCATATAACTAGGTAACCTATCAACTTCAAAGTATAAGTTTTTAACTATTTTATCAATGTTTTCATTAACAAAAGCAATTTCTTTTTGAGAATTAAAGCCACGCAATTCATATTCTTTTTTATAGCCACTTTTTTTTAATCTTTTTTCTGATGATAAATAAAGATCAAAACCATTAGAATGAGTATAAAGCCTAAACTTTGCATTATAAATATTATCTCTAAAATCTGATACATTTTCAGTGTTATAACTTTTATTGCTAGCATATAAATCATATAATTTTGAAAAAATATCAGCATAATTAAGTATTATTTTACCATCATCATAATAGGTAGAATTTAAGATGTATAAATCATCATCTTTTTTTCCAAAATCTATTTTATACCAATAACAAGAATATTGCGGCATAAATTCAATTTGCAATGTATTTTTTTTATAATCAAATTTTGGATGAAAGTATGACATATAAACATCACTTCCCTCGATACGTTTAAAACGGTCTCGAAAATCACTAACCAATTTATTACTTTTGCCATAAAACTTTTTTGTCTTGTCCATTTGAATTCTACTTATTGTATCTATTGAAACGTATCTTTCATCCTCGGAAACGGGAATTGGCTTGATGATAGAAGATGGATCTTTATTTATATAAGCATCAGGGTCTTCTATAATGTTTTTTAAATAATCTATTAAATTATTTGAATCAACATATTTATAATTTCGTAAATTTCTTTCTTTCCAACACTTTGTATTTAAGCTTTGATCAGCATAAATCCATACTATTTTCTTTTCTTCTGAATATTGAACCGTATTAAAAAGTACATCTTTATTATTCTTAAAAATAATGTTTAAAAAGTTTTCTAAATCATTTTTTGATATATTACTAACTTCTGTTACCTTAACGTTTCCCCCTAAATCTTTTAAGTTCAAAACCGTATCAGAATGTACTATTGTTTTATTTACTATTTTTATATTACTACACATACTAGGCCATGCCGTTGGAATAAATGCCATTATCTCACCTCTTGTCATAGTATTATAACATAAAATATGAAAAAATAAAAAGACTTAGCTACGCTAAATCTTTATATCCACATGGCGTCCTGTAAAGGATTCGAACCTTTGACCCACGGCTTAGAAGGCCGTTGCTCTATCCAGCTGAGCTAACAGGACATTTGACTCGTTCAACAAATGAACAAGTCAATTATACATCAAAAAATATAATTATTCAATATTTTTTATAACACTTTTGGTAATTTCTTGCCCATTAACCGTAAATACTACTTCTTTTACATCATAATTATCTCTTATTGATAAAGCAATTGAGTAAACAACCTCTTCTAAAATACTTTTACTTGATGCATCATCAAATAAATAATTATTAAAATCTAATGTTAATACTTCATCTGTTAATTCATAATTAATAAGTTTAGTATTATAATTCAAGAAGCTCATTAAATTAGTTTCATAAATGTGCGATGAAGTTAATTCATCTACTATTATCTTTATTTTATCCCTGTTATCATTACTTATTTTTGTAACAGGAACATAATAATATTCTGAATTATTTTTATTAACATAATATACTGTTGTTGCGCTAGCATCTTTATAACTAACAACGTCACAAGTTTTATTAACCCCGTCTTTTCTTGATAAAGGTTGATTAATTGACTTATTTATTTCTGGTAAGACATTTAGTTTTTCTCCATCAATATTTATATACACGTACTTAATATCGCTAATAGTAGTTAAGTTATAAGTTATAAGTTCTACAGCCTTTTCGATATATTTTTTATCTGTTTCTAAAAAATCACTAGATAAATCAATCGTTATGGAATCGTTTTCTATTTTAACACTATTTATTTTTGTATCACTAGGCAAAATAGCTTTGAATCCATTTGGAATATTTTGTTCATACTTACCGTCAATTATTAATAACTCTATTATCTTTTTTGCATACTCTTCATCGCTAGAAGAAGTTATTTTCACTTTAGTCCTTGCAACATATCCATCTTTATCAATCAAAAAGACTTCTTTTTTTTCTATTGAAGAGCTTGTTTTAACCACCCTATCGTCTTCTAATGAATATTCTTTTGAAGCGGGGAAAAGTAAAAGTAGCAGGAGCAATAAAAGCATACCCGTAGTTCTAAATATCTTATTATAAGCAAATTTCCTTAGCATAAAAATCCTCCAATTAATGATATGAAAAAATCGCATTAAATATGCGATTTATAACGTAATCTCGTTTAATTTTATAAGTTCAATTACAGCGCATGCTCTTCCTTTTACTCCGAGTTTTTGCATTACATTAGATATGTGATTTCTAACTGTTTTTTCACTTATACCAAGTTTTTCTGCTATTTCTTTTGTAGTTTTATTAGTTATTAAATAATCAAAGATTTCTTTTTCTCTTTTAGTTAGTACCCGTTTTCCCATAATTTCCCCACTTTCTTATAATAAGAGGTATTTTAATATTTTTCCTATATTATTTTATGAGAAAGGTAAAAAAAGGTACTTAGTTTTGAAACTTAACCGAAACGTACACCTTGGTTTTATATTCTCCGCTTATTAGTCTCATAACATCATTTGCTAGAGAATAATCATGATCTTTCTTTTTTATTGTAACACTTATGTTATTACCGTCTATTTTAACAAACGAATCTAATTTTAGATCTTCTTTTATTTTTTTCTTTAACTCTTCTTCTTTTGCTTTTATTTCATCGATTTGTTTTAATCCATCATAAGCGTTATTTTTTTCTTCGGTAGAAGTGTCTTTGCTAGTTAATATTTCGTTATACTCTGCCGCAAGAGCCGCCCTTTCTTCATCTGCTTCTACTTGTAAAACGGTTAAAGAATCGGCATCAGTTACACTTGCTTTTGCATTTGTAGTAGTTTTTTCTTCTGTTTCATTTTTGGTGTTTGATGTAGTAAGAAGTTCACTGGGCATAGTAATGTAATACACGCTAAGTACTAGAATTAAACTGAATAAAGTTAAAAACCATAATTTTTGCTTATTAATCATATTATCCTCCAAATCTTTCTACTTAACTATATGCATAAATTTACTTTTAATTACAAAAAAAAGAATCTATTTTAAGATTCCTTTTCACTATTTAAAACTGCGTTTGCAAATGGCATTACATCATTTATCTTCTTATCTAATTCCTTTTGTTTTTCTTCTAACTCTTTTTCTTTATCATCAAGTTCTTGTTCAAACTTATCAAGTTCTTGTTTTTTAACAGAAGAACTTTCAATTAAGTCATTTACAAATTCTTCATCTTCTTCTAATTTTCTTTGTTCCTCTTCATATTCAGCACGTCTTGTATCTATTTCTTCTAGACGCTTTTGAAGTCTTCTAATCATTTCTTCTACGATTTCTCTTTCGTTAAACTCAGTGTCCATCGTATCTTGTTCTTTTTCACTTACGATTGGTTCAACATTAACGTACGAATCATCATTTGATAATTTTTCTTCTGGCATTACTACGATTGGAGATTTAGCAATTTTAAGAATTTCTTCAACGTCATAAGAACGTTTTGGCGTTTCATCAATTACCTGTTCTTCTTTTATTTCTATAGGTTTTATTGGAGTAACGTCCATTGGTTCTACTACTTCTTCAACAGATGATGAAGTAGTTGGAGTTTCTGGCACAACAGGGATTTCTGGTACAATTGGGATTTCTGGTACAGCCGGAATTTCAGGAACTTCTGGTACGACTGGAATTTCAGGGATAAATGGTTTAAATTCAGTCTCATCAGAAACGTTATTTAATGGAACATCATAATCAATTGCACCATTTAAGGCATTTGATACTTCACTAACAAAGTTATTTAAATATAAATCACTAATTTTAGATAAAGTGTTTGATATTAATTTATATATTTCATTTTTATAATCAATAAATAAACTTAGTAATTTTTCTTCATCAAAGTTAGCGATTGTTTTTAAATAATTAACAAAGGAACTAACCGCATTTTCCACATCAGCATTTACTTCGTTTTCATCTGTAAAACTCACTCTTTTTATTTTTACTATTTCTAAATACTTATCATTCAAAAGCGAATGTAAGTTTTGTGTAAAAGATTCTTTTTCTTCTGGTGTCGTTATGTTAGCATTATCTAATTTATCATTTATTTTTTCAACAAATTGTTCATTTACTGTCTCAACGCTTCTTAAATCTCTAATAACATAAGACTCTATTATTCTTGAAACAGGATTTACAAGTTTTTCTTTAGCGCTTGTTATAGTATTAGAAAAATCAGCAGTATAACTAGAAATAGTTACTATATCACCAACTAATGCTGTTGTTTTTTCATCAATTGCTGCATTTAAAGTCCTAAGTTCTCTTCTATACTCATTATTATTTTCACTTACTTTATCTAATACACTACTTAATAACTTACTCATTTTCACTACCTCCCTCATTACTAGAGTCCTTGATTTTATTTAACCCCTTTATAAGTGGTTTCATATTAAGGAAAATAACCTCTGCTTCTGATAATTTAGAATTAAGTTCTATTTCCTTAGAATTTAATTCTAATTTTCTTTGAGATAGTTTGTTTTCTCTTTCTATGTTAGCTTCTATATTTTTATTAGTATCAGATAATCTTTGTTCAACTGTTTTTTTACCATCTTCTAATTTACTTTCTTTTCTAGATAATTTTTCTTCCTCAGTATTTAAGCTTAAAACCATTTTATTAAACAAAGTCATATCATCATATTTATCAAATTTATTAGTTTCAGTTGTTTTTACATCTTCGTTTACTAAATCATCGCTTAAAATATCTGAATGTACTATATTTTCCATCATGTTTTCTTCCCCTTTTTCCTCTTTTTGTTTTACTTCTTGAAGTAATTCATTTGTTAAAATACCTAAGTATTTTAAATCGGCATTATTTATCATTTCATTTAGATCTTTTTCTAACTCTCTTTTTAAAGTCGTTACTAATCCAGTAACGGAATTTACTAAAATAGAATTTTCATTTATTTTAGGAACTATTTTTTCATCAACGTATAATTTTAACTCATTAATTATTTCAGTTAAGTTCAAATCTTCAGTCATATTAAGCTGGTTTGAACCTTTGTTTTTAGTTAATTCCTTTATGTATATCTTTTTTAATTTTTCTAAACTAATATTTTCATTAACATAATCTTCAATAAACGTATCATTAGTTATTTGAAGTGCTAAGGAATCAATAAATAATTTTCTTTTTATTTTTTTGATTATTGGTCCTTTAATTACGTTTCCAATTTCACCTCTTAAATCTTCTTCAGTTATGCTAACGTTTAAATCATCTATCATACTAAACAGTTCTTCTGAAAAACGATAAATTCTCATGTTTATTAAATCATCCAAGGTCTTTGATATAATCTCGTCATTTAAAGTACTACATTTTAATAAAACGTTATTTTTAATTCTTTCGATTACTCCTATCACAACTAACCTCCTTATTTTTTCCAACCCCATTAATATGAAAAATACATTTTTATATACCTTCATATTATAACTAATAACATTCTAACACAAAAAAAGATAAATTTAAACAATAAATTTACCTTTTTTATTATTTTTAATCACTCGTTTATCTTTAAGTATATTATATGTAACTAACATTATTAAAGAAATCATTGATATTATAAGGCCTTCTTTCATTCCTTTTGGATAATAAACAAACTTGATTTTATGTTCTCCTTTTTGTATATTAAATCCAATGTATGATTTAGCTATTTTTCTAATTTTAACTTTCTTACCATCAACATAAACGCTCCATCCAGTATCATAAGCAATGGTAGAAAACACCATTTTATCACTAGATACGTTTATATTCCCTTCAATTAGAGTGTCATTATACCTTGTTACCTCTAAAGTTTCTTTATTTATTTTCTCATAAAACTTCATGAATGCCTCATCATTAATCGTATAAGCGTAAAATTTTATGGTTCCTGGTTCAGAATCTTCTAAACTTACTCTTATATCTATATAATCAGAATCGATTTTACCAGTATCAACGATATAGTATTCATCTGAGGTTAAGGAATAATACGAATTATTAACTTCAAAACTTTGTACTTTATTTCCACCAACGTATAAATAAACGTTTTTTCTATCTTTATTATCTAGGGTAAATGATAACTCGTTTTCGTCTGTGATAACCTCGTAATTAAACTCCCCGTTTGAATTAATATTGAAGTTATCATCTAATATCTTACCAGAATTTACGCTAATTACTTTGGCGCTTTCAAAAACGTCATTTACTCCTGTTGATAAAGTGACAAAATTACTTTGGTTTAAAAATGGTTTGTAACTGAATAATTTCCAATCCTCAAGCTCTTTATTAACGGCATACGCTATAGAAGAGGAATATTTATAACCAGTTATGTTATAAGTATCATTAGAGTCTAATGGTACGTAATAATCATTTTCTATATAGTCCCCCATCAAATATTTTATGTTAAATATCGTATTATAAACTGGAGTTGCATAGTACCTATAATAGTAACTATTTATATCATTACCTGAAATCCCAAGCATGCGCTGCAATTTAGATACATCTTCATATGCCATAGAAGTGAATGTAGACATACCATAATAATCATACCACGCTCCATCGTTTAAAGTTAAATAATCAGTTTTTTCAATTCTATATAAACCATTATCATCCTTTCTTATATCTTTAATAAATGTTTGATAAATTTTTTTATCTTGCATAAACGTTTTTATATCATGATCTATATCCCAATTTTTATCTATACCAATAATACATTCTATCATTATAAATAATATAAATATTGAATATATAAATCTTTTATCAATCTTATTATATTTATAAATAATGGTAATAATATAATATAAGACAAGAAATATAAGACAAGTAATTATTTTATTATCATTTAAGTTTTCAAATCCTAATTTTGATGCTAAAAGAACCAATATAAATACTATCCCATAAGATATCGATATTTTAAACACACTTAGTTCTTTTATCTTACTAAGGGCATAATATCCTATCGTTATAAGAACAAAAACATACAAAAACGAATATCTCCAAGGAAGATCATTTGGGACATGAAAAGCATGCCATATATAATCTATCGTGGTTATATTAAATGAAAAGAAGAAAAATAAAAGTGATATAAATGCAATAAGTTTAAAACGCCAATTTACGTTTTTATTAATGAATAACAATATTATGCAAGCTAATGTAAGCATTCCTGGATAAACGTTTGGAAGCGGCAAAATATCACTTGCAAACACGGTCCTTGACACACCAGTAAAATGATTAAAAACATAATTTGATATAGAAAATGACGTTGCTGTAGCAGGGAAAGTTCCACCAGTTGCAGAAATTGAAGAAATCGAATTAAATAGTGGCAATAAAACAAATGCAATAAGTCCCCCTGCTAAAAGGGAGGATATAGCAAACATAACAAACTTTTTTATAATGTTTTTTAGTTTAAAGTTACGTTTGTATAAAAATACACCTATAAAGTATAAAACACTAAATATGCATATCATGTATCCAATAAAATAATTAGCAAAAAGCATAATCATTAAACTTATTATATATAAATTTGGTTTTTCTTCTTCTACTATTTTATTTATTCCATACATTATAATTGGTAAAAATACCATTCCATCTAGCCACATTATGTTCCAATAATATGCGCAAAAATAACCTGAAAAAGCATATAACATTCCAAATATACACGTGAGTATATCATTTTTTTTAAAGGTTTTTTTTAAATAATAAGACATAGAAGCTGATGCGAATATTGCCTTTAAACCTATGATTATGGAAAATGCCATTACTATGTTTTCTTTTTTAAATAAAAATAATATAAGATTAAAAGGGCTTGATAAATAGTTTAGAAAGTTTCTATAAAAAGGAATTCCACCGCCCGTATTAAAGGAATATAAAAGTGTTTCTCCTGTTTTAACCCTATCATATAGCTCATTTAATAAGGGCCCATACTGGTGATAAAAATCAACGTCCAGCATTGAATTATTACCAAATGGTGCAATTTTTTGAAGCGTATAAATAACTAATATTATAACGCTAGATAAAAGTGCGGTAATAATTACCCATCTATTATTTTTAATAAGTTCTTTTATTTTCTTCATCATATCACCTGAACAAAAGCGAAATAAATTTCGCGCATTGGTCGTCACCGATCCAACATTCCTGCTTTTAAAACTAAGTAACCTTACTTCTCACGCAGGCTTAAATTCCGATAGTCGCTACCGTATATTTTTATTTCATATTTATTTTTTATATTTCTATTTTAACTTATATTGCTTTTTATATCAAGACTTCATTCATATATAATTTCAATCCTTCAAACATTATGTTTATACTTGCATTTACATCTCTATCATTTATGCTTCCACAACATTCACATTCCCAACTTCTGATGCTTAGGCTATTTGTTTTTTTTGTTTTGTTATTGCAATGACTACATAGTTTACTGCTTGGAAAATATGTATCTACTTGATAGTAATATTTTCCAAGTAGTTTTGTCTTCCATTTTAACATATCACATATTTTATTAAAGCTTGCATCAAAGATATTTTTGGTTAATTTATGATTGTTATGCATATTTTGTATTTTTAATTTTTCTGATGTTATGATGTCATGCTCTTTTACTAGTTTATTTACTATTGTTATTATGTTATAACGCCTTGCGTTTTTTATCTTACTATAAACTCTTGATATTAATATCTTTGTTTTGTTATAATTATTGCTTCCTTTTACTTGTCTTGATAACTTTCTTTGTAATCTTTTTAGTTTCTTTTCCCTTTTCTCTAGTTCTTTTGGATTATTATATTTTTCAGAATTTGATGTTACTACTATATCTTTTACTCCTAAATCTATTCCTATTATGCTCTTAGGTTTTACTTTTTTAATATTTATTTCTTTTTGTTTTATAAGTACACTTACATAGTATTTACCAGTGTTTTCCTTTGTTACAGTAACGCTTACTATTTTACCTTCTATATGTTCTAAGTTTCTATATCCCCTAATATTCACTAAGCCTATTTTAGGTAATTTTATTTGTTTATTATTTAATTCTAGTTTTATATTATCATATTCTTTCCCTTTAGAAGGATTTCTTATAGTATTTGTTCTATAACTTTGTTTATTATACTTACTTTTAAATTTAGGGTATGATGCTTTCTTTTCAAAAAAATTTTTAAATGAATCTTCTAGATTAAATATGGTACATCTTATTGAACAAGAATCCACTTCTTTTAACCATGGATATTCTTCTTGTAATTTTTTAAACATTTTGCACATATCATATGCCTTCATGGGTTTATTTTCTTTACATTTATCTAAGAAATAGTTATAGATAAACCTAGTACACCCAAATGTTTTATTTATTAATATTTCTTGTTTTTCGTTTGGATACATTCTAAATTTATATGCTTTGTGCATTTAATATCACCCACCTATCATTTAAGTAATATTTTTTATATTAACACACATATGCTTGATAATAAATGTATCTTGTTCTACTTTCGTCCGACAATTTTCGACATAAATAAAAAAATAAGAAAAACAATAATTTTACTTATATTTATTCTAATACGTTTTTTATAGTATCCGTATCTTTCTTGTCAAAAACACAAAGTTTTTCGGTAATATCAACCGTTGCAAGTAAAATGCTACTATAATCCTTATATCCTTTTATCTTTAATTGTTTTTTTAACCAATCTTCGTCTTTTGATATTTTTTTTAGATTATTAGGCATAATGTTACCATCTATTATTACATTTACACATAAACCTTGTTTTGATGGTTTTAAGTTAAGATCCTTTGGTGTTACCGGAATATACTCTTCTTTTGGCAAAAAACTTATTTGACCATTAGCTTCCATAAGAGCATATTTAATATTACTTATGTCAAAGTAACCAGCAATTCTTGCACTTTCTAAAAAATCGTTTATATCCATTTTGGCTCTTTTTAAGTTTTTATATACAAACTTGCCATTTTCAATCAAAATTATCGGACTTCCTACAACAAATCTTCTTAATAAAATACTTTTCATTGTAAGAACAGAAACAAATAAAGCAATAAAACCAAATATTAAAACTGCAACAATACCATTCATTAGTTGAACATCTATATTCATTGAAATTTCTGCCGCAAAATTTCCAATTGATATACTTATAACATAATCTAACAAACTAAGTTCTGAAACTTGTTTTTTTCCAATTACTTTCGTAATAAAAAAAAGCACAAACAAAGATATTAAAGCCCTTGATGCAACAATTCCTACCTCATACCAATTCGTCCCCATAATATCACTAATCATAATTAATCACCATTTTTATAATTAACAAAAATAAAAATAATATACAAAAAAGACCTCTTAAACTGGTCTATTTATTACATATTAAGTCTGTTTGCATGGTTTTATAACATACGTTTATTTTATTATATTTATCTAATTTTACTTCTATGCTATCATTTTCTTTATTAACTTCTACATAATCTTTATTATCAATTTTATATTTCATATAAGTTACGTTAGGTCCGCAATTTATTTTTCCGTTTTCTACAACGCACGAATTAACATGATCATTATAAATCTTTCCAACAGTATATTGTGGATTAAAATCAATCGTTAAAATGTTATATTCTAATAACACTACAATTGCAATAATAACAAGAACAAACACGCAGATTAATATTGATTCTATTTTTGTTTTACTATCAGCTAATTTTGGTCTTCCAACCTTGTTTTTTTCCTCTTTTTTCATTTTATTATTCTCCTTCTTTATTAGTTGTTGTAACCCTTTTTTCAATTATACTACTTTTAGTTAAAGTTTTTACTTTATCACTACCATCAATACTATACTCAACGTTAAAATATATTACTCTTGTAACGTCGCTATCCTCAAAAAGAATCGTATCTGCCAAACTACTTGGGTCTATTCCGACATAACTTCCGTTTCCTATTTTATATGCTATTTTAGATACGCTTGCGTTATCACAAGATATATCATATTTTGCTGATGTTGCCTTCACCTCTTTAATCGTAAGAGAACAGCTCCCCGTTGGCGCTTTGGTAGTACTTTTTTTATTTTCTATAATTTTTGTTTCATATTTTGTAACTTTACTATTGTTTGGATAATAAACAACTTTAAAGGTGATTTTCTTATCCATTTGTTCCTTTGAAAACTTAACTGAATCACTAACCTTCTTAGTAAGCAAGGTTTCATAATTTTCACTACCTATTTTATACTGGATTTCTTTTATTTTTGCATTATTACAATCAACAACGTAATCAATTCCATTAATTGTTTTAGAAAGTGATGTAAACACGCATTTTCCATCTGCGTTTTTAATAACTTTAATGTTGAATTCGGCACTTAAATTAGTTCCATCATTAGTCTTAGCAGTAATTATTGCATTACCAACAGATACCCCAACTACTTTACCATTTTTATCAACCGTTGCAATAGATTCATCTGATGATGAATAACTGATTTTTTTATTAGATGCGCTTGCGGGTAAGACGGTTAGATATACTTTTCTTGCAGTACCAGACTTTAAAGTTATATCCTTAACTAGTGGTTTTATTTCATCTATTAATATATTTTCATTCGTTTCGTTACTAACTATTGTTCCTTTCAAATTTAAGTTTCTAAATCCAAATAAAGTACCATATCCAAAAACAAGTAAAAGAATTACAAATATAAATGATACACTAGCAATAATAAGTGATTTTCTTTTTGTCTTTTTATCAGCAAGCTTTGGTCTTCCTACTTTATTTTTTTCATTATCATCAAAGCCTAAGTATTCAACAATATCTTTTTTCATAAACAACACTCCTATTATTACTATTATCTATTAAAATCTTATCATTAAAAATATTCCCAGTAAATGAAAATATATACGATATGTCAAGCTTTTTGACAATAATAAAAACAAGAACCTTAATTATTCTTGTCTTTATTCTTCTTACATACTAAATATCCAATAATAAGTAATATTAATAATAAAATTATTATTAACCATATATTTAAGTTGCATTTCTTAGTTTCTTGTTTTTCTTGTTTTACTTTGTTTGTTTTTAATATATATTTATCTAACTTATTAGTATAAAAACTTATTTTATCTTCTACCACATCTTTATTTTCTCCTATTAGACTTAACTTATTATCACTATAATCATATATATCTATGTTTTTTAATCCTACTACTTTTTTAAATTCTTCTGTTACCTTTATGGTTATTTTAAACTTTTTAGGTAAATCCTTTTTATTAATAAATTCTAAAATATAAGCATTCTTTATTTCTTCATTGTCTTCATACTTTGTTAGCTTATAATCTATGTTTATATCTTTTACTTCTTCTATATCTTTTCCATTTATTATTATAGATACTTCTTCATTTATTAACGTTAGATTTCTATCTTCTCCTTTTATTTGTTCT
>CAYVPV010000008.1:0-50928 GCA_964453925.1 uncultured Muribaculaceae bacterium | reverse complement strand
AAGCCTCTAATTAGAAACTATTTATAAACTGTCCAACTTTTGGGGTTCAGTTCAAAACTGATAATCTTTTTATTTTATTAAACTATTTGTTAAATTTATGAATTCTTCTTTTATTTCACTTACTCTTTTTTTAGTTGTAGCCTCAAACCTAGCGGTTAAATTAGGGCCAGTATTACTAGCACGAACCAGTGCCCAACTATCGTTAAATTTTACCCTTACACCATCAATATCCAAATAATCATAACCCTTTTGTTTGCAATAATCTTTTATTTTTTCTATCACGTTAAACTTAATATCGTCATCGCATGATATTTTAATTTCTGGTGTATTAAATAATTTTTGATAGTCATTAGTAAGAGAACTTAATGGTTTATTTTCATTACATAGAATTTCTTGTAACCTTAAACCTGCATAAATTCCATCATCATAACCATAATGCCTGTCGTTAAAGAAAACATGACCAGAGTATTCACCACCAAAAGAAGCTGGATAATCATGAACGTAACTTTCTATGTAGGCACTACCATTACATACCATAATAGGATTACCACCTTGTTTTTTAATAGCATCTTCTAATGCCATAGAACATTTTACATCTATTATGATGTTTTTATTATTGCTATTTTCAATTATGTTTTTAGAATATATACTCATCAATTTATCTGTTTCAAGCACGTTTCCATTATTATCAACGATTCCAACGCGATCACAATCGCCATCATAGGCAATCCCTAAATCAGATTTTGTTTCTATTACCATCTTGCACAAATCTTTAAGGTTATCAAATACGTTAGGATCAGGATGATGGTTTGGGAAAGTAGGATCACTTTCTGAATATAAATATATTACGTTGCAATTAAAGTTTTTATAGACATCTCTAATTATAGTAGAAGCAGTTCCGTTACCACAATCAACAACGACTTTTAATCTTTTGTTCTCTAAATTGATGTTATTTATCAAACTTTCTATATAAGGTTCTTTTATGTTTAAGTTTTTTATGGAACCCTTTTTTTCACTTGTTACTTTTTTATCTTTTTTTATTAGTTCGTAAAAGTAATTTAATTCATCTGTTTTTAGATGTAAACAATCACTTCCAAATATTTTAAAACCATTATCGCATTTAGGGTTATGACTTGCTGTTATCATTATTCCATAAGGATTATTTAATTTATGGCAAGTAAAATTAAGCATAGGTGTAGTTACTACATCAAGATAAATAACATTTATTCCGCCTTCTATTAGACTATTTATTAAATTTTTTGCAAGGTTTTCTCCGCCAATACGATTATCTCTTCCTATTACGCAAGTATTTTGATTTTTCTCTTTTAAAAAATAAGCATAAGCGTTCCCAACTTTTTTAGCAACATCTTCGTTTATCTGATCTGGATAAACACCTCTTATATCCCATTTTCTTAATACTGTTTCATCTAATTTCATAATAATCCCTCCATTATTATAATTATACCATTGCTTTAAAATAATTTATTAAATAATTACTTTTAATGTAAAGTGAAATAATTAAGTTATGGTATAATAATATCAGGTGATAAAATGGACAAAGTACAAGAAAGAATGGAAGAATTAGGTAAGATTATAAATAAGGCTAGCTATGAATACTACGTTAATGATAATCCTTCTATTACTGACCAAGAATATGACGATTATTATAATGAATTATTAAAACTTGAGGAAAAGTATCCAGAGTTAAAAAGATCAGATTCTCCAACTTTAAGGGTTGGTGGACAAGTAGTAGAAAAATTTGAAAAGGTAACTCATGAAACCCCAATGCTTTCATTTGATGATATATTTAATGAAGATGGAATCATTTTATTTGACGAAAGGATTAGAAAAACATGTCCTAACGCTAGTTACACATTAGAACCTAAGATGGATGGATTGTCTGGGTCATTAGTTTATGAAAAAGGTGTTTTGGTAAGGGCAGCAACTAGAGGTGATGGGGTAATAGGAGAGAACATTACACATAACGTTAAAACCATTAAATCAGTACCTTTAAAATTAAATAAACCAATTGATATTGAAGTACGTGGCGAAATATACATGAGTAAAAAATCATTTGGAAAGTGTAATAAGGAAAGAAAAGAAAATGGAGAAAGTTTGTTTGCAAATCCACGTAATGCAGCGGCAGGGTCAGTAAGACAATTAGATAGTAAGATAGCTGCTAAAAGAGGTTTAGATTTTATGGCTTACTTTTTACCAAATCCACATAAATATGGAATTAAGGCCCAATCAGAATCCCTTGAGTTTTTAAAAGAATTGGGTTTTGTTACAAACCATAAGTTAAATGGTCTTGCAAGAAACGTTGATGAAATAATTAGTTACATAGAAGATTTATCTGAAAAAAGAGAAAGTTTGCCATTTGAAATAGATGGTGTAGTCTTAAAGGTAAATAGTTTAGATGATGAGGCAAAACTTGGGTTTACTCAAAGAGTACCAAGGTGGGGAATTGCTTATAAGTTTCCGGCTGAGGAAGTTTTAACAACGTTAAAAGAAATAAAGTTTACCGTTGGTAGAACTGGTAAAATTACACCTAATGCCATATTTGATCCAGTGCATGTTGCAGGTTCAATTGTTTCTAAAGCAACTTTACATAATGAAGATTATTGCCTGGATAAGGATATTATGAT
Organism: uncultured Muribaculaceae bacterium; assembly: GCA_964453925.1. GTDB lineage: Bacteria > Bacillota_I > Bacilli_A > RF39 > UBA660 > Aphodocola. The sequence continues at coordinate 48,283 of CAYVPV010000008.1, read as the reverse complement.
AGGTGATGTTATATCAATTAGAAAAGCAGGAGATGTAATACCTGAGGTTGTAGAGGTAAAAAAGGAAAGAAGAACAGGCGATGAAACACCATTTAAAATGATAGGAAATTGCCCTATGTGTAATTCTAAATTAGTAAAACAAGATGCTAATTACTATTGTAAAAATAATTTTTGCCCTGCTAGAAAAATTGAGGGATTAATTCATTTTGCATCTCGTGATACCATGAATATAGATGGTTTGGGAGAAAGAATAATTGAAGATTTTTATAACATGGAATTTATAAAGGATATTTCTGATATTTATCGTTTAAAAAATCATAAAGAAGACTTAATGGAGTTAGAGGGCTTTGGGGAAAAGAGTATTAATAACTTACTTGAAAGTATAGAAAACTCTAAAAATAATTCTTTAGAAAAAGTACTTTTTGCGTTAGGAATAAGACACGTTGGTAAGAAAACTGCAAAAATTTTATCTAAAAGATATAAAACAATAGATAACTTAATTAATGCTTCTGAAGAAGAGTTAACAAACATTAATGATATTGGTGGGATAATTGCAAAAAGTGTAAGAGAATACTTAGAAAGTGATAAAAATAGACGTTTAATAGTTGAATTAAAGGAATTAGGTTTAAACTTTGAGTATTTAGATACTGGTATGGATGATAAGCTTGAAGGAATGACTTTTGTTTTAACAGGTACATTAGAACGGTATAAAAGAGAAGAATTAACAAAGATTTTAGAAGATAAAGGGGCAAAGGTGACTAGTAGTGTTACTAAAAAAACTACTGGTGTTATCGTAGGAGATAAACCTGGTAGCAAATATGATAAGGCATTAAAGTTAGGAATTAAGACATATAAAGAGGATGAATTGGAAAATATCATAAATTAATAACTTTAAAATAATAAAAAAATAACATTTGCTAGCAAAACTTGACAAAATAAACAAATATGAGTAATATATACACCGTAATTTTGTTAATGTTTGCTTGTACAGAAACATTTTGTGCAGGCAATTATATAAATATAAGGTTTTGCTTGCAAGCAAAACCTTTTTTCTTTAAAGAAAAAAGGGATAGAGGAGGAATAAAAGATGGATGCAAAAAAAATGAACGTAAAAAAAACAAAATATAGGTATTTTATGGATAATTTAAAGTTGTTCCCTATTAGACCTATAATATCATATACAGTACCTGTTCCAAAAGATCCTTTGGTTGATGAATCTAAACAGGAATTTTTTGATAGAGATTATCCTGATGTGTCTATAACGAACGTCAAACTAAAACATATGATTGATAAAACCGCTAAGGCGTTAGTTGCTTTTGGAATAAAAAAAGGTGATATAGTAACAGTTTGTCATAGTAATACACCAGAAACCTTTTACATGACCTATGCACTTAGTAAAATAGGAGCAATACCAAATTATATATATCCTAATGTTACTGTAGATGAAATGAAATATTATATGGAAGAGCTTGATTCTAAGTACATGTTTATATTAGATGAAGGACCAATAAGAAAAAATGTAAAAGAGGCAATTAATGGTACGGATATTAAAATAATATCATCATCGGCAATTGAATCGTTCCCAGAATTATTTAAGTTAATTGCTTCAAAAAAGCAACCAAAAAAAGAAGAAATTAAATTAGAAAACGAAATTAAGTGGAAAGATTTTATTAAAAATGGTAAAGATGCTTTAGTATTAGAAGCGGATTATGTTCCTAATTCAGTATGTGCCTATGTCCATACTAGTGGTACTTCAAGCGTTCCAAAGGCTGTTATGATGTCTAACGAAAATATAAATAGTGTTGTAAAAAATTATGAATTAGATGGAATTGTTTGGGAAGCTGGTAATACTGCTGTTCAAACAATACCAGAGTTTGTTTCATATGGTATAACTACCAATCATTTATATTTTTGCAATAATGTGAAAATTGTTATGATTCCTGAAATGGAACCTAAAAATTTATATGATTTATTCAGAAAATATAAACCTGAATATAGTTTTACAACACCTTCTCATGCAAGAGAATTGATAAAGCGCCCAACAGATATGAGTAAATCGAAAATGATTGTATTTGGTGGGGATGGTTTTGATGATGTTGAAGATGATATGAATCGTTATATAAAAGAAAATGGCGGTAATACAGTAGCTTATCAAGGATATGGTTCGACTGAAATGAGTGCGGTAACGATGACAAATGCCCCGGGTAGGCATAAGTTAGGTTCTATAGGTAAGTTATCTGGTGAAACCGAGGCTATTATAATAGAAGCAGGTAAAGAACCAGGAGTTTATAATATAATTGATGAACCTAACAAAATTGGTGAGTTATGTCTTACTGGGCCAGGAGTAACCTTAGGATATGCAGGAAATAGTAAAGAAGAGGAAGAAAAGGTATACATAAAACATCCAGATGGTAAAACATATGTGCATATGGGAGATTTTATAAGTAGAGATGAAGATGATTTTTTCTACTACCACGGAAGAATAAAAAATGTTATAACTAGAAAGTCATTTACGTTTTCTCCTGATGAAATAGTTAAAGCTATAATGATGCATCCTAATGTTAAACAATGCATTGTTATACCTAAGTATAGTAAAGAGGAAAAGGAAACGCCAAGTGCCCATATTGTTTTAAATGATTATGATAATAAAGAACAAACTCTAAATGAAATCATCAATTTAGTGAATCAAAACGTACAAGAATTTCATAGACCAACAGATTATAAAATTAGGAAAAATATAGCAAGAAACAAAAACAATAAGAATGATATTACAGCGTTAAAAATAGAAGATTCAGCTACATTATTTGAAGGTGTTGTTAATGCTGATATAACGTCGGTTAATGATGGAACTTATGATTATGTTTTGAATATTGAATATGATGAAAATATGTCTAGTTGTAATCAAGATGAACTTATAGCACAGATTGGTGATCATATAAAAAAAATATCTAATTATATAAAATTTAATGTTGGAAATATAAAGTTTAATATAAATTATGTATGTGTTAATTATAGTGATCAAGATCCATATAAGCAATATGAAAAGGATTGCGTTTATGTAAAACGGTCGTAAAGATATTTATTCTTTAGATATTGTTTTATAAAAGTATGTTATAATTTTCTAAAGGAGATGGTTATGTGAATCCTACAATATTTTTTTCAGTATGTAGTTTGTTTTATTGCTTATTTTTAATAATTACCGTTTTTTCTAAATTAGAAAAAAATGACTCAGAAAATAAAATACTTAAAATCTTACTTTTACTTAATCTAGGTAGTTTAATTTGTGAAGCGGCTGGTATATTTTTAGGAAATAATTATGAAAAGTTTGAATTATTAAATGATATAGCGTTAAGACTTATGTTAGTTTTGTATGTTGCATGGTTTTCGATGTTTGTTGCTTTTATACTTAATATATCAAAAAAGAAAAAAATATTAAGTATACGTGATAATAAAATTATTTTTGTCATAATGTTACTCGCAATTGTTGCAGTTATATTTTTACCAATCATATATAATACAAATAAGGATGGAGTAATAATATATTCTAGTGGATTAGCTGTTCAAACTGTTTATTATTATGTTATGGCTTGTGAAGTAAGTTGCTTGTTTATTATGTTTTCGCATGCGAAGAAAGTTAAAATAGCTAATTATGCTTCATTGTTTGCATTGGTAATTTTATCAACTTTGTCTGCTGCAATACAGTCATATTATCCATCATTATTATTATCGGCATCAACCGAAACTTTCGTGTTATATATTGCATATATAAATACGAAAAAAATGGAGACAATACAAAAATTAGAAAAGGAAGAAAAGTAATATAAATATCTTTTATTTTAGGGAGGAATTAATTTGGAAGAGAGTGTCACAAAAACTTTGAATTTATTTGATAAATTAACAATAAAATATTATGATTATTTGTATACTGCTTCAATTGCAAAAGAAGCAACCGCTGGTAAGGAAAGTAATGGTGGTATCCTAATAGTTGGAATGATAATAGTTATAGTAGGTCTTGTTGGATTTATACTGACTAAGAATAAGAATTAAGAATAAGGTACTAAATTGTATCTTATTTTTTTAATTAAAGTAGCAATAAAATACAATTTATAGTATAATATTTATCGTATAGGAGGCGACTTAGATGTTACCAAAGATAAAAAGGTTTATAAAAAATAATAAAAAACAGGTAAGAATAGGAATTATTATTTTGTTGGTTCTAGTTGTATTTCTTGTTTTGTTTAAATCATTATTTTATTCTAATTCAGAAAGTGCAACATATGGAGTTAGACTAAGAGATATAAAAGAAAATGAGTTTACTAAGGAAGATATAGCTGAAGTTAGGGAAAAATCATCTAATATAGAAGGAGTTAAGGAAGCAAAAATAGTTGTTAAAGGAAGACTAATAAAGTTTTTTGTTACCTTTAATGAAGGCATATCTACAGATGATATAAAAAGTAAATTTAATGAAATGTTAGGTTTTATGAGTGAAAAAACAACAGGGTATTATGATGTTACCTTTTATTCAGAACAAACGCAAGAAGGTAAAACAAAATATCCAGTGATTGGATACAAACATAAAGGAAAAACAGAAATTGCATTTGATGTGCTTTAGAGGTGGTAAATATGAAAAAGAAGAAAAATAATAGATGGTTAATAGTTGGTTTTATATGCATATTATTAGTTATATTAGTTATGTTAATTAACTTTAGTAAAGGATCAAATACTGATACTAAACTTAATTTAACAGAAAAAAAATGGATTGAAAATAATAAAAAAGAAGTTATTAATATTTCAGTTGCTAATAATATTCCTTCTTTTAGTATGGAAGGAGAAGGAGTTTTCTTTGATTTTATAAATAATTTTGAAGATTCTACAGGTTTATCTTTAAACTTGATTTCATATGATGCATCTGGTGATCTAGAAGAAAACGATTTATACTTTGAAGTAGTAAAACATGATGACGTATCTAAAATAAAATCTAATGAGATGATTTTTTATAGTGATTATTATGTTTTAGTTGGTAAGGAAGAAGAAAAAATAACAATACCTAGTGAAATCAAAAATAAGAAAATTGGGGTTTTATCAGATGATTTAGCCGATGTTAGTTACTATATTTCTTCTGAAAATGGTGTTACATATGCTCCATATGAAAAAATAGATGAGTTAGAAAATGCCATAAAAGATGGAAACGTAGATTATATAGCGGTACCAAAAACTAGGTTTTCATCTTTTATATTAGAAAATGAATATCATATCATATACAATTTAACAGAATTAAAAGAAGTATATGTTTTAAGGGCTTCAAAAGATACTGATAATCATTTGGTAAGTATAACTAATAAAAAGTATTTAGAATATAAATCAAGTAAATTAGAAAAGAAGTATAATGAAGCTTTAATTAATTTATTGATGGAAAAGAACAATATTTCTGAAAAATCTAAAGCTGATTTTCTAAGTAAAAAATATGTGTTTGGTTATTTGGAAAACGAACCATATACTAATACTATAAATAACAAACTAATAGGGCTTGATAGCACATATATTAATTCGTTTAGTGATATATCAGGTGCAACATTTACTTTGAAAAAATATCGTTCTATCAAAGATTTAAAGAACGCTTTAAATAGTGGTAAGGTTGATATTGCACCAAATTATTATAATTATTCTGGATTAAGTGGTAATTATTCAAAATCAATTTCTCCATATGATGAAGAATATGTTGTTTTAACGCATAAAGATAAAACAGACATTGTTGTTAACTCTGTTAAATCGCTTAAAGGTAAAAAAGTTATTACAACTAATTCTACTTTAGCTAAATTTTTAGAAAAAGAGGGAAAAGCTTCTGTTACATCATATGATAAAGTGTCTACTTTGGTAAATAAAATAAATAAAGATAGTATAGTTGTGTTAGATAAAAACGTATATGACACGTATAAAGATAGCAAGTTATCTGATTATAAAGTTATATATAATGATAGGGAAAATTTAGAGTATGGTTATATAATTAGAGACACCAATGAAAATGAAACATTTAAAACTTTATTTACTACTTATATGGAAATGATAAATTATAAACAAATATATAATGTTGCTTGGAAGGAATATTATTCGGATTCTAAAGAGGTAAGTTATGGCATTGTTTATGTTGTAGTAGGTGTTTTGGTAGCATTTATAATTTGGTTATTTGTTAAGAAGAAAATAAAGATAAAGAAAAAAGCCAAAAGAGAAGAAACAATACGGTATGTTGATCCTTTAACATCATTGAAAAATCGTCATTATTTAAATAAAAACTTCAAAAGATGGGGAAGTAATGCTATATACCCACAGTCAATAATAGTAATAAATTTAAACAATCTTCGGCATGTAAATGATGTTTATGGGCATGAAGAAGGTGATAAGTTAATTAAGCTTGCTGCTAATATTCTTATTAGAAATCAGCTTGAACAAAGCGATATAATAAGAACCGATGGTAATGAATATTTGATTTACATGGTTGGATATGAAAAGAATAAAGTAGTAGCTTACATGAGAAAGTTATATAAAGAATTAAAGGAATTACCATATGGGTATGGAGCTACTTTGGGCTATAGCATGATTGAGGATGATATTAAGACTATTGATGATGCTATAAATGAGGCTGTCCTAGAAATAAGAGCAAATAAAGAAATGGCTAGTAAGAATAAATAGGTGTATAAATGAAAAAACAAAAAGAAAAAATAAAAGGTTCCATAAAGGAAAACATAAAACTAATGGGTACTCCACTGATGTCAATATTACCAGGTCAAATATCCTTTTTCGTTATTTTATCCATAATACCTTTAATTAGTTTGCTTGTTATGTTTGCATCAAGGCTATCGCTTAGTTTTGATTCAGTCACTGGTTTTATTAATCATTATTTACCTAGTGGAGTATCTAGTTTAATAATTTCTATATTTGAAGGTCAAAAAGTTGGAACTTTAGATATATTATTTATAGTCACTGCTTTTTATATAGCAGCTAAGGCTACTCATTCAATAATAATTGCTTCAACTCAAATATATAATGGAAAACAAAGAAATTTTTTAAGAACAAGAATAAAAGCTATAATAATGTTAATTATACTTATTTTCCTTGTTTTATCTATCATAGGTATATTAACTATAGGAAATAGAATAATTATCTATATAGCTGAAGTAAATGGAACTATATCACCGTATGTATATATGTTTTATAATATAATAAAGTGGCCGTTTGTTCTCTTTATGATATTTGTAACAATTAAGGTTATATATACTATTGCACCAAACGTTACTATTCCAAGTAAAAGTGTAAATAAAGGAGCCTTATTTACTACTATCGTATGGGGTATAACTACTTTTGTGTATTCATTTTATGTTACTAATTTAGCTAATTATACAAAATTTTATGGTAACTTATCAAATTTAATTATTTTAATGATTTGGTTATATTGGATGTGCTATATATTTGTTCTTGGAATGACAATGAATGAATATAGTTTAAATATAGAAAAAGAAGGCAAAATTAAAAGTCTTGATTAAAAGACTTTTTTTTGTGATATAATTATAATATTGTGTAATATGTTTAGGAGGATATTATGAAGGGAAAAATGATAAATTTTGTAAAAAAATCATACTTGAAAATATTAAGAAGATTTAAAGAAATAAGTTTATTGCTGTATATAAGAACCAACTTATTATTTATTACGTACGTATTAATAAACTTAATAAACTCATGGTTACTTAGAATAGTAACTATGGGTAATATGTTTAGCTTCAAGGGCATTGTATCTGACCTAGCATTTATCTTAGTAACAGGGGCATTTGCTTACCTTTTAAAACCAAAAAAACAAATAAGAGTACTTATGCCACTTACAATAATTATGACAGCAGCATGTATAATAAATGCTGTATATTATGAAAACTATGTTTCATTTGCATCTTTCTCGCTTTTATCAACTGCTTCATTTTTAGGGGAAATGGATGGAAATATAGTAAAAGGATTAATTCATTTAAAAGATGTGATTTTAATTTTTCCTCCAATCGCATTATTAATAGTACATATTATCTTAAAAAAGAAAAAATATTATAATTTAGTTGAAAAAGTTGAACGTTCAAAAAAGCGTTTTATAAACACGATTATATTAGGCGCTGTAGCGACGTTTATGACTATTTCAATGATGGAAGCTTCTGATTATAGTAGACTAAAAAAACAATGGAATAGGGAATATTTAGTTCAAAGATTTGGTATATATGTATATCAATTAAATGATGCAATTAAAAGTACTCAGTCAAAATTTACTAGTATGTTTGGTTATGATAGTGCTTCAAAAGTAGTGAGAGAATTTTATGAAGAAAAAGAAAAAACAGAAGGTACAGAAAAGCAAGACAATGATTATACAAACATATTTGAGGGAAAAAACATAATTGTTATTCATGCTGAAAGCATGATGACACATGACATGACGCTATCATTCAATAACAAAGAATTAACGCCAAATTTAAATAGATTAGCAAGTGAAGGATTATTTTTTTCAAATTATTATTCTCAAGTAAGTGTTGGAACATCAAGTGATACAGAGTTTACTTTTAATACTTCACTTTTACCAGCATCTACAGGTACCGTGTTTGTTAATTATTGGAAGAGAACTTATGAGGCTATTCCTAACATATTAAAACAAAAAGGATATTACACAGCTAGTATGCATGCTAATAACGCCTCGTTTTGGAATAGAAACGTCATGCATGAAACATTAGGTTATGATAAGTTTTATGCTAAAGATAGTTTTGATTATTCAAATGATGAAAACATAATAGGTATGGGGCTATCTGATAAAGAATTTTTTAAACAGGCTACTAAAAAAATCAAAAAAATAAGCGAAGAAAATCAAAATTATTACTTAACATTAATTACCTTATCAAACCATACTCCATGGGATGATGAAGATAAGTATGGTGATTATACCGTGGATTATAAGTATACTGAAACTGACGAAAATGGAAATACTGTGGAAAAGTCTCTTCCTTATATGGAAGGAACTGATCTTGGTAGATATTTTAAATCAGTACATTACGCAGATGAGGCACTAGGTGAATTTGTAGAAGAACTTGATAGTGAAGGATTACTTGATAATACCGTTTTAGTTATATATGGTGATCATGATGCTAAAATTGCAAAAAAAGAATATAGATATTTTTACAACTATGATTTAGAAACTGGTGAGCAATATGAAAAAGATGATGAAAGATATACGGAAGTTGATTATTATAACTATGAGTTAAATAGAAAAGTACCATTTATAATATGGACTAAGGATAGTAAAGGAAATAGTAAACTAAATAAAGAAATAGATAAAGTAATGGGGATGTATGATGCTATGCCAACGTTAGCAAATATGTTTAACTTTGATTATAAATATGGTTTAGGGCATGATATATTTAACATTGAAGATAATATAGTGGTATTTCCAAATGGTAACTGGGTAACTGATAAAATGTATTATAATGCGCAAAAAGAAGAGTATTTACTTCTAAAAGATAGTGTGGTTAATGATGATGAAATAGAAAATAATAAAGCGTATGCAAATAAGTTATTGGAAGTATCAGATTCAATTATTGTGTATGACTTGGAGGCAGAGAAACAAGATGAAGAAGAGTAAAAAAATATTAATAACGTTAATAGTACTTGTTATAATTTTAATAATTGGCTTTTTAACATACTATTTTTTCTTCAACAATGATGAACAGGAAGTAAAAGTAATAAAGGAAATTCCTGAATATGGTTATGGCTTAAATGAAAATGAAACTCAAATTTATAAAGATGAGTTTGATAATTTAGATAAAATTCTAACCAAAAAGGAAGTTGATTATGAAGCTTACGCTAAATCAATCGCTAAATTGTTTATAATTGATTTTTATACACTCGATAATAAATTATCAAAAAATGATATTGGTGGTACTGATTTCATTAAAGAGGATATGAGAGATAATTTTATAGAGGAGGCTAGAAGTACATTTTATAAATATTTAGAGGTTAAATCTAATAATAGAAATCAAAAATTACCAGAAGTAAGTGAAATAAAAGACGTTAGTATAGAAAATACTAGTTTTATAATAAAGGATAATAATACTACAACTACATCTTCAAAATCAAGTACCAAAACAACTACTTCATCAGGAACTACAGTTGATGCTTATAAGGTAACTATTTCCTGGGATTATAAAGAAGATTTAGGATATGAAACTGAAGCTAACATGATAATAATAAAAGAAGATAAAAAACTATATATAGTTGAGATGGATTAAAGATCAGAACAAATCTGGTCTTTTCTCTTTTAATGAGCTTTTCTTTATGGTATAATTAACATGCATATAGAGGTGGTTTTATGAAAATAACAAAAAGAAGTGAATGCTTTATAATAGCATCATTATACATAATTACTTTATTTTTAGGAGTATATACTTTTTTTAATATAGCGTTTATAGATAAAATACGATATGCGCTTATAGTTATTCTTCCAGCGATAATTGCTTTATCGATTGTATTTGATAACATAAAAAATCTAAAAGTTTTATTAAAAAATAAAATTCCATTAATACTTTATGTATTAACTATTATTTGGTTTTTTATAACGTTTATATTTGGTATAAAAACAGGTTTAAGTTCACTAAAAGGATTTATTCATTATTCTGTTTTACTTACTCTTATTTTTGTTTTATTTAATTGTAAAATAGAAAAAGATGTATTAAAAAACATAAAAAAGCATTTGTTTATTTCTTTTGCACTTAGTGTGTGCTTTGGTATTTTTCAATATTTAACAAGGTGGAATCTTAATACTTATAATAATGACAAATATCCTGGAATACTTGGTAGAATTAACTCAACGTTTTTAATAGCTACAACTTTTGATAAATATATAGTTTTAATCTTCCCTTTAGTTACGTATGAATTGTTAAATGATAAAGATAATTGGTATTATAAAATACTTTTAATTCTGTCAATGCTTGGAATAACATTTACTTTTTCTAGAAGTGGACAGTTGATATATTTGGTAATGTGTTTTATATTCTTTGTTTTAACTCTATTTAAAAAACAGTTTAAAAATAGTGTTTTAATAGTCTTAGTAGTTATTTGTATGTTATTAATACCAGGTGCAAAATATTCTGTTCAATCAGCTTTAGATTATGCCTATGAAACAGTACATATACCCAAAGTTTTAAGAATTAATTTACTAGAACAAATGGGAAGTGAAATAGAGCATGTAGAAGCAGGAAAATGTGCTGATGATGATTGTGTTGGTGATATCGAAGGGTCTAACTTCTTTAGAAAGTACTATGAAAGCGTGGGTAAAGCGTTTATAAAAGAATATCCTATATTTGGAGTAGGGATTGGTAATGCAACTTATTTGTATGAAAATCAAAATGCTAAAGATTATTTGAAGGATACTTCCGTTATAAGCGATGAATATCCATATATGTATCCACATAACTGTTATATACAATTAACTGAAGAAACTGGCGTAGTTGGGATTGTTTTACTATTATCATTTATATTATCTCTTGCTTTTATAAAGTTAAAAAGAACCACAAATAAAAATGATTTTTACGTAGTTTTACTAATTTTGTTTGCTTTAGCTTTAGGAAATGTAACAGAAGGTTTGTTTTATACAAAGCAAGTTATCTATTTGTTTTCAATAAGTTATGCTATTTATTGCAATAATTATGAAGCAGAAAAAAAGAAAAAAGTTAATAAATAAGGAGACTAATGGTTAATTAGCCTCTTTATTTTCTTTCTCTTTTTTAAATTTATCCCATACGTAGTTTATTTCAAAATCGCTTCCTGGATATAATCCATTTTCATTATTTATTTTTCTATTTGCTACATATTCATCAAACGTACTAATTACTTTAGCAGGATTTCCTCCTACAACACTATTATTAGGGATATCTTTAGTTACTACCGCTCCAGCGGCGATAATAACGTTATCACCAATCTTTACATTAGGTAAAATTGTTACATTACATCCTATAAAAACATTATTTCCAACCTTTATGGGAGCACAGTTATAATAAAATGCGAAATTATAATCCATATTATTTAAAACCTTATCAATAACGTCATGGGTAACAAACGTAACCCCAGATGCTACTGATACGTTGTTTCCAAAACTAATTAGTTTTGGTTCATCAGGAATTATTCTAGGCTGGAAGAAAAAATTATCACCAACTGATCTAAATACGTTTTTTTTAATTAAAAGCTTTGTTCTTTTATCCGCATTACTAATTAAATACATTTTAAGTTTTGTAGTGTATTTCATATTTAACTACCTCCAATACATTAACACTCTTGCTAAATAAAATATCAGTATGTTAGATATATAACAAGGTTATTGCTTATAGAAAAATTATATCATAATTTTTCTATTTTTTTCTTCGTTTTGTTGTTCCAATTTTTTTGCCATATTAACTTTTAAAAGTTAACTATTATTTTTTCTTTACACTATTTTATATTTAATATTAAAAATGTAGAAATATATATTATAATAAAAACATAGTAAAGGAGAATAATATAATGGGGAGTTTTGATAAAACTGTATTAGGTGTAAGTGCTGTATCTAATTTAAAAGAAGCCCAGCGACAAGTAGAATCAGTTAAAAATTCATCTTTAAGTGATGTGGAAAAGGAAAAAGCATTAAAATCCCATAAAAATTTTGTAATCACTACAATATTAGTTGTAATTATAGTTTGCTTACTTCTAGGAGGCTCAGTTATATATGGAATGTCATTAAATAGTGAATTTGGTATGATATTTATAATTGTTTCCGCTATTGTGAGTATTATAATTTTAATAGCATATGCATTGTTATCCAAAAAAATATTTGGAGATTGGACAAAATATAACAATACTGTAGATATGGGGTTTGATGGGCTTACGAAAAGCGATATAGATTATTTAAAACCTACTGAAGCTGAAAGAAAAATTATAAAAAAACTTCAATTTAAAGATGCGATGTTCGGAATTATTCTGATTATTGCTATTATAATTGAGAGTATTATTTTCAATAAATTAGAAATTGAATTTTTATCTCCAATTCCATTAATAACTACAATAGTTATAGTAATAATATGGCTTGTTAATAATGATAACTGTTTAGTTGAAATACATAGAATTAAATCTGGTTATTATAAAAAAAGTTTTGGATATAAATGTAGCAATTGTAAAGAAGAAGTTAAAATTAATTTTAACGAAATAGAAAAATATAATACATTGCCAAAAAACAAAGATGGAATTAGAGTTATGAAATGTCCTAAGTGTAATAATGACGTTCCTTTTTATAATTTTGATATAAATGCAAAAGACTATAAAAATTATTTAAGCAAACTAAAATAATAGTACCAATTATTATTTTTGCATATAAGAAAAACAAGGCTAATTTTAACTAACCTTGTTTTTTTATAAAACCGAAATACAACTAATAGGCTACTTACTGTATTTATGTTATACAACAAAATTAAATATAATTATTATCAATTAATTATAAACATCTTTTCCAATTTGGACATCCTCATAAGGATTATTTATCGAGAAACTAAATTCTTTATCCATTTCAGGTTCTTTTAATTCTAAATTTATTTCCATAGCGTCAACAATTTCTTTTAAACTTCGTTGGTAATATTCAAAATAGTAGATACCATTAATTGTATTATCATAACCAGATAAATAAAGCCTTTGTGTACCAATAAAATCATCACTATTTATGTTTTTAGAATTAAATATAATATTTTTAAATGTATCAAACCCAGTTATCATAGTATCCTTATCAATGTTAGTATCAATGTTATCACCAACAATATCTAGTATATCGTATATATCAGATAAGCTTTTGATATTTTTAAGTTTATTAACTATTGCTTTAACTATTTGTTGTTGGTTTTGGCCCCTTACAAAGTCGTTACTTGTGTAGTTAGAATATTTTTTTCCACAATACTGTGGCCAAGTATGACGATTTCTTGCAAATGCAAGAGCCTGTTCACCATTTAATGTTTGAAGACCTTTTTCCAAATAAATGGTGTTGTTACCAAACTTTCTTTGAGAATTACTTTCACAAAAAGCATATGGAATGTCTACGTCTATCCCACCTAATGCATCAACAAGTGAAATAACTCCTTGGAAATTCACCTTGACCCAGTAGTCGATTTCTATACCTGTAAAGTTTGTTATTGTATCCATTACACAATCAGCTCCATACAAAGCTGCTGAATTAATTTTATTTTTTGCTTTTGATTTGGTACACACGATTGGAACTCTTGTATCTCTTGGAATACTAAGAATTGTGGCATTCATTGTGTTAGGATTAAAAGTAATAAGCATTAATGTATCCCCGTTAAATGAATTACTTTTAGCAAGTGAGTTTGTGTTACTATCTACACCCATAATAAGCATAGTAAATGGTTCATTAAGCGTTTTATTTGAGCTACTTTGACTTTTTACTGTTTTTTTATTTTTTTCATAGATAACCTTTGTTTCACTTGCAATATTTTCAAAACCATCTTCGGTTGCAAATAGTGAAACATAAGATGAGCTTACGAACATAGCATCTATTTCTTTATTATATAAATCATTTAGCATTTCTAAATAATCATCATAACTAGCTAAATTTTCTTCTTCTATCTTTTCTTCTTTTACTATTTCCATAGGAATTATATATCCTTCAGTATTATTTGTATCACTTATTATTCCTATTTTACTATCATCTAAATCATTGACGTCCTTAATGCTTGAATCTTTTAAAGTAATTATACTGGTTGAATATCCAGCTTCTTTACTAGTTATTTTTGATAAAGAATTACTTATTTTATTAACGTTTATACTAACAAATAATTCTCCAGCTATAAATATTATTAAAAATATAAAATACCAAACATAGCTTTTTGCTTTGTTTTTCTTTATGCACTTAAATCCTCTAACGGTGAATATAACGATTAATAAAGAGGTTAAAAATATTGTACCATAAACAACATATGTCATAAAACTCTTCGATGAATTATAATAATATATTTCTTTAACAAAGCACCCACTAACTATATAGTAGGCTATTAAAAGTGGAAATAATATTAATACTGGCCACTTGAATCTTCTTTTTCTTTTCTTTTCCAAAATATCACCTCATGTATCATAAATTATACAACAAAATACTACAAAAAACAATTGTTAATAAGTTTGAGTTAATGTTTATATTTATATGATGCTTTTAAAATAAAAGAATATTCTTCTATTTTTGACGAAAGTTTACATACTTATTCATAATTCTATTTTATATCTATTTATACGAGCAATTTCTATGTTATAATTAATAAAGAATAGGAGTTGGTCGTATGATACAAGCTAAAAAGTTAAATTTGTTACTAGTGTTTATTATAGTATTTTCTTGTTTTATGTTTATACCAAGTGTTAAAGCAGCATCATATGACGTATATACGGTGAAATATAAATGTAGGGTAAGAACATCACCAAGTGATCAAGTTAGTGCTATAAAAAATGGTAATGATGATGTTTATGTTTATCCTGATCAGCAAGTCGAATATATAAAAAGTACAACCGGTCCTAATAATGGTTTATCAAACCAAACTTGGTATGCGGTAAAACTTGATTATGCTGCAAGAGAATATACAGGCTATGTTGCAAAGGCTTGTATGTATGATACAAAAACTTATTCGTATAGTGATGATACGGATTTTGAATCTAAGATAAGTAGTTTTCCAGACAGTTATAAAACTTATTTGAGGAAACTACATGCTATGCATCCTAATTGGAATTTTAAGGCTGATTATACTAATCTTGATTGGGAGGCTGCAGCGGAAGCCGAAAGTCAAAAAGGAACAAGTGCGATTAGTTATTTATACCCATCTTTGATATTT
Source organism: uncultured Muribaculaceae bacterium (assembly GCA_964453925.1). GTDB lineage: Bacteria > Bacillota_I > Bacilli_A > RF39 > UBA660 > Aphodocola. Next base: position 32,369 of record CAYVPV010000008.1, on the reverse strand, counting down.
AAAGATAGCGTTAATCCAAATGGAATAATAGTTGATGGGACAAGTTGGTATGCACCTGCTAAAGATGCGGTTAAATACTATATGGATCCTAGAAACTTTCTAACTGAAAAAAATATATTTATGTTTCAAAGTTTAAGCTATAATTCAGCAGAAGATTCATCGGTTCAAAAATTATTAGACGGAACGTTTATGGCTGGGTCTTTTACCGAAAACGGGGTTACTAAAACTTATGCACAAGCTTTTATAGATGCAGCAAAAGAAGCTAACGTATCATCGGTGCATCTTGCATCAAGAGCTATACAAGAAATGGGAACTAAAGGTTCTTCAGCATCAAGTGGAACGGTATCTGGTTATGAAGGTTATTATAATTTTTATAACATAGGTGCAACAAGTGGTGCTGATAACTATTTAAAAGGTTTGGAGTATGCTAAAAATAACGGTTGGAATTCAATACAAAAGGCTATTACTGAAGGAGCTAAGTTCATCGGTTCTTCTTATATAAGTATAGGTCAAGATACTTTATACTTCCAAAAGTTTAACGTATCAAGTTATAAAACTAGAACGGCTTATACGCATCAGTATCAAACCAACATAATGGCACCTGAATCAGAGTCAGCAAGTATATATAGTTCATATAGTTCATCGGGTAAACTTAATAATAATTATACATTTGTTATTCCTGTGTATAATAATAGACCAGATACGGCATTTAAAGTTTCAAGAACTGATACAGTAGGTGGAACGACAACTCCAAGTACACCTGATTCAAATCAAGGTGGATCAACTAGTGGAAGTAGTGGTAATACAAACACAGAAACATCTAAACCTGTTGTTAGCCCTGATACCAAAATAACTAATTCAGGATACAAGCTTTCTAATGGTTACTTAACGGGTATAACGTATGGGCAAGATGTGAGTACCATTAAAAGTAAAATTCAAAATCAAGGTGGTGTAGTAAGCACGTTAACTAGTGCGTGGGCTTCTAAAATGAGTGGTAAAATTGCAACGGGTGATATTGTAAGCGTTGATGATAAAGCTTTCAAGGTAGTAGTTTATGGTGATATTTCTGGAGATGGAACCATTAACATAAAAGATTTATTACTTGTTCAAAAGTACTTACTTAAATCTCAAAACTTAACCGAAGCTAATAAAGAAGCTGCTGATGTTTCAAAAGACGGAAGTGTAACAATTAAAGATTTATTATTAATTCAAAAGTACTTATTAGGTACTGGAAATATTAATCAATAGGAGGATTTAAAATGACGAAGTTATATAAGCAAATATTAACGGGAGCGTTTATTCTCCTTTTTGTATTTTTATTTAAATTACCAAGTGTTAATGCAGCAAGTTGTAGGATAGGTGTTTCAGCACCGTCTTCTGCCGTTGTAGGTCAAAGTTTTAAAGTTACAGTTACAGTATCAGGTTCCTCTTCAATTGGAACTTGGGAATACACTTTAGGATATGATTCATCAAAGGTTAGATTAACAAGCGGCACCTTACATGTAGTTGATTATGGTAATGGTAGTAAATCATCGGCAAGTTATACTTATACATTTACTGCTTTAACATCTGGAACAGCTACCTTTAAACCAACTAACGCATCAGTACTTGATTACGCAAGTACTAATGAGTGTTTATCATCAACAGGCTCTGCAACTGTTACAATGAAAACGCAAGCTGAAATAGAAGCTGGTTATAGCAAAAACAATAATTTAAGTTCTTTATCTGTAGAAGGAGCAGAACTAACACCCGCATTTGATGCTAGCGTAACTGAGTATTCTGCAACCCTTCCAGTTGATACAACAAAAGCTAAAGTGCTTGCAACCGCTGCTGATAATACAGCGTCTATTACTGGAGCAGGGGAAATAGACGTAGTAGATGGTCTTAATAAAGTAGAGATAACCGTTACTGCTCAACATGGTGAAAAGAAAACATACGTTATAAACTTAACGGTAGAAGAGCTTGATCCAATTAAAGTCAAGGTTAATGGAAAAAATTATACCATTGTTAGAAAAGCAGGTCTTATTGAAGATATTCCGGTTGGCTTTGCTGAGACCAAGATACAAATAGAAAACCAGGACGTAGTGGCATATAAAAGTGAACTTACAAAACTTGTTTTAGTAGGACTAAAGGATGAAGAAGGTAATATAAGTTTATTTATTTATGATGAAAAGAAAAAAACGTTTACTTCGTTTAAGGAAGCCAAAGGAGCAGGACTTAACTTACTAATACTAGATAAGGCTGAGGAAAGTGTTCCAAATGGTTTTGTTAAAGCGAAGTTCAAACATAATGATATAGAAATAAATGGTTATAAACTAAAGGATGATAATAAAGGTAATTATTATTTGGTTTATGCTCAAAGCTTGGAAACTGGTGACAAAGCATTTTATTTATATGATAAAAAAGAAGGAACTTTTCAAAGATATTATGAAGAATTATCTAATATTAAAGATACACAAATAAAATACTTATTTTATATAGCAGCAACCTTACTAGGCTTATTAGTATTAATAATTATTATTTCTATCTTTAAAGGTTTATCATCAAAGGAAAGAAAAATAAAAAAATATCAGAAAAAAATAGATAAATTAAAAAATAAAGGTAATAAAGAAAGTCATGATGTTGATGATGACTATGACATTGATGAAGTAGATGAAAGACCAGTTATTAAAAAGGTAGAGGAAGACGAATACGTCGTACCAAAAAAGTCTAGAAAAGAAAAACTAAAGGAACTTGAAGAAGCAAAAAAGCGTTTGGATAAAAATAAACCTAAGTATAGAAGAGTAACTTTAGAAGAAGATGATATTTAAGAAATCTTTTGTGGATTTCTTTTTTTCTACATTTTTTTAAATAAGGTATATATAATAAACCCTTAAAAGAAAGGAACTATTATATGGATTACTACGATAAAATAAAAAACATGATAGAAGAAAAAGAAGTAAATGATAGGGTAAGGTACTTACAAAGTAATAAAGAAACAATAAAGACGTATTATGAGATAGGTAAACTTTTAATAAAAGCACAAGGTGGAGAAAAAAGGGCAAAGTATGGTGATAATTTAATTAAAGAGTGGTCGCTTAAATTATCAAATGAGTATGGAAAAAATTATTCAAGAAGAAATCTAGAATTGATGAGGAAGTTTTATATTCTTTTTAAAAAAGCGTACACACTGTGTTCGCAATCTAATCTATCTTGGTCACATTATAGATATTTATTAAAATTTGATGATGAAAACGAAAGAAATTATTATATAAATTTATGCACTCAAAATAATTTATCAGTAAGAAAACTAATTAATGCAATTAAAGAAGATCAGTTTAATAGATTATCTTATGCAGATAAAAAAATATAAAATTAATAACTAAAGATAATTGCTTGCTATCTATTAATGATATGTTACTTGATCCAATAATTATAAACGTTAAAGAAAGTGATAAATTACCAAAAAAGTATTAAAAAAATATATTTTAAAAGAATTAGAACATTTATTTTTACAAATGGGAGTAGGTTTTACTTTAGTAGGAGAAGAATATAAATTAATCTATTTAAATAAAAATTTTATGCTGACTTAGTTTTATTTAATTATAATTTAAATGCATTTACGGTAATAGAATTAAAGACTGAAAAAGCTAAATATAAGGATGTCCATCAGGTACTTTTATATAAGGATATAATTGATAAAACATTAAAAAGAGATTTTCATAATAAAACAATTGCTATTTTAATATCAAAAGAAAATGATAAGTTTATAATTCAATATGTAAGTGATATGGACGTTTTATTATCCACTTATAAATTTCAAGATAAAATGAATTCCAGCATGTGATATAATCTAATTAGGAGGATTATATGGAATATTTAGATATATTGGATGAAAATGGCTTTTTAACTGGCGAAAAAAAGGAAAGAGAAAAAGTTCATATTGATGGAGATTGGCATAAAGTCGTTCAAATTTTTGTTGTTAATGATAATGGAATAATGTTACAGCAAAGAAGTTTAAGTAAAAAATCAGATCCGGGAAAGTGGTGTGCTTCTGCATCAGGACATATAAGTAGTGGTGAGGATAGTATTGATGCAGCATTAAAAGAGTTTTTAGAAGAACTTGGAATAAAATTAAAAAAGGAAGATATAAAGCTAATAGATACATTTAAATCTCCATCAGTTAGGTACAATAATGGTAATAAAATAATTAATAATCATTTTGTTGATTTATATATAGTTACCAAAAACATAAACGTAAATGATATTACAATTCAGGAAGAAGAGTTAGAAAAAGTAGGTTATTTTACTATAGAAGAATTTATAGACATGGTTAAAAATAAGGATGAAAGACTTACGGATACCCCAATATTATTTAAGCATTTGATAGATTATATAAAAAGTATCTAGTTAAATTCTAGATGCTTTTTATATACAATTAATTTTTTATTTGTTATAATTTAATCAGGAGATAGAAGTATGAAAAAGGTAATGTTTATATCTAGTATGGGTGGGCACCTAACTGAGATGATGCAACTTAAAAGTATTTTTAAGGATTATGACTATAAAATAGTAACTGAAAAACATAAATCTACCATAGGTCTTAAAGCTAGGTATAAAAGTAAAATAGACTATTTAAAAGCAGGGAATAAAGATCACATTTTAAAGTATGTTATTGTTATTCCATATAACATCATTAAAAGTTTAATATTATTTTTAAAATTTAAACCAGACGTTGTTGTTACAACTGGGGCACATACTTGTGTTGCAATGTGTTATATAGCAAAAATATTTAGAAAAAAAGTTATATATATTGAATCATTTGCAAACATCGAGACGAAAACACTTACTGGAAGATTAGTTTATCCTATAGCAGATATTTTTATAGTCCAATGGCATTCGATGCTTAAATTATATCCTAAAGCTAAGTATGAGGGGTGGATTTTTTAATGATATTGGTATTATTAGGAACACAAGATAAACCTTTTGAAAGGATTTTAAAAGCGGTAGCTAGACAAATAGATAAAGGTAATATAAAAGAAAAAGTAATTGTTCAAACTGGTTGCACAAGTTTTGAACATAAAAAGATGAAAACCTTTGATTTTGTCCAAAAAGAGGAATTACACGAATTGATGGATAAAGCAAAATTAATTATTACCCATGGTGGTGTTGGAACTATAACTGAATGCATAAATAAAGGTAAAAAAGTAATTGTTGTGCCAAGACTTAAGAAATATGGAGAGCATACTAATGATCACCAATTACAGATAACTAAAGAATTTGCCATGAAAAATTATATTTTACCTTTGTATGATACTAAGAATTTATCTAAAGTATTGGAAAAAGTTAAAACCTTTAAACCAATAAAATATGAATCTAATAGTGAACATTTTAAAAATAATGTAAAAGACTACATTGATAATATTTGAGCATATGTAGTTTTTTTACGTTATTTTTCGTAGCAAACATTTTCTTTACATCAATTTTTCATGGTTTAAACATTGTTTTGACGTAAGTGTTATACTTTAGTATAATTAGGTTAGGTGATAACATGAAAAAAATTACTATTTTAGCACTTCATATGGGTTATGGCGGAATTGAAAACGCAGTTGCCACCCTTGCAAACTTATTATGTGAAAAATATGATGTTGAAATATTATCGGTCTATAGACTTTATAATGAACCCGTTTATGATTTGGATAATCGTATTAAAGTTACTTATATATCTAACGTAAAACCTAATAAAAAGGAAATGTTATATTATTTAAAAAAGAAAAACTTTAACATGTTATTTAAAGGTTTAGGTGATAGTGCAAAAACTGGATATGTTAAATATATTAAGACGGCAAATTATTTAAGGAAGTTAGATACAGATGTTATTATATCTACTAGAACGGTTCATAACTTTTTAGCTTCAAAGTTTGCTCCAAAGAATATCAAGAAAATAGCCTGGGAGCATAATCATCATAATGGTAATAAAAAGTATATTAAGGCGCTCGTTTCATCTTGCGAAGGAATTGATTACTTTGTTCCGGTTTCAAAGGAACTTGGAGAGTTTTATAAAGAATATTTAGGAAAAAAGGTTTTTTATATTCCAAATTGTTTAGATAAAATGCCAAATAAGTTATCTAAATTAGATGTGGATAATTTAATATCCGTAGGTAGATTATCAAAGGAAAAGGGTTTTGATGATTTACTAAGATTATTTAAAAAGGTAAGCGTTAAACATCCTAATTGGAGGTTAAATATAATAGGTGATGGGATGGAAAAAAATAATCTACTAGAATTAGCTACTGAACTTAAGCTTGGTGATAAAGTTGTTTTCCATGGGTATCAAAATAAGGATTATATAAATGAACAATTATTAAATAGTTCTATATTTGTAATGACTTCTCATACTGAAAGTTTTGGACTTGTATTAATTGAAGCAATGAGCCACGGAATTCCTTGCTTAGCCTATACATCGGCTCAAGGCGCTAACAAAATTATAGATAATGAAAAATGTGGATATTTAATTAATGATAGAAATGAACAAGAAATGATAGAGAAAATTGATTTGTTAATAGAAAACGAAAAATTAAGAAAAAAGTTAGGAAAAGAAGCTAGAAACAAATCGAAGGAATATAGTGGAGAAGTGGTACTTGAAAAGTGGAAAAAGTTGATTAATAAAAGGAAGTAGGTGGTAATGTGAAATTATCAATTGTTGTGCCTTGTTATAATGAAAGTTCTGGAATAGAGGAATTTCATAAACAAGTTACTGATACATTAAAAAAAGAAAAAATAACATATGAAGTAATTTTCGTTGATGACGGGAGTTTAGATGATACGTTTAAAAAAATAATGGATGTATCTAATTTAAATAAAAACGTTAAGGGGATTCGTTTTTCTAGAAATTTTGGTAAAGAATCGGCCATGCTTGCGGGTCTAAAACATACAAATGGTGAGTATGTTGCAATAATGGATGCAGATCTTCAGCATAGCCCAGAAATATTACTTGAAATGTACAAAAAATTAATTGATAATGAAGAATATGATGTTGTTTGTGCTTATAAATCAAATAGAAAAGACGAAGGCTCGCTAAAAAGAACACTAACTTCATTATTTTATAGAGTTAATAATATGATTTCAGACGTTAAATTACTTCCTGGTGCAAGTGACTTTAGAATATTTAAATCATCGGTTAAAGATGCAATAGTATCGTTACCCGAAAAAACAAGATTTTTAAAAGGAATTTTTTCTTGGGTAGGTTTTAATACCATATATGTTCCTTACATGCCAGAAAAGAGGATTTATGGTACATCCAAATGGTCATTGATAAGGCTTCTTAAATATTCATTAGGTGGAATAGTTTCGTTTTCAACAAAACCAATTAAATCTATTTTTATTTTGGGAATATTAGTATTTATGGTAGGCTTAGTTAATTTTCTTTTAATGGGAAATCTATCTCATAGAACGATTATTCTAATTATCTCATTTATTATGTTATCATTAGGAATAATAGCGCTATATATATCTAGAATATATAGTAATATATTAGGAAGACCTAATTATATAGTAAAAACGAAAATAGGTTTTAATAATGGAAAATAGAGTTTTGGGGATATTTGATTTATTTTAGCAAATATAATAGTATAGTGGCTAACAAAGAGGGGAGATTATGAATAATAAAAAAATTAAAATTTAGCTGCTTGTATATCAATTGTGGCTATGGTAACAGTGTTTAAGGATTGCTCTAAACAACAAAATAAAGAAACAGTAGAAACATCTATGTGGTGAGTATGAATTCAGCGATTCTTAAAAAGTTACTGGAAGTTATAATGACAAACTAGGATTATATGAAGTAGGTAATCCATATACTATTAGTAGGAATTAAGAAAATAACCAAATGTTTGGTTGTTTTTTAATTTTGTGATAAAATCATAATAGTGGTGATTTTAATATGCAAGATAAAATTATAGAAGTTTTAAAAATAGTTATATCAGTTACGGTTTTTACGGCTGCTTTGTTTCCGATGGTCAAATGGATTTGTTACCATGTTGGTGCTTTAGATTATCCTAATAAGAGAAAGGTTCATAAAAAACCAATGCCTGTTATGGGTGGTCTTATGATGTACCTAGGTTTTTTGTTTGGGTATATGCTTTTTGCTCCGCAAAACACGCAGATGCTGGCTATTTTAATAGCAAGTTTTATAGTTATAATAACCGGAATTCTTGATGTTATAAAACCTTTAAGAGCAAGAGAAAAGCTAGTAGGACAAGTAATTGCCGCTTGTATAATTGTTTTTTATGGGAAAATACTATTAAATGATATATCTGCATTTGGGTTTTACTTTGATTTTGGATGGCTTGCTTATCCACTTACAATAATATTTATAGTTGCACTTATGAATTGCATTAATTTTATTGATGGGTTAGATGGTTTATCAGCGGGTATTTCTTCTATTTTTTTTGCTACTATAGGAGTACTTGCATTTATACTGCATAACATAGGAAGTTTAGAGATAACGATAGCTTTTATAATGTTAGGTTCATGTTTAGGATTCTTAGTATTTAATTTTAATCCTGCTAAAATGTTTATGGGTGAGATAGGATCTATGTTTCTTGGATTTATGATAGCGGTTGTTTGTCTTTTAGGATTTAAAGCGGTAACGTTAACGTCTTTAGTTGTTCCAATGCTTATACTTGCAATACCAATACTTGATACTTTATTTGCAATACTTAGAAGACTTATTCATCATAAACCAATATATGAAGCAGATAAACAGCATTTACATCATCAACTATTAAATAAAAAGTTTAGTCAAAAAACAACCGTTTTAATTATTTATGCAGTTAGTATTTTATTTTCAATAGCATCTATATTCTATGTTTTAAAAGATAAAAAGTATGGAACTATAATATATATTGTTTTAGTGCTATTAATTACTTGGGTTATTTTAACCACCGATATTATAATTGATAATGCTAAACTTGATTTAAAGAAAATAAAGTTTATAAGAAAAAAGAAAAAAACTACGAAAAAGAAAAAGAACATTAAAAATAGTTAATTTTTTAATGTTCTTTTTAGTTAATGCGATTTTGAATATATGTACAATAATTTTTTTTTATGTTATTATATATTCATATGGTAGCAAGGAGGTATTTTTCATGAATAATACTGAACCAAAGATAGTATTTTATAATTTAGATGGTAAAAAAATGGATATTTATAATATAGCAAATGGTGAAAAGGTAGATGCATCTAAACCAGTAAAGGTTTCTAAAAACTTTAATAAAGCATTAAAACAAGTTATAAATAAAGATATTAATTTTTTATCTAACAAAATAAAAAACATTGTTAAAGATATGACTAAAAGATTAGCAACAAATGGCACCATTTTAGATATAAAATTATCTTGCGATATTGAAAATATAGATGATATTATAAATAATGTAGAAACTTTGATCAGCAATTTAATAATAAAAAAAGATAGTATTAAAGTTGGTTTATTTTCTTCTAATAAAAAGGAGAAAAAAGAAAAAATTAAAAAATTAGAAGATAATATAAAATATTTATCAAAAATTCAAAATGATATTATTTCACTTAAGAATGAATATACTAAATTAGTTCAAAGGAATATAAATTTAGAGGCTTTAGAATTTGAAAAAGATGAGGAAAACGTTGATGATACTGATCCTTTGGAAAGAACCATAAATTTTTATATGACACAGGAAGAAAAAAATTAGTTATTTCTTTTCTTTTGCATTAAAAGAAGGGTGATTTAAATGAAAGTGCTTTTGTATACTGAAAATGAAAAAATGATTGGAAAATCAGGGCTTGGGAAGGCTATAAAACATCAAATGAAAGCATTGGATTATGAAAAAATAAAGTATACCAATAATCCAAAAGAAGATTACGATATTTTACATATAAACACATATTTTCCAAAGTCATATTTTTTAGCAAAAAAGGCTAAAAGGCAAGGTAAAAAAATAGTTTATCATGCACACTCAACGGAAGAGGATTATAAGGATGGATTTGTTTTTGCTAAACAAACTTCTAAAATATTTAAAAAATGGTTAATAAAATGTTATAGTTTAGGAGATGTAATAGTAACTCCTACACCATATTCAAAAAGATTAATTCAAGGTTATAAGGGTTTAGAAAATAAAAATATATATGATGTATCTAATGGTATTGAACTTGATTTCTTTAAACAAGATAAAAAGTTAGGAGAAATGTTTAGAAAAAAATATGGTTATAAAAAAGATGATAAAGTTATTTTTGGTATAGGGCTTTATATAGAAAGAAAAGGTATTGTTGACTTTGTAGAACTTGCAAAAAGGTGCCCTGAGTATAAGTTTATATGGTTTGGTTATAGCCCTCTTTCAGCGGCAACTAGGCCTGTTAAAAAAGCAGTACATACTAAACTTGATAATTTAACCTTTGCGGGATACGTAGAACCAGAAATGATAAAAGCCGCAATGAATGGTGGAGATTTATTCTTGTTTCCAACACTAGAAGAAACTGAAGGAATACCAGTAATTGAAGCATGCGCTTGCAGGTGTAATGCAATAATTAGAGATATTCCTATATTTGATGATTGGTTAATAGACGGTAAAAATATTTATAAAGCTAAAGATATAAATGAGTTTGAGAAAAAAATAAAATTATTTTTTGATGGTAAATTGGAAGATTTAACTGATAATGCTTATGATGTTGCAAAACAAAGAGATATTAAGATAATAGGTAAGAAACTAAAAAGAATATATAAAAATTTATAACATTCTAGAAATAGAATGTTTTTTTAATTATTAGGGAAATTTTATGTTTTGTGACTAATAATTAATATGAGGAGATTATAAAATATACGAATTAAAAGAAAAAATAAATATAAAAAATGATATATAATATACGTGGTAAGAAAGTGTTCGGAATAAATAAAATAGAAAATAAAGTAATAATAAATGATTTAATAAACCTTATAAAATAAAAAAAGAAGATTTTCTTATCTTCTATAGTTATTCCTATTACAAGAATTTCTTCTATTACAATTGCAACTATTACTGCAATTAAAACATCCAAATATAAAGTTTAAAAAGCAAAATATCAAAATAAATGGTAATAATATAATAAAAAGAGGTATTAATAATAGAAATATTATTAAGAATAAGAACCACATAATATCAACTCCTATTAAATTAAATGAAGTAAATATATTTTTGATAATAATATAAATACTAATTAAGATAAAATAATATAAGTTTTCATAAATATTAAATATATGGTATACTTTATTTATACGTTTGGAGGTATTGTAATGAATGAAAATATGCCAAATCATGTTGCTATTATAATGGATGGTAACGGAAGATGGGCACAAAATAGAGGATTAAAACGTACTAAAGGCCATCAGCAAGGGGCAAAGACACTAAAGAAGATATCTGAGTATGTTTATGATAAAGGAATAAAGGTATTAAGTGTTTTTGCTTTTTCAACAGAAAATTGGAAAAGAGATAAAGAAGAAGTTGATTTTTTGATGGATCTTTTTTTAAAAGCTTTTAAGGAAAATTTTGAATCGGTGAAGAAAAAAGGTGTTAAGGTTATTTTTTCTGGTTTAAGAGATAGATTAAGTGATAAGGTTTTAAAGGCAATGGATAAAATGACAGAAGATACTAAAAATAACAAAAATGGTATATTTAATATATGTCTAAATTATGGTGGTCAAGATGAAATCGTAGAAGCCACAAAAAAAATATGTCATGATGTAAGTAATAATATATTAAAAATTTCTAATATAAATCAAAAAATATATAGTAAATACTTATTTAACGATTTACCTCCAATTGATTTTGTTATTAGAACAAGTGGAGAGTATAGAATAAGTAATTTTATGTTATGGCAAATGGCTTATGCTGAATTTTATTTTACTGATGTATTATGGCCTGATTTTGATGAAAAAGAATTAGATAAAGCAATTGATTCTTTTAATAAAAGAGATAGAAGATTTGGTGGAGTTAAGAAATAGAAATATTTCTTTTTTTTATAAAATTTTAGGGGAATTTTTAACTTAAAAGATAATAATTAAAGTGAGAGGAGGTAAATGATGAATTTTTACCAAAATATAAAAGATGAATTAATAAAAAATGAAACTTATAGGAGGGTTAAGGATTACTCTAAAAATAAAAATGATTTAAAAACATATTATAATGTTGGTAAATTATTAAGTGATGCTGGTAAACATTATGGTGAAGGTATAATAAAAAAATATTCAGAAAAATTAATGATAGATTTAGGCAAAAAATATAACGAAAGAACTTTAAGAAGGTTTAGGCAATTTTTTATATTCGTCGAAAATGAAAAATGGTCGCCAGTGGCGACCACATTATCATGGTCTCATTTTTGTGAACTTCTTTCATTAAAGGATAAATATAAAATAAATTATTATATAAACATATGTGAAGAGCAAAACTTAAGCAAAAGAGCTCTTCGTGAAAAAATAAAAAACAAAGAGTATGAAAGGTTAGATGAAAAAACTAAAATTAAACTTAGTAAACAAGATGAAACTAATGCAATAGATTATATTAAAAATCCAATATTAATTAAAAATAAATTTCATGATGAAAATATAACTGAAAAAACGTTGCAACAACTAATACTAGAAGACATTCCACGATTTTTAAGTGAGTTAGGTAGTGGATATTCTTTTATAAAAAATGAATATCCTATAAAGATTGGTAATCGTTATAATTACATTGATTTATTACTATTTAATATAAAAGATAATAGATACATAGTTGTAGAGCTTAAAGTAACAGAACTAAAAAAAGAACATATTGGCCAAATACAAACCTATATGAACTACGTTGATATGAATATTAAAGATATTAATCAAAATTTTACTATTGGCATAATTATTTGCAAGAAAGATAATAAATTTATTATGAAGTATGTTACTAATAAAAATGTTTTTGATAGAGAATATGAGTTGATTTAAAAGCTTTTATTTAATGTATCCATTCGTTTTAAATCTTTCTATCGTGTTTTCTTTTGATGTTTCACCAACTATTCTATTTAATGTTGTTTCTTCTTCTCCATCGGTAATAAAAACAATTGTTGGGGTACGAGTTATATTTATGTATGTTTTAAAATCATTATATTCAGTATCACTTAATTTGCTATTATCTAAATGATATATCGTTATATCATATTCATCTAAAACACTTTCCAAAATAGGTTTATATGCTACGCAATGAGTACAATCTTCATTACCAATATATAAAACAAACGTATTTTTATTAGCCATTTTCTCTTTGAAATCATCTAAACTTATTTCTACTATGTGTTTATTATTAGTTGAACAACCTGTTACAAATAAAATAAATACAAATATAATTAATATAATTTTTAATGCTTTTTTCATACAATCACCTATAATAATTCTACCATGAATTATTATTATTTACAATTGCAACTTAGCAAATACAATTGAAACTTTGCAAATAATATTTGACACCAACTTATATTATCGATATATTTATATTAGGAGAGTAAAATGCTTATAAAAAAAGATAATTTAAAAAATAAATATAAAAGATTAAAAAGATATAAAGATAAAAAAATATATATAAAAAACAAACCTATTGATGATTTAGAAAATGCATTTATAATAGCATTTAATGAAAAAAACAAAAGAAAAAGATATGAATTTATATATGATTATATGTATGAGTATTTAGATAATAACTTTTGCATGTTATGTGATTTTAAAGGTAATAAATGTATTGCAAATAGATTAAATAAATCATTACATAAAGAAAATGGTTGTTGCTATCTAAAACGTAAGGGAGTATGTAAATATTTAAAAAATAAAAAATGTATTAACCCAAATATTTCATGTAAGTTATTTATGTGTGATTACATAGAAAAAAAGATACTAAAATTTAGATCCGTTCCGAAAAATTATGTTCTTTTTGATTTCTTTTTAAATCGCAAACAAAAAAATATAATCCAAAGAAGCTATGGCAAAAATAAAGAAGAAATTATTAAAAAATTAATAAATACTAAGTAAACTAATAAAATAACTTTACTTTATTAGTTTACTTTTGTTCTTTAAATAGATATAATTAACTTAGTGGGAGAGTGAATTATGAAGAATATAATAAATTACATAAAAGATAAGTCTTATTATTTTCTAGGTGGTACAATAATTATTATAGTATTATTAATAATTATAAATTCTTGTTCTAGTTCTGGTAATAGTTATGAGGCAATAGAACAAAATATGGTAAGCGCTGCTAAAGAGTATTATGCTAATCATAAAAGTAATTTACCAAAAGAAGAAAATGGAAGCGTTCAAGTTACTATTAATACCTTAATAGAAGCTGAATTAATTAGTGAAGTTGTAGATCCAAAAAATAAGGAGCAAACTTGTACTGGATATGTACAAGTAAAAAAAGTTGAAGATGATTATGTATATATACCATTTTTGACTTGCAAGGGAAACTATGAACCAGAGTATTTAGTAGATAAAATAAAAAATTCTAAATTAGATGAATATGGTAATGGAGTTTATGAGATCGACGGTGAATATGTATACCGTGGAGACGATGTAAATAACTATATAACATTTAATAATCAAACGTGGAGAATAGTTAGTATTGATTCAGAAGGAGATGTAAAAATAGTATTTAATGATAAAGATAATGAAAGGTATGCTTGGGATACTGCATATAATTCTGAAAAAAATAAAGAATATGGAGTTACTACAGATTATTTGCGTACAGATATAAGGAAAATGTTAAATGATTATTATGAAAATGTTTTGACTGTAAAAGTTAAGGCCAATTTGGTTTCAAAAACACTTTGTGTTGGGGGATTAAAAGTTGGTGATACATCAACGAAAGAAATAGAGTGTTCTATTACTAAAGTTGATGAATATGTAGGATTATTAACTGTAAGAGATTATCAATTGGCTTCTCTTGATCAAGGATGTACAGGCTATAATAAGCAAGAGTGTACAAACTATAATTACATATCAGACGATATTAGTAGTTGGTTATTAACTAAAAACTCGGAAAATTCTTATGAAGTGTATTTTTTGAATAAAACTATAACACCTCAAAAAGCTTCTACTAGTAGAAAAGTATCACCAGTTGTATTTTTAAGTAAGGATACTATTATATTAGAGGGTAAAGGTACACAAGATGAACCATATGTTATTAAGTGATTGACAAAGCATCTTAAATGATATAAAATACAAATATAAGAGATAGGAGGATTGTTATGAGTATATTAGAAGCTTCACTTACAACTGGAACTTGCCCTGATGAAATGCAGACGATAGTTAATATTATGAAGTTTGCACTAACGGCAATACAATGGATTGTGCCAATATTATTAATTTTATGGGGAACAATTGATTTAGTTAAAGCGGTTGTTGCAGGTAAAGAAGATGATATTAAGAAAAATCAAAAAGCATTATTAAAAAGAGTTATATCTGCTGTTATAGTTTTTCTAATTCCTGCTGCAGTTTCTATTTTGTTAGGTCTAATAGGAACTGAAGGTTGGAAGACTTGTTGGGATTCTAGCGAAGCTAAAATAGATGTTGATATAGATGGTTAAACTTTTTAAGGATTTTTACCTTAAAAGGTTTTTTTTATTTTGAAAAAATGCTATTATATATATATAATTTAGGATTCTAGAGTAGAGGTGTATATATGAAAAAAAATATTACGATAACTATTGTACTATTAATAATAATCTTTTTCCCTTTTGTGACAATAAATGCCGCTGATTCTTCTAGTTTTGATACAGGGGATTGCATTAAAAATTTTGGTGAAATAACTTTTGTCAATGCGGGAAGTAATAATGATGCAGGTGGAAAAGCTGTTTTTAGCAATAAAACAAATAATACGTCATGGAATACTGATCCTGTTAGTTTTGATGTAGAAGTTCAAGCAACTAGTTATCATAAGGTAAAAACTATACATTATAGTATTAATTCAAAAGATGGTTATTCGTGTACAGGTGTTGTATCGGGTTCTACTATTGAAAATAATCAAGGTAGTGTTAAACTTCATGTTGTCATAAATAAAGGTTGGGTAAATGATATGGCATTTTGGGGTAAATCTGTAAATAGAACGGATTCAACTAAAAGTGATGTTACTAAATCAAATTTAATAAATGTTAAAAGAGAAATGACGGATGAGGAGCTAGAAGAAATAGATGAAGATTTAAATATAACGACTGGTGACAAATTAGAATGTAGTACATTAAGTGATTTTTTAGACAAATATTGGTCATGGGTTATGATACTTATGCCAGTAGCAACAATGGTTCTTATAACATTGGATTTAGTTAATCCCATTATATCTAGTGATACTGATGCCTTGAAAAAAGCAGGAAACAAAGCCTTAAAAAGGACTGTGGCGTTAGTTATTTTGTTAATATTACCCGTTATAATAAATATATTATTTGGTTTGTTTGATATAGAAACATGTTTTTAGGAGGTTATTATGAGTATATTGATGGGGTGGCTTACTCCTGTAAGGGCAATATGTCTATGGATAGATACAATAGCATTTTCTCTTATTGATGATGTATATAATTTATTTCAGATATTTGCCGAAAATCAAATTTTTAGCGATGATGCTGTTAATGCACTTATGAATAATATATATATACTAGTCAGTGTTGTAGCATTTTTTAGATTAGCTGTGTTATTAGTAAATTCAATAATTGACCCGGATAAATTATTTAAGAAAAAAGAGGGGTTAGGAAATATTTTTGGTAGAGTTGTTATAATGCTTGTTTTATTAGTGATATCACCACTTATTTTTAAAGAATTAAATGAATTTCAAAATTATATAGTATCAGAAAATGTTATTACTAAAACTATTATTGGAAGTAATGGTTCAAGTGATATTGAAGCAAAAAAAAGTAGTACTTATTTTACTAATGCTGGAAAAACAATGCAAAAAATAGTTATTACAACACTTATAAAGCCAGAAGATGAATTTTTTATTGAAGGTGAAGCGGGAGTTGAAGCATATTTAAATGATTTAGATGCTGATGAAAATGGTGTTACGGATGATGGAATTACAGTTGCTGATGAATGGGACGGAAAGAATGGCAATGCTGCAAAGTATATACAAAAATATGTATGGACTGGTGATGATGATATACCAACCGGAAGTGCAGAATGTAAGACAACATGCCAAAAGGCAATGGCACAATATCACCAAATGATTAACCAAACTAGTAAAGGTGGTTTTAAACTTAGAAGGTTAGCTGGTTATATAGGCGGTTCTGCTGAAGTAGAACAAGAAGGAAGTAATGGAGATTCAGAGGATGTATATTATTATGAATACTATGCTGGTGTAACTACCATAACGGCAGTATTTTTGACATGGATAATGCTTAGTTGGAGTATTGATATTGCAATTCGTTCTATAGAACTTGCTGTTTTAAGACTTTTGAGCCCATTATTTATAGCAACTATTGTTGATCCTAAATCAACAGCAAGCGGTGGTTATTTTAATAATTGGCTTAAAAGATATGGAAAAACGTATGCGGATTTATTCTTGAAGTTAGCTATGATATCATTAGCAATCTTACTTATATCATTAATTCAAGATGCTGATATATGGAATACGGTATTAGGAGGTTAATATTATGATTAGATTATTTTTATTATATGCAATACTAATATTTGCTAAAAGAGCTCCTAAACTTATTACTGATTTACTAAATATAAAAAGCGAGAATGTAGGACTTAAAGGATTAAGTATTAAGAATAAAATGGGGGAAGCGGCACTTGTTGGTGATAAAGTAAAAAAAGGTATGATGGCTGCTGAAGGTGGTATAAAGAAAGCAGCTGGAGCTTCACATCAAATTCTTAAAAATGCGCTTGTGAATCCAAATGGTGTTGCAGGTAAAATAGGTGGAGATATAAAAAATGGTTGGAATAATGGATGGTCAAATGCAAAAAACAATGGGAAAGGTTTTTTTGGTAAGTTAGGTGGAGCTATATCTAATACAGCAAAAGAAGGAAAAACAACAATTTGGGATGATAGAAAAGACAATTGGGGAAATTTCAAAGGAGATGTCAAAGCAAAACTTGTTGATAATGCTGGTGATAACGCTAAAAAAATTGTTGGTAATTTGTCACAAGGTCTTGATGAATATAGAAAGAAAGACAATACTAAAGGAGCATATACTTCTGGTAGAAAAAATGTTGATATTAATTTTAGTACAATTGGTGAAGGGTTTGAAAAGTTTGCAGGTGATTCTACAAGAGCAATATCTAAGTGGGCTGGTTTAGATGATGATAAAGCTGCAAAGAATAGATATGATAGAAGTGTTTTGGGAATGAATACAGTAGGTGAAGAAGGCGGCAAAAAAATAAAAATAGATGAAGACTTTGCTAAGGTATTTCCCAGTGTTGTAAAAGCAAATTCTGATGGTACTTTTAGTTTAGATGCTAAAGGATTAGAAGATTTTAAAGATAAAGAAGAATATAAAAGTTGGAATAGAGAAAAACAACTTACTTTTGATAAATATACTAATAATCAAGCTCGCGATGATTTGACAACATTAAAAGCTTGTTTCGACCAAATGAGCCAGCTTACTTCTGCCATATCTTCAGCAAAAAATGCAAATGCCACAGCTGGATTAAAACCTGGACAGTCGGGCTATATAGCAACTGATGCCCTTGAAGAACAATTAAAAGTACTTAATAACAGGGTTCGTGATATAGGTGAACAAGGGTATACATATAATAAGAAAGATGTTGATATAGCTAATATAGATAGTGCAATTAATAAAATTAATGAAGATATAAGCAAAAATTCTAGTGAATTGTCAGAGTTAAAAGCAAGCCAAAAACCAAAAGAAGATAAAAAATAGAAAGGGGAAATATGAATGCAAGGAAATTATTTGATACCAGCGAATTCAAAAAGAGCTCAACTCATATTTAATATATTTAGACCAATAGATTTAGGTATTGCATCTGTTGGTGGTGGATTAACATTGATTATGTTTATAGTAATTCAACCTGATAGTTTACTATGGGCAATAATAACATTATTACCATTACTTATATGTGCTTTTCTGGTTATACCAGTACCTAACTATCATAATATGCTTTGTGTAATACAAAATATATATAGATTTTACTTTGTTGAAAAACAACAGTTTAGATGGAAAGGATGGTGTGTTAAAGATGAGTTCAAAGAATAATAATTCAACAACTGAAAGCTTTATACCAGTAAAATCTATTATAAATAATATGATAGAGCTAGATAATGGAATGAAGGTCGCAGGAGTTAAGGTGTATCCTAAAAATATATTTATACTAGAAGAATATGAACAATTTAATATAATAGACAATTTAAAGAATTTATATAATACTTTAGATTTTGAGTTTTGGCTTATTGTAACAGATAGACCGGTTGATATTGCTATTTATATAGCTCAACTTCAGTCTCAATTTAATAGAACACAAAGTTCGTTAGCTAGAAAACTCATAAATCAGGATTTACAAAAAGCTAGAAAATTTATAAATGAAGATGTTACAGATGTAGAGTTTTACATATTATTTAAAGAAAAAAATGTAGAAATGGTTCAGAAAAAGATTAGATTGATTATTAATGGTTTAGCACAATCTGGTTTAGCTTCATCGCAAGCGAATAATGATGATTTAAGAATGGTATTGGAAAGTTTCTTAAATGGTGGACAAAATACTGAATTTGGGACGGTGTTATCATGATGAATATAAAAAAAGAATTAGCTCCTAAAGGATTAGAGTTTAAACCTTCAGAATTTGTTATTAGTGATAAATGGTGTACTATTTTAACGGTTGTGTCTTATCCTAAATATATTTCTCCAGCGTTTTTGTCAAATATAACTAGCAATTCTGGTGTTAAAATTGTAATTAAACACATACCATTACCATTTTCTGTTATGTCTAAGATGCTTAATAAACAACTTGCAGAGTTAAAGGCTGATTATGAAAAAGAAAATGATAAAACTGCTCAAGAGCAAATAAGACAAGATTATGATTCATTAAATGAATTTATTCAGATGATTACATCTAACCAGTCAAAAATATTTGATTTTCAGATGCATGTTGTTATAACCGCAAACTCTAAAGAAGAATTAGAACAAAAGAAACTTCAAATAAAAAATTACTTAGAAGCAATGGAATTAAGGGCAATACCACTTAGATTTGAACAAAAGAAAGTATTGAAATCAATAATTCCTATTTTTCCAAAGCAAGATATAGAAGATCAAATAGGTACACCAATAACATCTAATACTATTGCTGCAATGTACCCATTTATTTTTGATAGTTTAAAAGATCCAGGTTTATCTTGTCTATTTGGAATAGATTTTTCTGGCGGGGTAGTATTATTTAATCAATTTTTATATCAAATACGTAAGGAACATAATAGAAATAATGCTAATATGATTATTTTAGGTACTTCTGGTAGTGGTAAATCTACTGCAGCAAAATTATTATTAAGAACACATATACGAAATGGTTATAAAATTGTTGCAATAGATCCTGAAGGTGAATTAGAAGAAATGGTTAATAAAATGCAAGGAGATTTTATAGACTTAGGCAAAGGCGGTCAATTTGGGATGATTAATCCACTTGAAGTTATTTTAGAAGCTGATGATGAAGAACTAAAAGAGGGTTTGGGATATACTGTTTTAACAAAAACATTACAATTTTTAAAAGCTTTTATGAAGTATTATGATCCTACTATAACAGAAGATTTATTAACTATGTTTAGTGAAATAGCTCAATTAACTTATCAGAGATTTGGTATATCTTTTGAAAGTAATTTTTCAATGTTAAACTCTTCTCAGTATCCAACATTTTCTGATTTATATGAAACACTACAAAGAAGATTAGAGGCATATGGAGATCAAGTTACACATGAAAGAGATATATTAGAAAAGCTTGAATTAAAAATAAGGCCTTTGGTAAAAGAGTTGAAATTCTATTTTGATGGTCATACAACAATAACTGCTCATAGTAATTTTATAACATTTAATATTAGAGATCTTATGAATGCTGATGAAAATATTAGAAATGCATTGTTTTTTAACGTTTTAAAATATGCTTGGAGTCATTGTCTGGATAGAAATATAAATTCTGTTTTATATGTGGATGAAGCACATATGCTTTTATCACAAAATAATACATTAGGAGCTGACTTTCTAGCACAGATTCAAAGACGTGCTAGAAAGTATAATAGTGGTACATTACTAATAACTCAACAACCATCTGATTTTGCTGAATCTACTATAATAACTCAAGGAAAAGCAATTTTTGATAATGCTTCATATTATTTGATCATGGGTTTAAAAAAACAAGCGGCTGAAGATTTAGGACAACTTATAGACTTAAATGATCAAGAAAAAGAAAGTATTAAAAAGTATAATCAGGGTGAAGCTTTATTTGTGTGTGGTAGTAGAAGAATGAGAATAGATGTAATTTTAACTGAAGCTGAATTAGATTCATTTGGTTCTGGTGGTGGATTGTAAAGGAAGGTAAAACATGACAAAAACACAAATACAAGAAGAAATATCAAAATTAGAAGAATTAAGGGATAAATCAGTTGATAAAAATGACAAAGAGTTCTATAATGATTTAATAAGTCAAAAAAAAGTTCAATTAAGACAAATAGTAGATCAAGAATTAACCACAGGTCAAAAAGTGGGTGGAACTATAGGTAGAGTTGGTGGCTCGCTCATTGGAATTTTTATGGCTACGGTTGATGATTGTATAAATGGTAATACTGATAAAAAAACAACTCAAAGAAAAAGAGGAAAATACGCAGATGGTGGAGAGGCTATAGGAAATGCTATAGGTGATGTAGCGGAAAAAATAACCGATGCAATAAAAAGGAGAAAAAAATGAAGACGAATGAATTTGTTTTAATAAAAGATAATATTCTCTCTTATTATAAAGCTATAGCTGTTTTATACTCTGAAGATACTAATAGAGGTTTCATAATTTATGATGAAGGTGAAAAAAAAGAAAATAGAACTGTTTTGAAGATTGGTGAAATTTTATTAGAAAACGAAGAAATATTTATTGAAGAATTAAATAATAAACAAGAAGCCGATGAAATATGGGAAAAATTCAAGAAAATATATAAGCAAGAGTTTATAGGAGGTTAATTATGCCAGAACAAGTAATAATGTTAGAAGAAGATAGAAGTTTTATTAACAAAGCTAAAGAATTCATGGGAATGAAATTAGCAAAATTAATCAGTTTAGAAGTGATTATAAAGAAAAATATATTGATACTGGTAAATCTCAAGAGTTTGAAGAAAAAGTTGAAAAACGCGCAAAAAAAACTAAGAAAATAATTAAAATAGCCGGTACTATTGCAACAGTTGCATTAACATTTTGTCCTGCAGATGGACCTTTTGGTGAAATATGTACGGCTTTAGCAACTCCTGGTTTATGTGCTTTGGTTGATTTGGCAGCTGATATAAAGAAAAAAGGAATTATAGCTGGAAAAAGAGGCATTGAAAAGTATGTTCTTAACGTAGATGGAAGTAATAAAAATATAGATGCATATAATTTACAAAGTGGTGAGATTATTCAAGATTTTGGAAATTTAATTAAACAAGCAAATAATCTTTCTTCAAGGAGTATGTAACATGAAAAACTATGTAATTGTTAAATCTGAAGATGGAGAAGATATAAAGATAGAATTAATTTTAAGCTTTAAAATAGAAGAATATCATAAGCAATATGTGGTTTATACTTTAAATGATGATAGTGAATCTTCGTCTTCCGCTATATTTATATCTGAAATAGATAGAGATGGAAAGTTAATATCTATACCGAATGAGCAAAAGGAAATTGTTTTAGCTTTTTATGAAGAAGCAAAAAAAACTTTAATGGAAAGTTAACACAATTAAATTACGTTTGTAATTTAATTGTGTGTTTTTTAATTTAAGAATAAGTTTTATAGTAGAATTTGTATACTATTTATGTTATAATTTTATATAAGATATATGGTGGTTATTATGGAAAATTCTAATTTAGATAAAAATGTGGAAAAAAAAGTTACAGATGTAGTAGGAGAAAAAATAAAAGATGGAACTATAAATTTAGATGATATGGTTGACGTTTCTGACGATCAAAGTATTAATTTATCTACAACTCTTATTGAATCTGACGATGCAAAAAAGGTTGAAGTAAACGACAGATCCTTTAATGAAGGTGTTTCAAGTGATATGGATGGTAGTCACGTTGTATCAAATGAAAGTACTTCAAGTGATGAGATTGGTAATGATGGTATCTTTAATGAAGTAAGTAATATCTTTAAGGACGGAAAATCTCAAAAGTTAGATAAACATGAAGATCTTAAATCTTCTGATTTAAAGGATACCATTGATACTGCAAAAAATAATTTAAAACCAATCGCAGATGAAGCTAAAAAAAATATAAAACCAGTAGTTGATGATGTAAAAAAAACTGCCAATCAATTAAAAGAACAAGGTAAAAAAGCTGCTGCAAAAGCTGGTGGTGCTGCTATATCAGCAGCAACCGATGGTATTGTACCTCCTAAATTAGGAGAATGGGCTTCCAAAAAGGCATTAGATAAAATTGAAAAAAAAGGAAAAAAAGCTTTCTCGAACGCAAAAAATAGCTTAAAAAACAATTTATCACAAAGAAAAGAAAATATAAAAGAAAAAGTTCAAAATAATGAAAAGTTACAAAAACTTAAAAAAAAGGGTGCTAATACTTTACGTAAAATTGGAAAAACTATCAAGGCGATAAAAACAATTAAATTTATAGAAAAATATGGGCCTATTATTGCTGTTGCAGTTGCTATATTTGTTGCTATTGCTAGTGTTGCTTCTGTGGTATCAGTTATACAAACTTATGTTCCAGGGATATTTGGTGATGTTAAAGATGAAACAGATACTGATACATATTCAAAAAGAGATATTAAAATCCTTTCAAATATTAAAGAAGTAGTTGATAAGTATCCAAATGTTTCAACTGATGAAGCAGCTAATATTTTGGCTACTGTTGCATATCCATATCATACATTACTTCAAAATGATAATGTTAAAGCTCTATCTGGGGAAAATGATGAAGACGAAGATGATGATGAACTTGATGAAATGGAGTTATTGTTTGAGTCAGATTCAAATTTAACTGCTTCTGAAAAGTATGAAAAATATAAAATGATATTTGGAAGTATTACTGAAGCTGCTACTATGACATTTAAAGAATGGTTAGCTGACCAATTTGGGTATGAATTATCTGATGATGATGATGAAGATGATGGCAATCCTAGTAATGATATGTATTTAACTATATTTAAGAAAGATAAATATATAGATAAATTTGATGAATTAATGGAAATTTATAGTAATGATAACACTGAAGATAAATCTATTTATAAGCAATATTTGGAGGATACGTATTACAAAAATGATGATGGATATAAAGATCTTATAGAAAATACAGAGGATGAAGAAGAGTTAATATTGGAAATAGAAAAGGATGTTGAGGATAATACGGAATTGTATGAAGTCTATATACCACAAAGTTGTGCTACATCTTATAGTTCGCAATCTGGTGGACAAATAACTATTGACTATACTAATTCTGATGGAATATCATTACAAGATTTATTAACTAAAAATATATTGGTAGATGTAAAAAAAGAAGGTTGTACGGAAACTGGTAAACTAACTAATTGTGCTAGTTTATATAGCAGTCCGATTACCATGGAAAAATATATTATTGGTGTTACACTTCAAGAAGTTGGTAATGATTTAAATAATATAGAACATATAAAGGCCAATATGGTTGCAGAAAAAAGTTTTGCTATAAATAGAGCTTATGAAAGAGGAAATGTTGTTCCGTTATCGGAAGACACTTATGTTATTGGGATTATTGATAGTACAAGAGATCAGGATTACTGTGATTATGAAACTGGTGAAAGTTGCAGTTCGGGTAATGCAAATCCATCACAGGCAGCAATAGAAAATTTAAAACAGGCATGGGAGGAAAGTAAAGATACTTATTTATGGAATGGGTCACAACTTTTAGGATCTGTGTGTCAAAACCAGTCTTATGCATCTGCATGTTTTTGTTCTGCTGGAAGCTGCTTGTTTCAAGAAGAAGTAAAAGATGGTTATAGTAGTAGTTCTTATACTGATATACTTTCAGATCAGTTTAGTGCTGTTAATGCTACTTTTCTTAACATTGAAGGAAATTATATTTCGTCGTCTACAGTCATTAGTAGTACTACATGTTCATCTGGAACAGGCAATAGTTTAGGAATACCAGATGATCAGTTTATATTTTATTATCAAAATGATTATAATGATCTTTTTTGTGGTTCTGATGCAACTATAGCAAAAGCTGGTTGTGGTGGAACTTCTTATGCAATGCTTGTTGCTAATTTATCAAATGATACTTCTTTTAATCCGGTTGATGCTAGTAATGAAGGCGAGGGATCTGGAAATTGTGGTTCTGGAGGTTCTAGTAATGGGCTTTTTTTAGACACATTAGTTAATAAACATTCAGGATTTACTGCGGAAGTTATTCCTACTACATCAGATGGTGCTCAACAAGTATTAGATGTTATTAAAAATGGTGGGTTAGTTGTTGCAAATGTTCAAGCTAATAGCCCATTTACAGGTGGCGGACATTGGATAATTATTAGGGGTATTACAGAAGATGGCAAAGTAAAAGTTGCAGATCCTGCAAGTTCTGACAGATCTCTTAATGGTACTTATGCAATAAATGATTTCATTGATTTAGATTATTTTATTGATACAGACGATGGTAAAACAATGCATTCTTGGATAGCGGTATATGGACCGAAGTCAGAAGAAATAAAGGAATCTAATCAAGCAGCATCAACAGGTGACGGTATTACAACAGGAACGTTTATATACCCTATTAAAAGTATTACTAGTCATTCTTGTAACGATTATCCTAAATATTCCAGTGGAGCAGCACATACTGGAACCGATATGTCTGTTTCTATTGGAACAGAAGTTCTTGCAGTAGATGGTGGTACAGTTGTAGTATCTAAAGATTTAGTTGGTTGTGATGGAAGAAATTGTGTAGGTGGATATTATAGTTATGGAAGATATATTGAAATTGAACATTCGAATGGATTAAAAACTTTATATGCACACTTAAGTGAGAGAAAAGTTAGTGTAGGTGATAAGGTATCACAAGGTCAAGTAATAGGCTTATCTGGTGAAAATGGGAATACAACTGGGCCTCATCTTCATTTTGAAGTTAAGTCAAATGGTAATACTGTAAATCCTTGTAATTATTTTAAATAGGTGAAAAAATGAAAAAATTTATGTTGATTATTATAATAATTTTATTTCTATGTGGATGTTCTGCTAACATTCAAGTAGAAATTTCAAAAGATGGTTCTGTTAACGAGAAAGTAATTATTTCTCAAGAAAATTTTTCAAACGCAGAAGAGGTGGCAGATAATTATATAGATATTTATAAAGATACGTTAGAATCTGAAGATTATGAATATTTAAATGAATCTACTGATAATACGAGTAAAGTAGTAATCAGTAAGGAATATTTAGACATATGTGATTATTTTAGTAAATCAATTTTTATCAAGGATCAGATATCAGATTTATCATGCAAAAAGGAAAACAACATTTATAAAATTTTATTTAATTTTCAATCTTTTGAATGTGTTGATGATTGTTTGGAAGGAAATTTATATGATGATGCTCTTCTTACCATAAAATTACCTACAATTGCTGTTTACTCCAATGCAGATGAAGTTGAAGGTAATTCATATGTTTGGCGATTTACAGGCAATGAATTAAAGCGTGTTAATTTAGAGCTAAAGAATAGTGATTTAAAAGGATTTTTAACAAATGGAAAAGGTGTTATATATATAGTAGTTTTTTCTGTTATAATAATTTTATTAATTGTATTTATATTAATAAGGAAACATAAAATGACAAAAATAGATTATTAAGGAGAAAGGGATCAATTAAATAGATTAATATTTCTATGAGATTTGATCATGCAAGAGTATTATGAAAAAACAAATAATTTGTATAATATTTATGTTATTGCTAACAGGTTGTACTGTTAAAAGTGAAATTACTGTTAATTATGATGGTAGTGTTAACGAAAATGTTTATATATTAAATAGTAACAATGTATTTGGTGACGACGAAGAAAAAATTAAAAGTATTGTAGATAATAAAATTACTAACTATAAATCTATACTTAATTTTAAAAATTATAGTTATACATATGAAAAAGGTGAAGAGTTAAGCGGTGCTAAAGTATATAAAGATTATGATGATATATGCAGTTTTTTTGGTAACTCTGCGTTCAATCAATATGTGTATAAGTATATGGATTGTATTGAAAATCAATATTATTTTGAAATAAAAAACGCTACTGAATATATACCATATTGTTCTGAATGTGGAGAGTGGCCTGCTTTAGATGATGTGATTTTTTCTATAAATCTTCCAGTGTCGGCGGAAGAGCAGAACGCTGACGAAATAGATGGGAATACTTATATTTGGAAATATAATAAAGATACTGATGAAAATAAAAGTTTTTATTTAAAGGTAAGTAAGACATTATTAGAAGATTATAAGGAAAAATATGAGGAAAATTTACAAAAAAAAGAAAAAATAAAAAAATATATAACTTTTGGTTTTATATTATTGTTAATTGTATTAATAGTGATTATAAGCATAAACCTTTATAAAAAGTATAAGAAAAATAAATTAGATTATTAATCAGTAAAAAAGAGTAAAAAAATTTAATTAAGAAAAACAGATAGAATTTAAGTAAAAATAATCTTATCAAATTTTTTCTTCTTAAAATATTGATTTTAAAGGCACAACAAAAAGAACGCATAGTGCGATAAAAAAATTTTTTGAAAACTAGTGATTTCAAAGAACAAATAGTGTATAATTTAATCATCAAATCTTAATTGAAAGTTAGTTTCTAAATTATTAAGATCTGAGATTGTGGAAGTAAGATTGCTTAATAGGGTGCGACTTACTTCTTTTATTTTAAGTTTTAATAATTTAGTTAATTTATTACCATTTTCTAATAGTTGTCTTATAGTATGAGCAATTTGAATAAATAAATAGTGATTTTTTAAAGCTATATCATTTCTAGAATTTAAATGAGTAATATCAAAAATTCTATGTTTTTGATTATAGAAACCAACATTTTCTATTTTCCACCTGTTTCTACCTAAACAAACAATATTTTTAATATTGTCATCTGTCACAGTTAGATTAGTAATATAATGAAAATTAGTAGTCTTATTTTTCTTAGTTTCAGTAAATTTTATAATATTAAATCTATGACATTTATATTTATAATTGTTATCAAGAAAGTAGTTTGTAATGGTACAATCATTAAAGTATTCAATGTAATCATTAAAATCCTTGAAAACGGTCCTTAATCTATCGTTTAGGTTAAATATATATTTCCAGTTATTTAGTTTACAAATTTTAATCATAGGTGATGTACAATATAGTGCATCAGCAGTAAGAATAAATTTTTGCTTAGGATAATTATTTTTAATTCTCTTTGCCATTCTTTCAAAGGCCTTTGTTTCACAATCTTGTTTTTGATTTTCAGTTAAACTTTCAGCATTTTCAATCCATTCACTATCTAAACTAATAACAATATTGCCAACAACTAATTTGCATTCTAAAATATATTTACAATAAACTATTTTTCCATCTTTATATTTCTTTTTAATGCAGTTTCCATTTAAATTGTAATTATGACTAGAAAGACCAGACCCATCAACAACAATTTGAAAATAACCGTCATACTTATATTTATTAAACATTTTAGAACGAATCAGGGGTTTAACAATATACTTTTGAATATCTCTAAGTTCACCAGTTTTAATATTCATAAACACATCTTGAATTGTTTCCCAATAAGGAAGTTCTTTTAAATTTTGATTACAAACTTTAGATATGTATTTAATACAACTATCAGTATTAAATACATCTGCTGAAATTTCTGTCATAGTAGTTATTCCACATAATAAGGGGAATAATCTAGTAACGCAAATTGTTTTCATTGAATATGTTATGTAACTTTGATGTCTAGTATCAGTTAAATTATTAAACATAGTTAATAATTCAGGTAAATATTTTACTATTATGGAATATAATTCTTTTATTAAATTCTTATCCTTTTTTAATTCTCTTCTTTCATATCTATTCATTACTACATACCACCTTTTTATCTTGTAGTAATCATATCAAATTTCTCTGCGAAGAAAATTTACTCTTTTTCTCTGTTATTAATTAAAAGTTATACCAAATATATTAAATATTTGGTATAATATATTTATATGGTTATATTTAACGCAAAGGGGTATATATTTTAAAGGAGGCTTTTTGTATGAAGCTAAAATTTAGAGCGGAACATAAAGATATTGTGGCTTTCTTATGGGCGTGTTTATTGTTATTAGTAGTAGTTGCTTTATGTGTAAGAAACTTTTATCATGTTGCTGATGATGGTTTAAATATTAGTAATTCTAAAATAGGATGGTCATTTAATTTTGTACCAGCATTTTTTCCACCGTATTTAGGATATACCATACTATTTTGGTTACTTGCAATAGTTATTTTAACGGCAAGTGTATCAAGTCACTTTTTCTCAAGAGAAAAAGGTTTTGGTTTTGTTGAAGGAAAAAAAGAAGAAGGTTTTGGAAGATTTGCTAAAGAAAAAGAATATCAAGAGTTCGAAAACGTAGAACCAGTTGAATTAATAGCAAAAGAATCAACTGTTGCTGGATTTCCTTTATGCTATGATAAGAAAAAAAACTTAGTATACGTAGATAATGGAGAGGCGCATTCATTAGTAATTGGTGCTACTGGTTCTGGTAAAACACAAATGGTAATTAATCCACTGGTAAACCTTTTATCAAAAAAAGGAGAATCAATGGTTATTACGGATCCTAAGGGTGAAATTTATGAAAAAAACGGGGAAATGCTAAGAGATTTAGGCTATGATGTAATAGTGGTTAATTTCCGTGATCCTCAAAATGGTAGTTGTTGGAATCCTTATACTTTACCATATAAGTATTATAAAGAAGGTAACCAGGATAAAGCCAATGAATTATTAAACGATATGGCTATTAACATTGCAACTGATGAAAAAGCAGATGATCCATTCTGGACAAATTCAGCTGCTGACTATTTAACTGGTCTTTCCCTTGGAATGTTTGAAGATGCCAATGAAGATGAAATTAGTATTTCGACGGTTAACTTGATGGTAACTGTTGGTGAAGAAAAAGTTGGGGCATCAACGTATGCTAAAGAGTATTTTAAGCTTAAAGATCCGGCAAGTCCTGCTGCAATTAATGCACTAGGTACTGTTAATGCACCACAGGATACTAAAAATTCTGTTTTATCAGTATTAAAGCAGAAAATAAAAGTTTTTGCTGTTACTCAAAACTTAGCAGAAATGCTATCTCGTAGTGATTTTGACATGGAAACAATAGGTGAGAGAAAAACAGCAATATTTATGATTATACAAGATGAAAAAACAACGTACCACGCACTTGCTACTATTTTTGTAAAGCAATGTTATGAATCATTAATTGCGGTTGCTCAAAGACATGGTGGAAAACTTCCTGTTAGAACAAATTTCCTACTAGATGAGTTTGCTAACATGCCCAAGTTTAAAGATATAACAACAATGATAACGGCAGCTCGTTCAAGGCAAATTAGAATGACGATGATAATTCAGAACTTTGCTCAATTAGTACAGGTTTATGGTAAGGAAGATGCTGAAACAATTCGAGGTAACTGTGGTAACATACTATACTTACTTACTGGTGAATTGTCAGCATTAGAAGAAATTAGTAAGTTATGTGGTGATAAAATTGTTAAAGTTGGTAAAGATAAAAAAGAAGAAACAAGACCTTTGATTACGGTTACTGAATTGCAAAGATTTAAACAAAATGAAGTGCTTGTTTTAAAGCATAGGCTTCCGCCTCTTAGAACTAAATTTTTACCATTTTGGAATACTGATTTTGGTTATGGTAAAAATAATGCTAACGTTCCAAAAGCAGAAGTTACATCACATGAACAAAGGCCTATCAAGTTATTTGATATAAGGGATTTTGTGAAGAAAAAGAAAGATGAAAAAAGAAATGAATTATTTGGTGGACCAGGAAGTAATCCGTTTGGTGGTGGTGCGATTCCTAATCCATTTGGAGGAAATCAAATGCCAAATCCGTTTGGTAATAATACCTCTACACCAAATAGTAATCCTTTAGCAGCTTATGGAGCGACGAACCCTGCAAGTAATGATATGAATAGTCAACCATTCAATCCTTTTGGTACACAATCTAATACTGGTGGTCCATCATCGCCTGTAGCATCAAATGATGATCTTAACATAGATGAAATGATGAAAAAGATTGATGAAAGAATAGCTGAATTAGAAGCCGAAGAAAAAGCAGAAAAAGAGGCTTTGGAAAACGAAGAAAAGGCATCAGAAAAGAAGATGGTGGAGGATGCTAAAAATACACAAGAAGTTCCGACAGATAATGAGGATATAGTTTCTTCATCAAGTGTAATTATGCCAAGTTCAAAAATAGATTTTAATTCTTTTGAAAGCACTATGAAAGAAAGCTCGAAGGAAGATAATAATTCTTCTAAACATGATTTGCTAGATGATATGATTGAAGATTTATCATTTGATGAGCCAATAGAAAAGCTAGATAATTTAAAAGATGAAAATTTAGAAAAAAATGACATATTAGATTTTGCGGAAAATAACAAAGAAAAAGCCGTTGAAGAAAATAATGAAGAGGTTAAACCTGAAAGTAGTGTATATACAAATAAGGAAGAGATTTCTAAAATTATGAATGAAAAAGATTCTTCTGATGATGACGATGATTTCTTTAATGAATTTTTTGAGTAAAAAGTACTTTATTAAAGTGCTTTTTTTCATATATTATATCGGTGGTATTATGCAAATAGAGTTTAATGATATAAACAGAAATAATCAAATTATAGATATAAGAAATTCTTTAGAATTTGAAAAAGAAAGTATTCCTGGTAGTATAAACGTTATGCGATTAAATCTTCTTAGAAACCCTAGTAATTACATGAACAAACAAGATGATTATTATTTATTATGTAACAAAGGAGAAGTAAGTTTATCTTGTGCTAAGATATTAAATGCATTAGGTTATCATTGTTATAGTATTATCGGAGGAATAGATGGGTTAAAGGCATATAACAACATTAATATATAAAAAATAAAAATTTTACTAAAAAAGAGTTTTAGTAAAAAAAGTAATATAAAAAAGATGTTTTGTTTTAGACAAAATGTCTTTTTTGTAT
>CAYVPV010000007.1:0-54646 GCA_964453925.1 uncultured Muribaculaceae bacterium | reverse complement strand
CAGGAGCAGGTGCCATTGATAAATCTAGTGATACAGAATTACAAAATTTAATAGATGAAGTAGTGGACAAATACCAAGTATTAACTTATGAGGATGAAGAAACAGGTAAAAGTTTAGAGTATAATTTATATGTTCCAGAAAATTATGATTCATCGCAAGAATACCCTTTAATATTATTTATGTCAGATAGTTCAACGACTGGAAAAGGTGCTAAAGCACAGTTAACTCAAGGATATGGGGGAATTATATGGGCAAGTGAAGAAGAACAAGCAAAACATCCATGCTTTGTTTTAGTTCCTGCCGCATCAGAAACATTGGCAGATGATAATTTTCAAACATCAGACGAAGCAGATATGATAATAAGACTTATAAAGCAAATTGAAAATAAATATAGTATAAATACAGACAAAGTATATACAACAGGGCAATCAGGTGGCTGTATGACTAGTATGTATTTTTCAATAAATTATCCCAACTTCTTTACAGCATATTTATTTGTAAGTGGGCAATGGGATAACGAAGGATTAAGAGCAATAGAAAATCAAAAATTCTTTTATGTAGTATCTGCAGGAGATTCAAAAGCAAGTACAGGTTGGGAAGAATTAAAAAGTAATTTTGAAGAAGATAATGTTAATTTTGGAGTTGCAACAGAATGGGATGCTGGGTGGAGTAATGAAGAATTTGATACGGCAGTAACCAATCTATTAAGTGAAGGATATGATATAAACTTTGCCGAATTAAAATTAGGAACAACATTACCAAGTGGAACGGCTACAGGAACCAGTGAGCATATGTATTCATTTGATTATGTATATAAAATTGAAGCAATAAGAGATTGGCTATTTGAACAAACAAAGTAATATTGAAGTAACTGACAAATTACAATTTATTGACTAGATCAGAATAATAAAATATTACAATTAAGATAGAAAGTCACTTTTCTATCTTTTTTTGATTTTTATATAAATTTGAATAAAATTATAAATATGGTAAAATATTAATAGAAATTGATATTTAATTATTAATTTCTCATTAGCGAGGAAAAGTTTGAAATAACTTAACCAATCGCTCCATTGACGAATCTGTTCGAACTTTTTATAAGTTCGTTTTTTATTGCAATAAAAAAGTATATAGAAATTAAATATCCCATATCATATTTTAATCATTTAAGCTTCTTTGTTTGTTTAAAATTATCTAAGATTTTTTGATAATTCATCAAAATTCTTTCTTTTGCTTCTTTTTCCCTAAATCTAGGTAATAATTCGAAATCATCTAATACCTAATATATAGTCATCCTTTCTTCTAAATATTTAACATCATTTAATTCATTATAATATCTCTTAGTATATTCAAATAAGTTTTGATAATCTTCAGGCAGTTGTAATGGATCCATTTCAGAATTTGCCCATTTCCAAGGTAGTAATACACTCATATATAACAGTCTTAAATCAAAATCAATTATTAACATGTTTAAAAACTTCAAACATAGTGTCTATCTCTTCATTGTTTATCTTATAATCAATATTTTTTCAAAAATGAGATATAATTCAAACAAGTATTTTTGACAACAATTTAGATCACTTTCAAAATTAATATCATCAACATAATCATTAATTATAACTCCTATAAAACTGTTTTAATTTTAAAACCTGCGATATAATACTTACTACAAATGGGGCTTTTACATTAAATATTAATTTTTCTACTAAAGTAAAAAAAATAGTTAATTATAATGACAATGATTATATAATTCTCCAAAATAAATTCGGAGAATATTCTTTAATATGCTTAAACGATGGCATTAAATTAATTAATAAAGTAAAAAAAATTGATTATATTGATGATGGATTATTTGGTGTAAGTGAAAAAGATAACTATTATACAGAAAAGGTCTTTGATTTAAATATAAATGATTATATACCATTTCCTGATAATATGATTTTTAGAGAATATAAAGATGACGTTTTAGTATTACAAGAAAATGATAGAAAAAAACATAACGAAACGGTGATTGATAGAAATGGCACAATTATTCTCCCAAAAATCGACGGTTATATTAGAATTATTGATAAGAATAAATTTATCTATGATAATATGGTAATTGATTTTAATAAAAAAACTATTATTCAAGATGCCGATATGATAATGCCATTGACAGATGATAAAATAATAGTATTAAAGAATAGAAAATTATTCATCTTAAATAGTGAATTAGAAATTATTAAAACCTATACAATTGGTGAAACAAAAAAGCCATGGTGCATTTTAGTTAACAGCGAAGAATGTATTATGATGACTTTTAAAAAGAAATTTAAAACAAAAAAATATGAACCAAAATTAAAGAAAGATATAACAGTAATAATCAATACAAAAACTGATACTGTAAGTAAAACAGATTTTATTCCTATACTTAGTCCTGATGATATTTTTATAATTAAAGCAGAAAATAATAAACTTGGTTTAATGAATAAAAAAGGCGAAATAATTCTTGAGCTAGAATATGATAAAATTGAAGCATTACGCGATAAAAATAATAAATACTTCTTTGTTCAAAAAGATAGCAATTATTATATTTTCAACACAAAAACTAAAACTATGATACATACACCATATACTAGTATGAAACCATTTAAAGATGGACTAGCTGTTGGATATACGCCTGAGCCGAAAAATTATCAATTAATTGATGAAGAGCTAAATCCAGTATTTAATTTACCACATATGGGACATTTTAATTTTTATTATAAAGATGGCATTCTTTGCTACCACTCTGGAAATTGGAAAGAACAATATGACGCTTTTACGATTATTACTAAATCAGGTGAAGTATTAATGTCATCAAGAAAATGTAGAGTAAAAAGAAATGGATTCGGATTATTAGAAATTGATGATTGGCAAACTGGCGAAAAAGTTTTATTTAATATGGATAATGGACAATTTGAACAATTGGAATTAAATGTACCTATTATAGAAACTAATAATGGTAGAAAACTTGATTTTAGTAAATTACCTATTCAGCAATTTCTTTCTAATAATCAAACTTCCCTATTAGAAGAAAATTCAGGTATTGTTAAAAAGCTATTAAAACCAAAAACTAAAGAATAAATTAAATCTATTAAAGCCCTATAATACAATCTTATAGGGCTTTAATTTCACTTAAAATAAAATTTATTTACATATACAATAATACTTATTCTTTGATTTCATTTTTTAAAACTTTAACATAACCATTATCACGTTCATAACCTAACCTTTTATAAAACTCATTAGCTAAGACATTATCTTTATCAGCTATCAAAGAAATAAATTCACAATTCATTTCTTTAAGCTTTTTTTCAATATATTCAAATAATCTACTACCTATTTTGAGTCTTCTATATTCTTTTCGTACCCTAACACTCCAGATCGTAGCAAAAGGGTTATTTTCTTCAAAAATATCATGATGTATAATTACTTTAGCAAATCCTACAATAATATTATTATGTTTAACGACAATCATTTTATAATCAGAATTATTTTTGATTTTATTAAAAGTTTGTTTCATTTTAGCTCTATTAGTAACTACTGGTCTTTCTGCATCATAAAGCTTAGCTACCTCTTCTAAGTCACTTTCTGTTAAATAACTAAAAGATAATTTTAATTTCTCATCCATCTTTTAATACTCCTTTGATGAAATTTATTTGATACCATGTTTATATACCAAGTATGAAATTAACTTACATACTAAGAAATAAACAACTATTAAGATAATTATTAAAACAATTATAGGTAAAAAGAAATCTATTAAAGTAAATACTAAAAGTATTCCAACTAAACATGCTAATATCATAATACCAACCGTTATGTAACTACTTATATCCTTTTGTTTTTCAGTTTGAGAATTTGGCGCATCAAAAATATTAAGTATTACAAGTAAAACTAAAAGTACTATTATGATGATACTATATACAATAACCATTTTCGATTCCTTTAAGTCAAAAAGAAGTGAGTAAAATCCTCCTTTTATACAATAAATTAAGGTTAATATTAAAGTTATTATAACAAGAACCAATTTTAATACCTTATTACTCTTTTGAATAAACTCTCGTTCTTTTTTTCTTTTTTGTATCAAAAATACCACCTCATTAAAATAATTATATATCAATATATTAGTTTTGTAAATTAAAGAAGAATCCTTATGCAGGATTCTTCTTTATATATTTTAACTTTTCATTTACCATGTATTTTGAAAGTGCATCTTCTATTGCAGGCAATGACTTTTTATCCAAACAACCTATTGTAAAATGCTCTTTTATGGTATCAATTTCAACAATACCATGTAAAATATTTGTCTTTAATTCAAAATCATTAAGCATATCAGGCGTTATTGAAGTATAATAATATCTACCTAAATACCTTTTTCTTCCTAAAAGCATTCTTTTGTTAGTAAATACAACTACAGTTGTAAAAAAAGGTTGTAAAATATTTGAATTTTTTTGACCAGCAAAACTATATAAAACAACCTCATCATCATTTAAGTGTTCTTGAACTACCGATGAATGTTTTTTTATTCTCCATGCAATTGTTTTAGGATATTTATTCATAAACTTTTTGCAACTTTGATATACATCTTCATGCATAATTATTCTCCAAAGCCATTGTTAGTAAAAAATTCTTTTATTGTATCTAATTCAACATACCCATTATTTTCTGCTACTACTTCACCGTCTTGAACTATTAAAGTAAGCGGTGTTCCCCATTCTTCGCTATTTAAATAGGCCAATGAATTACTAAAAGTAGTCCAATCATCATCAGAAAAATCATCAGTGTTAATATAATTAATAGTTAAATTCATATCTTCCATTGCTTGTTTTAATATTGGAGTAAATAGTTCACAATAACTACATGTAGGTCTTGCAACTAAAATAATACTTTTTTCAGATCTATTAATTAATTCAAGATATTCATCTAAAGTAACCTCATTAAATCCAGCATCCTCTGGTGATAAGGTTTCACTAGTATCACTTGTACTATTAGAACTTTCATTTTTTTCCATTTTTGAAACACCAAACGCCGCACCAATAACTAAAATAATAGCAAGTGCAATACAAGTTATAGTTAAAACCTTTTTAACCAAATCACCGGCTTTCTTATCTTTTACTATTATGATAGTAGTTATTATTGAACATACCATAGTAACTAATACCATTACTGCAATTATAATTAATAAAAACAATTTCATAATATTTTCCCTCCTGTGCTTTTTATTATACTATAAAAAAAGAAAAATTCAAAATT
Organism: uncultured Muribaculaceae bacterium; assembly: GCA_964453925.1. Lineage (GTDB taxonomy): Bacteria > Bacillota_I > Bacilli_A > RF39 > UBA660 > Aphodocola. The sequence goes on along the minus strand of CAYVPV010000007.1, from coordinate 49,369 downwards.
TAATTTTTCTTTTCTCTTATCATATTAAGAATTTTTTCTTTACCATTTAAAAGTGGTGAAATTGATTGGTGCCTATTTAACACGTTTATTATTTTAGCTAGAAATCTTGAACAATCAACGTCGTAGAACCATTTTTGTTTTTTTAACTTTGGATTAACATAAGTTAAATTGGTAGTATAAAGCATATTAAATAAGCCCTCTTTATACGCTTTATTAAATTTTTCTAAACCACTTGTAAATAGGGCAAAGGTTGCTACTAAATATACTTTACTTGCACCTCGTTTTTTTAATTCCTCTGCAACTTCTAACATAGAACCACCTGATGCTATCATATCATCTACAACTATTATGCTTTTACCTTTTACATCTTTACCCATGTATTCGTGTTGAACTATAGGATTTTCACCATCTATAACCTTCGTTAGATCTCTTCTTTTATAAAACATACCTACGTCAGTATTAAGCATGTTAGCATAAAATATAGCTCTATCCATAGCACCAGTATCAGGACTAACAACAAGAACATTATTAAAATCTAAATTTTCTTTTTCTATAAAACTTTCTAAAATTGTGTGTGTTGGATAAAAATTTTCAAATGATAGGCATGGTGCAGCATTCTGAATATTTGGATCGTGTACATCAAAAGTAATAATAGTCTTTACTCCTAAAGCTTGCAATTCTTGAATTGCCATTGCACAATCCAAAGATTCTCTTCCCTTCCTTCTGTGTTGTCTTGACTCATATAAAAGTGGCATTACAACCGTTATGTTAGAAGCTTGACCTCTTATTGCAGATATAATTCTTTTAATATCCATAAAATGTTCATCTGGGCCCATGTGATTTTCATAACCAAACATTTTGTAAGTTTCACTGTGATTTCCAATATCGGATATTATATAAACATCTTTGTTTCTTATAGTTTCGTTTATTTTTATTTTTCCCTCACCATTATTAAAACGAACTGCATCAATTGAAACTAAATAACTTTTAGTTTCCCCTCTTAACTCTTGAAGTCTTTGATCGACCTTTTTACCAAATTCTTTAAAATTACTTAAAACTATTAGTCTTAAGTCATCATTTTCAATAACTAACATATAACCCTCCTAAAAACATTAAAAAACCAACACAAAAAGGTGTTAGTTTTTAATGTAAAATAATATAAAAAGATGCATAAATAGACAAACAAGATAAAAAATAGTTTGAATTTAATATTTTATTTATCATATTATACCTCTTACAAATTAAGTATAACAAAAAAAACTAAATAAGTTAACCCTATTTAGTTTTTTTATCATTAAATTCTAAACTTTTCTTTTTATTCTTTTCTATTAGTTTTTCATATCTTTCCTCTTCACTAAATACGCATCCACAATACTTTTGCATATAAAGTCCTAGTTCTCTAGCCTTATTTTGACCATCTCTAAAACCCGGTCTAAAGTCACGATATAAAAAAGTAACCCCATACTTTTTTTCTAACATCTCACCTGTTTTTTTAAGTAATTCATGGTTTTGATAAGGACTAATTAGCAATGTTGTGGAAAAAGCATCAAAACCATTTTCTTTAGCATATTTAGCAGTATGCTCTAACCTGCATAAATAGCAGTAACCACATCTATTATCCAACTTATCCACGGTATTTTTACAAAATTCTCTTAATCCATAATAGTCATCTATTATTAACGGAATACCTATCTCTTCATCATACTTTTTTAAACACTCTAACCTAGCTTCATACTCTTTATATGGATGAATATTAGGATTATACCAATAACTTGTAATATTAATATCTTCCTCTTTTAAAGTCTCAACACAATACACACTACAAGGTGCACAACAAGTGTGTAATAATAACTTCATATATACCACTTCCAAACTATAAATAATCTTAACACAAAATAAAACATAAGTTAATATGCTTTATTTACAATATCCCGGTTTTAATCTCATATCGTCATTGTCAATTACAACAACTCTTCTTTTTCTCTTATCAAATTCAGATTTAGAAACTGGATTTTCTATATTTGCTATATATAAATTATGATCTATGTCTTCATATTTTACCGAATCATTCATGTCCCAATCTTGTAATACCCCACAATTTTCAAGTTTAGAATCTTCCCATATCATTCCCTGACTTTCTAAATCTGCTACAAGTTCATCTCGTTCTTCAATTGTAACATCACCAACAATTGCAGGATTCATAACTTCAACAAAAAATAATGGGATTTCGTTTTTAGATATTAAATCTCTTACTTTTGATTGTAATATCCGGTGGTTAGCAAAAACTTTCTTTTTATTTCTTGTTTCCCCTAATTTTAAAATTTGTTTATTAACCTCAAAAACTAAACTAGATCCACCTCCACCAATCATTTTAAAATTTTTAGTACTTATCTTCCTTTTTTTTAACAATTCTAAAACGTAAGGTAACACCAAATTTTCGTTATTATTTTTAACCAATTTTCCAATTATAGAACTACCCTTAAACATACTTTTTCCTATGGTATTAATATCATATCTCATATATGCATTAATCATAGTAGATGCTATAGGATTTCTTTCATATAATTTTTTATTAAAATCATTAAATATTGATAATTCAAATAATATGATTGATGATTTTTCTGTGGGTAAGTTTTCACATTCGTTAATAATATATTTAAATATATTATTAACAGATAACTCATTATCTGTTAATTTTAAAAACATCCGATTTAACAATATCTGTGTACAACTACTAAAAACACTTTTAACAGTATCATTAAGTAATTTTGCTACTTCTCCGTGAAAAGAATTAATTTTATCTAAATATCTTAAAGAAAAATAATCATATATATTAAAATTAATAGTACATAAACTAATTAAATTTCTTTGATTTTTAATAAAAAATTGTTCATTTTGATTATAATTCATAATTAAAGTTAGTAAATCTAAAGAATCAACATCATTATAATTCCCTGATTCAATGCATTCTAATATATAATTAAACTTGTCTTCTTGCATTATATCCCCCTCTTTTGAGAGATATGATATCATTTTAATATCATTATGTCAAACTAAACACCACGGATTTTACCATATTTCTTAAAAAGCAACTTTCTTATTATATCAACTGGAACAACAGAAAAAGCAAGGGTTAGCATAATAATAAACTCTTTTATGGTAAGCGGAACAGTTCTAAACATGTTGCCACCAGAATACATAAGTATAACTTGAACAACGACAATAAATAAAATAACAATTATAAACATTTTGTTTTTAATTAGGTTTGCTAAAATATTTACCCTACTGGTATGAGCATTAAAGCAGTTAAAAATACCCGCAAAAATAAATAGTCCAAAAAAAGCAGTCATAAATGAAGCGCTACTACTAAACATATTTTTTATAAATGGTAATTTTAAAAATAATATACAAAGAATTGTTGTGTATAATCCAGTTATGAAAATTTCTGCCGACATGTAAGAGTTCATTATGTTCTCGTCCTTTTTCTTAGGTTTTTCTCTCATGTATTCTAAAAGAGGAGGCTCAAATGCAAAAGCAAGTCCTGCTAAAGTATCCATGACCATGTTTATCCACAGCATTTGTATTACAGTAACCGGAGTATCAACACCTATAAAAGGTCCTATTATTGATATGCTTAAAGCACATAAATTAACCGTTAGCTGAAATATAATAAATTTTCTAATACTTTTAAAGATTGTTCTTCCAAATAAAATCGCCTTACTAATTGATAAAAAATTATTATCTAATATTACTATATCACTAGCTTCCTTTGATACTTCGCTACCCGAACCCATCGCAAAACCAACATCTGCTTTTTTAAGCGCGGGAGCATCATTAACCCCATCTCCAGTCATACCAACCACTAATCCCATTTCTTCAGATACTCTTACTAACCTGCTTTTATCCTGTGGAAGACTACGTGCTACAACCCTTAAATTAGGAATTATCTTTTTTAACTCACTATCAGTCATGTTATTAAGCTCGCTTGATGTTAATATAATATCTTTATCATTTTTTATTAAACCAATTTCTTTTGAAATAGAAGTAGCCGTATCCTTATTATCACCCGTTATCATAACCGTTTGAACCCCAGCTTCTTTAACTAATTTTATTCCTTCTATTGCTTCTTTTCTAACGCTATCTTTTATTAAGATAATACTTACAAAAACAAGATCCTTAAATAATCTTTCCGTCATGTGATTACTAGTTGCAAGTAATATTACTCTTATACCATTTTCGGTTGCTTCCTTTATCTTTCTTTCTATTTTTATTTTGTTTGTAAATGGTACTTTTCGTCCGTTCTCATCATAGCAATATTTACATGAATTAAGTAACACTTCTGGTGCTCCTTTTATTAAATTTCTTATGTTCTTATCATCAATAACTGTTATCATGTATTTATTTTTACTATCAAACGGAACCTGCTTTATTTTATTTATTCCCTCATAGTTAAATGGTTTAAAAAATGACAATAAACACCTATCAGTAGTGTTACTTCCTATTACACTTTTTTTATCGTAGTATGCCATATTATTAACCACCATAGACGTTTTTAAAATTTTTAAAAAACCATTAGGTTTTAAATCGGATTCCTTTTTATAGTTATTTAAAGTGCCATCAATTATACTATTACATTCTAATTTACCTGTCGTTATAGTACCAGTTTTATCACTAAATAAAATATTTATATTTCCAGCCGTTTCAATCCCTACCATTCGTCTTACCAAGACATTATTTTTAAGCATCCTTTTCATATTAGAAGATAAAACAAGCGTTATCATCATTGGTAACCCTTCTGGAACAGATACTATTATTATTGTAACAGATAAAGTAAGAGCATATATGATATGTTCTAACATTAGGTTAAAATTAGTTACCGTGCTAATTATGTTATTTAAAACAAACCCATTATCAACTACAATAACGGAAAACAAATATGAAACAGATGCTAAAACAGCCCCAATATAACCAAAAGTACTAATTATTTTGGCTAAATTTCTAAGTCTTATTTTAAGTGGACTTTCACCTGTTTTTTCAGCTAATTCGCTGGCTATCTTTCCATAAAAAGTATCTTCTCCAACTTCGGTTATTAAAATTGTTGCAACGCCAGAATATATGACTGTTCCTCTAAAAAGTTTATTTTTCTCTACTATCTTATTTTTGCTTAAAGCTTCCTTATGAACTTCTTTTGACTCTCCGTTTATCGAAGATTCATCCACACTAACGTTTCCTTTTAATATTACGCCATCTGCGGGAACCTTATCGCCAGACTCCAATATTACTATATCGTTTTTTACTATTTCATCTATATAAACCTCGGTTACTTTACTATTTCTTTTAACCTTGCATTTTAATTTAGAGGATTCTTCTTGCATTTTACTAAATGCTTTTTCACTTCCATACTCTGATATAGTAGAAATAAAAGATGATAAAAATATTGCAATTAATATACCAAGTGTTTCATACCAATCGAAATCTCTGAATAAAAAAACTATCTTTATTGCTAAAGCTATTAAAAGTATTTTTATTATTGGATCTCCAAGTGATTCTATCAAAAGTGAAAAAAAACTATTTGTTTTGCTTTTTTTTAACTCATTAGATCCATATTTTTTTCTGCTTTCTATTATTTCTTTATTGTTTAGTCCATTAATATTATATTTATTCATGATTCCTCCTTAGTAAATGTTACTCAGTTAATCATGCATTTATTATTTATTTCATACGACAAAACATCCACAATTTCTATTAAAAAACTTCATTATTTCATAGACTACCATAGAGATTATAGTTTAGAAAGCAAAGTGAAAACATGGAAACAACTCTAGATAAATTACCAATTAATAAAATAGGCATTATTAAAAAATTAAATTCAAATAAAAATATAAAAAAAATATTGCTAGATTTAGGAATGGTAAAAAGTACAATAATTAAAGCATTGTATAAAAATCCATTAGGTGATCCTGTTACATACTTAATGAGGGAAAGTGTTTTTGCATTAAGAAATGATGACGCTAAAAACCTTTAAGGATTATAATAATGATTAGAGGATGTATTTATTATGGGATTAACTAGTACATCTATTGGAAATAAGCTTTAAAAAAAAATAATAGAAGATAAAAAAAGAATCTGGTAGTAAATTATGGACGTTAATCTCATTTTCATTACCAACTATATTAGTATTAATACCTTATTTTATAGTTAATTTAATCTTTAAATAATATAAAAAAAACAATGCTTATCTAAACATTGTTTTCTTCATTTAATTTTCTTTTTTCTTGAATATATTTAAATATTCCAGCAATAATGGCAAGTAGCATAATAAGTATCAATATTATACTAATGTCAACTGAACCAGACTTTTGAATATTTAAAGTATATACTCTTATGCTTCCATCTGTGGATTCCACTTCTATTGTTACCTTACTACCATTCTTAATATTATTATTTCCGTTAATAGTAACCTTTGCATTTTCATCTTCAGCTATAACCGATAAATCTAACTTATTAACATTTCTATTAACCTTAACATTATACTCTTGCTTTGTTTTATTAAAGTTTATGCTACTTTGTTTTATTGATAAATCAGATAAATAATCGCTAGATTGACTTCTTGTTATAATTAAGCTATAAGTATATGTCTTCCCCTCTTTAGTTGTAACTATAATAGTAATGTTATTATTGCCAGGCATTAAAACCTTTCCACCATAAACTTTACTAGTGCTAGAACTAGAAGATAATCCTACTTGAATTTTTGCTTCCATAACATCGTAATCAACAGTATATTCAAATGGTGTTTTTGAAATGTCTACCTTATTTCCATTTACTTTTAAATAACTTAATATTATTTCGTTAGAATTATTGTTAGTATCTAACACAGGTAATTTTTCTAATAATGTTTTTGCCTTAGTAACCAAAGAATTTATTCTAGATTGTTCATCATACTTAAGGTTATTTGGCAGTGCTCTTGCCTCTTTTAGCAATTGTTTTATTTCTTCTTGTACTTGATTATCAAATTCTGAATAATCGCTTGGTATTCTAGCTAAAACATTAGACAATTCTGAATAATCCGCTGGCTTTTTATTTAAGTTAGCTATCGCGTCATTTATTTTTTTAGTTAACTCATCTACTTTAACTTGGTCTTCCCAAGTTAAAGTATAATTAATACTATTAATTAGCTTTTCAAGTTCCGAGTAATTGGTATAATTTGATTTGTTTGGCTCATATTTTTTTGCATTTTCCACAGCCTTTTCAAGTTCTGAATAATTAGCTTTAGTTTTCTGCAAATTATCATAAGCATTTTTTAATTCATTATACATTTGATTTACTAGGTTTTGTTCGTTTGCTTTTTTACCATAAACAATTGCATCTAATGCTTTTTTAACTATATCAAAGTTAGTATATTTATTTTCATCTAGTTGTTCAATAGTAGATTTTAAAGTATTAATTTTGCTATAGTCAGCATCTTTTAATACTAATTTACTAACTGAATCATTTAATAAATTTGTTGCGTCATCAACAACTGATTGTTTATCAATTTTTAAATTTGTCGCCTTATTAGCATTTGATATTGCCGCTTGTACTTCGGAAAAATCAACGTAATAATTTGCATTAAGTGATTTTGCTTTTTCATACGCTTCATTAAATTTTGTATAATCAGCCGACTTCATTACTAAATTATTAATTATGTTTTTTAAACGTTCAACCTCACTATCTATTTTTTCTTGTTCATCTATTTTATAATTCCAACTTATATCCCATAATTCTTGTTGTAAATCAGAAACATCTTCATAATAATCTAGGTTAAGCTCTAAAGCTATTTTATAATATTTACATAACTCTGTATAATCTCCAGGCTTTTTTTCTAATAAATACTTTATTGTATAATCAAATGTTTTTAAAAGGTCATCCATGTCGTCTTGATTATCGATACTAATATTAAATATATCATCAGTACCATCCTCACACAAACGAATAATTTCATCAACTAGCTCTAATGTTTCATCCGTATATAAACTTCTATCTAGTTCCTTTAAATACTTAATATAACCTTCAACCGATAAAGCTCCTTCAAATGGGATATAGTTATCCGAATCTAAGTATCCCAAAGCCTTCTTCAACTTTAAAGCGTTTACTAGTGGGGTTAATTCTTCTAACCAAGTATCAACAACCGATTGCTCAGTGATCTTTTTATCAAAGGTTATTGTCTTTAAATATTCTTCAACAGGAAGCCTTGTTTCATCAGTATACCAATTATTAGTATAAGCCTCCGTATCTTTATATTTTGCTATAATAGCATTTAATTCATCATAAATTGCATCTGCCTCTTCTAAGGCTGCTTGCGCATTTGATATAGCAATAGCATATCCATCAACAATATCCTGATTTTCAATTTTTAAACTTCTATCTACTGAATTTATAGCATCTTGAAGAGCATTCCAGCTTTCTTCAGAATATAAATCATATTTTCCATCTTTAGTTTTATTTGTAATTAAACTTGCACTTGTAATTGCCGCATCAACATTACTATAATCTGCATCTAACATAACAAGTTCGCCAAAAGCATTTTGTAATCGTTTAACATAATTATCTAGTTTTGATTGATATGCTTCTGTAATGTCTTGATAATTACTCCTTTCATCATAAACAACCTTGAATTCAGCATATGATTCTGGTGTATACCAAGATTCTTGCTTCGACTCTATTTTATTCACTAATTCATTATAAGCTGTATAATCTGCCTTAGATTCTTGAGCTATAACAGTATTATTTAATATACTAACCATACTATCTATTTCAGATTGAGTTACTTCTTTTGTATCATATGAATCATTCATTACAGCATCTAAGCTATTATAATATTCATAAAAATCCCTAGACATATATAAAATATACGCATTTTTTAAAGATACCATATATGAATTCCAACTATCATTATCAACTTCTTCATCATTCTTTGCAAGTTTTTCAAAACCGTTTTGTAATGCAGTTCTTAAAGCAGATTTATCATAAACCGTTAAAGTAAAATGAGGTAGTTCACTATATGAATAACTTTGATTTTTTGTTCCATAACAAACTAAGGGAGTACCAATTGAAGTAGTACAAGTATTACTAACTTCTTGATCAGACCAGTATTCATAACCAGTTGTTCCCTCTTTATATTGTTCAAAATAAAATCCCAAAATTACATCAACGTTTGAATACGTTCCGTTTGGTGTTCCGGTTAATTTAAATTGGTTACTATAACTAAAAGACCTAGAACCGGAAATCTTATCAGTCGGAGCAGTATAAGAAAAATACGTTTTAACATTTGATTGGTTATTAGCACCAAACATTAATTTATTAGTAGTTGCATCTTCAGTTTGTGGGTGATCATAAAACCAATTATTATTAAATCCACTTCTTATACTATAATAAATATTTAAATCATCTAAGCTTTCTGATTTATCCATGTATATATTGGCATCAGATAATTTTATATAAACCGTATCATTATCACCAGAATTAGAAGTAATGGAAAATTCCTTAGCGTCATCTCCTGAATTTTCGGAATTTAAACTCGGATTATCTGTTCCGTTCATACTTACAGTAGTACTAGCAATATTGTAAAGTTTTGTTACCGAAGTTCCATCTTCTTCAGTTGTTAAACTATACTGAACACCAACTTCAATAAACCATTCATCAACAATACTTTGATTAGAAACAGTATATTCAGTTTCTTCATCTTGACCAACCGTAATTGGAGTATCTAAATTAGTAATAGTAAAATTTTCATCACCATAAATTCTAGAGATTATGCTATTAATAGTTATTTCACCATTAGAACCGTTATAAATATTTATTTTTATAGGATTATCCTTTTTATAATCATAAGTTTTATTTAAATTTAACACAACACCTGTGTTAACAGCTTCACTAGAATTTGTATTTATAGAATTTACGCTTCCTAATAACTTACCTATTAAATTTGGTGATAAACACACAACAATCAAAGCAACTAATGAAACAATGGCTATAGCTATTTTTGAACCTAATTTCTTACTTTTCATAAATACTCCTCCACTATAATATCTAGTGAAATTGTAACATAATTTGGGCTTATAATCAATAACTTTTTATGATTTGCACACCAGAATAATAATAATTTAAAATTTGTTCAAATGAATATCCAATTTTAGCCATTTCGTTAGCTCCATATTGACTCATACCAACCCCATGTCCATAGCCTCTAGTAGTAAAAACAACACCGTCCATTGTTATATTAAAATCGAAATCAGCTGATCTTAATCCTAATATATTGCGAATTTCTACTCCTGTGTATTCCTTATTATTAAATCTTATATTTAAGATTCTATTACTATCATCTCTAGATATAATTTCAATAGATGAAGTTGCATCAAAATTCATTTTTAAAGCGTTTGAAATTTTATCAAAACTAATCGTTTCACTTCTTAAAAACGAGGAAACAGATGTATCCCATGGTGACGTTACTGATTTTAAGTATGGAATGCTGTTTCCCCATACATTAATCGCGTCTTCTGTATACCCATTACTAGTAGAATGATATACTGCATCTATTAAGCTTCCATTATATTTTATGCATAATCCACTAGTTACGGATACGGCGTTCTTAACCTTGGTATAATAAGTGTTATAACTAGATCCCCACATACTTTGCAATTCACTATTACTTTTATAGACTTGAGTAGAAACATCATCAGTTATAGTTCGTCCGCTTTCAAGTAACTTTAGGGTATAAGTTCTAGCAACTACAGCTTGTGCTTTTAAGGCTTCACTATTAAACGATGCTGGCATTTCCGCTGCAACTACCCCAATTAAATATTCTTCTAAGTTTAATTGCAAAACTTCACCACTAGTTCTTCTTAAAGTTATTACTTTATCTTGAACTACATTATTTTCTTTATAATCAGAATTATTAAATATGTTTGTAGTCTCGCTGCTATTTATCCTTTTAGAAGATGAACTATTATCAGATACTTTTTCTTTCTTAATATCACCATCGTTATTTTTATCTTCCTTTATACCTTCTGATGCCTCATTTATAATTTCATCTATTTTTTCTTCTACATAAACATCTGGAATGCTTTTGTCTACTATGTTATAAACGTATTTGTTATCTTTATACACTTCCTGATTGTACGTTTTAAGTGTGTTGTTTAAATATACATTACCAAGCATTAATCCACTTAACAAAAGAACTACCTTTGTTCCATTAAATTTTATCTTCTTATCTTTAATATAATTTTTTATTTTATCAACAATACCATTATTTTTATTATCATTAAATAAACTGCCTATTTCACATTTATCATCAACGTATAAATAAAGTACATTATTACTAATTTTATAATTATAAAACATAGATTATCACCATAATTATTTTTCTCTAATTTGTACTTTTTTATACCCTTTTATCTCTTTTATAAAAATAGATGAATTTTCTTTTGAAACAAATAAATAAACCTTTTTTTTACATCTTGTAAGAGCTACATAAAATAATCTTCTTTCTTCTTCATATGGATAATATTCACTATAATTATTTACATATTTTAATATTTCGTGATCTTTAATTTTATTTGGAAAACCATTTTTCCTATCATTTAATCCTATTATAAATACATAATCTGATTGTAACCCTTTAGATTTATGAATGGTCAATTTCCTATAACTTATACATAGTTTGCTTACTTCATCCAAATCCCTATTATTCCTAGATAATATAAATAAATTATCTATTTTATCCTTTTCTACTATTTCTTTTACTTTTTCATTTAAATTATCATAAAAAACTATTTCAATAGAATTTTTTAATTTGTTTGTAGATCTTAGTTTCTTCTTTATTTGGTTTTTGTTTTTCATTATAAACTTACCAGCTATTTTAATTAATTCATCTGGAGTTCTATAAGTGTTTTTTAGTTTAAATACTTTCCCAAATGGGAAATATATTTTAAAATTGGTTATTATCTTTAAGTTAGCACCAGTAAACCTATATATGGATTGAAAATCATCTCCTACCGCAAAAAAGGATGCATTAGATAGTTTTATTAACTTCTTTATAAAATTAAACTTTGTAACTGAGGTATCTTGATATTCATCTATTATAATATGTTTATACTTAATACTAGAATAATCAAGTTTTTTTATACCTTCGTTAATCATGTCATTAAAATCTAACAAGTTTTCTTTTTTTAAATAAGATTCATAACATATATAACACTTCAAAATCTCTTTTAATAAAACTTTTTCTTTCTTACTTGCCTTATTAATAAATTTATAGAATGTATCTAAAGAATAATTATTTGATTTAAACAAATTTATAAAAGTTTTTATTAGGATATACATATCTTTTTTCAACATACCGTATAATCCAAATAACGTATCATTAGAAAATGAGTCCATAATAATATCAGTTAACATGTCTTCTGTTAAGATTTCCTTTTTTCTTCCTATTACTTTTAGTGCCAACTTATGAAACGTCATTACATCAACATCTTTTTCATTTAAATCTGCTTTTAAATTATCCACCGCATCATTAGTAAAAGAAATACACAAAATATCTTTTGGATTAACCTTCATAATATTTATTAAATACTTTACTCTTGCTACGATTGTTAATGTTTTCCCACTACCTGCTCCTGCTAAAACAAGGATGTTTTTTCTTTTTGATACAACTGCTTTTAATTGCTGTTTATCTAGCTTAAAACCATTAATGCTATTAAATAGTATTTTTTTATTCTTTTTCATTTACATAATTCCTAGTTTCTTGTATAATTTAATTAGTGAGAGCACCTAACTTTAGGTTAGTCGCTTTCCTTAATTTTGGTTAAGGAAAAAGATACACCCCCTTGGGCGTATCTTTTTCTTTTATATCTTAAATACTAGCATGGCTATTATTATAAGCAAAAAGTATTATTACTCTTTGAAACTTAGTTTCACTTTTCATAATATCACCACCCTATATATTCATATTAGGATGGAAAGCTACTACCCAACATTAGGTCTTCTCATATTTATAGTTCGCCATAATTTTTAAAATTCCCCCTAAAAAATAAAAAGAATTAGATATTTTTTTCTAATTCTTCTATTCTTTTTAATATTCTATCTTTGCCTAATAATTTCATAATGTCATAAAGGTTAGGTGTCATAGCTTTTGTTGTAAGAGCAACTCTTATTACCATTGAAACATCCCCGACGTGACCTTTATAGTTATCTGGATTTTCTTTATATTCCTTAACCTCTCTTGCATATCCAAACGCTTCTGATAAATCTTTAATCTTTTCAAACCAAGTTTGTTGGTCATCTTCTTCATCATAATATTTTTCGATATAAGCTTTCATTAACTTGATTATTTCTTCTTTATCAGTAATATTTGTAAACTCATAAGTTTTTTCATGTTTTTCAAATAACTCATCATACATGTACCAAACAAGTTCTTTAACTTCACTAAACGCAGCATAATCCTTTCTTGGCTTTTTTTGCTCTCTTTCGATGTTTAATAGCCCAATCGTAAAATCTTTATATTTAGTTATAAGTTCATAAAACTCTTCATCATATTCCTTAGTATAATTAACAAGCATTTCGTAAAACTCCGTGGCCTTTATTCTTGATAGGTAGTTCTTAGATATATTATTAAGTTTTTCCATATCAAATAACCCACCAGATTTACTTATCTTATTAAAACTAAACTCAAAATCGTCGATTGTTTTATCTTTATTAGCATCCATCCATTGTTCGAAATTAGTATTTGCAAGGGTCATTAAATAAAGCTTAACCGCCTCTGTTGGAATACCCTTTTCATGATAAAAGTGCATTGCGCATTCAGGATCTTTTCTTTTAGATAATTTTCTTTTTGTACCATTATCATCTTTCATAATTGGTGATAAATGAGCATACTTAGGAGGTTTAGCACCTAGCATACTAAATAACTGTACATGTACTGGTAAAGATGATACCCATTCATCACTTCTTATAATATGAGTAGTATGCATTAAATAATCATCAACTAAGTGTGCAAAATGATAAGTTGGAAGTCCATCTTGTTTCATTATTACAATATCCATATCATTTTCAGGAAACGTAATATTACCTCTTACTAAATCCTTAACAGTAACCTTTTTTTCAAAATCTCCAGGAGATTTTAATCTTATAACAAATTTTTCTCCATTTTTTATTCTGTTATAAGCCTCTTCTATAGGCGTTCTTCGATATTTTGCATATCTTCCATAATATCCAATTCTATCTTTCCTTCGTTCTTGGGCATTTCTTATTTCTTCTAATTCTTCCTTAGAACAAAAACATGGATAAGCCATACCATTTTCTAAAAAGTATTTTATGAAAGCATGATATATTTCTTTTCTTTTGCTTTGTAAATAAGGACCATAAGAACCTTTTTCTTCAGTTTCACTTATCATGCCTTCATTAAAAGTTATATCATAGTCACTTAAATCTTTTAAAATATTAGTAATTGCACCATCTACTATTCTTTCTTGGTCAGTATCTTCTATTCTTAAATAAAATATTCCTTTAGTATCTTTTGCAACCTTATTTGCAACGAAGGAAGAAAATATATGTCCAATGTGTACAAATCCAGTTGGACTAGGTGCAAAACGTGTTACAACAGCACCTTCAGGTAAATCTCTTTTTGGAAACATTTCCTCATAATCTTTTATGCTTTTAGTAATATTTGGAAATATTAATTCTGCTAAATCTTTATTAGTCATAAAAACACGTCCTTTCGCAATTTAAATTATAGCAAATTATTAAGTTAAAGTTAAGTATCATCTGTAAGTTATTATTATAATTTTTTACTATAGTAAACTGAATATTCTTTATAGCCCTGCTTTTTATATAAATTTATTGCCGGTTCATTATTTAAAAATGCAAGTATTTGAATATATTTTGCACCATTAGTCTTCATTTTAAGTTCAAATTCTTTCATTAATGATAAAGCTACATTGTTTTTTCTATGTTCTTTCCCTACACAAATATGTTCTAGTATTCCAACCTTTTCTTTATACCAAATGGCTTCATCCATTATTCTACCATCTATAAAACCAACTACTTCATTATTAGATTTTGCAACTAAAAACACCTGGGTCTTACTCTTTATTTTTTTCTCCAATTTTTTCTTACCCACTTTTGTGTCGTAGCATCTTTCTATTAAATTAGTATCAAACTTACATTCAGTATCTTCTAGTTCAAGCTGTAACTTTAATATTGCGTCAAAGTCTTTCATTTCTGCTTTTCTAATGTCCATAAAAACTCCTATCATATAATAAAAGCACTTCAATTAGTGCTTGATTTCTAAATGGTGACCCGTACGAGATTTGAACTCGTGAATGTCGCCTTGAGAGGGCGATGTGTTAAACCCCTTCACCAACGGGCCATTATATTATTGGTTGCCCTGGTAGGATTCGAACCTACGCATGTCGGGGTCAGAGTCCGATGCCTTACCACTTGGCTACAGGGCAATTACAAGAAATATTATAATACTTTTTTAATGTTTTAACAACAACTTTCTAAAAAAAGAAAGCATAAACTTTCTTTTTAAATTTCTTTATATGGTTAGGACTTGACCAGCGTATATTTTATTTGGGTTACTACCTATAACTGATTTGTTTTTTTCATATAACTTTTGCCATGTTGTACCATATTTACTTGCTATACCACTTAAGGTATCTCCTTTTTTTACTATATATGTAGTAGGATTAATAGGTCCATTACCGGGTATTTTTATTACTTGACCAGTATATATTTTATTTGGATCACTTATGTTGTTGTAACTTGCTAACTTTTGGTAAGTAGTTCCGTATTTACTCGCTATACCGCTTAATGTATCATTCTTTTTTACTACGTAATTGATTTCAGATACGTTACTTCCTTCTGATGAATTACCATCACTATTTGTGGTACCATCATAATTATTTAACTTTTTAGAAGCAATTATTGATGGATAATCTTTATACGCTATATCTAAATCAACATTACCACTAATTCCAGGGATACTCCCTTTAGAAGAATACTGCCATATACCAAACGGTTTACTATACGTAGGCTTACTACTCCACTGAGCTAGCCACTTATCATAATCATCTAAAGAACTATTATTTAGTTTATTATTAAAATAATCTAAATTAGCATATATCATTACATAATAACCACTATCTTGCACCATCTTGCAAAAAGTATCGGCAATATCTACTAAAGTATCACCTCTTACAGTTGATGTTTGCTGTGATGATTCTATATCTATTACAACTGGATACATTGGCTTATAATTTTTTATTAGATTAAGAAAACCTTCTGCTTCCTTTTTAGCTGCTTCCACGCTAGTTGCATATGAAAAATGATATAACCCATAAGGCACTCCTATTCGTTCTAATCCGGCGATGTTTTGCTTATAATTTCTATCTTCATAAAATGCACCATAACTAGTTCTTATCATAGCAAAATCAATATTACCTTTTAATTTATCAAAGTCTATGTTACCTTGATGGTGACTGATATCAATACCTTTCTTTTCCATATAACTAATTTTCCCCCTATTCATAGTATTAGATGTAAAAAAGAAACTCTTGAATAATTATTAAGCCAAAGAAAAAAGCAAAATATTTTTAATATTTCACTTTTAGTTATTTACTTTTTGATGAACTACTGGACTATCCATGGTAAGTGGTGCAAAAGTATATCCATTAGTTAGTCCATATTCTATTATTCTTTCTACCGAATCTACGGTGTATGGCTTTATATCATGCATTAATACCACGTTAGGTGCTCCTTCTTTTATACCAGTTGTTACGTTTTCCACTATCTTATTTGAATCAGTGGTATTTCCAGCATCACCAGACATTATCGTCCAATCAAAATATCTAAATCCTATTTCTTCTACCTTTTTAGTTAAATCGGTCATGATTAAATTTCTATATTTTCTACTTATTGTATTACTACTTCCACCTGGAAATCTAATTATTGTAGATTCTATTCCCGTATAATCTTTTACCTTATTTTGAATCTTTAATAAATCTTCCATGTATGCATCTATACTTGTGTAGATTAAACTATAATTATGAGTATAACTATGAAGACCTACGGTATGTCCTTCATCAGCTTCTCTTTTTAATAAATCGTTATAATTATTATTATAACCAGTGACAAAGAACGTTGCTTTAACATCATACTTTTTTAATATGTCAAGTAATCTTGCAGTATGAGCTCCTGGCCCATCATCAAAAGTTAAATATATTGTTTTATTAGATAACTCTCCTGGTTTATATTTATTTTTAGGAAATACTTTAACTATTCTATTTACCTTTGTTTCGTTCCCGTATTCATCACTTACGGAATATACAAGTTCATAAGTACCCTTTTTGGAAGTATCAACATTTCCTGTTACCTTAACGCTTTCAGTTATATTTCCATCACAATCATCGATTGCGACATAACCTGGTTCTTTATATTTAGAGCCTACTGATAAATATATAATATTTTCCTCATTTAAAATAAGGGTTGGTGCTTTATTATCCATAATATTAACCTCGAACTCTTTTCTAGTGGTGTTACCAGATGAATCTGATACTCTATATATTATTTTATTATCTTTAATTTTATACTTAACTTTATCTGATATATCTCCATCATAGTTATCATTTGCGGTTATTTTTATTTCTTCTGTTTTTCCATTAGGACAAACATTTGTAAAGGATCCTTCAACTATTAATTCAGGCTTTTTCGTGTCTACTACTTTTATCTTTTTTCTTTTGGATAAATGACTATCTTTATAGTCTGCTAAATAAGTTATCGTATAAGTACCTAATTTTTTTGTATTTACACTACCCTTAATTTTATATAAAATGTTTTTACAATGTATTTTAGTTCCATAGCAAACTTCTATTTTTTGATTTTTATAATTACTAAAAACCTCTACTTCAGAATAATCCTCAAAATTTTCTACATAAATATTACTTGAGAAATAATTAATATAAAACATAGAAAATAAAAAAGAAAAAGAAATTAATAATATCAATAAAAGTCCTTTATTTTTCATACTTACACCTTCTTAAATTATTATAACACCAGATAAAAAAAGTATAAAGAAAATAACGACCTTATTTGTCGTTATTTAAAAGCTTACTAACAGCTTTCATTACTGCTATTTTACCATATGGATAGGTTAAACTTCCCTGTTGATATGCTATAAAAGGCTTTCTAACTGGTCCGTCGCAAGAAAGTTCAATTGATGAACCTTGCGTAAACGCACCCGCTGCCATAACTACTTTATCATCATATCCTGGCATGTCCCACGGAAGTGGTTTTGAAAACGAATCAACTGGTGAAGCACCCTGAATACCACCACAGTATTCAACTAAGTCATGTTCATTTCCAAATATAATGTTTTGAACTATATCGGCTCTTTCTTCGTTATAACGAGGCTCTACATCATATCCTAAGTCCTCTAGTACTTTACTAGTTAAAACAGCTGTTTTTAAAGCTGATGCAACAACACTAGGAGCCATAAATATACCCTGTAAGATTTGTTTATTAATACCGAGTGTTGGACCAACTTCTCTTCCTTCTCCTGGAAGTGTTAGTCTTTCTCCCGCCAAGTCTACTAATTCTTTTTTACCTGCTATATACGCTCCATTAGGTGCTATACCACCACCTAAGTTTTTAATTAAAGATCCAACTATTACATCTGCTCCTACTTCAAGAGGCGTTTTTTCTCCAACGAACTCACAATAACAGTTATCTACCATTATAATTATATCTTTATCAATATCCTTAATAAATTTAACTACTTTTTCTAATTTATCCACAGTAATACTTTTTCTAGTAGAGTAACCCTTACTTCTTTGTATTTCTATTAACTTAACCTTATTATTCTTAATATAATCTTCTATTCGTTCATAATCAAAGTCATTATTCTTTAAATCTATTTCATCATACTTAACCCCAAATGATTTTAAAGAACTTTTATTTTCCTTTATGCCTATTACTTCATGTAATGTATCATAAGGAGTACCAGTAATACTTAGCATGATATCACCTGGTCTTAAATAAGCAAATAATGCTACACAAAGCGCATGTGAACCTGATATAAACTGTGACCTTACAAGTGCATCTTCTACTCCTAAAACTTCTGCAAATACTTTTTCTATTGCATCACGTCCTACATCATCATAACCATACCCAGTTGTACTATTAAAATGCACTTCTGATATTTTATTATTATTAAAAGCCTTCAGTACTTTTAAACTATTTATATCACACATATCATCTATCTTTTTAAATTCTTCTTTTAAACTTTCTTCTGCATCTAAAACCAATTCTTTTACTTTATCACTTATGCCAAATTTATTATACATAAATTTCACTTCTTCCTTTTAACGTTTCTTTATCATCAAATTCACTATAATTCCTATTACAATTATACCAATTATAACAGCAATATTAATAATTATTTTAAGTTTTTTTATTTTAATATAATTATTTATTATATAAATAATTTTTTCATATATTTCTTTAAAGTTTTCATTTTCATAATGATAGTGAGTTATTTCTTTATTTTTAATATAAAGTTTTATTATATTATCATCGCACTCTATTTTTATGTCATCTTTTTTTATATTTATAAAATTATAATTTTTATCAAAAGTAATATCACAATTATTATAATCTTTCTTTAACTTAAAAAAATATCATTCATACTATTCATAAAGATATACCTCACTTTGTTTCTATTTTATCATTTAAATATTTATACTTTAAATTATTTTTACTATTAATAACTTTCTTCCCAAGTTTTTCTTCTATCTCTTTTTTAGTGTTACTTGCTATTTCACCACCTGCTTTTGCAATGGTTTTATTAGCTTCTAATCCGTATGGTTTATGTTCTTTAGCAAGTTCTCTTGTTGTAACTCTCCTATATCAGTTAATAAAAGTTCTAAATCACTCATGTTATCCCTTAAAGATTCTTTTCTTATCCCTTTAAAGTCTTTATATTCCGATGCTTTCATACCTGACCATGCTTTATATATTTCATTAGTTAAAATTCCGTATTCATAAGGTTCTTCTACACCGTTATCTTTCCATACTTTAGTTAATTTATTTCTATCTAAGATTGCTTTTAATCTTCTTTCAATCCATTCTTCTGAATAGCCATGATTAAGATAATACTCTATAGCACGATGAATAGCTTTTTCAGGATCAAAGACTTCATCTATTCTTTCTTTACCAAGTGATGCTAACCACATTTTAAAAGGTTCAGCTTTTGGTGATGGAACAGATTCTATAAGTCTAAATATACCTTCTGTATCAAGGACATCAGTCAAATAATTCTTACCATCCTTAGAAGACTTTAGTTTCAGTTGGTTACATTTTGTAACCAACTCAGAGCCTTCTTTATTTAGTCTACTTTTTAATACTTTCCAATAGTTACTAGAATTAACACTTTCCGTTAAAGCCTTTATTACATCTACCACACTGAAATAGTAATCTTCCTTTTCACTATCCCATACACTTCTAATTTCACTACCTTCAAATAAATTTGTTATTGTTTCTAGTTTGTTTTCATTCATTTCCAAAACCCTCCTTAATTTAATTATTTTAGGAGTAAAAAAGCCAAATACTACAAACTGATTTGCCCGTTTTTATTGGTGATTACATCCACCATCTACTCTTAATATTTCATTATTTATATAACTTGCATCACCTTTTACTATTTATGTAAATATCTTTTAATCTACTTCTTATATCTAAGATCTCCTACGTTTACACTATCAGAATTAAAACTACCAATATAGTCAGATAGTATGTTATCATTGTTTAATATTCTTATTAAAATAAATTGTTCACCATTTTTTAATACAATGCCACCAGTATGTTCATAATTAAAATTTGGTATATTTGTTTGAGAAAATTTAATATTATAACTAAATTCAGAAAGAGGATAAAAAGTTGCTGTACCGTCTTGTATGCAATCAATAGCATCATTTAACACCGTCTCATCCCTTGTTGACCACATATCTCCTCTTGCAGGATATCCAGAAACTTCATTTTTATCTGGCATAATTTCATACTTTATTTTATTATTGCGAAGTTTATCTAAAATATAATTTCTTACGTCACCAGTATTAGCCTTATTAAAGTAACGTGTTCTTTGTAAAGCCATTATTCTTGCATCATGTAAATTAATACCATTTTTTATATCTTCCAAATCAACATTTTTATCAACAAAAAGTAAAAAACCATCCCAAATATATTTTATTTCTCTCGTATTTGTTTCAACAAACGTAGAATCAAATCCATTATCAAAAAATACAAAACATTTTTTATCTTCCATTCCTTCAAAAGCATAATCAATTTGATCTTTATTCCTAACTGAAAAAAAGTCAGGTAAATAATTCATATCATATTTTTTATCCATAATATATCTCCTATCTGTATAATTAAATTCCATACTTTACTATACTACCACTTTTTATATCTTTATCAAGTGTAACTTTATATATTTTGCGAGCTACCTCTTCAGGCTCTAACAATCTTTCTTGGTCAACTCTTTTTAATTCTTTTTCTAAATATTCTTGAAACATTTCCCTAACGTCTTCCGTATTAACCCAAGGAAGCATTAATGAAATAAATTTTATGCTAGGGCATGCCAAAGAAAAGGTTTGTGTAAGAGAATTAACCGCGGCTTTAGAAGCACAATAATCCATACTTAATACATTATAAGTTTCTGTTGCATCCAATGAAGATACATTTATAACAACTCCATCATTCATATATTTGGAAGCACCTCTTGTAACAGCAAAAGTTCCCCAAGCATTAACCTCAAAAACTCTCATAAATTCTTCCTTTGTTTTTTTCATATATTCATTATCCTGCTCATAAGCAGCGTTATTTACAAGAACATCTATTTTACCAAACTTATTTATTATTTCATTAAACATTTTTTCTACTTCGCCATCTTCCGAAATATCAGCCTTAATCACAAGTGCTTCTATTCCATATAAGTTTTCCACAGTGTTTTTTAAATTTATAGCATCTATCTCACTTGTTAAATAATTTATAATGACGTTGTAACCATGTTTAGCAAACTCTATTATGATAGCTCTTCCTATTCCTTTAGCAGAACCAGTTACTAAAACAGTTTTACTCATATGCTACCTCTTAATTACTTTTATTTTCTTATTTTCTATATTTTTATATACGTTTTCAAATACATCAGTTAATGAATTTATCATTATCTCATTATCAATAACATAACCTACATTTTCATTACTGCTAAATGAATCTATAAATAATTCCTTAGTACCATCTTTTGATATAAATACTATAAATCCTTTACCTATTTTTGCATAATCACTTTTATTGTGCTTTTTTACGGAGCCTTCTTCAACAATCCCAATAAATTTAGCTCCATTAGAATTTTTAAGTGTATAATCTATTAAATCATTATTTAAAATATTATCTTTTTTAGATTCAGAAGTCATTATTATACGATAAACGTCTGCTCCATTTTCAATTGCCTTAACATTCTCATTTACGTACTGCTCTTCTTGTTCATTATGAACCCAACCATATTCAGGAGTAGTATCAAAACAATAAACTTTATCTCCTGCTTTTAAGCTTCTCATTTTTTCATTTAACCAATCATAACCAACTAATTTTCTAGAGCTTTCTATCTCTTCTTTTAAAAGAACACTAACGTTACCATAACCTCCATCAATGGTAATATTTTCACCATTAATGAAACTTGACTCCGAGTTTGATAAGAAATAAACAACGTTTGCAACTTCATATGGTTGTGCAATTCTTTCGATAGGAGTCCATAATGGAGCTTCAAATTCTTGTTCTGGGGTATTCATATCAGTATTAATTGCACCTGGTGAAATTGAGTTTACTCTTATGTGTCTTCTTCCATAATTAACACTAAGGCACTTCATTAAACTAACTACCGCACTTTTACTAATGCTGTAAGACATACTTCCATAGGCTCCGCTATAGGCATCGTTACTAGACATTAAAACTAAATTACCACCATTTTTAACATAACTCTGTAGTCTCGTTGCAATTATCAACTGAGAATAAAAATTACAATTCATTACACTATTGAATTCTTCTAAATCGAAGTTAACAAAGTCATCATTTTCAGAAAACGTCCCAGCATTTAAAACAAGAGTATCAAACTCTATACCTGCTAATTTTTCTACAAGCCCATTTATTTCATCTATTTTAGATAAATCAAAAGGACCAACCTTTTTCATTTTTTCAGATCCATATTCTTTAACTAACTCATTTATTTTATCTTCACTAGAAAAATACGTACCATAAACAACATATCCTTCTTTCAAAAATTTCTCTGCAATAGCTCTTCCTATTCCCCTTGATGCTCCCGTTACTAATACCGTCTTGTTCATAAAATCTTTCCTTTCATCTAAAATCATTATACCATAAATGATTAAATTACCTCCTATACTAATTCTAAATTTAATAATCTGCTATAATTTAATAATTCTTCTAATACAATAATAATGTCTTCATATTCATCATATATAGTTTTAAATATTCCACTTAAATATGAATATGCCTTTAAATTATTAGATGTATTAGTTTGTCTATTAAGTATAAATTCTTTAAAGTCACTACTCATACCTTTCATATTTTGATCTAATAATCCATAACCTTCTGCTTGAATACTACTTATCTGATTAAAAAATTCTACTAAACTGCAGACTATTTTATCAGCATATAATTCTTTTTCTTCCTCGGTTAACTCAGATACTGTTTTACCCTTTAATTCTTTATATATAGCCATATTATGTTTTTTAGAACTATATACCAACTCTTTTAAATACTTATTATCAATCAACTTATATAACTGTAATTCATGATCTATGTGTGAAGAATTATTCATGTAAAACTTAGCATATAAAATAGATTTATCTTTTTTTATTACTTTAAAAACTATGTTACTAGTGTTTGTTACAAGCTTTATTTCTTCTACTTCGTTATCGAGAGCTTGATTAATTATTTTTTTATACTTATCTAATTCCATACTCTTATACTCCTATTATTTTTCCAATATATTTATTGCATCATCTAAAAGATTACCAAATTTTTCTATATAGTTTCTAGTATGATCCGTCATATTACTAGGTAAATTATCAACGTTAAACCAATCTAGTTTGGTAGACTCATCATCATTTATCTTTAAATTACCATGATATTTTTTTATTACGTATATTGCTGTTATATCATATAATTTATCACCATTTGGATACTCTCTATATGTATCTTTTCCCGATAAAACTTTTACCATTTCTAGTTCATCTATTTCTAAATTAGTTTCTTCTTTTAATTCTCTTTTAGCTACCTCTTCGAAGCTTTCTCCAAGCTCCATAGCACCACCTGGAAATCCCCATTTTCCATAATCGGTTCTAAACTGCATAAGAATTTCTTTATTTTCATTAAAAACTAATAATCCTACCCCAGCGGTAAGTATTGGATTATGGCCTACATACTTTCTTAAATCTTTTATATAACTCATAATCGCCTCCTAATATGATTCTATCACATAAAATAACTATTACCAAAATACTTTTAATAGATAATAAAAATGAGTAAAGGATCACCCATTTTTATCTAACCAACTTTTAGCATATGAGCAGCTAGCTGTTACTTTTCCCTTTCTTTCTTTTATATAATTAACCGCTTCCTTAACTAACAAAGAAGCAATGCCTTTTCCTCTTAAAGACTCATCAACAAAAGTATGATATATATCATATACACCACCTTCTTTTTCAAAGTTAATTTCTGCTACTATTTTATCATTATCATCTTTTAAATAAATTCTATTTTCTTCTTTAATAAAGTCCATTACATACCACCATTATTAATCTAATATTATTACTTCACCATCTTTTATAGTTCTATATTTTATGTTGTTTTTTTCCATATATTCTACTGTATCATCTACTATCTTTACACCAACATATTCTGATTTATAATGCGGAACAGGTGAAAAATCAACCAAACCTACGCCTTCATACATCACATCATCATTATTATACATATTTAATGGTTCATCTAGAATATCTAATCCATCTAAAGTTTTCCCTAATACGCATGTTCCTGCGCTTTCTCCAATGTAAAGAATATTATCGTTTCCTTTATTATTAATTAGATATTTATCAAAACCGCTTAAGCTCATCGCTTTTCTTAAAACAAAAACATTACCACCTCTAACATAGAAAGCATTATAACCTTTTACATCTTCAACTAATTTTTCATTATCATTAAAATATTCTTTCAAATCTAATAAAACAACATTAAATCCTACATCTTTTAATACCTTTATATTATATTCTAACTTTTCTTTTTCCTTATCATCAAAAGGTCTATCATCCCTTGAATTGGAAATCATTAATATCATCTACATCTATGTTGTCTTCTTTTAAACATTTTAATAAATATTTATCATTTCTTAATATCTTTCCAGTATACTCTTCAGTACTTTCTTGTTTTTCATAATCCTCATTCATATAATCTATAACGTGTGAAAAACATGGTGTTGCAATATCATGAAATAAACCTGATATTGAAGCTTTTTTATCTTTAGTTAACTTATATGTTATCAAACTCACTGATAAAGAATGATCATATCTACTAATTAGTTCTTCAAAATCATAAACTTTTTTTGAAGCATAATCCATGCCACAAAAGTATCCAACTTTTTTTAATCTTAACAAAGATGGTGTTATCAAATATTTATTAAGAAATTCTGGAATATTACCTAATTGTTTTAAATAAAAGTCAAACATATTGTACCTCTTAAAATTCTATTTTTTAATACCACTTAATATCAAGAAATTACCATCAATGAAATGATAATCTACTTTATCATCTTCTAAGTTTTCCTCTCTAAAAGATGATACTTCTATATCTATAGCAAAGCTTTTTAATTCTTCACTGAACATATCTTTTGCTTCTTTAGTGCTATAGTTTCCTTCATCTTCAAATAATACTTTTTTACCTTTCTTATCTAACCTTTTTATATCAGTAGCAAAATCCAAAATAATTTTACCATTTTCTTTTAAAACTCTATTCATTTCACTAAGTATTTTTATAATTATATTTTTTTGAAATAAATGTAGCGTACCTGTACAAAAAATGCAATCAAACACTTCATCTTTAAAAGGAAAAGGTTTAGTTATATCAACAACTTTTGTGTCTAACTTATCTCTCAATTCTAAAGGACAATTATTAATTAAATTTTTTAAATCTGACTTGTCAATATCAACTGCTGCTACACTATCTGACAATTCTAATAAGACATTATTAAACCTTCCATCTCCCGCAGCAACATTAAGTATATTTCCACTTAGTTTTAATTTATTTATAGCACTTAACGTTTCTTTTTCAGGAGTACCCCATTTAGACATAAAAATCATCTCCGTTACAAATAAATTATATCATAAAAAAAGCTTTAAAGTATTCTTATTACCCTAAAGTTACATCCAATATCATCATAATTATAAATCCAAAAGCCATACCAATGGATCCTAATTTAGAAGGTGCTCCTTCTTTTGTTTCTGGTATTAATTCTTCTACCACAACATACATCATACAACCTGCTGCAAAAGATAAAAAATAAGGCATTAAAGGCACTATAAAACGAGTTAATATTATCGTTAAAAGTGCAAATATTGGTTCAACAGCACCTGATAAAGTTCCATATAAAAACGCTTTTGTTTTTGACATACCCTCAGCATGAAGTGGTAATGATATGATTGAACCTTCCGGGAAATTTTGGATTGCAATACCTATTGCAAGCGCCATTGCTCCTGCTAAGGTTACTGTTGAATTACCACCTAAATATCCCGCAAATATTACACCGACAGCCATACCTTCTGGTATATTATGTAAAGTGATGGCTAAAAATAACATACTTCTTTTTTTTATTTCAACTTTTATTTTATTTTTTTTAGTTTCAACATAAGAAACTAATTTATCAATTACTAAAAGAAAAAATACCCCCATTAAAAAACCAATTGTTGGAGAAAGCCACGGTATACCTCCTTTTTCTTCTGACATTTCTATTGATGGTATTAATAAAGACCATACGCTAGCTGCTATCATAACACCCGATGCAAAACCTAATAATAATTTTTGATATTTATTATTAGTAGTATTTTTAACAAAGAAAACAAATAACGATCCTAAAGTAGTACCAAGAAAAGGTATTAAAAGACCTAATACTATGTTCATAAATACACCTCTATATTATTAAATGTTTATTTGCTATTATCGTGCTGGGCATTTATAATTTGTATTTAAAACTTTAAAAGGTAAGAACTCTATTTAATTCTCACCTTTTAATTAATTTTTATATCATTAAAATTTCCAATCTCTTATTTCTTCTAAATCTTCCCCATTTTCTACAATATAATTTGCATGATCTAATAATTTCTTTTTCATACCATTAATAATGTCAGTACCTACTTCTCCTAAATTTAGGTTATTAACCGCTTCTATTACTAAATTAAACCTGTCTAATTTATTTTTTACTCTCATATCAAAAGCAGTTGTAATAGTTCCCTCTTCTTGGTACCCGTGAACGTGAATATTATGATTATGTCTAAAATAAGTTAACTCATGGATTAAAGTTGGATACCCATGGTATGCAAATATAATAGGCTTATCTATAGTAAATAACTCATCATAAGCTTCATCACTTAAACTATGAGGATGATTAGTTGTAGAATCTAGTTTCATTAAATCAACAACGTTAATAAATCTAATTTTTAACTCAGGTAAGTATTCTTTTAAAATTTTAGTTGCCGCTATCGTTTCTATTGTTGGTGTGTCTCCAGCACAAGCCATTATTAAATCTGGATTAGGATCGTTACTAACAAAATCCCAAGTGCCAATACCATTAGTACAATGTTTAATTGCAGCATCCATATTAAGCCACTGATATGATGGATGTTTAGAAGCTACTATTACGTTAACATAATTTTTACTTTTTAAACAGTGATCCATACAAGATAATAAGCAGTTAGCATCAGGTGGTAAGTACATTCTTACAACATCTACTTTTTTATTAGCAACATGATCTAAGAAACCTGGATCTTGATGAGTAAATCCATTATGATCTTGTTGCCATACGTTAGATGCTAGCAAGAAGTTTAATGATGATATAGGCATTCTCCAAGGAATTTCATTACAAACTTTAAGCCATTTAGCATGTTGTGCAGCCATTGAGTCAACTATTCTAATAAACGCTTCATAACTAGCAAAAAAGCCATGTCTTCCAGTAAGTAAGTATCCTTCTAGCATTCCTTCACACATATGCTCTGAAAGCATAGAATCCATCACACGTCCATCACGAGATAAGTATTCATCATTTTCTTTAATATCTAATTGCCAATCTCTTTTTGTAACTTCAAATACATCATATAATCTATTTGACATCGTTTCATCTGGTCCAAATATTCTAAAGTTTTTATTCTCTTCGTTTAACTTAAATATATCTCTAATAAAACTACTTAATACTAACATATCTTGTTTTTTTACAGAACCAGGATATGGAATATCAACAGCGTAATCAGCAAAATTAGGCATTATTAAATCTTTTCTTAAATATCCACCATTAGTGTATAAACTAGCACCCATTCTTTTGTCACCTTTAGGACAAAAATCTTGTAGTTCTTTAATTAGTGTACCATTTTCGTCAAACAGTTCTTCAGGTCTATAACTTCTAAGCCATGCCTCAAGTAAACTTAAATGTTCTTCTTTTTCCATTGAAATAGGAACCTGGTGGGCTCTAAAAGAACCTTCTATATTTTTACCATCTACTTCTTTAGGACCAGTCCATCCTTTTGGTGTTCTTAAAATTAGCATTGGCCATCTTACTTTTTCTTCATCAGCTGATGCCTTTATAGTTTTTATATCTTTTATAACAGCATCCATCGTAGCCATCATCTTTTTATGCATAGAAAGTACTTCTTCGCCAGATACCAAGTAAGCTTTATATCCTAACCCATAAAAGAAGCTTGCTAATTCTTCGTCAGTCATTCTAGAAAATATAGTTGGATTACTAATTTTATACCCATTTAAATGAAGTATAGGTAAAACTACTCCATCTGTTTTCTTATTTAAAAATTTAATTCCGTGCCAGCCTGTTGCAAGTGGTCCCGTTTCGGCTTCTCCATCACCAACGACACAAGCTGCTATTAAATCAGGGTTATCAAGTACCGCACCAAAAGCATGAGAAAGGGAATAACCAAGTTCTCCTCCTTCGTGAATAGAACCTGGTGTTTCTGGCGCAACATGAGATGGAATTCCTCCTGGAAATGAAAACTGTTTAAATAATCTTTTCATTCCGGCCTCATCCATAGTTATATTAGGATATTTTTCAGTATAGCTTCCTTCTAGATATGTATTTGCAACCATAAAGTTTCCACCATGACCTGGCCCTGATAAATAAATCATATCCAAATTATATTTATTAATTATTCTATTTAAGTGTGTATATATAAAATTTTGTCCAGGAACCGTTCCCCAGTGACCTACTATTTTCTTTTTTATATCTTCTTTTACAAGTGGTCTTTTAAGTAATGGATTATCAAGTAAATATAATTGGCAAGCTGATAAATAATTAGCTGCTCTAAAATAACCATCCAATATTTCCAATTCTGTCATATTACCCTTCCTATTCTATTTTTATTCTATGGTAATTATAACACGCGTAATAAAAAAAGAAAATAGATTAACTACTTTATTACCGTTTTAACTAAAATCATTTTCTTTACTTATTTGTGCTTATTTTCTTTTCTTAATATAATAAAATATTATTATACGTATCCAATCATCTTTAAATAATATATAAACAAAAAAATAAGGTACGTTTTGTACCTTATTAAATATATTTTTTTATTACTTTATCAAAATCCTCTTCTAAACTTTCTTTTCTAATATAATTATCGAATCCATCTTCTACATAATGTTCTTTTATAGACTCTTTATCCTTATTTAGCATTACAATTGTTGGAACTTTAAATCCTTTTTTAGCTTCTTGTAATCTTCCTAAAACGGTTAAAGCAGAATCTGGCGTCATTTCATCTTCTAATATTATTAAATCAAAACTTTCACCATCTTTTACCCTCTGAACTAAGTCATTAGAAAACATAGTGTTCAAAAATTCGATATCATGCTTATTAGACAAGTTGTTTAAAACCTTTAATGTTTGTCTTTTATCACTTACTGCAATGACCTTTTTCTTATTAAAGATATATTCACTATAATATGTATTTTTATCTAATTTTATTTTTTGATCAATTACAATGGTAAAAGTACTACCAACGTTTTCTTCACTTTTAACATTAATATATCCACCTAATTTTTTAATTATCTTAAATGCTAATTTTAAATCAACGTCTAAATTATCTAATTTTAAAAGATCTGTATCTTCTAAATCACTATTACTTTTTAATAACTCATTAACCTTTTCAACCGTCATCCCACAACCAGAATCTTCAATTGTAACAACCAGTCTACACACGTCATACTTAACTATCTCATTAACATCCACATCTATATATCCTTCTTTGGTATATTTTAGTGCATTTGCTAAAACGCTTGTTAATACTTGTTTAAGTTTAACTGAGTCACCATAAAGTTCCGTTGGAATATTTTTGCTAACGTTAGTTCTAAGTGTAATTTTATCATTAAGCTTTGTACCAACACTTTTTAATATTGTATTTATTAAGGTATAAAAATTATATGTTTCAGAAGTTACAGTAAGTTTACTAGAAGCTAAATTAGATATATCTAAAACATTATTAATAATGTTTTTTAGACTCCTAGCATTATTCTCAATAATTTTAAGACCATTATCTACTTTTTCCAAATCATTTTCGTTTTCTAACATCGTCTTAACTTCTATTATGTTATCAATTGGTCTTTTAGTTTCTTGAGACATACTAAATAAGAAGTTAGATTTTTCCTCACTCATACTTTCAAGTAATTTCTTATTTTTATTTAACTCATATATCATTTTTACGTCTGGATTTTCGATAGTAAAAAACATTATATAACAAAGTAAAACAAGGACTAAATCATATATAATAATTCCTGGGCATACTAATGTTAGTGCATATAGAACAATCATTATTAATAAAATAGAAAATATAGAAATATACCTTCTATCAATTCTTCTTATATTAATCAAAGTAATAACTAAAGAAGCAAAAATTAAAATAGCGACAATGAGATAGCCAAACATTATAGTGGTCCCCGTCACGTTAGTAACACTACCTACTTCAACAAGATTAATATTAGTAAATTGCAAAATTATAAATGATATAATATTTAAAATCAATAATGGTATGAATACTTTTTTAGCATTTTTTCTACTTTTATAAGTTATAACTATTATGTAATAAAATAAACAAGAAAATATAATTATAAACAACATAGATAAACCTTTATTTAATATATTAAATAAATTATAATATGAACTTTCAATTACCGAAAAAGTATTAAAAGAACAAATGACATGGATAATTAAATCTATCAATATTTCTATAAAAGAACAAATTAATATAAACTGATATGCTTTATTTTCTACTAAATCAAGCTTCTTTTTAGAAAAATATACAATATTTATTATAAGTACAAAAATAAAAGATACTAATGGAATTTCAAATTCTAAAGACAAATCAAATCACCTACTTTACTAATTAATTATAACATTAAGGATTTTAAAAAAATAGACTAAATCTATTTTTTTACTTATTTATTCCAATTTTTATGCATATAATCTTTAAAATCATACTTTTTATTTTTATAATGCTTTATTAATGTTGGGACCATAATTTTAAAATTATTAGAGTCTACTTTTACATTTGAAAAAGTAGCTATAATATCTTCTACACTAGGAATGTCTTTATCTTTATACACAGTTAATTCTTCATCCCATACATCTCTAGTCCATTTAACCCTTAAATACTCATTTTTTCTTTCTTCCATAAATTGTTCTCTCGCATCATTGGAAAGTTCTGCTCTTTTTATAGGCGTAGAATGCTTTTGAATTTGTTCATACATAGTTATTCCAAGTTCACTTCTTAAACGTTCTAAAGCATCTTTTTTTTCTAAATTTGATAAATTCATTGGAGAACCTACATTTATATATATTTTATCGCTACCAGCTTCATTAAACGTTGAGATTGGAACAACTTCATAACCAGTATCCTTAGCTAATTTATAAGGTCCTGCAAACAATTTTTGAACAGGTAAATTTTCGGTATTATTCCAACCACCTTCTGGAAATAATAAAACACTAGAACCACTTTTTAATACTCTCTCCATTTTTAAAACTGATTCTTTTCTGCTTTTAGCATCAAGTCTATCAACATAGATCATTCCATTTACCCAAGCCGCATACATAGTAGGATTATAATCTATTTGATCTGTTGTTCCTATTAATACATATGCACTTCTATCGATGGTCGATAAGGCTGCTATAATATCTTCATCAAATGAATGTGTAGATGCAAAAATATAAGGTTTTCCCTTTTCTAATTGAGGATAATTTTCAACTATTACCTCTCTTTTGGTTGCAATTTCTAACACTTTTCTTAATGGTTTATTCATTACCCTTCTAAATTTTATACCGAAATCAGTAGTAAAATTATCAACATTAGATGTTTTGACTTTTTCAAGTCCTATATTTTTCATATTTTCCCCCTAAAAGTTATTTATATTTTTTACTGCATCGTTAATATAGCATTTTTTTCATAAAAAAGCAAATAAAACAAAAAAGCATTAGTACCACACTAATACTTTTATCTTATCTCGATATATTTTCTATCATCGTTATTTTCTTTTTTTGGAACCATTATTTTTAAAACTCCATTATTAAATTCTGCATCTATGTTTTCTGAATCTAGACCATTTAAGTAAAATGATCTTTGATATCTTCCGTAGGTTCTTTCGCGATGAACATAGTTTCTTTCGTTATCTTCATCATTATTTTCGCTAGATTTTTCCGCTGTTATTGTTAGATAATCATTTTTAGCTTCCACCTTTATATCTTCTTTATTAAATCCCGGAATATCCATTTCAATATGATAATTTCCTTCCCTTTCATATATATCACATTTCATATTATTTTCTTTCGATAAAGAAAAATCATCGAACAAATCATTATTAAAAAAACTTCTTGGTATTAAATCCATATTAATCATCCCTTTCTTTTTTATTTTACGTAAGATTTAACATTTCATTCAAAAAAGACAAAGATTTTAGTTTATTCTTTGTCTTCATTTTCATATAAAGTTTTATACACCTTACTGGTTTCAAGCAATTTTTTATGAGTTCCAGAGTCAGAGACTTTTCCTTTATCAACAACGTATATTATATCTGAATCAACTATGGTTGATAATCTATGCGCAATAATTATTACGGTATGATCTTTTACTAAATTATCAATAACTTTTTTGATATAGCTTTGCGACTGGTTATCTAGCGCACTTGTTGCTTCATCAAATAAAATAACTTTACTTTCCTTAGCAAGAGCTCTTGCAATCGATAATCTTTGCTTTTGACCACCAGATAAATTAACACCACCTTCACCAAGTAATGTATCATATTTTTTAGGTAATGTTTCTATATACTCATCCAAGTATGCCATCTTACAATACTTTTTAATTTCTTTTAAAGTAATTTTTGGCTTAACTATTTTAAAGTTATCTCTTATTGTTCTATTAAATAAGAATGGTTCTTGTCTTATAACGGATATATTCTTCCGTAAGGAATCTTCTGTTAAGTCTTTGATGTTTACATTATCCAGATAAATATTACCAGATTCAGTATCAAATATTCTAGTTATCAAGTTAAACAAAGTTGACTTACCTTGACCAGAACGACCTATTACCGCAATTTTCTTTTTAGTTTCAAAATCAACTGAAAAATTATTTAATGTAACATCTTCATTTTTATAACCAAAAGTAACATTTTTAAATGTTATATTACCAACTGGTTTCCTTAAATTAACATTTCCAAACTTATCGTCATCATAAAGTGAATTATCAACTATTTCATTAATTCTTCTAATTGATACAAATAGTCTTTGATACATTCTATTCATACTTGTTAAATTATCAATAAGCCATGTATATCTATATACGTACCATGTCATTGCCATGAAGAATCCTATCCCAGTTTTACCAAAATATATTTCTATTAAACATGTAGCGAATACTATAACTTCTAACAATACTTTTATTGTCCACATAATAATAGAATATGTTCTATGCAAATTAATATCTTCTATATCTTTATAAAAGATTAATCTTCTTAACTCTTCTATTTCTTTGGTTAAAGTCGCTTTAATGCCTAAAGTTTTTATTTCACGTATACCCCTTATTGATTCAGTAGCTAATGCTGTATAATTATCTTTTTCAGCCTTTAACTCTTTATTTATCTTTTTAATTTTTGGATTAAATAACATGGTTATAACAACAATTATTAATAAAAAAACAATTATTTCAACACCAACTATCCAAGAATTAAAGAAAATATATATAAGAATTATAATACAACCAAATAAGTTTATTAAAATATTTATGATGCTGTTAAAAGTATTTGATAAAGTTTCAGTATCAGAGGTTATCCTGTTAATAAGTTCTCCACTTGTTTTTTCTTCAAAAGCATAAGCTGGTAAATTAAGCGTTTTCTTATAAACAATAATACTTAATTTTCTAGATAAATTCGCCTCTATTTTACTTGCAATCATAACTCCAATATTACTTAGATAATTATTAAAAAACACACTTAAAACAAAGTATATTCCTAAGAAAAACAGTGCACTTTTAATATTAAGAGCAATTATGGATTCCGTTATTTGACCTTGTAAATAACCATTGGATATTCCAAATATCGAACTTATAAATATACAAATGAAAGCAGCTAAAAGTTTCCATTTGTCCTTTTTTACTAGCTTATAAATATTTTTTAGTTCTTTTAAGCTTTTTTTCTTTTCTTTTTTTCTTCAGTCATTTTCTTCACCTCATTATTATATTTATTTAATTTCGAATAAGAAAAAATCTTGCTATTTTAAGCAAGATTAAATAAACATGAATTATAGCTTTAGAAACTCACGTGATTAATCTCACTTAATATAAATTTGCTAGTAAATCTTATTATCATATTAATCACGCTCCTTTCCTCATTTACTAAAAACAAAATAACATAATTAAATACTTTAGTCAATTGAATTTATCAATTAGTGTAAAACCCATGCACTTTATTTAAGTAAAGAAAAAAATATTCTTTTTAATAATTATTTTTTCTTTTACTATAATTAGTTATCTTATTACCAACTATATATATTATAATTAACACCGCACATAAAGCAAAACAAATATAACCTAAATTAATAAGTGAATTAATATTTATATCAGCTGCTTTACCAATTAATTTTTCTGTTATTTCAACGGAAATAGTATCTAAAACAAATGAAGATAAAAGAGATAGTACAATTCCTGATAAAGCAAATGAAACACCTAAATTATAAGTCCATCTATAATAAGTTTTTTTAATTATAGCTAATAACAAAATTAAAATTATAATTATACTAACTACAATCCATCTAAAAGTAGAACTGGTTAACTTATCATATGTACTAATAATCATAATTGCTTCACTAGACATATTATCTTTTATAGAATTAGCAACGTTTTGATATACCTTATCTATTGTGTTATTACTAGTTAATTTATTAACTAATTCATTTTTTTGCTCTTCTGTTATTTCAACATCATTTTCTTTTAAAATATATTCATTGTCATTAATTATGTTAAGCATTTCCTCCTTTGTATTTGGAATACTTACGGATTCATCATTAATAACAGAATTTATAATATCATCAAAGTATTTTTCAGTTACCCTGTTAATATTTTCGTTGTTTCCTATACTTGTTTCTATTTCATTTAATGTTTCATAATCAATATCACTATATGTATCTTTTAATAAATCCGTAACTTTACTTGAAACTTCTTTTTTTACAATTTCTTTAGATAACGTATTTATAACAATTTCTCTTAAACTAAAACTAACACATAATAAACATATTAGTATTGAAATAAATATTGTTATTACAAAGTTAATAATTTTTTTCATATTAAACTCCTTTTACTTTATCATTATATCATAATATATAGTTTAAAATAAAGAATTCATACCAACTTATGAATTCTTTATCAATTTTCTTTTTAATTCTTTTAAAATCATTTCAAATACAGAGGCAAATAAAATTCCTGCAACTATACCTAATATAACCTCTACTGTAATAATTCCTTGATTTAAAGCTTCTTTTTCATTACCTAATACTAAGTTTTGCATAGTATAAAACAAACTACTACCTGGTACACTTGGAATAAGTCCAGTTAAAATAAAAATAGTAGAAGGACACTTTAATATTATAGCTAAAACCTCCGAATATATTGAAGTTACTATCGCACAAACTCCAGATGATAAAAATATATTATTAGTCAAATTAAAAATTAACATATATCCCAAATAGTTTAAAAAACCACCAATCATTATATAAATTAACTTATTTTTATTAGCGTTAAACAAAATTCCAAAACCTAAGGTGCCGAGTGCTGCATATAAAAGATTCGTCATAATATTCCTCCTAATGTTAGAAGTGACAAACCAACTCCTGCTGCGATGGTAAGGGCTAAAAATATTCCTTCAGTAAACCTTCCTATTCCCGATAATGTATCACCCTTAAATATATCATTAATTGATATAAACATTGATAAACCTGGAATAAGAAGCATTATATCCCCAATTATTATCTTATCAAAGTTATCCCCGATACCAATCTTAGTTAAAATTATTGCCATAAAACCAATTATAAAACTACATAAAAAATTATATACTAAAGTATTAATTTTACCATGTTTAATAAAACTATCTAATAAATACAATATGACCGTAATTACTGCTGCTGCAAAAGCATCAAATAAATTACCTCCAAAAAATAAAGTGAAAGATAAAGCCGCTAAAACCTCCCCTATAAAAATCAATACGTTATTTTTTTTAGATCTTGCTAGCTCTAATTCTTTTAAAACTTTTTTTCTAGAAACATTTTTGTCACATATTTTTCTTGATAAATTATTTATTTTCTCTAGTTGTTCCAAATCTGTTTTATGATACAGGATTCTTCTTGATTCAGTAACACTCCATTTTTCATCTCTTAACGTTCCAACAATTAACGAATTCATCGCAAAAACCTCCATGTATTTAACACCATAGCTTTTGCATATTATTGATATTGTTTGTTCAACCCTAGATACTTCAGCACCACATTTAAGCATTCTTTCTGCAATATCTAAAGAAAGGCTAAGAATTTCTTTTAAACTTAATTTTTTCATACATTCTCCTATAAAAATAAAAAGGACATGTGTGTATCCCATGTCCTTAAGCAATAAGGGAAGTATGTGTACTTCCGATATTAAAGATACTACATTATCCACAATAAATCAAGCTTTTTTGAATATTTTTTTACATATTTATCATTTTTTAAGTCACTTACACTTATAATCAGATTTTTCTAATATTTTTATAACATTTTTATATTCATATTCTTTTGATAAATCAATTTTTGCATAATTGCCTTCCCTATCCTCAGATATAACATTTATACTAAGCCCATCATTTTCTAAATCAATAAAAATATTATCCAAAATATATTCTTGTTTCTTATTATAAATTAGACTAATTATAAGCTCATCATTTTTTTCTTCTATAGAATAAGTAACTCCTAGTTTTTTATAGGTGTCTTCTAAAGCTGTTTTTATAGCACTTAAATAATCTATTTCACTATTTTTCTTATCCATCGTTAAATTTTTATTAACAATAATGTTTTTTAAATTATTACCCTTCATTTTTATAGTTATTTCATTATTAATAATTATTCCATTATTATTAGTTTCTTTTGTGCACTCTATTTTTTTATTTCCTGAAAATATAACTAACAAAATAATTACTACTAGTATAATTAATATTAGTATAGGTAAAATTATTCTCATAATACCTTTTTTTCTTTTTTTTACATTATTTTTTTTATTTTCCATACAACAAACCTTTCTTACTTTCAAAGTATAACAACCATAAATAATAATGTCAAATTTAATTTTTTATTAGACTAACACCTGTCATTTCCACTGGTTTTTCTATATTTAATAATTCAAGCATAGTTGGTGCTATATCCGCTAATTTACCATCATTTAATTTAATTTTCTGCTTTGTAATAATACATGGAACGGGATTAGTTGTGTGTGATGTTACTGGATTATGATTTTTATCCCACATAACATCGCAATTACCATGATCAGCTATTATTATTAAAGTCCCATTAAGCTTCATTACTTTATCATAGATTTTAGATAAACATTTATCCATGTGTTCAACCGCTTTTTTTGCAGCCTCATAAACTCCAGTGTGACCAACCATATCACCATTTGCTAAATTCATAATCGTAACATCAAAATTACCTACTTCTTTTAAAAAGTTATCAGTAACTTCATAAACACTCATTTCAGGTTTTAAATCATAAGTTGCAACCTTAGGTGATGGTATGATTATTTTCTTCATATCATCATATTCTACTTCTCTTCCACCATCAAAGAAGAATGTAACATGTGGAAATTTTTCAGTTTCTGATATCCTTAACTGACTTAATCCTTTTTCGTGAAGATAATCAACTAATATATTTTTTAAATCTAAATCATCAAAAGCATGTTTTGATAGCACTGTTTCTGTTACGGGGAACATAGTTAAAGTCTTAATATTATTGAAATGTTTAATTGTCATATCTTTTTCTTTTGCCATAGACTCATATGCTAATGGGTTACTTAATGAGGTAAATAATTCTCTTAAACGATCTTTTCTAAAATTAAACGAAATAACACCATCACCATCTTTAATAGGCATATTATTAATTATTCCTGGCACTATAAATTCATCATAAATACCTTCGTTATAATTTCTATCTATTAATTCTTTATAATTATTATACGTTGGACCAGCACCATAAACCATTACGTCGTAAGATAACTTTAATCTATCAAAGTTATTATCCCTATCCATTGCATAATATCTACCTGATATAGTAGCAATCTTTCCTATTCCTAGTTCTTCAATCTTTTCATTTAATATATCTAAATATTTGATGGCACTTTTCTCATAAGTATCCCTACCATCTAAAAATACGTGTATATATACATTAGTAACGTTTTCTTTCTTACACATATCAAGTAATGCTAATAAATGATTAATGTGGGAATGAACACCACCATCACTTAGCAATCCCATAATATGCAAGTTAGAATTATTTTGCTTAACATGATTTAGTACCTCTAAAATATTTTCATTTTTATAAAACGTACCATCTTGGATTGACTTTGTAATTGCTTGTAATGGTTGTAATGCCACTCTTCCTGATCCTAAATTCATATGACCTACTTCACTAGTTCCCATTTGACCCTCCGGTAATCCAACCGAAGGTCCACTAGCCTGTAATATAGAATGCGGATACTTTTCCATTAACATATCAATAGTTGGCTTATTAGCATTTTTAAAAGCGTTACCGTCACTTTCTTCTCTAATTCCACACCCATCTAAAATGCATAATACTAAAGGTTTCTTCATATCAATCATCTCCTTTTTTATTATAACAAAAAAGACTAATTTTGGTAAAGAAAACAATCTCTTTACCTATACAACAACGCCTTGTGTTTATTTTATAAACTATATTAACATTTCTACGAAGCTTATTACAACTCCAGATAGTGCACCAATTAAATATAAAGATAAAAGTATAATTATATTTTCATTTTTATCTTTATTAACCTTAAATAGCACTAACAAAGCTACCCCACTACCAGTAAGTAACCCTGATATGCATGATGCAAAAGATATAACACCATTTAAGTATAATTCAGTTATAACAACGCTTGATGCACAGTTAGGTATTAATCCAATAAGTGAAGATATAAACGGACTAAAGAAACTGTCTTTTAAAAATAACTTACCAATCTCATCTTCTCCTACATAATGCATGCCTATATTTAATAAAAATGTTACTACTGCTATAAATAAAGTAATATTTAGTGTATGCTTAAGAGTAGACTTTAATATACTATGGTTACAATTACAGTGATGTTCTAAACAAAAGTCCTTTATCTCATAATCTTTATAATTTTTGTTTTTCTTTCTTAAAATAAAATCAATAATGAACCCAATTATCATTCCAATAAGAATCTTTATTAATAATATTTTAAATATAACTCCAGCTTTTTCACCGTTAGATATAAGAATCGGAAGCATCTCATCAGAAGTAGATAAAAAAATCGATATAAGTGTACCAATGGTAATTATTCTTGTGGCATAAAGATTAGTTGCCATAACTGAAAAACCACATTGAGGTACTGCTCCCAAAAGACTTCCTATAAATGGTCCAAACTTACCTGCTTTTGCAATTTTGCTTTTATTTTTTTTGCTAAATTTATGTTCAATATATTCCATTATTAAAAATGCTACAAATAAAAAGGGTAATAATTTTAATGCATCTAATAATGTATCTAGTATTATTTCTTTCATGGTTTTCTCCT
The DNA here is from genome assembly GCA_964453925.1 of uncultured Muribaculaceae bacterium. Lineage (GTDB taxonomy): Bacteria > Bacillota_I > Bacilli_A > RF39 > UBA660 > Aphodocola. The sequence continues at coordinate 8,669 of CAYVPV010000007.1, read as the reverse complement.
TTGAAATCAGCAACTAGATAATAGCACATTTTAATATAATATGCAACAAACATAATAAGTGATAAAATTTTAACTTCATATTATAAATTGAAAGGAGATAAAAAATGAGAGACAACAATAATCGTAAAAATACTAATTGTTGTTCCGGTAGCATAATATGCGATTTCCTAAGAGATAGACAAAACGCAGGAAATGTAAGATATGCTATCGGTACTACCGGTCCTACTGGGCCTACCGGACCTACCGGGCCTTCTGGAGGACCTACCGGACCAACTGGACCTACTGGGCCTCAAGGCTTAACTGGTGATGTTGGTCCTACTGGTGCTACTGGACCTACCGGAGTACCTGGCACTGAAGGAGCAACAGGTCCTACTGGACCTCAAGGTTTAACCGGTGATATTGGTCCTACTGGGCCTACCGGTGCTACTGGTCCTACCGGTGCTACTGGCACTGAAGGAGCAACCGGTCCTACCGGACCTACTGGGCCTGCTGGAGATACTGGAACTGATGGTGCTACTGGGCCTACCGGACCTACCGGGCCAGCACCAAGCTTAGCAATAGGCACTGTAACAACTGGAGCACCTGGCACTGATGCTAGCGTGACAATAACTCCAGCAACAATTTAAAAATATATAGAAAGGAATGATTATTATTAACCCAGATTATTTATTAAATTTTGTTATTCCACAAGGTCCAACGGGCCCTACCGGAGTACCTGGCACTGAAGGAGCAACCGGGCCTACCGGACCTCAAGGACTAACAGGTGATGCTGGCGCAACTGGTGCAACAGGTCCTACTGGAGCAACTGGACCTACTGGTGCCGCAGGTACTGAAGGAGCTACGGGTCCTACTGGGCCTCAAGGTGATATCGGTCCTACTGGGCCAACAGGTGCGACCGGTGCTACTGGGCCTGCGGTAACACTTTCAATTGGAACTGTTACAACTGGAGCTCCTGGTTCTACTGCAACTGCTACCATAACAGGAACTTCACCTAACTTCACACTAGATTTAACCATACCACAAGGTCCTACTGGGCCTGCTGGAGCATAAGCTTAAAGTCTAAAGGTGAGAAAATAAAACTCGCCTTTTAGACTAAACTTATAACAAAATGAATACTATTAATAAAAGAGGTGTTTATGAATAAGTTAAAAATATGTGTTTATGCAATAACAAAAAATGAAGAAAAGTTTGCAAAAAGATGGTACAATTCCATGAAAGAAGCAGATGAAGTATATGTATTAGACACTGGTTCTACAGATAATACTGTGGAAATCTTAAAAAAGCTAGGTGCTAAGGTGACGGTAAAAGAAATAAAACCATGGAGATTTGACGTAGCTAGAAATGAATCACTTAAATTAGTACCAGACGACTTTGATGTATGCGTATGTACTGATTTAGATGAAGTACTAAGCCCTGGTTGGCGAGAAAAAATAGAATTACTGTGGAAAAATAATGTTAATCACTTAAGATATAACTATAATTGGAGCCATGATAAAAATGGAAATCCTTTAGTTAACTTCTACATAGAAAAAATACATTCAAGAAATAATTATGAATGGGCACATCCAGTGCATGAGGTATTAAAATATACAGGTGAAAAAGAAGTATTTGTAACAACTGATGAAATAACGGTAGACCACTGGCCTGATGATACTAAATCAAGAAGTAGTTACTTACCACTTCTAGAACTATCAGTAAAAGAAAATCCTAGTGATGATAGAAACGTTCACTACTTAGGTAGAGAATACATGTTCTATGGTAAGTGGAATGAGGCAATAGACACGTTAATAAAACATCTTTCACTTCCTACCGCAACATGGAAAGATGAACGATGTGCCTCAATGAGATTTATAGCTAGAAGCTATAAAAATCTTAAAAGATATGAAGAATCTAGAATGTGGCTTGACAAGGCAATTATAGAAGCTCCATACTTAAGAGATCCTTATGTTGAGCGGGCACTTCTTGAGTATGAACTAAAAGACTGGGAAAAAGTTAAAGCTTTTTGCCTAGGTGCTTTAGAAATTAAATTTCATACAAAATCATATATAAATGAACCTTTTAGTTGGAATTATACACCATATGATCTTTTATCAATAAGTGAATTCTATTTAGAAAATTATGATGAATCATTAAAATGGTGTAATAAAGCCATAGATATGGAACCTGATAATGAAAGATTACTAAACAATAAAAAAATAATTGAAGCTAAATTAAAACTTTAGTTTACATATTAACTAAAGTTTTGTATAATTTAATTAGTGGAAGCAGCAAGAAAAGTTGTTTTCCAATTGTTGGATTGAAAAACAGACTAATCCATGAGACTAGCCTGTTTTTCTTATATAAATATAATAATTAAGGTAACTATTATAAGTAATAATATGATAATTAGTTTTGGACTAAATTTTATTTCAAACTTTATCTTCATAATTATCACCGCCTTTCTATTCTAAAAGACGGAAAACAACTAGTCTTTACTACCCCCTACTTTATACTTCTCCATAATTTTAAAAATTCCCCTAAAATAATAAAAAAGCTAGAATTTTTTATCCTAACTTTTTATTCGTTGTAATTAATTTCGAATTAATTTCATTAATAATTTCACTTAAATATTCAATTCCTTTTGGTATTGTCATATCCCCAATTTCTTTAGTAAAATCTGCTTGAATTGCAAATATATCATTAACATTCCCGGTAATATATTTTTTTATTTGCAAATCTTCTATTAAACTCATAGCTAATTCTTTTTCTTCTTGCGGAACTAAAATATTTAATTTAATATCACCACTCAAAGTTTTTTCATAATTCACATTTGGAGATAGATTATCTAGTTTTATAAGCTCACTATTTATAGCTTCTTTTAAGCATCTTTCATCATAATTATTTCTCCCATTTAATAATGCATATGTTTTAAAAGTACAATTATATAATTCGGTCTTCTTCTTTAGTATATCATCACTATAACCATCTATTAATTCATTAAAATTTTTATACCATACATTCCTACGAGCGTTAAGACAAAATAAATTTTTTTCTTTTCTAATTTCATCGTTAGTAAATTTATTTTCATAGACAAATTGTTTAACCTCCATTATTCCATCAAGTAAAACCTTGTTTGATATTGGATTTTTAATTTTTTCATTAATATAACTTGATATTAACTTAATTTTATTATCTTCAGCCATATTAATTATTTTTTCATAAAATTCTGGATCCAATGCCTTTAAATACTCTTTTATTGAATAATCAAGATTTTTCAAGTTATCATCAAAATCAGTTTTAAATAACGTGCTTTCCGGTGTTTCATGAATAAAATTATAACCCGCATTTAAAATATCATTGCATGAATCACCTGTAATATCACATTTATAATATCCATTTATATTATATTTATAATCTTTTATATTAACATATGCTAATGCATGATTACCCTTTACATAATCAGTTCTAACGGAATTAATACCAACTTTTTTTAATAATAAAACTAACAAATTAATATAACCTGCACACACTATAAAATCATTTTGCATTAATAAATAAACATTTCTGCTCGCATCATTACAAACGAAATCATCAGCTTCGTTATCATTATAAAATTTATATTTTTTAAATCCTTTGACCATATTATAAATCACAATATATTTTTCATATGGACTCAAACTACTATTATTAATATTCTTTACAAATAAATTCAAAGTTTTATTAATTAATAAAAGTTCGCTTGTAGAAAATACTTTTATTACATCATCTTTAAATCTTGTCAATGATTCAAAAAAAACTTTATCTTTATCCTCTATATCTTCAAGAAATTTATCATCATAAAAATCCTTTTCCAACATAGGTATTATAACTTTTATATTCCTTCTAGAAGCATTTATTGCATTGGTTATTTCATTTATGAATTTTGAATTAACTTGTAACCTCTCACTAATATGGATTTCAGTAATATCATCTGGCAGAGAAGCAAATATAGAAGCATGGATATTTTTATCATTCAAATAAAACCTATTATTTTCTTTCGTGATACACTTATTAAAAATTTTTTCTTTATATTTTTTAATAGTATTGCTTTCTTCATTATTCAAAATAGCCACATCCACTATTTGCATCAAATAATTAAGTGGCCACCCATAATATATATTTAAATCAACATCATCTAATTTTAAAGTCTTATTTTTTAAAGCATCCAGCATTAAATAGAAATTATTCTTTAAAAAATATGGTGAATCTTTAGTAATTACATAATTATTTTCCTTACATATATTATATAGTTTTTCATTGTTTAAATTAAAATTTTTATTTTTTTCAATAACTTTTGAAAATATATAAATTAAGGAAAAGTCTTCTTTTAAAGCATTTTCTAAAAATTCATATATATTTAATAACTTTTCAATAATAAAAATAGGAGTATTATTATTTATCTTATATTTTCCAGACAAAGCTAACTCGTGTACTTTAGAATAAACATTAGACACAATAATTTCATTATCCAAATAATCTACCAAATAAGGTTTTTCATCCAATAAGTTACATATTTCTTCGCTATTTCTATATAAACTATGTAATAATTGTATATCATCTTTTAATTGTTCTGTCATATGTCATCTCCATAATATTATCTTACAAATACCATAACTTTTTATTGTTCTTTCTTACTTCCTTAATTATTCCACCACCACAGCATATATCGCCAAAATAAAATACGCATGCTTGTCCTGGAGTTACTGATTTAACGCCTTGTGGATATTTAACTAATATTTCACCATTATCTAACCATTCTAGTTCTACTTCTACATCTTTTTGTCTGTATCTAAATTTAGCAGTACATTTTTCTATTTTTCTATCATAGGTCCAGTTAACTTGTTCTACTAAGCATGAATTAGTAATTAAGTATTCATTATCATCACCTGTTGCGATGTATAAAACATTTTTGTTTAAATCCTTACCAACGACAAACATTCTATCTTTTGTACCGCCAATGTTAAGTCCTCTTCTTTGACCTATCGTATAATGCATTAAACCAATATGTTCTCCTATTTTTTCATTTGTTTTAATATCTATTACATCTCCTGGCTGATTTGGTAAATAGTTTTTCAAAAAGTTAGAAAAGTTTCTTTCTCCAATAAAACATATACCCGTTGAATCTTTTTTATCAGCGGTTACTAATCCATATTCTAAAGCTATTTTTCTTACATCGGGTTTTACCATATCACCAATTGGGAACAAAACGTTTTTTAACTGTTCTTTAGAAACTTGTGATAAAAAGTATGATTGATCTTTATTATCATCTACCGCACGAAGTAACTGTCCATCTTTAATTCTACAATAATGACCTGTCGCAATATAATCAGCCCCTAGTTTTTTAGCTTCTTTTGCAAACTGATCAAACTTAATATATTTGTTACACATTATATCTGGGTTAGGGGTTCTACCATTTTTTAGTTCATCTAAAAAGTAAGTAAATACATAATCCCAATATTCTTTTATAAAGTCTTTTCTATATAAAGGTATTCCTAATTTATCGCATACTTTTTTAGCATCATTATAATCTACCTCTTGAGGACATATTCCTTGATCAGTTGTTGGTGCACCATCTAGTTCTCCATCTGCAAATGAATCCCAGTTACGCATAAAAAGACCTATTACTTCATATCCTTGTTTTTGCAAGACTATTGCCGCAACTGACGAATCCACTCCACCACTCATTCCAATTACTACTTTCTTTTTCATAACATCATCTTCTATCTTATAAAATTTGTTGATATTCTTTTTTCTTTCTTTGGATATTGTACACCATTTTGTTTACCTTTTTCAATACAATTTAATATCCATGCCATATTATTTCCAAGCGACCTCATAGTTTGAAGACCTTCTTCATCTTTTATAGCTTCTTCTTTATTATTTCCATGTATTTGATTCCAGTACTGGCTTCCAACAACTATCATGTTTGAAATAGTAAAATATTTATTTAAATCATCAAACGTAGTTGCTGCACCACCACGTCTACAACTTACTATTGCTGCCGAAGGTTTATACTCAAAAGCATAACTTTTTCCATAAAAACATCTATCCATAAATGATTTTATAAAACCACTAGGCCCAGCATAATGAACAGGAGAAGCAAATATAAATCCGTCTGCTTTTTCAGCCATTTCTACAAACTCATTTACCTTATCATTAATAAAACATCTTTTAGTCTTAAAACAAGCTCCGCATCCAATACAACCAGAAATAGCTTTATTACCTATCCAGAATATTTCTGTTTCAATGCCATTTTTATTTAAAGTTTTTGCTACTTCTTCTAAAGCTAAGTTAGTTGCTCCATCTTTATGTGGGCTTCCATTTACTAATAATACTTTCACTTAAATCACTCCTATATCCTTCAAATTTGATAATATGTATTCTACTGATGTACTAATAAATTTATTTATAACTTCCATGTCAAATACAAAAGGCTTACTTTCTTTTGTATTTTCAATTATAATTCCGGCCTGATTAATTATTATATCAATTTTATCCATAGGAATTTCTTTTATTATATTATCAAACTTTGGTATTTCTTCATAAAATATGCTTAAATCTAAGTTATATTCATCGATTAATTTTATGTTTAAGTTGGTATAGTCATTGTAAAAATAATCTCTTTTTCTCTCAAAAGGAACGTTTTCTATAGTACCATCTAATTTATATATAACGCCATTTTTATAAAAATCTGGCTCAAAATATTTAAACCATAAATAATCAGTATATAAATGAATATAATATCCTAAAACAAAATCATCATTTAAATTATCTTTATATTTATCTAAAAATTTATCCAAGTTAGGCAAATCATTATTACTATCTTCAAAATGTGATTCTACCTTTGTCATACCAATATGTTTTGCGATATCTGGTGCAATGCTTCCTATTAAAATATGTTTATTATTACGCCTTAACACTTTATTAATTTCGTTTGCTACCACTATATGAATCATGCTACTTGCCATATTATTAACCCTCCTGTATAATTATATCATGCTTTTAGATGCATATAATTAATTATATTTAGAAGGTGTAAACATGAATAATAAACCAATATGTTTTTTTGATTCTGGTATTGGTGGATCAACTATTCTAAAAGAAGTTGTTAAACTTTTACCGAATGAAAATTACGTATATTACGCTGATAGCAAAAATAACCCTTATGGAAATAAAACCAAGGAAGAATTATTTAACATAGTAGGTAATGCTGTGGATAACCTGCTTAAGTATGACCCTAAATTAATTGTTTGTGCTTGTAATACCGCAACTGAAGTAGTACTAAATAATATTAGAAGAAAATATCCAAACATAACTTTCGTTGGAACAGAGCCTGCTGTTAAGGTTGTTCATGATAAATATCAAGATAAGAAAACACTTGTAATAACAACTAAAGGTACCGGTGAAAGCGAAAGGTTTAAAGCATTGTTTAACAATTATAAAACTCCAGATTGTACATTAATCGAAGCACCTCTTCTTGCGGGGTTAATAGAAAATAATAAAGATCCATATCCATATCTAAAAGAGCTATTAAAAGATTACAAAGATATAGATATAGTAGTACTTGGATGCACTCATTTTCCACTTGCTAAAGATGCAATAACAAAAGTATTAGGTGATGTTACCTTTGTTGATGGAAGCATTGGTATTGCAAACAGAATAAAAAGCCTTTTAAAAAATAATTTAAATAATAGCGGTGGAAATATAAAAATAATTTCAACCATAGAAGATGTTAGTAAAACTATACTAAAAATAGTAAATAAATAAAAAAGCATTGAATAAAATATTTTAAAATTGTATAATATAAATGAAGGAAGCAACATAACTAGTTGTTTTCCAAAGTTTTTGTATTTTGAAAAACAGAGCTAGTTTTATACTAACTCTGTTTTTCTTATATACTAATAATTACCACTAGGGCTATTAAAGTCAATAATATGATAATTAACCTCGAAGGGAAATTTATTTCAAATTTTATCTTCATAATTATCACCCACCTTTCTATTCTTCATAAAAAGATGGAAAACAAAGCTAGTTTTTTTACTTCCTACTTTATTGTTATCCAAAACTTTTTAAATTCCCCCTATAAATATGAAAAAAAAGTTCATTTTTTGAACTTTTTTAGCATATAATCGTTATCTATTAATTTTCTTCTACATTTAACTTTTTTAACAATTATAAAAAAACATTTACTAGTAAATACATATAACAATGAATTATTCTATTTGAGAAATTTCAACTTTCCAAGTAAATAATTTTTCTCCGTTTGAATCTTTGATACTAATAATATCATTATTCATTATAGTATTATCACTATTTTTTATATATCCATTTTTATCACTAACAACAACATTTAAACCATTAAATTTAATATCAGACACTTTTTTATTAGGTTTTATCATGACAGAATCCCCCTTAAAATAAGGTAATCTATTGTTTCCTAATTTACTAAAATCTAAATAATTATTATTTAATGCAATTTTTTTTACTTGAGTATTATTAAAATATAAATTTATAAATTTTATATCACTATAAATTATATCCAATGTATTAAAATGACAGTTATAAAACTCGTAATACATAATAAATTTTACATTTGGAGAATTTATTACAAAACTATTTTTACTAAACCAATTGAATCTATAATCTATATA
>CAYVPV010000006.1:0-56123 GCA_964453925.1 uncultured Muribaculaceae bacterium | reverse complement strand
TATTATCAACATAGAGGATAATAGATATGAAAGAAAAAACTAAAGGATTTACACTGATAGAGTTACTAGCAGTAATAGTAATACTAGCAATAATAATGGTAATAGCAACAATGCAGGTAAATAAGCAAATAAAAAAAGCAAAGAAGAACGCAAATGAAATAAATAAAAAGCAAATAGAAAAAGCAGTTAAAACATGTTTGGTAGAAAATAGTGAAGAAGAATGTGACACGATAGAAGAACTACAAAAAAATGGATACTTAGATGATTTTGAAGATCCATGGGATAAAGATAATAAAGAATTAGATAGTAGTTATGCAATAATAATAAACGAAGATAAAACAAGTGCAAAGGCAATATATCAGCCAGATTCTACTTCAGAAGAAAAAGAGGAAATACAAAAGGCAAGAGAAATAACATTGCTAGAAAATATTTATAAAATTATAGAAAAATCTAAAACATTAATAGAAAATAGTAATTATAACACCTATAATTTACGGAATGTTATTAAATATAATTCAAATGATTATGAAATCTATGTTACACAAATAGTAAGGGATAATTCAGACAAAGTTGTGGATAGAATTCCATCTGGTATTACTGAAAACTCACCAGGATTAACCGAAGGGATACTTGTTTTAGAGGTATCTAGTGATAAAAGCATTTATAGAAGTTTAGATTTTAATCAAATAAATATGCCTACGAATTTTTATAAATTTCAAGATAAAAATAGCTCTAGAATATGCGTTGTATTAGATAATAATGGTAAATTAGTTAATAAGAATGATAATCCTGACTATGGTTGGTGTCAAATTATACGTTTTAAATAAAACATGCAAAATACATGTTTTTTTCTTTTGGTGAATTATGATATACTATATAAGAATTTGGGGTGCTATTATGAAAAAAATAGAACTTTTATCACCAGCTGGAAATATGAAATGTTTAAAGGCTGCAATAGAGGCTGGGTGTGATGCAATTTATTTATCTGGGAAATTATTTGGCGCTCGAGCTTTTGCAGGTAATTTTTCTGATGATGAATTAATAACTGCAATAAATTATGCTCATCTTTATGGTGTTAAAATATATGTTGCAATAAATACAATCATTTATGAAAGAGAAGTAAATAATTTTATTAATTATGTTAGGTTTCTTCATAAAAATAACGTGGATGCTGTTATTATTCAAGATTTGGGAATGTTTGACCTATTAAGAAAGAAATTTCCTAATTTGGAGATGCATGCATCAACCCAAATGCACGTTCATAACTTTGAAGGGGCTTTGTTGGTTGAAAAGTTAGGCGCTAAAAGAGTTGTTATGGCAAGAGAAACTCCTATTTCAGTTATAAGAAAAATTAAAGAAAAACTTAATATAGAGGTAGAAGTATTTGTTCATGGGGCACTTTGCGTCAGTTATTCAGGACAGTGCTTAGCAAGCGCATTAATAGGGAAAAGAAGTGGAAATAGGGGTACTTGTGCGCAAATATGCAGAAAAAAATATGATTTATATGACGAAAGAGGAAACAAGTTAAATGATGATAAATATTTATTAAGTACTAAAGATTTATGCATGTTAAAGAATTTGGATGATGTAATATCTTCTGGGGTTGACAGTTTAAAAATAGAAGGAAGAATGAAAAGGCCTGAGTATGTATACTTAGTTACGAAAACATATAGAAAAGCAATCAACAATTATTATGAAACTGGAAAACTTGGTATAACAAATGATGATATAAAATCATTAAAAAAACTATTTAATAGAAATTTTACAAAAGGATTTATGTTAGGTGAAGAAAATAATAACTTTACGTACTCATTAAGGCCAAATCATAAAGGAATAACGATTGGATCTGTTTTATCAAAAGTAAAAAATGAATTAAAAATAAAATTAATTGATAATTTAAACGTCCATGATAGTCTTAGAATAATTGATGATAAAGAAGATAAAGGTCTTGTTATAAATAAGATATTTATAAATGGAAAACCTGTTACGAACGCAAAACCAGGTGATGTTATAACACTTAGATATGACAAGTATGTTAACCCTGGATCTAAAGTTTTATTAACTACTGATTATGAACAAGTAAATGATATAAGTGATAAACTTTCAATTGGTGATAGGAAAGTACCAATTGATGTATATGTAGAGGCAAGACATGATAAACCATTAAAAATAAAGGTAACTGATGGTATAAACGTGATTTTGAAAAAAACTAATTGTTTAGTTCAAAAGGCTATAAAAACATCAACAGATAAGGATACTATCGTTAAACAAATAAGTAAAACAGGTAATACAATTTATAAGGTTACGAATATAGATGTTAGCTTAGATAATAATGTCTTTATAAATATAAAAGACATAAATGATATAAGAAGGGTAGCATTAGAAGAACTTAATAAAAAAAGATTGTATAACATTTCCTTTGAAGAAAAAGATTATTATGCAAACGTTCCTGATTTTATAGTAAAAAAAGAAAAAAGCATTTTAGTTAACAACACATTAGAATATCAAGAAAATAAAGATATTTATGATAATATATATGTTACCGATAAATCTAATGCTAATGGTAATAAAAGTATTCTTAAATTACCAAGTGTTATTAATAGCTATGAAGCATATCATGATAAAGTATTAATTGGGGAATTAGGGAGCCTTACTAAATATAAAAGATTTGATACTGATTTTTCATTTAATGTTGTCAATTCTTATGCGGTTGCTTTTCTTCATGAAATGGGAGCTGAAAAAGTAATATTGTCACATGAACTTACTTTGTGCCAGGTAAAGGAGATTATCAATGCATATCATAAAAGGTATGAAAAACATCCTAACGTAGAGGTAATTATAAAAGGTTATGTAGAAGCAATGGTATGTAAGTTTGATTTAAATAAAAAATATGGGATAAAAATAGGATATTTAAAAGATGGGTTTAAAAATAATTATAAAATAGTAAGTAATAATGACTATATGACTATATATAATTTTGAGGAAAAAAACATTAAAAATGAAGAAGAATATTATAATTCTGGAATCAACTCACTTAGAATAAATTTGTAAAAAACTCTGAATTTTATTTTGGAACTTTTTTAGTGATAAAACCTTTTCTTATAATTGTAATTTTATTATATTTATAGTACAATATAAAAAGAATAGTATAGAAGGTAGGTATTGTTATGAATTCAAAGATTGAATTTTTAAAAAGTATGGGAGTAGATGCTGATACTGGTATAGCAAACATGATGGATATACAAACGTATGATGATATTATGAATGATTTTTATGAAAGTTTACCAGAGGAGTTATCGAAAATAGATAATTTCAAAAATGCAGGTGATATGCCAAATTACGCGATATTGGTACACGCAATGAAAAGTAACGCAAGAAGTTTTGGTTTTATGAAACTTGGAGAAATAGCTTATGCGCATGAAATGGCCAGTAAAGCCGGTGATGTAAATTTTGTTAATGAGCACTATAATGAATTTTTAAATGGGGTAAAAGAAGTACAAGACATAATTGCTAAGTATAAATCTTTATAAACTAATAAAGAAGAAAAGGGATGATGGTTAGTGAATGAAAACATTTTAGAAAATGCTTTAAAAAAAATAATGTATGATGATACTTTAGAAATATTTGTTTTTGATGTATTTGAAGATAAAGTTTTAAAATATGCAGTTGTAGATGGTGCCTTTACGAACGTGGGTGAAGAATCTTTTGCTGATTATTTAGAAAGTGTAAAAACAAAAATTGGAGTGCCTTACTTATCTGGTTTTATGAATTTAGTTTCTATTCCTAAGATGAAAGAATCATTAAAAAATGGTAATGGCAAAGTGGAGTTTAAATATCAATCACTAAATAGTAAATGGTATAGATTATCATCTACATTAATTAACGTAAGTGATAAAGAACTCATTTTTTCGGTAAAAGAGGAATTAAGTCAAGAACTTAATTCTACTAAAGAATCACGTGATTTTAGATATGATGGATTAATAGGAAGACTTGCTGATGCAATTTTAAAAATAGATAACGTATTTAGTTTAGATGATGAAAAGATGACCAATATTAAAAACGTCGAAGAATATATTAACTCGGTTTTAAGTGGTATTATAAATAGCTATCCAGAACTTAAAAAAAGTCTTAACAAAACGGCAGCTAATGTAAGTGGTAGATGTGAAGATGCAATATTAATTATAGATGATGACAAACTTATGAGAAGCATGATTAAAAAGGTGTTTAAAGATGATGTTTATAAGTTAGTAGAACTTGCTAATGGTAAAGAAGCAATAGAATATCTAAGTAATAATAGTAACAAGGGAATAATTGAGTCTTCTGATAATATCTTAGGAATATTTCTTGATTTAACCATGCCTGTTATGGATGGGTTTGCGGTTTTAGAATACTTAAGTAAAAATAATTACTTGCATAGAATACCAGTAATTATAATAAGTGGAGACTATGAAAAGGAAACTAAAACTAGGGTTTATAATTATGGAATTGCTGATATGCTTGAAAAACCTTTTGATTTTGAAGTTGTAAAACATAGAATAGGTAATTTTATAAATTTATACAAGTCAAGTAATTCTTTAACTAACTTAATAAGTGATCAATCAAGTGAGTTAAAAGAATTAATTAATCCTTTCGTTGAAAGTTATATGTATGATTATAAAGAAAATATAAATGCTATTAATAATTTAATAAAATCTCTTGGTAGTCAGTTGATAAAGGATCATCCAGAATATAGTTTTACAGAAGAACAAATACAGAAGATGGCTGATGCATCTAAGTATTATGATATTGGTTTTTACTCTATTCCTAGAACAATTCTAGGAAAAAAGGGTGCTTTTAATTCTTCAGAATTAAAAAAAATACAAAATTATCCTTTGTTTGGATCTAAAATGTTAGATTATGTTCTTTCGTTAGTATCAGATGCTACTTTTAAAAAGTACGCTGATAATATAACAAGGTTTTATCATGAAAATTATAATGGATCTGGTTATCCAAGTGGACTTAAAGGAGAAGAAATTCCGTTAGAGGCACAAATTGCAGCAATTTGTATCAATTATTATAATTATTTTAAGAAAACTGGTTTAAACGCTAAGGATATTATAGTTAAAAAGTCTGGAATTATGTTTAATCCTAAAATAGTAGACAGTTTTTTAAAAATGGAAAATCAATTTTAAAATAAATAAGAGGAAGTGTTTATAATGAATCATGCTTTATTTTCTAGTATGGGGTTTTCAATTTGTGCACTTGTTTTTACGGTACTAGTTGGCTTCATGTACTTAAGTAAAAAAAAGTTTAAAAATTTGGAAAATAATGTTTATGCTTTTATGCTTTTATTAACTATTGTTTTGTTAGTACTTGAAATAGTATGTGTAGTAACAATGAGTATTAGAAGTAAAATACCATTTTTAAACGAAATCTTATGTAGAAGTTATATATTAGGAAGTATAATTTGGGTTACAAGTCTTATCATTTATATATGGTATTTATCAGATAAAAATAAACCGAAAAGAAACTTAAAAAAAACAAACACTATAATAATGATAATATCGTTTGTTTTAATTTCTTTGTTATTTGCAATTTCATGTATGTCTGAAATTACTTATTCAGGCGGAAATGGTGATTTGTACGTAATAGGAGGAGATGCGGTAACCGTTATATATTTTGTTGGTTTTGCATTAATTGTTATGCTTCTTATTACGATGCTAAAAAATAGTATGAAATTACCATTAAGCCAAAGAGCTCCAATTTATTTTGTAGTTGTTTTCTTTGCTGTCATAACTGCTGGTCAAATATTATCAGATTATGATTTTAATGATTTAACTTATATATTTGCGTTTTGTGTAATGGCACTTTATTTTACGATTGAAAGTCAGGATAAAAAGTTGTTGAATGAATTAGAAAAATCAAAAGAACAAGCAGAACTTGCGGATAAAGCGAAAACTGAGTTTTTGTCTAATATGTCACATGAAATAAGAACTCCAATGAATACCATATTAGGTTTTAGTGAATCACTTCTTAATGAAAAAAAATTAACTGAGGAAATCGTTAAAAGGGATACCGAAAGTATTCATACTGCTAGCGTTAATTTATTGGATTTAATAAATAATATCCTAGATATATCTAGGATAGAATCAGGAAAAGAAAAAATAGAAGAAAAAGAGTATTCTTTAGAAAATTTGGTTTTTGAAATAAATAGTGTTGTATCATCGAAAATAAAAAAGGAAGATCTAGAATTTGATATAGAAATAGATGAAGATATGCCAAGTAAATATTATGGTGATTCATCTAAAATATATAAGATAATTGTATGTACGCTAGTTAACGCTATAAAATATACTAATTATGGGAAAGTATCTTTAAAAATTGATGGACAAAGCTTAGAAGATAAGATGTTTAATATTAGATTTCTTATTTCAAATACTGGGCATGCGATGAAAACTGAAGATTTTGAAAAGGATTTTAACGATTTTGTAAAACTTGGAAATAGTGTTCAAAATAATATTGATAGTGTAACTCTTGGACTTATAATTGCAAAAAGATTACTTATTATGTTAGGAGGAGGTATAAAATTTATAAATGAACCTGGGCAAGGAACAAAATATAATATAAATATTAATCAAAAAGTCTCTGATTTTACTAATATTGGTAATATTTTTGAAACTGATGCCAATAAAATCTCAAATAATAACATCATAGACTGTTCGGGGAAAAGAATTTTAATTGTTGATGATAATAAAATAAATATTAAATTAGCTAGTAGGTTACTTGAAAGGTATAGTTTTTCAATAGATTCAGCATTAAGCGGAAATGAATGTATTAATAAAGTAAAAGAAAATAAGTATGACCTTATTTTTCTAGATCATATGATGCCAGAGATGGATGGAATAGCAACCATGAAGCTTCTTAAAACTTCAGGTTATAAAATCCCACCAGTAGTAGCCTTAACCGCTAATTCATACACTGGTTTAAAAGAAAAGTATCTTAACGCCGGATTTAGTGATTATTTATCGAAACCAATAAATTATAAAGAACTAAACAAAATGATCAATATGTTCTTTAAAAGTAAGTAAAAGGGAGTGATTGTATGATATCAGGATTGATGCTTACGATGGGAAGTTTACTTTTTATAATTTTATTATTAATAGTATACTTTTCAAAGCAACGATTTTTATCAATTAGAAATAAAATATATAGATACATGCTTATTGTTACAGTTGTTTTATTGGTATCAGAACTAATCGCTACTTTTTGTGTTGGTTATTGTAATAATGATGTTATAAATTTACTTATATATAGGGTGCATTGGTCGACCGGAATAGTTTGGTTTTCACTCCTTTATTATTATAGTATGGTATTTATTAGCGAAATTAACGCTAATAATATAATGGAGATAGTTAAATATGATAAAAAAACAAAAGTGATGAGTTTAATATTTTTAATTCTAGGGGTAGGTTATTTTCTAATCCCTTTTGAAAGACTTGAACCATCTTCAATTTCATATATACCAGGACCAGCATCTTATTACGTATTAGGTTTTTGTGCCTTTGTTGTATTTGCAATAGTAGCGTATATATTTAAAAATGGAAAAAATGCAAGTACTAGAGCTAAAGTATCGGTATGGCTTATGATAGTCGAGCTAGTGATAATATTTGCTTTACAATTAAGTTTTCCAAATATTGCTATATCTGCTATAGGAGCAGCACTTCAAATGTTTTTCTTATATTTTAATATAGAAAACCCAGATTTGAAAATCATTAGTGAATTAAAAACAATAAAAGATGAAATTGAAATGTCTAACAGGGCAAAATCAGATTTTTTATCTAATATGTCACACGAAATAAGAACTCCAATGAATGCTATAGTAGGCTTTAGTGAAACTTTATTAAATGATCCTAACTTTGATGAAAAAAGCGCAAGGGTTGACATAAAGCACATTGCATCTGCAGGTAATAACCTTCTTGATATAATAAATAATATTCTTGATATTTCTAAAATTGAATCAGGTAAAGAAACATTGGAAATGAAAGAGTATTCATTAAGTAGTATAGTAATGGAATTAACTAGTATAATAGAAGCTAGGATTGGTGAAAAGCCAGTAAACTTTATTGTTGACATAGATAAAACCATACCTTCAAAGTTGTATGGTGATTCTACTAAGTTATTTCAAATATTATTAAACATTCTAACTAATTCGGTTAAATATACTGAAGTTGGAAAAATAAAGTTAAGTATAAACGGAAAAAGTGATGGTGATTACGTAAAACTTCATTTTAAGATTTCAGATACGGGGTATGGAATAAAAAAAGAAGATTACAATAAATTATTTGAAAAATTTAGCAGGTTAGATACTGCTACAACTAAAGAGATAGAAGGGACTGGATTAGGTCTTGTAATAACAAAAAAATACGTTGATTTAATTGGTGGTAAAATATGGTTTGAAAGTGAGTATGAAGTAGGTACAATTTTTTATGTTAGCTTATCTCAAAGAATCATAAATAAAAGTGGTATCGGTGATATTTCAGAACCAGTAAAACCTGATAACGAAATAGAACGAATCGATTGTTCTTCTTACAATATATTAATCGTAGACGATAATAAATTAAACATAAAAGTAGCAAATAGGTTATTAGGTGCCTATAAATTTAATATTGATACTACAACATCCGGAAAAGATTGTGTATATAAGGTAAAGGAAGGAAAACATTATGACATGATTTTCTTAGATCACATGATGCCAGAGATGGATGGAATAGAAACCCTTCATATAATAAGAAAATTAGAAGGTTATGATTTACCTCCAATTGTTGCTTTAACCGCTAATGCAATAACTGGCATGAAAGAGATGTATTTAAAAGAAGGTTTTGATGAATATTTATCCAAACCTATTAATATTTCAGAACTAAATAAGCTAATAAATAAATATTTTAAAAAATAGTATTTTTGTGTGTTATAATTATGATGATAGGGGTGAAACAATGAAAAAAGTATTCAAATTATTAGTTGTATTAATGGTATTTCTAACTTTAACTGCATGCGGTAATAAAAAAGCTCTCACTGATGAAGAAATGGAAAGCAAATTAAAAAACTTAGGATTTAATGTTAATGACATTACTGATAGTATGGAAGATTCGAGTATAAGTGTCGTTCGTACTGCTAATAATCGTAAGTATCAAATAGAATATTATGTATTTAAAAGTGAAGATACCGCTAAAGATGCATATGAAAATAACGTGAAAATGTTTGAGGCTAATAAAACCGCTAAAAATAATAAAAAGAGTAGTGATAATTATAATAAGTTTATTCAAAAAACAGATGATTATTATAACGTTATAACAAGAATAGAAAATACCTTAGTTTATGTTTCAGTTAACATAGATTATAAAAGCGATGTAAATAAAGTATTAAGTAAATTAGGTTATTAGGGCTTTTAGCTCTTTTTTTATTTTAATTTTTTTATGTTTTTAGGGGAATTTTAAAATTTATGGATAATAAGTAATATGGAAAGCAGTAAAAAGCTAGCTTTATTTCTCATCTAACTTAAATAAGAAAGGTGATGTTAGTTATGAGGTTTAGATCAGAAATAAGGATAAATCCAAAATTAATTATTATTTTAATATTAAAAAAAATAACTGGAAAACAACTAGTAATGCTGATTTCTTATATATAGTAGATGATATTTTATTTGATAATTGTAACTATAAGGAGGAAAAATGTTAGAGTTAAAGGATATTAAAAAAAGCTATAAAACAAATGACTTTGAAAAAATTGCATTAGATAATGTAAATTTAACTTTTAGGAAAAATGAGTTTGTATCTATTTTGGGCCCCTCTGGTTCAGGGAAAACAACGCTATTAAACATTATTGGTGGTATTGATGATTATACTAAAGGAGATTTAATAATAAATGGTAAGTCAACTAAAAAATTTAAAGATAGTAATTGGGATGCTTATCGTAATTGCTGTATTGGTTTTATATTTCAAGGATATAACTTAATTAATCATATATCAGTATACAAAAATGTAGAAATGGCGCTTACATTAGCTGGTGTAAATAAAAAGGATAAGAAAAAGAAGGTTTTAGAAGCACTGAAAAAAGTAGGACTTTTAGATCAAGTTGGTAAAAAAATTAATCAATTATCTGGTGGGCAAATGCAGCGTGTTGCAATTGCAAGAGCTTTGGTAAATGACCCAGATATTATTTTAGCAGATGAGCCAACCGGAGCATTAGATTCTAAGACAAGTATTCAAATAATGCAGTTAATAAAAGAAATATCTAAAAATAAGTTAGTCATAATGGTCACCCATAATGAAGCTTTAGCCAATAGGTATTCAAGTAGAATAATTAAATTAAATGATGGTGTTATAATAGAAGATAACAATCCAACATCAAATTTAAAAGCAACTAAAAGTTTTAAAATAAAAAAAACTAAGATGAATTATTTAACAGCGTTATCACTTAGTTTAAATAACATTAAAACTAAAAAAGCAAGAACCTTACTTACTGCCTTTGCATCTAGCATTGGAATTATTGGAATAGCAATTATCTTGTCCATATCAAACGGGTTTAATAAAAAAATAGAAAAATTTCAAAAAGATACTTTATCATCTTTTCCTATTGCCATAACTGATACTGTTTCTATTAAAAATGAAGAAGATAAAAAAGAAAATATAAAAAATACTAATGTAAATGAATTTACTAGTGAACAGTTTTTATATCCATATAGTATTGAAGAAAAAAATGAAATACACGAAAATAAGATAACTAAAGAATATGCTAAATATATAAATGAAATAGATGCTGAAATATTAAGCGCCGTGTCATATTATAGATTAACTAATTTTAATATTATTACAACAAATGGTAGTGAGTATAAAAACGTAAATAATAGTGTTATTAATTTATCTGAATTACCAGCAGATTTAGCAGATAAGTCGTATTTAAAAGATAATTATGATTTATTAAGTGGAAACTATCCAAAAAGCAATAATGATGTTGTATTAATTGTAGATAGCGAAAATAGAATAGATAAAACATTACTTGATATATTATTTATAGACTCTAGTAAAGAAAAAGTAGACTTTAATGATATTGTTGGTAAAGAATTTAAACTCGTTAGTAATGATGATTATTATACTAATCTAGGTAATGACATATTTGTTAAAAAACAAGCAGACAAAAGCTTATATGAAAATATTAATAATAAGACTTTAAAAATAACTGGTATTGTTCGCGGTAAAAAGGATAATAAATTAGCTAACACAAGTTTTGCCATGGAAGGTGGTGTATCAAAAATAGGATACTCAAATAAGCTTATAAAAGAGGTTGTTAACGAAAATAAAGAAAGCGAAATAGTAAAAGCTCAAATAAAATCTGATAATGTTGTATTTATGGGTAAAATGAGTTTTGATGCAGCGGGTATCACAAAAGAAAATGCACTTAGTATGTTAGGTGCAAGTGATGTTCCTGCCATGATGTATATATATCCCAATAGTTTTGAAAATAAAGATAAAGTAATAAAATATCTAGATGATTATAATAAAAATAAAAATCAGGAAGATAAAATAATTTATACTGATTATGCTGAAGAAATAAGTACTTTATCAAGTAGTATAATAGGTGGAATAACAATTGTATTAGTAGCGTTTTCTTCTATAGCTCTTTTAGTATCATCCGTAATGATTGGAATAATAACTTATATATCAGTATTAGAAAGAAAAAAAGAAATAGGTATATTAAGGAGTTTAGGAGCAAGAAAAAAAGACATAACAAGAGTATTTAACGCTGAAACTTTTATAATTGGTGCTGCATCAGGATTAATAGGTATAGTAATAACAATGATATTATTATTTCCAATAAATAATATTTTGTTTAAGTTAACCGATTTAAAAAATATAGGGTTGTTAAATCCTATACATGCGTTAATATTGATATTAATTAGTATTATACTTACTTTGATAGGAGGTTTTGTTCCAGCTAAAGTAGCTAGTAAAAAGGAACCTGTAAAAGCTTTAAGAGATGAATAATAAATGGTAATAAATAATTTTTCATTGAAATAATTTATAACGTAAGTAGTATGCATTTGTTTATGACAATCAATTCCAACATGTATAAACTTTAGCTTACAATAGTTATTATAATTCATCGTATCACATTCTTTTATTATGATTAATCTGATTATTTATTTAAGACACTCTTAACATCAGCATTAATATAAAAACTTTTTATACTTGTAATAGTTGGGTAGTCAATTTTAAAATAAATAATAATACTAATACCTTTTAATTCTTTTTGTTGTTTTTCTAGTTTTAATATTTTTTCCAAATTCCATAAATTGGATGCTGGTAAAAACACATAAATTATTTTAAAATCAGAAAAAATATTTTTTTCTTGATTTTTTCTGTATATATGTATAAAATGATTAAGCTAACTTATTTTTGTAATATTTAGTGAAAGAGGTGTATTTATGAAAAAAACTAAAATTATATGTAGTATTGGACCAAGTAGTTATGATCCTGATGTTATGAGCGAAATGGTCAAAAATGGTATGGATGTTGCTAGAATAAATTTTTCGCATGCTACCATAGATGAACGAGAAAAAGTCGTAGATTCTGTAAAAGAGGTAAGACAAAGAACTGGTATGAACGTTGCGCTTTTATATGATACAAAAGGTCCTGAATTTAGATGTGGCGATATGGAAAATGGTTTTATAAACTTAATAGAAGGTAAAACTATTAAAGTAGTAAAAAAAGAATGTCTGGGAAATGATAAACGTTTTAGTGTTAACCATGCAAGTGCAATAGATTCGTTAAGTGTTGGAAATATTATTTTACTTGAAAATGGTTTAATGGAAATAGAAGTCATCTCAAAAGAAACTGATGGGGTAACTTGTAAAATAGTTAGTGGCGGTATTTTAGGAAATAAAAAAAGTTTAAGCGTACCAGGGGTAAAACTTGATATTCCATTTATTAGTGATGTTGATAAAGAAAATATTATATATGCGATAGAACACGGAGCTGATTTTATTGCACTTTCCTTTGTATCAACTAAAGAGGATGTCCTTGAAGTAAGGGATATTCTTAAAGAATATAATAGTGATGTTTTATTAATTTCTAAAATTGAAAGTATGACAGGTATTGAAAACATAAAAGAAATATTAGAAATAAGTGATGGTGTTATGGTTGCTCGTGGAGACTTAGGTGTTGAAGCTCCTATGGAAGAATTACCTTTCTTGCAAAAATTAATAATTGACGAAGCAAGACGCCAAGGAAAAATTGCAATTGTTGCAACGGAAATGCTAGAATCCATGAAGAAAAACATGCGCCCTACAAGGGCGGAAGTATCAGATATTGCAATCGCCGTTTTAAACGGAGCAGATGCTGTTATGTTAAGCGGTGAAACAACAACCGGAAAGTATCCTAAAGAAGCCGTTAAATATATGGCAGATATTTGTAAAAACGCCGAAAAACATTTAGAAACTAACGTTAATTATGATAACGTAACCAAAGATGAAATAGGTGCAATATCATCTAGTGTTGTAGAAACGTCAAACCTTCTTAATTCAAAGTTAATTGTTGCAACAACAATGACTGGTACAACAGCTAGAATAATAAGTAATCTAAGGAGTAATAATTTTATTTTGGCAACTTGTACAACAGAAAAAGTAGCAAGAAGTTTAGCACTTAATTATGGAGTTTATCCTAAAGTTACTAAAGTATTTGATACAACTGATGAAATAGTAAAAGACTCAATTGATAACGCTAAAAAATTTACTAATCTAAAAAGTGGGGATTACGTTATTATCACTGGTGGTTTTCCAAAGAATAGTTCAACTAATTTTATGAGGATAGAAAAGATATAGTATTTATAGTTTAAGTAAATCTAATTAAAAATATTTGCTTTTCTTATGTTATAATAAAATTAAGACTTAAAGAGGATTTTATGAAAAATAAAAAAAGATGTTCTTGGTGTAATTTAAAAAATCCATTATACGTAGAGTATCATGATAAAGAATGGTGTAAAACTAATTTTAATGATGAATATTTATTCGAGATGTTAATACTAGAATCTTTTCAGGCTGGATTATCTTGGGAATGTGTTCTTAATAAAAGAGAAACTTTTAAAAAAGCATTTGATAACTTTGACGTTGATAAAATATCAAAATATAAAGAAGATAAAATTAATGAATTATTAAATAATAGAGATATTATAAGAAACAAATTAAAGATAAATGCTGCTATTAAAAATGCAAATATATATAAAGAAATACAAAATGAATATGGTACATTTTATAACTATTTAAAAACGTTTACTAATGGTGAAATAATATATGAAACGGATAAAACAAGTAACAGTTTATCAGATAAAATCTCAATAGATTTAAAAAAACGAGGAATGAAGTTTGTTGGAACAACAATCATATATTCCTATTTGCAAGCAATAGGTGTTATATACTCTCATGATAAAGATTGTTTTATGTATAAAAATAAAGTAGATGTTAAGAATTGAAAAAGAAAATTATATTATTAATAATTATGATATTTCTAATACTTTTTAGAATAATAACTTATAACGTAGATAAAACAAGAATAAAAGAAAATAAAAAGCCTATGATTGCTTTTGAATCACCAATTTATCTTGAACATGGAGAAATTGTCGCTTATTATGGTTTAGGGTACAAGGTATATAGGTATACTAATGTTACACCAACAGAACTATTTGAAAGTAATCAAAAACTTAAAATGGGTTCTTTGTTTATGGAAAAAAGAATAACAAATATCAAAAAGGTTAAATATATAAAGTTATATAATGGATCTTCTTCTGTAAGTTATAAATATATTTTAGAAAATAATATCAGCAAGCGAAAGTAAAAAATTATTAAAACATTAAGTAATTATATTTATTATCAAGTTTTTTATGATTTAGAACCTTGTAAAAATAAAGATGGTTGTAATGAGAAATTTATTACAATTAAATTTGATAAGGAATCATATCACTATTACATAGGAAATGAAAAAGATAACTATGGTGGTTTGTTTAAAGAATTAGAAGGTTATTTTAAAGAAATAGTAAAGTAATAATGTAATATTAACCCATTATATTGTATTTATAATGAAAATGTGCTATCTTATTAAAAAAGATAATATTGCAACTTGAGGTAATATAATGAAAAATAAAAATATAAATTTAAATCATATATATAAAAAAATACTTTGTTTATAATTTTAACTGGTATAACAGGAATGGCTTTTGGATTATTAAGTTGGGATAATAGTATAGTTGATTTAGTATATCTACAATATAATAGTAAATTTTTAATTTCGATAATTTCTGCAAACATTGGCACAGCAAGAATAATAGCAACGTTATTTTGCATAAAACTAAATGATTCATCAAAACCGAATCTAATATTTAAATATTGTATGATATTATGTTCTCTTATTGCACTAATAGTGGCATTTTTATTTGATTTTAAATTAATAATCCCTTTTGTATTATTTTATCTACTAGAGGTTTTGTTATTAGAGGTATTTTCAGGTTATAATTACGCATACGCATATAATTCACTTCCTGAAGATGTGGCATTAAAAGCACATTCTAAGAGAATATCTGCATTTAAACTTACACATGCCGTTGGAGTTGCATTAGCTGGGTTTATATGTTCTAAATTTATTAATAATTCCTTTTTAATAATTTCTATTTTAGTTGTGATGATTTTTATTATATCAATTATTTTTGCATCACAAGTAAAAAATTTCCCTAAGCAAAAAGTAAAAGAAAGAAAAAGTCTTTTTGAAAAGCTAAATTTATTTAAATATTCGAAATACTTTAGAAAATGGTTAATAATAAGATTTATAGGAAGGTTCGCTTTATCTTCATTAATTGTATTGATTTCTGTTAGAGCAATTGATTCAAATCTTAATTTTACTACTTTAAAAGCAGTTAAAAGTTTATTGTGGATATTAAGTGCTACTGGTTTTTATATGTCATCATGGTTCAATAAGAACGGCTTATTAATAAAAGGTGATATATTATTAAAAACAATTATTGCTTTATCATTATTATTAATATTTATTAGTCCTAATTTTATATTTGTTATAACATTAATATATGGTGCATTAGAGGCATTTAATACTATGAGTCATCTTGAAATGTTAAAGTACGATAACGATAATATAAATAGTGCCCAAAAAGATATGGTTATTAATTTATTTGGATATGTTGCTCATATGCTTTCGGGGTATATATTACTTAATATAAATAGTGATGTAGCAATTTTTTGTATTTCAATTATGTTATTAATAAGTACGTTATTAGAATTGTTTTTATGTAAAAAGAAGGGAAGATAAAAAATGAAAAAAAATAAAAATATATTTATTGGAGGAGTCATAAGAGCAGGTAAATCAACAATCGCAGAAACGATGGCAAAAAATAGTAGTTATAATCATATCCCACTTGATTCTATAGTCGCAGCTTTAGCTAAGACTTTTCCGGAAACTAATGTAAGTGATTGGTTTATTCCAGTAGATAAAAACAGTGAAGCTTTAAAACCATTTTTAAAGAAGTATTTAGAAAAATTATCTAGGGAATATGGTAATTATATAGTTGATTCAGCACATATAAAACCAGAGTTTTTAGCAGAAATAATTGACAAAGATAAATGGGAAATCGTGTTTGTTGGATATCCGAATATAACAGCAAAAGAAAAATTATTTAATATTAGAAAACACGATGAAGAAACAAGTTGGACTAAGGGTTTTAATGATGAGGAATTTATATCATCATTACAACTTTTAATTGATATTAGTGAGAAGTATAAGGAAATTTGTGATAAATATGGTTTTACGTTTATAGATACTAGTGATAGTGCTAATTTTAATGAAACAATCGAAGATGCTGCTTCATCTATATTAATTGATGCAGCGATTAATCAAACTACTGGAAAATCATACTAAAGATTTTACAAAAGGAGTGTGTAAAAATTATGTTTACTAATAAAGCGGTAGAAAAAGAAAGAACGTTGCTGACATAGACGTATTTACTAAAGGTAAAAAAGAAATCTTTAATGAAATATATAATACTTAAAGGTAAGAATAAAGATATAATTTTAGGCTTTACCAAAGAAGCTGAAAACATGGCAAAAAAGAATATAAATTAAATAAATTATAAAATTTTAACTTACATTAATTCTTAAAAAAATGTTATAATTAGTATGCAACGAGTAGCTAACAAGAGCGTAAGTCCTGTTGACTGCTTTTTATTTTATGAAAGGGTGGTTAACATGTTTGAAAAAGATTCATACGTAGTTTATAAAAGAGATGTTTGTAAAATCATTGATGTAAAGAAAAATAAATTTACTAATCTAGATAGCTATATATTAGTTCCATTATTTGATGATTCATTAAAGATAAGTGTACCAATCGATAATAAAAATGGATATTTAAGGAAATTACTTACTAAAAAAGAAATCAATGAATTGATAAATAATATGCCAAATGTTAAGCCCATCGAAACCGATTCGCATTCCTTAGAAAATGAATATAGAAATTTGTTTCATAGTGGAAAACATGAAGATTTAGTAAAAATAATAAAAACAACTTATTTACGAAATAAAGAAAGAACGGATTCTAAAAGAAACGTTGGTGAAAAAGATAAAGAATATTTTGAAAAGTCAGAAAAGTATTTATATAATGAACTATCCATCGTTCTTGGTAAAACTTATGATGAAACAAAAGAATATGTTATAGACAAGGTAAGAGAAAATGATAAAAAGTAAAATTTTAGAAAATGATCTAACATTTATAAACTTAGATAAAGATATTATAAATAAACTTAATAAAATAGAAATAAATACTATTTTAGAACTTTGTAAAACTAGTAGAAAAACATTAAACAAGTTTAATTTCAGTACTGAAGAAATAAATCATATAGCAATAAAATTACAATTAGCAGGACTTGATTTATCAAGAAAATGAACCACTATTACGTGGTTTTTTAATACATGATGTGTTATAATATCTTAAGGAGGATATAATCATGAATAATGGTAGTAAATTATTATTAAATAACTTGGATAAAATTCATACAACCAAAATGGGTATAGATAGAATTAAAAAGAATTTAAATATAGATGTAGAAGATGTAGTTACTTATCTTATAAAAAAGTTAAAAGACCCTAATTGTGTTATAGAAAAAAAAGGCAAGAATTGGTATGCTACTATAGATAATATAATCATAACAATAAACTCTTACAGCTACACTATAATAACAGCGCATATTAAAGAGTTAAAAAGGTATTGAGTATGAATGATAATGTAGAACACTTAGTAGAAGAAATAAAAAGTAAAGATTTTTGTGGTACTGAAGAAGAAATTGCTATACAACAAATTTTATATTTAGATAAATATATAAAAGAAAATATAGATTATGGTTTTGAGGCCATTTTATATAATATAGAACATCCTAATTTACCAAATCCTTTTTTTGATATGTTTACCGAAAAGGGCTTCTTTGAGGAAAATTCTTATACTAATAAAAGAAGTGCTGTATGTGGTAGTATTAGTATGGTTGCTTATAAAGTATTAAATAAGTTGGGAATTAAAACTGATTTTATATGGGGACACGTTGGTAATATTGGGCACAGATGGAATATTGTTACAGTTGGTGATAAAGAGTATATGATAGATTTTACTGTTAATTTAGTAATGCATAAACGTAATCAAGAAGAATATATAAGTGCAGCAAATATGCTGGGTATTAATTCATATGACAAAGAATTTTTATTTTTTGATAGGCTAATGGATATGGAAACAATAGGTGGTTTTACGATTGGCCCTAACGGACATGAAGATAATATTGATTCAAATGGTAACTTTATAGACGTAACAGATAATCCTTATGAACTATATCCTAATTTAAGTACTTTATCACAAGAACAAATTATGTTTTATAGACAAAACATAGAAACTAAATCATATAAATAAATTTAAAAATAAAATATTGATTAAATAAACATATTATGTTATTATGAATACAGATGAGGGAAACTTCATAAAATAAAAAGGAACACTTAATATTTGCGTTGTTGAGTGTTGCCATAAAAATGGGTTTCACCTAACTACGTGTTAGGTGATTTTCGTTTTATATTAAAACTACAAAGAGCAATAATATAAGAAGGAAAATAATTATTACTAGAGCAAAGATTAACAAATCTTTCTTTTTCATATTATCGCCTTCTTTCATAGGAAAGTTGGCAATCACCCAACATATTAAATGTTCCAAACGCATAATAACATAGGTAAAATATTAATGCAAATTAAGAAAAATCCTATTTTTGAAGGTAAATTTTTATAAAAATAATTTTTTATATAGACTAATTTTCTTTTATTGTAAGATTTAAATAAACAGATAATTGGTTTTGGTAAAATAAAAAAGTTTGATTTTTCTTACATTATTGTAAGGTGATAAAAAATATATGCGTGTTATAATATAGTTGGTGATTACAATTGAAAAAAATACTTATAGTAGAGGATGATGAGTGGGTAAGAAAAAACCTAAAAGAATTATTAGAAGAATCAGGCTATGAAGCACTTTTTAGAAGACTTTAAAAATGCGTTAGAAACGATTTTAGAAAAAGATGTAGATTTAATATTACTCGATATAAATATTCCATATATAAATGGAGAAGTGTTAGTAAAAGAAATAAGAAAAGAATCAAACGTGCCTATAATAATGGTAACAAGTAGAGATTCTGAAACAGATGAGGCATTATCCATCTCCTTTGGAGCAGACGAAAAAATGATTAATAAAGCTTTATTTAGTCAAATTGCAATATTTTTCATGTTCCCGTTATTGCTTGCAATTATCCATTCGTATTTTGGAATTAAGTTTTGCGTTTTCTTCCTTGAAACGTTTGGAACTAAAGGACTTTTTCCATCAATTATGATGACAGCCTTATTCTTAATAGTAATATATGGAGGATATTTCCTTATTACATATTATTGTAGCAAGAACATAATAAAGGAGAAAAGATAAAAGAAAAAGACATCAATGACCACTTGGCGTAACTAAATTATCATTAGAATGATGTTAAGTAAAATATGTTTGTAAAATTAACACATAAACACTTGATTTTTTATAAACATGATTATATAATTATGTTGTAGATGAGCTCTGGATCCCGTGTTGGACCAGAGATTTTTTTTTGGAGGATTTTAAATGGCTAAAGAATTTAAAAATGTTGATGAACAAATTGAAATTTTGAAAAAACGTGGATTAACATTTGTAAATGAGGAGTTTGCAAAAGAAAAATTATTAGAAACTAATTATTATAATACTATTAATGGTTATAAAAGACTGTTTATAGATATAGATGATGAAGGTAAAGAAACATTTATTTTTAATGCTAAATATGAGGAGATGTATTATTTATCTGAATTTGATAGAAGCTTACGATCTGTATATTTAGAAAATATTTTAAAAATAGAAAATCAACTTAAGACACTAGTCGCTTATTATTTTTCTGAAGAATATGGGTATGATAATTATTTGAAAATAGATAATTTTGAAACTTTAAGAAACACCAAAAATAAACAAACTATTGAAAAAAGAATTAAAAACATTCAATATTTAATATCGTCAATTCAAAAAGAAATAGCTGATGCGATTGATAAAAAAGACTATGTAAACCATTATGTAATGAAGCATGGATATGTACCTTTATGGGTATTAGTTAATACCTTAACACTTGGAACAATATCAAAATTTTATGAATTTATGAAACAACCTTTAAGAGTGAAAATAGCCAAGCATTTCAATATTAATGAAAATGAGTTATGTATATATATTAAAATTTTAGCATTCTGGAGAAATTTATGTGCTCATGATGAAAGATTGTATGATTCAAATTCATATAAAAAAATTAGTTTACCAGATACAAAATATCATAAAATTTTAAATTTACCAATCCATGGGAACCAATATATACAGGGAAAAAACGATTTATTTTCGTTAACAATTGTATTAAAGATATTATTATCAAAAAATGATTTTATACATTTTTATAATAAAATTAATGGTAGAATATATAGTATTGGTAGCAAATTAACTTCAATAACTATAGATGATGTAAAAAAATTAATGGGGTTCCCATCAGGATGGGAGATTATAAAAAAGTCCTAGTTCCACGCGGGATACTAGGCACATTAAATATTATGTAAGAAAATCGTAGTTTAATACACTTATATAAACGGAAGTTTTTAATCTTATTAACTATTAATTAAAAAAGCTTTTTTTAATTAGATAAATATTTAGTCAAATTGCAATATTTTTCATGTTCCCGTTATTGCTTGCAATTATCCATTCGTATTTTGGAATTAAGTTTTGCGTTTTCTTCCTTGAAACGTTTGGAACTAAAGGACTTTTTCCATCAATTATGATGACAGCCTTATTCTTAATAGTAATATATGGAGGATATTTCCTTATTACTTATTATTGTAGCAAGAACATAATAAGAGAAAAAAGATAAAAATAAAAAGTAAAGATAGTTATTTTCATAATTATTTTTACTTTTTATTATATTATTAATTGTTGGGTGATAATGCATAGTTGTTTTAATTTTATTTTTGATTTATAATAAATAACATTTAGAAAGAAATAATGTCATAATTAAACAAAAAGAGGAGATTGAAATATAGAAAATAATAGAATAAATATGATATTTAGCTATAGACTTTATATATTAAATATATTTTATTAGATGGAGGAATATATTATGAAACTTTCACTAGATGAGAAAATAGAAAGAACGAAAAAATGTTTGAATTTATTTAGAAATAATTTAAACAAAACAACTGATGAAGAAAGAATTAAAAAATTAAAAGAAATTATAAAAGAAGAAGAGGAAGAATTACAAAGATTAATTGATAAAAAATCAAGGGCAAATAAGGTAATTATACCTCAATATGGAGATTTTAGATATGCTAAATTCCTATGTAAAAATGCAATAGATATGCTTAGAGTAAAATACTATGAATTATATCAAACGGATCCTAGCATATCTGAGGTATATGGCATTAATTATATGTTTTATGACTCAACTTTAAACATACCTGTTTACCCTTACAAAGTAAGAGGGAACGTACCGTTTGAAATTATGTTTACAGATTATTATATTAATTATGCTCCATGTGAGAATAATAGTATTGCTATTAAATTAGATAGAAATCAAATTTTAAATTTTGATAATGAAGAATCTGTAAAGTTTATTATTAATCTTATTAAAATGTATTCTGGGCACGAAATAAACTTTATTTGCGATGATATTATTGCTTACATAGGAAATGATTATTTTAAATATTCAAATAAATATTACGATTTTTTTAATGAATTATGTGATAATACTTTAAGAAACATAACTTATATTGGAGATACATTAAAAGATTATGGAAATTTAGATGAGATTAACAAAGTTAATGCTAGATTTGTTGATTATCACCATCAAATAAAAGCCGAATATCGTGATATGACACTAGATGAATTAGAAGATGAAAATAGGCAAATTACTCAAATGGTTTTAAAATTACAAAAACAATAAAATTAATGTTATAATTAAATAAAGAAAAGAGGTTTTACAATATGAATTTAATAAATCATGATATAGAGCATGAAAGAAAATTAATAGACGCATTAGGATATAATTTAATTGGTCCTGATAATTATAATAAGTGGTTAATTACTGATAAAATAATAATCAAGTAGGTTTTATTCGATATAAAAAATATTTAAAAAAATAAAAAATTAGGTTATTCCGCTTCATTTGCATATCATACGGTAATTGATAGTGATACTATTTCCTATCAGTTTACAAGAAGAATAACTGATAGAGTAGGAAATCAAATAAATCATAAATTTTCTTATGAATTTGATGTAAAAAGAAAAAATGGAAATGTTGATCATGTTGTTATTTGTTTGGGTAAATATCCTTATTTAGAATTACGTAGCAATGAGTATGGATATATGAATTTTAGACTTGATTATGAAGGTTTATATTTGAATTATAAAAGTAAGACTGATAATTTCAATGTTGAAGAAACGTTGGTTTTTAAATCAGAAGAAGAAAATAAATATAATCATGCAAAAGAATATGCATACGTAATAAGCTACTGTGATAAAAATGTAGATATTTCTAACGAGATGGCCAAAGGAATAAAAACACGTGAAATTTCTGGTATTAGTACTCCTTATGAACAAGAAGAAAACTTATTGAAAGTTTCTGAAAAATCTTGGATTAATCATAAAATAAGGGTTAATAGAGAAAATGTAGTTTCTGGAAGCATTGAAGAAATGATAGCAAAACAAAAAATGGGTATAGAATGTTTTAATCATTTTAGATATTTGATAAATAAAATTTTACCATTTAAAGAAGAAATTATTACTTTGTTATTAAATGAATGTGATGTTAATAAAAACGTAACATCAATATTTCTACCAGATTTAAAAATGGAAGAAGAAATAAAAGATTCACAAACATTAAAGTTAGCAAAAAAAGGTTAATTAATAATTAATCTTTTTTTCACTTTTGGATTAAATAGAATAATTAAAAATGTTTTTTATTATATTGTTAACTGTAAGTGTGATAATTGATTAAATTATTTGTTTATTATATAATAAAATTAGTTAACGAGGAGGTTTTGCTATGAACGAAAATTCAAATAATGAAGAACGAAACGACTTAGACTTAAAAAAGCGCTTAAAGCAATTAAATGCTCCATATAAAAAAAGCAAAGCTTATGAGACTTTTGGAGATGTAGATGCAAGTAACGATAAAGCTTCTGTATTTTGGAATTCAAAAGTAGATTATGTAGTAAAATATGAAAACGCTAGAATTGATAATTTAGATGAAAAATTATCCGATGAAAATAAAACTAATGAACATAATGAGAATAACATGGTAGAAAGTCAGGATAAAAATATTCCTTTAATGGAACCAACGAATTTTGAAGAAAATGATCCTAGGAATCCTAAATATGTAAGTTTAGAAGAAAAAAAAGAAACATTAAAAGAAAAAAACAATCATTTAGATTATGAAGATAGAAATATTGTTAGAAGTTCTGCTTTATCATTAACATTTAGTGCTATAATTGCGTTTACATCGCTTTTTATTTTTACATCTAAATATAATATGCTTAGTGATATTGAATTACTTTCATTTATTTTAGTAGAAGCTGGAATTGTTTGTATTCCCACAATATTAGCTTTGGTAATAAGAATACAAAAAACAAAAAAACTAGCTAAAGAAATAAAAAGATTAGAAAATGAAATAGAAGAAGAAACTAGGCTGAAAAAAGAAAAAGAAAAAAGCAAGGTCAAAGAAGAATTAAAATCACTATCAAAAGAAACAAAAAATCTATTGAGCGATTTATCAGAAAATAAGGAGCTAAGTGATGTAAGAAAAACATTTGGAATGTCTTATGATGAATTTTTAAAAATATATGAAATGACTAATGCTTTTCAAGATGAAGAAGAATTAGATAAAGCGGTAGAGAGTTTGAGTATTATCGATAATAATGAAGAGACTGAAAAATCTACTACTAAAAGGAAAAGATATAAAATAACTGGTAGAAAATTAAAACAGGAACAGCAAAATTAATGTTGTTTTTTTTTATTTTAATTGTCGATTTTAGAGCAACATTTTACTAATCATTTTGTCATACACTTATTACAGGTGATGCACATGAATAGTAAAAAAGCTGATAATAAGATGAAAATATTTGTAATAGGTGTATTTATAGTATTTATAGTTGTAATCTTAAAAGTATTTTATATACAAGTGTTTGAATATGATAAGTTAAATAGTCTTGCTTCTAGTTTATGGAGTCGTAATCTTCCGATAGAAGCGGATAGAGGTAAGATATATGATAGAAATGGAGTTGTTCTTGCAGATAACATAACAACTACCTCTTTAGTATTAATTCCTAGTCAAATAAAAGATAAGAAAACGACTACTGAAAAACTAGCTGAAATATTAAACGTGTCTTATGATCAGATGAAGGAGCATGTTTATAAAAACACTTCGATAGAAAGGGTGCATCCTTTTGGAAGAAGACTTGATTATTCGGTCGCAGAAAAAATAGAAAAGTTAAATATAGAAGGTGTTTACTTAGTAAGGGAATCAAAAAGAAGTTATCCTTATGGAACAGAGCTTTCTCATACGTTAGGTTTTGTTGGAATAGATAACCAAGGTTTATCTGGAATAGAACTTCAGTATGACGATTATTTAACTGGGGAATATGGTGCGATTAAATATTTTTCTGATGCTAAAGGAAATAAACTTAACCTGGCACAAGTATATGAATCACCTCAAAACGGAGTTAACGTAACACTTACAATAAATCAAAAAATACAGGCTAGTGTTGAGCGGGAACTTAATAACGTAATGACTAAGTATGAACCAGAAACAGCCCTTGCAATAGCGATGGATCCTAATACTGGTGAGATACTTGCAATATCATCAAGGCCTAATTTTGATGCGGTAAACTATCAAGACTATGATATTGAAACGTTAAATAGAAATCTTCCTATATGGGCCACATATGAGCCTGGTTCTACTTTTAAAATAATAACTTTATCAGCAGCTTTAAATGAAGGATTAGTTGATTTAGATAATGAAACTTTTTATGATTCGGGTAGTGTAAAGGTAGCTAACGCCAAGATAAAGTGTTGGAAAGCAGGTGGTCATGGACAACAAACATTTTTACAAGTGGTTGAAAATTCGTGTAATCCAGGGTTTGTAGAATTAGGTAATCGTCTTGGAAAAGAAAAATTATTTGAGTACATAGATAAATTCGGTTTTGGTAAAAAAACCGGAGTCGATTTAAATGGTGAAGCATCAGGAATTTTATTTGATTTAGATAAAGTAGGTCCAGTTGAACTTGCAACGACGGCCTTTGGTCAAGGAGTATCAGTAACTCCAATACAGCAAATAACCGCAGTATCTGCAGCGATTAATGGTGGAACTTTATATAAGCCATACATAGTAAAAAGCTTAAATGATCCTGAGACAAATTCCGTAATAAAAGAAAACACTCCAACTAAGGTAAGACAAGTAATAACTAAGAAAACATCTAGTGAGGTAAGAAGAGCATTAGAAAGTGTTGTTACTAACGGTAGTGGTAGAAATGCATATATAGAAGGATATCGTGTTGGTGGTAAAACTGGTACTGCTCAAAAGGTAGAAAATGGTGCTTATTTAGTTGGAAATTACATATTATCATTCATTGGTTTTATGCCAGCCGATGACCCGCAAATCGTTGTGTATGTTGCAATAAACAACCCCAAAAGAGTGGTGCAATATGGTGGAGTTGTTGCAGCACCGGTTGCAAAATCAATCTTAACTGACGCAATAGATGCCCTTGGTATTGAAAGAAGAGAAAACTCGTCAGAAAAAAAATATAATTGGGATGATAAAAAGTTTTATACCGTAGAAAACGTTGTTGGAAAAACTCCAAAAGAAGCCGCTAAAATCTTATCTAAATATAATATTGAATATAGTGGTAGTGGAAATAAGGTTGTATCACAGTCTCCAGAAGCAGGAACTAGGTTAGAAGAACAAAGTACCATAAGACTGATGCTTGGAAATTGAAGGTCTATATGACCTTTTTTCTATACAATTTTGTCATATTTTGTTATACTTGTTTATGATAAAGTGGTGGAAGTATGATAAAAGAGTACATAAAATTTATAAAAAATTATTTAAATCTTGTGCAAATAAAAGCTAAGTACATGATTATAATTATATTAACGGCACTTATATATAAAGGTTCATATGTTTTAATCCCATTAATAGGATCTTTAATAGTAAAGTATTTGCAATTAGGCGATGTTAACATGACTTTTGTATTATTATTTTCTTACCTAATTGCATACATAGTATATAATGCAGCTTTATTTGCTAATTACAAAGTATATGGTTATAA
This sequence comes from uncultured Muribaculaceae bacterium, assembly GCA_964453925.1. Classification (GTDB taxonomy): domain Bacteria; phylum Bacillota_I; class Bacilli_A; order RF39; family UBA660; genus Aphodocola. The sequence continues at coordinate 29,154 of CAYVPV010000006.1, read as the reverse complement.
CATGACATATTATTATAACACAATGCAAACAAGGGTATTAAAAAAATTACAGACCGTAGATAGTGGATTTAATAGGGTTATAAGTAAGGGAAGATTAATGAACTCAATTAATTCTGATATTATTGACATTGGTGACATGAATGATGAAATAAGTGAAACCATAACTGGGTTAATCCAGATGATAGCAGTGTTTGTAATAGTTGGATTTAAAAACTTCTGGGTATGTCTTATATTAATTGTATTTGCACTTATTTACATAATATATACCGTTAAATTAGATAGATTAGTTTCTATATATCATGAAAAGGATATATATCAAGATGATAGGTATAGTAACTTGTTATCGCAAATTGCAACTGGCATTCAAGAGATAAAAACGTTTAATATGTTGGATAAATTATTTACTAAATTAAAAGTTATTCATTCGAACTTTACCAAGAGTTACTCTAAAAAAAGAGATTATTCTGCCCGAAGAGATAATGATATTGATTATATTAGTTATGCGTTTAGAGTGCTTTTATACATAATAATGATTATTTTAATGATTAATGGTAAAGCACAATTAGATTTATTAATACTTGTTATTTCTTATCATTCATACATTATTGAGTATATATCTGATTTGATGGAAAACTTGGAAACCATTCGTGATACAAACATCAAAGTAAACCGAATAAATGATATACTAAATTACAAAAGTAGCGTCATGGAATATGGTTTTCTTGATAATGATGAAATATTTGGAAGCATAGAGTATAAAAACGTAAGTTATAAAATAAAAGATAAAAGGATTATTAATAACGTTAATTTAAAAATAGAACATAACAAAGTAACCGCAATAGTAGGTGAAGCTGGAAGTGGCAAAACAACATTATTTAACTTGCTTTTAAGAATCATAAAGCCTGATAATGGGTACATAACCATTGATAACGTAGATATAAAAGAATATAGTAAAAATGCTTATTCATCAAATGTTTCCATCATTAACCAAAGACCTTTTATATTTAACATGAGTATTAGAAAGAATCTTGATTTTGTAAACAAAGATAAAAAGCTTCAAGAAGAAGCATGTAAAAGAGTTGGTATACATGATTTTATTATGAGCTTACCAAAAAAATATGATACGGTTTTAATAGAAGATGCTAAAAACGTATCAGGTGGTCAAAAACAAATGATTTCAATCGCAAGAACCCTTCTTGCAGACTCAGAAATACTATTATTAGATGATATAACTACATCACTAGATCCAGATACCGCACTATTTATCCCAAATTTAATTAAGGATTTAAAAAAAGATCACACAATAGTTATGATTACTAAAAAGCCTGACTTAATGAAATGTGCTGATAGAATAATAGTGGTTGACAATGGTAAAATAGTTGGTGATGGTACCCATGCTAAACTAATGAAAGGAAATGAAATATACCAAAGATTGCAATTTAGAAGGTCACCAAGTAGAACAGGAGTGTTTACTGAGGGAAAGGTGGATTACGATGTTTAAAAGATTATATATTATCATAAAAAAATACTTTGATATTAAAGCTAATAGCAAGAAAATATTAATAGAATTATTTATAACCTCTCTTATAGCTAGGGTATCGCTTTTAACACTGCCTTTTATTGCATCAGAAATAGTGGATTTTATAACAAATAAAGATTATAATGCAGCTTTGACTTATTCCTTGATATTTGGTTTATTTGCTTTTTTAGCAACTTTTCTTCATAGGTTAAATTACAATGCATATAAAAGACATTATATTTATACCCATAACAAGATGCAAGATATAATCGTGTCTAAAGTAACAACATATGATGAAGACTTTTCTAAAAACATATCTAAATCATTTATTGTAAACACTGCTTTCCAAGATGTTGGAAATGTAACACAAATACCAGATATTTTGTTTGATACGATTAACTATATTATAAACATTATTATATCAATAATAATTTTAATAAAAGTAAATATGATAGTTGGTATAATAATGCTTGCTGTTATAGCAATATCACTAATTTATGTTTCTTACAATTTAGTTTACAGAGAAAAATATCTAACTAATCAAAGAAGATATCAAGACAAAATTTCTTCTTTATTAGGGGAAGTATTAGATGGTGGAAAAGAAATACAAGCATTTAACATGGAAGAAGACTTAAATCATTACTTAGATACTAATAAAAAACTTTGGACAAAAAACTATTTAAGAAAAAGAAAGTATCAGGATAGAATAAGTGTAATAGGGGATACTTTTATAGAATTTTTTAAGGTGTTTTTATATTTTTTCTTTGCAATACTTATATTAAAGGGAGAGTATAAAATAGCATCATTAATTTTGGTTATTGGATACGTAGAAGATTGTGAAGATTATTTTTGGCTCATTAAAGAAAAATTAGACAGTATATCAGGTATGGAATCCAGGGTTAATAGATTAACTAAACTGCTTAATTATAACCATAAAAACATGCTTGAGTTTGGGGATAACGAAAAAGATGACATAGAAGGTTACGTTGAGTTTAAAGACGTTTTTATGTCTTATGAAAAAGAAGATACATTAAAAAATATTAATTTCAAATTAGAACCTAATAGCCTGACTGCAATAGTTGGTAAATCAGGTAGTGGTAAATCATCTATTTTTAGGGCACTTTTAAGATTATATAAAATAAGTAAGGGAACTATTCTTTTAGATGGTATTAATATTTATGATTATAATAAAAAAACGTATTCAAGCAACGTATCAATAGTTACTCAAAAACCATTTATTTTTGAAATGAGCATAAAAGAAAATTTAAGTTTGGTCGATTCTAATGTAAAAAATCAAATTGAGGCTTGTAAGATAGCTGGAATACATGATTATATCGAAAGTTTACCTAATGGTTATAATACTAAGTTAATAGCAAACGCAGATAATTTATCAATGGGTCAAAAACAACTACTTTCACTAGCTAGAACTCTTTTGTCAAAATCAGAAGTGTTATTGTTTGATGAGGTTACTTCATCACTAGACGATGATGCATCAAGGCAAGTAATGAAAGTGTTAAAAAAATTAAAGAAGAATCATACTGTCATCATGATAACTCATAAACCTAACTTGATGAAGTTAGCGGATAACATAATGGTAATAGATGAAGGAACGATAGTTGCAAAAGGAAATCATAGTAAATTGATTAAAATATCTAAAGAATATAGAAAACTTCAAAAGTAAAAGAATTTATTAAACATAAGTTCTTTTTTTATTTTTTGTTGATAAACGTCGATTATAATGTTATACTGAAACCAAGGTAGAAAGTATTAGCAGTAAAAAATCTAATTAAAGGAGAATTTTTAATGAAATATTTAAAATCAACTTTAGTTCTTTTCATAGCCACTTTTGTTTTTGCGTTGGTTAATGTTAAAGCTCAAGTAGTATCTGTTGCTGGAATTACAATTCCAGCTTTCAAGGGAACTTATATGTCTTCACAACGTACTAAAAGTGTTGATAATTTGCAATATATCAAAAAGACAAGTTGTATTGATGACTTAAGTGGCGATGGTCGTGTAGTAGATGCTAGAACACATGGAATGTTAGCTGGAATGACCGATTCACCATGGGTTGAGGCGAAGCCTAATACGAAAGTTAGTTTTGGCACAAATAGTGAAACAATTGGTATTTGGAAATTATATCTTCAATCACGTAAATCTTTACCAACAACAGCTACTTTTTCTGGTCAATGGACTATAGATAGTTAATATTGGTAAAGTATCATAGCAGTATCAAAGTAGTATTAAAGCAGTATTAAGTAGTATTAATTTTTTTCTACTTTCTACCTTTATTTACTATGGAGGTTACTATGAAAATAAAAAAGAATAAATATATTATATTATCCTTTTTGATTATTATGTTTGTAATAGGAATTTCATTTTATCAATTTTATAAAGAAAATTTTTCTTATGCAAAAGATTATTATATAATAAAACAAAATTGCTATGAAAAAGAAAACATACAACATGAATATTGTAAAATGTTCTCAAAGAAAGAATATTTAGAATCATATATTAAAAATAATAATCCTAAGGAAAAATATAAAGAATTAGATGCTATTACATTAACATGTACTATTGTGGAAACAACGTTTTTTAGCATATTACAATTTTTTTCACCATTATTAATTATTATAGCTCTAATTGGTACAATTCAACCTGATTTTTCAAGTGGAATAGTAAAGAATTATTTATTACGAATGGATTATAAAAAATATTTAATTCAGGTAAAAAAACAAATTATTAAAATTTCTTTAATTACGCCTATATCATTATTGGTTATTTTTATTGCTTCTTTGTTTATAACTAAATTTAACTTTAATATTCCTATGACGGCGGATTTTATTAATCTTTCCGTATATGAACCTTGGAAATATTCTCATTTTTTGCTATATGGATTTGGAATTTGCGTAGCTCAATTCTTTTTAAATGTTTTATATTGTAATATTGGATTATATTGTTGTAGAAAAAATAAAAATAAATTAGTTTCAATTATAATGAGTTATATAATGTTTTTAGTAATTGATATATTTATTTATGTAGTGGTTTATATTTTTATTATAAATAAAATTTTAGGGTTTCGTAATTTAACTGACTTTTTTAACATAACTGGATATTGGTTTTTTGATAATGGCTCTAGTTTTCTTTATACCATATTAATATCATTTATATTACAACTTTTATCTTCAATATTTATACACGTGTATTATAAAAATAAAGAAAGGGTGATTATATCAAGTGAGAGCCAAAATGCATAATCAGTTAAAAATTTTAAATTACATTTCTTCTACAAATAGATTTAAAATTATTTTTATGATGATGATTATTTTATCTTTGTATGGTAGTTTTGTATTGGGGATTTCCAGTAATAATTTTATTGACTCTATTTTAATTCCTCTGCAATTTCCAATATTTAATTTATTCATGTTTGCATTATTATTTTTTAATACTTTGAATACGTGCACATGTTTTGATAAAAAATTCAGCTTTTATATACTTCGTCTTGAAACAAAGTCAAACTATATAAAAGAATTATCTAAAACAACTTTAATATTAAATATTTTTTATTTTCTTTTATTTTTTATATTCTATTTTATTGTATTAAATATTTTTAAGTTGGGAAATATAAATATTCATTCTTATCAAAATTATTTAGTAAATAATTTAACTTATGTTATTTTTTATTTATTAAGATACATTATTTTATCGTTATTAATAACTACAATTGTAACTATTTGTTATATTAATTTTAAAGAAAAGATAGCGATGATCATTAGTGCTATTTTCATGGTTGGTTTTATGTTAACGCCATTAAGTGCAACAGTAAAAAGTAATTTTACAATAATTCCGTGGAATTATTTTATAAATATAGAATACAGTTCTTTTATTACCGAAATAAGTTTTTCAACTTTATTTATCTTAATAATAGAATTAGTAATAATTTTAATTTATCGATTGACTTTACTAAATAAAAAGTGGGTGATTTCATGAAGTACATGTATATGAATGATATTGAATATTTAATAAAAAAACGTAAAAAAATATTAATAGTCTTAATATTAATTCCTATAATAGCAATGCTAATTAATATTAATCAAAAAGTTTCATTATTAGAAATTTTAAATAATTGTATGGGAACAAACTTAAATTTTAAAAATAGTAATATATTAGAATATATAATGTTTTTATTTAATATTACCATTTATTTATTTTTAATTATTGATCTTTATGTAAAAGATATAGTTTATCAATTAGATAATATTTTTTTGAGAATTTCACCTTTAAAATGGCTATTGAAAAAAAACCTTATATTTATGTCTATGATTTTTATAATGAAACTCTTACAGTATTTATTTCTTCTTTTTTTAAAATTTATTTTAACAAAGTCAAACGAAAATGATAATATGGTTTATAAACTAATATTTTCAGATTTCCTTTACATAATTTTTCTACAATATATATTTATTTTTATCTATATAGTTTCGTTACTTTTAAAAAAATTGAAATTAATGCCATATGTAATATTTTCAATTATAATAATAATATTGCCCAAAAGTATATATGGTTTAAAAAACAATCAGTTATGTTTTTTGATTTTATTAATTTTATTAGTTTTATATTTGCTTTATTATTTATTTAAATATCATAGTAAAAAAATTATAGAAAGTATTTAGGAGGTGCTTATGGAAATTTTACTAAAAAACGTTTCAAAAAAATTTGGAGAACATGAAGTTTTAAAAAATGTCAACATGAAATTTGAAGGAGGAAAAATATATGGATTTGTTGGTAGAAATGGTAGTGGAAAAAGTGTGTTACTTAAAATTATTTGTGGATTTTATAATGTGACTAGTGGTGAAATATTATTAGATAATTTTAATTACATAAAAAATAATAGTTTTCCTAACGATACAAGGGCATTAATAGAAAAGCCAAACTTTTTACCAGATTTAACTGGATATGAAAATTTAAAATTACTTGCTTCTATTCAAAATAAAATTGATGATAAAAAAATTAGAGATACTTTAGATAAAGTAAATTTAACACAAGAAGCTGATAAAAAATACTCAAAATATTCCTTAGGTACTAAACAAAAACTTGGTATAGCACAAGTTTTGATGGAAGAACCAAACATAATAATTTTAGATGAGCCATTTAATGGAGTTGAAAATAGTACTGCGGATAATATAAGGAAAATATTAAAAGAAGAACGTGATAAAGGAAAAATCATAATTTTGGCTTCTCATATTAAAGAAGATATTTTTGGCTTGGCAGATGTTGTTTATGAAGTTGATGCGGGAAAAATATCTAAAAAAAATAATTAAAAAAAGAATTTATTTAAGTTCTTTTTTCATTTCCAGTTAATATAAATTAAGTAAAGTAATTATAAAGTTGGTATAAAAGTATTAAAAAAAAGTAAAATATATTGTATAATTGTATCGCGAAGAGGTGATTAATTAGTGTTTATTTTAACAAAGTCTTTATTAGCACTTATGATTGGCTTTATAATTTCTGTTATAACGGGGTATTTTATGATACCACTATTAAAGAAATTAAACGTTGGCCAAAGAATAAGTGTGTTTGTTGGAGCATCGCATCAAAAGAAAAATGGTATTCCAACGGTTGGCGGTCTAATATTTATTATTCCAACTTTTATTACTATCTTGATAATGTATTTTACTAACAAAATAAATATTAATAGTAATTTACTTATTGTTTTGTTCGTATTTATTGCGTATGCTCTTTTGGGATTTACGGATGACGTAATGAAATTAAGGAGAAAACAAAACGAAGGTTTAACCGAAATTCAAAAGTTGTTTGGGCAAGTAATTATTGCGATTGTGTTTTTCTTCATTTACATGAAAAGTGGATCAGAACCATTACTTTGGTTTCATGCCTTTAATTTAAAAGTTGATATTGGATGGTTATATGGATTCTTTATTTTATTTATGCTTGTAGCATCTTCTAACGCGGTTAATATAACTGATGGTTTAGATGGACTTGCCGGGGGTCTTTCATTTATAGCAATATTAGTAATGGGAATTATTTCTTGGTCTACCAGTTGGTTGTTAGGTTATCAAGACGTTGCAATATTTTGCTTTATATTAGCAGGTTCAGTACTTGGATTTTTAGTTTACAATTCATATCCCGCAAAAGTTATCATGGGAGATACGGGTTCTTTAGCATTAGGTGGTGTGCTTGCTTCCGTTGCAATTTTAACCAGACACGAACTTACCTTTGCGGTTGTTATGGGAGTGTTTGTAATTGAAACTTTATCTGTAATCATTCAAGTGTTTTCTATATTCGTATTTAAAAAGAAAGTATTTTTAATGACACCACTTCATCATAATTTTGAAAAATTAGGATGGAAAGAGCAAGACATTGTAAGATTATTTTGGATATGTGGACTGATACTTGGAACTTTAGCCGTTGTTTATGGAGCTTGGATATAAGGATGCAAATAAGCATCTTTTTTTCTTTACGTTAACTTATTTTTTTGATACTATTAATTAATAGTGGAGGGTGCATGAAAGAATTAATTATAGATAATGATAATATAAAAAATAAAAAGATAGATGAAGAAGTAACTAGAGTAAAAGCTCTAATAGTTAATAATAAGAATGAAATTTTATTAGTGCATTGTTATAATGAATATCAGTTTCCTGGTGGGCATTTAGAAAATAATGAATCAAACGAAGTTGGTTTATTAAGAGAAATAAAAGAAGAAACAGGAATAAAAACTAAAATAGAAGATTATAGCTATTTTATGACGATTAAAAATTATAATAAAAACTATAGAGAAAAAGGTGTAAATAGGTGTAATAAAATAATTTATTATGTTTTGAACAAAAGTTATGATATAAATTTAGAAAACGCTAATTTTTCAGATTATGAGAAAAAAGGTAACTTTAGATTAGAATGGGTTTCTTTAAACAAAGTAGAATGGTTATTAATAGAAAATAGTAATAGTCATTCATTCGCAAAAATAATTGTAAATGAGATGCTATACGTGCTAAAAGAATATAAAAATAAGTATAAAAGGATTTGATTAAATGACGATAGAAGAAAAGTTAAAATTAATAAATAAATGCTTTAAAAAAACAGATTTATTATTAGATATACAAATGCATGATTATGAAGGCTGTGATATATACATAAGGTTAGACTTTTATAAAAAAGAAAAAGTTCACAAGTTAAGCTGGGTAGATTTAAATCACATAAATAATAAAGCCATAAAACCATATATAAATAGTGAATATGTATCGGTAAAATACCTTGATAACATTGCGCATAGTATTAACAATAATAATTTAAAGGATATTAATTATTCTGATTTAGATGTAAATGATGGGCTAGTTAAACTTAATTTATATTTTTATGAAAAGAAAAAAAGAAATTCTATTAGTATTTTATTTCATAGATATATTCCAAATGAACTTCCTTTTGTTTTTGATATTTTTGCAAACGTTTTTGATAATTTGCCATATAAGATGGAAATGTTTTTACGTATTTTAGCAGCAAAACTAAATGGAGAAGAAGAGCGATATGATAATGAAAAAAGTTTTAAGTTTAATTTGTATAAGAGTGAATTAGACACATGTTTTAGAAAAAACATTATAACTAAAGGTAGAAAGTATTATGCTGCTGATAAAGTTAAGTTTTTAGAGAAGATTAATGATAAATATTATGCGGTGGTAAAAGGGAAAAAAGATTACGCGGTAATTGTAAATTATGATAAAAGACTTAATGAAACTAGGCTTTACTGTTATTGCTCATGCGAGTTTCATTGTAAACATGAATATGCAGTAATACTAGCGATAAGAAATAAAGACTTTAAAAAGTTTTATAAAGTAGCCTATGACATAAACACAGATAACGTTATGGAAAAAATAGTAGGATTTAAATATTTTTTATGCGCTGGTGTAAGAAATGATAAACTTATATTATTAAATAATTATGGTAACATAGAATATGTTAGCTTATTTAGTAAAGAAGGTAAATTGATGTGGAAAGTAATTGAGGATGATGAAAAAAGAACACTGGAAAAGAAAATAAATAATATTATTAAAAAGAATGAGAGCTAGTGTTCTTTTTTCTTTTTTATAGAATAATTTTAATTAGTAGTTATCTTTTTATAGGAGATGGTGCTAATGAAGAAAAAAATAGATATACCACTTATAGTAACAATATTAATAATTTGTATATATGGAATTGTAATGATATATTCGGCATCTAGCATTTGGGCAGAATATAAATTTAATGATAAGTTTCATTATGTATTAATGCAAAGTATTTTTTTTATAATAGGCGTAATACTTATGATAGTAGTAAGTAAGGTACCATATACATATTATTTGAAGAAATCTAATTTAATATTATTAATATGTTTTATTTTACTAATATTAGTTTTAATTCCAGGAATAGGAAGCGTTAGAAACGGATCAAGAAGTTGGTTTGGAATAGGTGGCCTTGGTATACAACCATCTGAGTTTATGAAACTTGCTCTTATTATATTCACAAGTAAATATATATATAATAATCCAAAAGAAATGAAATCGGTTGTTCGTGGTGCCTTTCCGATCCTTATAGTTACGATGGTGGCCTTTCTTTTGATAATGCTTCAACCTGATTTTGGTACTGGTACCATTCTTGTTATGACGATTGTTGCGATGCTTTTTGTATCGGGAGTTAATTTTTCTTTTTTTGTTAAAATCGGAATGCTCGGTATGGTAGGAGCATGCGTTCTTATTATTGCAGCACCATATAGAATGGAAAGAATAGTTTCCTTTTTAAATCCGTGGAGTGACCCTTTAGGAACTGGATTCCAAGCAATTCAATCACTTTATGCTATAGGGCCTGGTGGTTTATTTGGAATGGGATTCGGTAATTCTATTCAAAAGCATTTTTATCTTCCAGAACCACAGACAGATTTTATATTTTCAATAATATCAGAGGAACTTGGAATAATTGGAATAATATCTGTTTCGTCACTGTTTTTAATAATAATTTTAAGGAGTATTAAAATTTCCATTAAAGCACCTGATTCATTTGCTAAGTTTTTAACGTTTGGAATAATATTTCAGCTTTCTTTTCAGACACTTCTTAACTTAGCGGTAGTAGTAGGATTGATTCCAGTTACAGGAGTTACACTTCCATTCTTTAGCTATGGAGGAAGTAGTTTGATAATTACGCTTATTTCTATGGGAATAATTTTAAATATATCAAATTACAAAGAAAATTAATAAAAACTATTGACAAATTATTACAAAATGTTATAATAAAGACATCCTAGAGGAAGTTGTTACTGATATAGTGATTTAAGTTGAAAGTTTGTTTCTTCTTAAATGATATTTCTTTATTGGTAGCCTATCGAGGTTTGATAGTAGAAAATAGTAAAAGTTACTAATCTTATTTGAATCTAGGACTTACAATTGTAAATGAGAAAGAAAACTCATCAGAATAAGATATCACATTAAATACTGATAATATTTAAAAATGAATTTAAGGTTTGCTTAAGTTCAGAGTGGTTTTTCGTTCTAAAACTAAAAAAGCAATAGCTTTATCAGGGCTGTTGTTTTTTTGTTTACTAAGACTTTTAGATGTTTGTAAAGTGTATTCTTTTTCTTATATTAAATCATATAATTATGATATAATGATTAATAGGTGAGATTGATGAAAATAATTATATCAGCAGGAGGAACGGGTGGACATATTTATCCTGCTTTAGCCATTGCTAATAAAATAAAAGAAAAAAATAAGACAGCTGAAATTTTATACATTGGGACATCTAATAGAATGGAAAAAGACATTGTCCCAAAAGCTGGATTTAAATTTGTAGGTATAAAAATAGAGGGATTAAAACGTAGTTTAAGTCCTAAAAATATAAAGAGTGCTTTCTTGTTTTTAACCGGTATTTCAAAATGCAAGAAAATAATTAAAAAATTTAAACCTGATGTTGTAATTGGAGTTGGTGGATATGTTTCAGCACCAGTTGTTTATGCGGCTCATAAATTAGGTGTTAAATGTTGTATTCATGAACAGAATTCATCATTTGGTATAACTAATAAATTTGCTAGTAAGTACGCTGATAAAGTATTTGTATCTTTTAAGAGTTTAGAAGAAAAAATGAATGATAAAAAATTTGTTTATACTGGGAACCCTTGCGGTGAAAACGCTATTAAAGTGGATGCTGCTAAAAAGGAAAATTTTGGACTTAATCCAAGTAAAAAGTTAGTTTTAATAGTCATGGGATCACTTGGATCTAAAACCATTAGTGATAAAATGAAAAGTATGTTAACGTTATTTAACAACAAAGAATATGAGGTTATGTTTGTGACGGGTAAAAACTATTATAATGAATATAAAAAAGTTAAGTATACCGCTAATATTAAAATAGTTCCATACATAGATAATATGGTTTCGTTACTTAAGAAGACGGATCTTTTAGTATCACGTGCTGGAGCTTCAACATTGGCTGAAATATCATCGTTAAACGTACCATCAATTTTGATACCAAGTCCGTATGTAACCGAAAATCATCAATATAAAAACGCGATGGATTTAGTAAGTAAAGAAGCTGCTATGATTTTAGAAGAAAAAGATTTAAAAGGAGATACACTTCTTCGGATGGTAGAAAAAGTACTTAACGATAGGTTTTTAACTAAGAAATTAAAAACTAATTTAAAATCTTTTGAAGTTAAAAATAGCGCATCTAAAATTTATGATGAAATATTAAAGTTAGCGGGGGATAAAAGTGAAAGAAGTAATTAGTTTCATAAGAAAAAACAATATTGGTAGGGTAAAAGAAAACGTAAAATTAAGTAGTAATACAACCTATAAAGTGGGGGGCATCGCAAAGGTTTTTGCTTTTCCTAAAAATACTGAAAAACTTATATTATTACTGAAAATGCTAAACAAAAACCAAATTAAATATAAAGTTTTAGGTTTTGGTTCAAACGTTATATTTAGTGATGAAGAATATAACGGAGTAATAATTAAACTAGATGAATTTTGTGAAGTTAAAATAGATGATACAGTAGTTACCGCGGGAGCGGGCGTAAGTTTAGTTAAACTTGCCTATAAAGCTCAAAAAGAAGGCCTTACGGGGTTGGAATTTGCAAGTGGTATTCCGGGGTCTGTCGGCGGGGCAATATTTATGAATGCGGGCGCTTATAAATCAGATATGGGATACATTGTATCAGAAGTTAAGATACTTACTCCTGAACTTGAGGTAAAAACATTTTATAATAAAGATTTGAACTATAAGTATAGGTCGTCATTTTTGCAAGCTAATCCACATTATATATGTTTAGAAGCCACATTAGTCCTTAGACATGGTGACAGAGTTGCTATTAAGGATTTGATGGAAACCAGAAGGCAAAAAAGGCTAATTAACCAACCGCTTGAATATCCATCAGCTGGATCTGTATTTAGAAATCCAGAGGATGATTTTGCGGGTAGATTAATTGAAAATTGTGGTCTTAAAGGCTACTCAATAGGTGGGTCCAAAGTAAGTGAAAAACATGCCAACTTTATTATTAATGCTAACCACGCAACCGCAAAAGATGTTAAAAATCTGATTGATTATGTTCATGACAAAGTAAAAGATGAAACCGGAGTAGATTTAAAAATAGAACAAGAATTTGTTAATTGGGAGTAATTTATGAAAACACAAAAGAAAAGAAAAAAAAGGCGTTTAAAAATTGGTAGATTATTTTTGCTGCTATTGTTTATTGCTGCAATTTCTTTTTTGTGCGTAAAATATGTTCGTGTGCCTATAAGAAGTATAATAATTAATGGTAATGAAATATTAACGGATCAAGAAATAATAGAACAGGCTAATCTAGAAGATTATCCATCCTACTTTAGTACCCTTAGTATTTTAGTTAAAAATAAGCTAAAAAAAAATCCATACATAGAAAGTGTTAAAGTTTCAAAAGGAATACTTAACATAAAAATAACCATAACTGAAAAAAAGATTTTATACATAGACAAACAAACCCAAGAAAAGGTAACTTTAACGGGTAGGATTAAAGATGAAAAACAAGTCTGTGTACCATATCTTATTGGTACTGTTCCTGAAAAAAAACAAGCTAAGTTTATTAAGGCTATGAATAAACTTGATAAAGATATTTTGTGTCAAATTTCAGAAATAAAATATGATCCTAATGATATAGATAACGACAGATACTATGTATTTATGAATGATGGCAACAGTGTTTATTTAACGGTTAATAAATTTAATAAGTTAAATAAATATAATACAATATTAGAAAATATAGGAAAGCAAAATGGAACTTTATATCTAGATTACGGTGATTATTTTGAAGTAAAATAATTGCTTTTTGTTTACTCCATAATTTATATATGTTAATATTTAAATAAATAAGGAGTATTGTATTTTATGATCAAAAAGAAATTGGGAATTATTATAATCATATTTTTTATATTAATGCTAATGGCTTTTATAAACAATAATAATTATAGCAAAAAAGATAAGAATCAAAATTTATCTAGTAACAAAGATTCAAATGTAAAAGAAGACTGGTATAAGCCGAATGGTAATTCTTCAAAAATAGAAATATATTATTTAAAAACAGATAATTCTTATGTTCATGTAAAAGAAAATGAAGATAAAAGCTTTATTGATTCTACTTATGAGTATAAGAATACTTATAATTGCAATAACTCTAACTGCAAGATGTATAATATAGCTTATAATTCTTATAAGGTAGTGGTTAAGGATAATGGATATGTTTTATATGATTTCAACAAAAATAAAGCAAAGAAACTGAGCTTACCTGAAGCAGAGTATAATGATATAAATATCTTATCATCAAATGGTACAGATTATGGATTATCCATATCAAACACAGATGATATGTATGCATTTTATTCTTTTGAGGAAAAAAAATTTACCACCGGTTTTAAGTATTCTAATATTTATACTTTACAAACGGATGGTTTATCAAAAGGGTATATATCTACTGTTATAGATAACGATGAGGAACCTAAATATTATGTAATAAATTATAAAAATGATTCTGTTGTTTATGAAACTGATACATACATGGGAATAATAGGAAATGAAAATAAGGTTTATTTTTACAAAAACTATGCAGAATTAATGGGAATGGATGCAATTATATATAATTCTTATTTTAAACCATTATTTGATGAAGAAACATATGATATTTTTGGTGTTTCATCGTCTGGGAACATTGTTTTAAAAGACAAAAATGAAAATACTTTTAGTATGTATAATGATGAAGGTAAGATGGTAAAAACAAGTAAAGAATACGATGAAATACTTATGATAGTTAAAGATTATGTAATCGTTGTTGATGTTGATGGCTTTTTGAAGGTTGTAGATTACGATGGAAATGTTAAAGCTAAATTTAGTAAAATACCTAATGATTATTTATTTAAAAGTGAGATATCAGGTCTATTTTTTGATGATGAAGACTGTGTTTTAAATATATATGTAGAAAAAAAAGACAAAGCGTTAGAAAATGGTATAATTAAATTTTATTATGTACCACGAACAAAAGAAAATGGAAAAATAGATTTGTGATGATGGTTTAAAAGAATTTACTTGGAGATTCTTTTTTGATTTTTATGTTTGAAAAATCTGATTTATATAGTATAATAATTCTATATGGTAGAATTAAAGGGAGTAGGTGCCTATGAAGAAAGTATATACGTGTATTGATATTGGTACTGATACTATTCGTGTGTTAGTAAGTGAATATTATAATAAAAAATTTAATACTTTAGCAGTTTCTTCGGTTAGAACAAAAGGCGTTAAAAATGGTGAGATTGTAGATGAAGAACTCCTTATGGAAAGATTGAAATTAGCGTTAAATGATATAAATTCAAGAATAAATATTCCAATAAAAAAGGCAATAATTACCATCCCTGCACACAAAGCTGAATATACTTTAGTTCATGGAAATGTTCCTATAGTAAATGATGAAAAAATGGTTACCGAAAAAGACGTTTTAAGAGTTCAAAATTCGGTTATGAATGATATTATGCCAAATATGGAGTTGGTTAATATAACCCCAATTGATTTTACTATTTATGAAAATGGTTCTGAAATTGAAACAATTAAGGATCCTAAAAATAAGATATGTGATCGGTTAGGAATTAGAGCAATGATGGTTTGTATTCCTAAAACCCTAGTGATTAATTTTGCAAAGGTCGTTGAAGCTGTTGGAGTTGAAGTTGTTGATCTAATATTATCTCCGATAGCAGATTTTGAAGAATCCCATGATAGTGATATGAAAGAAGATGTCACGGTGCTTATAAACATTGGAAAAAGTGTTACAACCGTTTCCATGTTTAATAAGGGAATAATAACAAATAGCGCAGAATTAAAAATAGGTAGTAAAATAATAGATGACGATATATCGTATATTTATTATACAACGAAAAAGATTGCAAGGAAAACTAAAGAAAATTTTGGAATAGCTCATCCAAGGTATGCTAATAAGACGGAAACTTATGAGGTAAGGGACGTTAATGGAAAGTTAGTTAGCATTAATCAATACGAACTTTCGCAGGTTATTAATAAACGTTTGGTTGAAATATTAAATGTTGCGAAAAATGAATTAAAGGTATTAACAAATAAACAAATTCGTTATATAATGGTATTAGGTGGTATAACAGATATACCAGGTATAAACTTTGTTTTAGAAGATGTTTTTGGCAAAAACGCTAAAACGCATACAATGAACACCCTAGGGATTAGAAAGTCAAGGTTTATTACTGTTTTTGGTGCAATTAAGCACTTTGTTAAAAAGACAAAATTAAGGGGAAAAGAATACACAATGTTTAGTAGTGAAGATATGGATAACCTAGTACATAGTAAAACTAGAATAGGTAGAAGCGATTCGATATTTGGAAGATTTTTCAGCTACTTTTTTGATAATTAAGGAGGAAATAAGATGTTTGGTTTACCAGTAGATCAATTAGCAAAAATTAAAGTTATCGGTGTTGGTGGCGGCGGAGGAAACGCTGTTAACCGAATGATAGAATGTGGTGTTAGAGGAGTAGAATTTATTGTAGCTAACACAGACTTACAAGTATTAAATAGTTCAAAAGCGGAGACTAAAATACAGATAGGCTCTAAAATTTCGGCAGGCTTAGGAGCAGGCGGTCGTCCTGAAGTAGGAAGAGAAGCTGCTGTTGAATCGAAAAAAGAAATAGAAGAAGCATTAAAGGGCGCTGATATGGTATTCATTACTTGTGGTATGGGTGGTGGAACCGGAACTGGTGCTGCCCCAGTAATAGCTGAAATAGCACAAGGTTTAGGCGCATTAACGGTTGCAATAGTTACTAAACCATTTAGCTTTGAAGGAAAAAGAAGAATGGCGCAAGCTATTGAAGGATTATCTGAATTAAAGGCTAACGTAGATACTTTAATTGTTATTCCAAATGATAGATTAAGAGAAATAATAGATAAGTCAACACCAATGGTTGAGGCTTTCCATGAAGTAGATAATGTTTTACATAGAGGTGTACAATCAATATCAGATTTAATCGCTGTAACCGGTTTAATAAACTTAGATTTTGCTGACGTTAAAGCAGTAATGGAAAAAAGTGGAAACGCGCTTATCGGTATTGGTATGGGTACTGGTGAAAACAGGGCCGTAGAAGCTGCTCGTCAGGCTGTATCTAGTCCACTTCTTGAAACTAATATTTCAGGAGCTACCGATGCAATCATTAATATTACAGGTGGTGCTAACCTTACTTTGTTTGAAGCAGAAGATGCTGCTGAGGTTGTAAGATCGACATCTAATAATGATATTAACACTATCTTTGGTGCTGTTATTAATGAAAACTTAACCGATGAAGTAATCGTTACAGTAATCGCAACAGGATTTGAAAAAGGAGAACAAAAAGCAGCGGAACCAGTTGCTCAGCCAACTCCAGCTCCAACAATGGGTCCAAGGGTAAGTAACTTAATTCAAGATGACGATGACGACGATGATGATATTCCAAATTTCTTAAAAAATAGAAGAAGTTTCTAAGGGTGCTAGACTTTAGCATTCTTTTTTTGTATAATAAATTTCAATTTAAGGGGGATTGAAATTGAATATTTATATTTTTTCAGAAGAAGAAAGGCAATTTTTAAAAGATAATATAAATGAAGTAATATCAATTTTTTGTGAAAGTCATGAAGAGTTAAAGAAAAAAATGAAAGATAATAAAAAAGATCTAAAACAACTATTTGAAAGTAATGATTCAATACGTATTTTTTTTAGTGAATCTAGTTATACGTTTAAGGCGGGATATTGCTTTTATTTTACAAGAATTATGAAAACTATTTTCCCAGATTTTGAATTTTATTTTAATGAAGATGTTAATCACGTCATAATAGGCAATGGTAATTTATTTTTTGACATTAATGGAGTTGTAAGTATATTTTCTGAGCAACTTGATATGTATACTTACTTTCTTGCAACAAAAGAAAACTTACAGACCGTTAGAAATAGGTTTTTGTATTTAGATAATGAAATATATATAGAATTGAAATCAATATTCTATAATAAAATAAAAGAATATTTAAATGTTCATGTACATTGTGATAAAAGTTATGATAAAAAACATAATTAGACACTTAATACGGTGTCTTTTTTTTATACTTGCATATGGTGATTAAATATGAAACTTTATGTTGATTTAATAATATTACTTAACTTTTTTTTAGACTTTTTATTACTTTTAGGTGTTTCTTTAATATTAAAAAGAAATGTTAAATTAATAAGATTAATAATAGGTGCGTTAGTAGGAGGCATTAGTATACTGTCATTGTTTATGGATTTCAATTCTTTTACTTTATTTCTTTTTAAAATATTTATATCTTTTATAATGGTGTTTATATCATTTGGTTTTAGAGGAATGAAGTACGTATTTAATAATTTGTTATATCTTTATTTGTTAAGCATAATATTAGGTGGAGCATTATATTTTATAAATGATGAGTTTTCTTATAAGAATACAGGTTTAATATTTTTTCATAGTGGTTTTAGTATAAATTGGATAATTATTATTTTAGCATCTCCAATAATGATTGCATTATATGTTAAAAGTGTAAGAAAACAAAAAGAGGAACTGTCTAAATATTATGAAGTTGATATAACCTTTTTAAATAATAAAACGAGCCATTTAACAGGCTTTTTAGATACCGGTAATAACTTGGTAGATCCTTATAAAAAAAGGCCTATTATAGTAATTAATAAGGAGTCATTAAAAGGATACAAACCAAGATGTATTTTGGTCCCGTGTGTGACGGTTAATAAAGAAAGTATGCTTAAGTGTTTTAGAATTAAAAAAATAGTCATAAATGGAAAAATAATGGAAGATGAGGTCCTAGTCGGAATAAGTGACAATAATTTCAATATTGAAGGAGTAGACTTGCTATTACATAAAAAAATTGTAAAGGAGAGATAATATGAAAAAGTTGTTTGCATTAATTAAAAGTTTATTTAGAAAGGTAAGTACTATATTTTTTGTTGGGGCATCTGATATCTTGCCAGAACCGCTTTCTAAGGAAGAAGAATTAAAATATTTAAAAGAATTTGAAAATGGTAATATGAAAGCAAAAGATAAGCTTATAGAACATAACTTAAGATTAGTTGTTTATCTATCTAAAAAGTATGAAAACACTAAAATAGACTTAGAAGATTTGGTTAGTATTGGAACAATTGGATTAATAAAAGGAATAAACACGTATAAAACCGATAAAAACATAAAACTTGCGACTTATGCATCACGTTGTATTGACAATGAAATACTTATGTATTTAAGGAAAAATAAAAAAAGAAACGCTGATGTATCACTAGAAGAATCTTTATCTTTTGATGCAGAGGGAAATGAACTACATCTTGAAGATATTCTAGGAACTGAACCAGATTTAGTTACTAAAGAACTTGAAGATAATGATCTTAAAATGACGCTTATGAAGGAAATTGATAAGTTACCAAAAAGAGATAGGGAAATAATGAAATTAAGATATGGACTTTTTGGTGCAAAGGAAATTACACAAAAGGAATTAGCAGAAAAGCTTAGTATTTCTCAAAGTTATATTTCTAGAATAGAAAAAAAAGTTATAAAAAAAATAAAGGAAACTATAAAACTATAGTTTTTTTTAACAATTAGTTGTTTAAATTTAAAATAAATGTTATTATTTATACTAGAGGTGATTAATAAATGAAATCATTTAAGACCTCTTATGATAAAGAAAAGAATAAAGAGGATGCAAAAATTATTTTTGAAGTGTTTCCTGAAAAAAATACACCAAATAAACCGGGTAGTAATGTCAAGAAAAAGAAAATAATATTATACTTATTAATTATAATATTATTAGTATTTTTATTTGTAGGTTCAAGTATTTTAAACCAAAAAGTATTATATGGAAACGAGAGCAACGACTATAAGTTAGTTAATAAATTTAGTGGTAATTATGCTACTATAAAGCCTAGTGATAGAAGTGATTTATTTAAAAATATTGGTTTTGATGTTTCAAAGACAAAAACTGAAACTAAAAATGATAAAAACTATATAACAACTTATGCATATCGTAGGCTTAACGAAGAGACTAGCGACGCTGATGCGATAAGCGTTTATTATGATGAAAATTATGATGTTAACTACATTATGGTTAGTCTAATATATAAAAAATCTGAATTTAGTATATCCAAAACCACCGCGGACTGTAATGCTATTTTGAAAAACTTTATTAATGTTAATACTCCAAAAAATGCTATATCCGAAGTAAAATCTAATGGTTATTATTATTTAAAGGATAATAGTTCAAAAATAGAAGTTTCTTATACATTATCTGATAAAAGTAAGAAATATTACGTGCTAACAATAATTGTAGAAAAATAAAAAGTTCGTTATTTGAACTTTTTTTGTTCTAATTAATTAGATATTTAGTTTTAAAGATGATGAAAAAAAAGTCTAAAAACGCATAAACTATATTAGGGTGATTATCATGAAAGAGGAATTTAAGGCGTTTGTAAAAACTAAACCGGAATTAGTCAGTTATGTGTCTAATGGTGAAATGTCTTGGCAAAAATTTTATGAAATATGGTCTTTGTATGGAAACGATGAAAAAGTATGGAATAAATATGGTTTAAGAGAAGAAAAGAAAGAAGAAAAAAAAGAAAACTCTGATAGTTTTAGTTTTTCATCTTTAGTTGATTCTATAAAAAAAGTGGATATGAATTCTGTTCAAAAAGGGATAAATAGTATGCAAAAGGCGATAGAATTACTTCAAGGTTTTACTAGTGGAGGTGCTGCCGCTAGTGCTACTAAAACCGCTAGTGAATATAGTCCAAGACAATTATTTAAGAAATTTGAGGATTAATGGATACCAGAATAAAAATTATCTTGGATTCTAATCCAGATTATAAAAGATATTTGAGAACTAATTCTTATTGGTATAAAACTTTAAATAGAAATCCAGACATGATAGATACTTTTATTTCTGAAGTTAAAGAAAAATACAAGTTAAGAACATCAGATAAAATAAATGACTTAATTGATAAAATAGATATGGTAAGTAAATTTATTAACGTATTGAGGTGATAACATAATGATAGAAAAAGTTTACGAAATAATTGATGATATTGATTCTTCAAAATTAAAAGAAAGATTAGATAATATAAAAAAAAGCATAAGAAATGATGAGAAAGCTAAAAATTTAATAAAACGTTTTAAAAAAGCAAAAGAAAATTATGAAAAATATGATTTAAAAGAAGCTTTTTTAATTGCTAAGAAAGATTTACTAAATAATTATTTGTTAAAGGAATATATAGACATTCAAAGTAAGATAAACATACTTACGTTACAAATAAATAATAGAATAAGTAAAATAACCAAAGGTATTACTAATAAAAAGTAATATTTTTTTTAAACATATAATAAACGGATATATAATTTAGGAAGCTTATTAAAATGGCTTAGGTAAAGCGCATTTGGAATAAATAGGAATTTAAAATTATTTTTAGATATGATAGAATGTTTATAGGTGATAAAAGTGAAAATAATTAGTGGTAAATATAAAGGAAGAATATTAAAAGGATTTGATATTAATGGTACTAGACCAACCATGGATAGGGTAAAAGAATCAGTGTTTGGTATGATTCAAGATTATATAAAAGACTCCACCATCTTAGATTTATATTCTGGAACTGGTAATTTGGCTATAGAAGCAATAAGTAATGGCGCTAAAAAAGCTTATTTAGTAGATAATAATAAAATAGCTATAAATACTATAAAAGAAAACATAACCAATTTAAACGTTAATGGCGCTGTTATTTTATTTAAGAGTGCAAAGGATGCTTTAAACCATTTTGTTAATGAAAAAATAGTATTTGATGTTATATTTTTAGATCCCCCGTATCATACTGACGAATTAGATAGAACTTTATCTAAAATAAATAAGAATATAAAACTTTTATCTAAAGATGGTATAATAGTTTGTGAAACCGAAATAGATATCGATTACAAAAAATATAACAGTTTGTTTATATATAAAAATAGAAAATATGGCTCAAAAATAGTAAGCATTTTAAAAAAACATGTTTGATTATTTGTATAAAAACACTTAATATTGGAAACATATAATAATGAACATACGATATGTAAACAAAATGTAAAAAAACATTTTTAATCATACAAAAACCGAAAAATGTTTGACTTAAATATTTAATAATGCTAATATTTAATTGTAATAATAGGAGGAATAAAAAATGAAAAGATTAAATAAAAAAGGTTTTACGTTAATTGAACTACTTGCGGTTATCGTAGTACTTGCAATCATAATGGTTATTGCAACACAACAAGTAAATAATACAATTAAAAAATCAAGAGGAAATACTTACTATGAAACAGTACAAAGCATTAGAAAAGCTTCCCAATTAGTTTGTGCTGAGGAAAATCAAATAAATAAGTCTTTACTTGATGCTGCAGTTGAATATAGTGATGTTGAAGTAACTTTTTCTAGTAATAAAATAATTGTTACACCAACACCTGATGGAAAATTTAGTAATATGAATAAACCTACAATAAAGGAACCATATAGTTGGGTTGATTCAGGTGATATAACAAAAGGAATTACATTTACAGCTGATTGTTCTGCAACAACCACAACAACTGATTAAATGAATGATTTTAAGAACTACAAATTAGTTCTTTTTTCTTTGCCTTTAATTAGTATATTTAGTATAATATAAGTGTTGTACAGGGAGGGTTTTGAATGTTATTAATAGGTTCACATGTATCATTTAGAAGTAATGACCAGTTAGTGGGCAGTGTTAAAGAAGCAGTAAGTTATGGAGCTAACACGTTTATGTTTTATACTGGCGCACCACAAAATACAAAAAGATGTCAAATAAGCTATGATTTAACCGTAGAAGCTAGAAATTTATTGTATGAAAACAACATAGAATTAAAAGATATAATTATTCATGCACCATACATAATTAATTTAGCTAATAATGAAAAAGAAGATAGTTATAAATTTGCAATAGAGTTTTTAAAAGAAGAAATAATAAGAGCGGAGATGTTTGGAGTGGAAAAACTTGTTTTGCATCCAGGAAACTATGTTAAACTAGATTTAGATACTGGAATAAATAATATTATTAATGCTTTAAACCAGGTTATTAAACCTAATCAAAGCGTTAAAATATGTTTGGAAACCATGGCTGGTAAAGGAACAGAAGTAGGTTATGATATAAAGCATTTAAAAAGAATTATTGATGGTGTTAAATATAATAATAAGATAATGGTGTGTTTAGATACTTGTCATTTAAACGATGCTGGTTATGATATGAGTGAGTTTGATAAGTTTTTAGATGAATTTGATAAGTTAATTGGAATAGATAAAATAGGATGCGTCCATGTAAACGATTCTAAAAATCCTATTGGGGCTCATAAGGATAGACATGAAAATTTAGGATATGGGACTATTGGGTTTAATGCATTAATTAATGTTATATATAACAGAAGATTAGAAAATGTTCCTAAAATTCTTGAAACACCTTATGTAAGTGTAGATGGTGGTAAGGATAGAACGTATGCTCCATATAAATTTGAGATAGAATCTATTAGAAATAAAACGTTTAATGAAAATTTATTAGAAGATATAAGAAAGTATTATAAAAATTAAAGTAATGAAACTTTAATTTTTTTTAGAGTAATTTTAAAAGTTTTATCTAACTACTAGTATGGTAAGGTAATATGTATAACCTAAAAAAATATAAATGTAAAAGTATTCTTAATATCAGATAGAAATGAAAATAGATTCACAAAAGCACATATAGATAAGTTTAATAGTGAGTTTCTGTTATTAGAAATGAAGTATACTCATATACTTCATGATAGATTTATAATATTGGATAACAAAGAGTTATAACGTATAAGAGTATCATTAAAAGATTTAGGTAAGAGAGAATTGGAGTATCAATAACAGAAGAAAAAGCGTATTTAAAATTACTTTAAGCAAAATTATAGCTAAATAATATTATTTAGCTATAATTTTATCCATTAATTCATATATTTTTGGCAGAGGCTCATCAAAACTAATGAATATGATATTACTTTTATTGAATATTTTTTATTAAATGGGAAAGTTATAATACTATTTAACTCCATGCTAAATAGAACGTTATTTTTGATTTTGGTTTGCAATGCAAAACCATTTGACGTGTATCAATTAACTGCTTCAATACTTATATCCGCAGCTTTAATTTATTAATACTTAGAATATTAGAGCCTACCATTTCAATATTAATCATTGTATATTCATTATAGTTTAAGTTATACTTATATAGTAAATCTATAAGAGAACTAGTAACTCCGTTTCTTGTTATATCAGTTTATTAATTCTATTCCGCTGTTTTTATAATATTTTTTGTTTATCGTTTATAAATTATATTATTTGATAATTTCCTTGACTTCTTTTTTATTGCGATAACAAATAAATATTTCATGGTTTTGTTCCTTTCATATATTTAATATTTTGTTATAATAAACGTCACTTGTAAAAACATGAAAAAAATAGTATAATTACTCATACGGTGGTGGTTGCTTATGAATTTAGATTTGACTAAGTTAATTTATAATAATTTATATAAAATTCCTGTTGAGGGAAAAGTAATCATTCCTGATGAATTTCTCGAAGGTACGGAAATACGAAAAATTACGCCAGTTAAAGTATCTGGATATATATTAAATAATGGAGAAAAATATGTATTAGATATCAATATTACAGGTACGATGGTGCTTCCTTGTGCTAGAACATTAAAAGATGTTAATTATTCCTTTAATATTGATATAAATGAAGTAATAGATGAAAATAATGATAATTCATTAGAAATTATTCAAAATAGACTTGAAATATTTCCGATTATATGGCAAAATATATTAGTGGATGTTCCTTTAAGAGTTCTTGCGCCTGATGCTAAAGAAGAATCACTAGAAGGTGATGGTTGGCGTCTTATTACGGAAGACGAAGATAAGGAAGAAATTGATCCAAGACTTGCAAAGTTAAAAGATTATATTAAAGAGTAAGGAAGGAGTGAGAATATGTTAAAGTTGGATATCCAATTATTTGCAGTTCCATTCAGAAAGGTAAGTAAGACAAGAAAAAGAATGCGTCGTACTCACTATAAAATTGAAGCTAACGGAACAGTAAAATGTCCTAAATGTGGAGAAATGATTAGGCCACATAGAGTATGCCCAGAATGCGGTAACTACAAAGGAAAAGAAGTTGTTAAAAAAGAAACTGAATAATATTCAGTTTTTTTTAATGCAATAATTTGTTAAAAATGGTATGATATTATAGGTGATAGAATATGAAGAAAAAAAGAATAATAAATATTATTTCTATAATTGTTGTAGTTTTATATGTTATATTTGGCACCAACTTTATAGATGAGATAAAAAACAGTACTGCTTCTGTTTCTAATGCTTTTGAAGTAAATGAAAAATTAGAGGTAAATGGCGAATTAAAAGTTTATTTTCTAGATGTTGGGCAAGCAGATTCAATTTTAATAAGAACCGATAGCCATAATATGCTTATTGATGCCGGTAATAACGAGGATGGTGAAAAGTTGGTTTCGTATTTTAAGAAGCTTGGTGTAGAAAACTTTGATTATGTTGTTGGAACGCATGCCCATGAAGATCATATAGGTGGGATGGACGATATAATAAATAATTTTGATATAAATACTTTTTATATGCCAGATGTCACTACTACGACAAAAACATTTGAAGATGTATTAGATGCTTTAATAACTAAAAACATGACTATTAAGGTTCCTGTAATAGATAGTGAATTTAATTTGGGTGATGCTCAAATTAAAGTTATATATGCCGGTGATGAAACAAACGATTTAAATGACTCTTCTATTGTTTTAAAACTAACTTATGGTAGTAATTCGTTTTTATTTACTGGTGATGCAACTAGCAATGTAGAAAAGGAAATTTTAAGTAAAAACATAGCATCTGATGTTTTAAAAATAGGTCATCATGGTTCACAATATAGTTCTACAAAAGAATTTTTAGACATTGTTAAACCTAAATATGGAGTAATATCAGTTGGGGAAAACAATAGTTATGGTCATCCTACAAAGGAAACATTAAATAAATTAACAGACAGAAATATAAAAATATATAGGACAGACATAGATGGTACGATTATATTTACAAGTGATGGTAATGATATATCAGTTGAAACATTAGTAACTGATACTAACGGATAGGAGATATTATGAAATATGCAATAGATAAAATAGAAGGTGATATTGCCATTTTGGAAAATTTAAGTGATTGTAGTACCTTAGAGGTAAATGTTGGTTTATTGCCGGCTGGAATAAAGGAAAAAGATATAGTAAAATTAGAAAGTGGCAAATATATTTTGGATATAAAAGAAAAAAATGAAACATTAAGAAGAATAAAAGAAAAATTTGAAAGGTTAAAAGGTAATTAGTAATGGATGCTTATATAAAACAAATAAAAGATAGGGTAATTAATTATAATAATGAATTAATTAGTAGAAATAACTTAATTAATAAATTAAAAGGAGATATTAATTCATATCTAAATGCGCAAAATTTTTCATATCATGATTTTATAACAAATAAATCAATTAGAATTATCATTGGAAATTTGGTAGAAGATAAAAAATTAGTTGATAATTTTAATAAGGCTGTATCTGATTTGTTACAAGTTGATTGGATTAAGTTGGTATCAAATTTAGATAAAAATGTAAGCGTTCAAAAGCAAACATTGTTAAAAAGTGTATCGGAAGTATTAGGATACTTAAATAAGCATGAGGTAAACTATTATACTAATTTGGATAAAACACTAGAAGTTTTGGATAATTTGGGAAATAGTGTTGTACAGATAGATAAGTATTTTAATAAGATGCTAGAAAGGCTTGGATTAAATAGTGAAGAAATTTTAGAACTTAACGCTTATGTTACTAAGCAAAACATGATAGTTTATGCAAGTACAATGAAAAAAATAGATGATACGGCTTTGAATAATGAAGAAAAGGCAATAGAATCCGCATTGAAAAAAGAAACAAGAAAAAGAAAAAAACATGTTTTTGCAAAGGATAAAAGTGTGCAAGCTACAATGTTATTAGAAAAAGCAGACTTGTTGCTTAAAGAATTAGACGCCTATGAAAAAACCGATGAAAATATGGCGATAGCATATTTAGATTTACTATTAAATGACGTAGATACGATAGTTGCAACTTCTTTAGATTCAAAAACACTCTTAAAATGTTTATTAATAAACATTTTAGATATAAGATCTTATATTACCAAAAACGAAAGTAATTTTTTAGAAAGTGAATTATCTGAAAAGCTAGATGCCTTAAAGAAGTTATGTGAAAACTATGAATTATTAAAAATTAAGATTATGTCTCAAAATAATGAAGTTGATTTAAAATATCAAGATAGCTCTTCTACTAACAAGAATATGGATGAAATATCAGTTTATTATATATATAATAGTAAAACAAATAAAGAATATTATGAAGAAGATTTAATAAATAATAAAGCAGCACCTAATTATGTTAACAACGCACGTAATATGGTTGAAAAACTATTAAAAGGTAATTACAACTTAAAAAATAAAAAAAGTGTAAAAGGTATTCCTAATTGTTTTTATGTTCAGCAAGGACTTACATATCTTTCGTTTTTGATGGTTTCTCAAAAAGATTATATAATTATTACATCAAGTAAATGGGATGATTTATTTAGGATGACAAAGAACATTTGTGAATCTGAGCAAGATCAAATTAAGAATTTAAGAAATGAAATTACGGGTGATAGAAAATGAAAGATATATTAATTAAATATTTAGATAGTAAAATAAAATACGCAACAAAAAAACTTAAAATAGATGAATTTTTTGAACTTAAAGATTTAGAAAATTTTTTATGCTTACTTATGGATGTACAGGATGAATTAGGGCCAAAAGAATCTTTAGAACTTTCTAAAAATAAAAAACTAATACAAAGAATTAATTCAAAATATAAGTTAATTAAACCTAATATATTAGAAATATTTATTAGTCAAATTGAAGAATTATCACGCAGAAGTCCTTCTTTTACCGCTAACAATTATACTTTTGTTTTAGATTGTTTTAGAAAGATTTTATCAAATGAAGAAATTTTATATAAAAAATATGATGAGCTATTTAACAAAATTGAAAAGATAGAAAAGGAAAACGAAGATTTAACCTTAAATAAGATGTGGTTAGAAGAGGTAAAAAGTAAAATAGAAAATGAAATAATTTTAACTGATACTGCCTTTATTGATTATATATACTTTGATAAGTTGATAAACACGGAATATAAAATGAAATTAATTAAAAATGTTGAGGAATTTAATAAAGAAGCTTTAAAAAATTATGTTCCAGCTAGCCTAGAGGAAATTAGTAATTTACTTAAAGATTATGGTTATAAAATAACAGATGAAGATTATTTGGTAAAAATATCTACTAATTATAAATTAAGTGTTTTAAAAAATATACTTGATACTATAAAAGAGAAAAAATTAAAATTTGAAGATGATGTAATTAAAAAAATACTTGCGTATGGAACGTCTGTATCAACAATAAATGGTGCTTATGAAAAAGTTTTAAATAATGCTAATTATCAATTAAATGCCGTTAGTAAGATACATAATTTTTGGATTGATAGAACATATGAAAAAGATACAGTAAATAGAGAAAAAAGTAGTATTTTTAGTAATAAAATTAAAAATCCTATTACTAGAAAAAACGAAGATGAGAATTTTGATGATTATGAACTTAATTCTTCAGAAATCTTTGAAACAGCAGAATATTTAAAAAAATTTCCTTTTTATAACAGTAGTTTTACGGGAATGAAAACAATTTTAAAATTACCTATTGAAAAACTTATGAAAAGAGAAAATTTACTTAGCTTATATGGTATAGATGCAAATGATATTGAAGGTTCTATGACGCTTTTTGCACCATATAATATAACACTTTTAGATCAATTCTTAGAATTGGATTTAAAAGATTATATATTAATAAAATGTAACCTATAAGGTGGACTTCTTAAAAAAGAAGATTAAACCTTATAG
>CAYVPV010000005.1:0-56210 GCA_964453925.1 uncultured Muribaculaceae bacterium | reverse complement strand
AACCTTTCATATATTTAAAGTCGATTAGTTCGACTAATTTCCCTATGGTGCCTCCTGTAAGAATCGAACTTACAATTCAGCCTTACCATGGCTGCGTTATACCACTTAACTAAGGAGGCAAGCTAAATACATTCTATCATAATATATTCATATATTCAATATACTATGTGCTTAAAATTTTATTTATTGAATTATGATTTTGTTATATATGTATGTTATAATAAAAATAAGATATGTAGGAGTGAATAAAATTGGAAATTAAAACCTTGATAGAAGAAAAAAGTTCAAAGTCTAGAGATCCATATGTTTTGTATTACAACAATTCGTATTATTATTGCTTTAGTCGTGATGATAAAATTTATTTATCAGTTTCGAAAGAACTTGATCTTTTATATAAAGCAAAAGAAATAGTTGCTTATAAAAATGAAGCAGGATTAAAAAACTTATGGGCTCCAGAATTACATATTATTGATAATAAATGTTATATTTATGTAGCTTGTGATGACGAAAATAACGAAAATCATAGAATGTATGTGTTATATAATAATTCTGATGATCCATTATTAGAATATGAAAATAATGGAATCATCAGTGACGTATCTAATAAATGGGCTATCGATGGAACTATTTTGAATTATAAAAATGAGTTATATTTTGTTTGGTCTGGATGTGATGGTGACATTCATTTTAAACAAGAAATTTTTATCGCCAAAATGAATAACCCTTTTGAAATAGGTAGCAAAAAAGTATTATTATCAACCCCAGAATATGATTGGGAAAAATGTGGTGGTGATGGGGTAAACCTTGCATTTGTAAATGAAGGCCCTGCCATTATTCGAGTTAGTGGAAAAACATACATTATATATTCGGCATCCGGTTGTTGGTGTGAAAATTATTGTTTAGGAATGCTTGAATTAGTAGGCGATGATGTTCTTTCTAAAGATTCTTGGAAAAAATATGATAAACCAATATTTAGTAACATAAATGGTTTAATTGGGCCAGGTCACTGCTCATTTATTATAAAAGACGATAATGAAGGTTATATGTTTTTCCATTCCTTTAATGATAAAGAAAATTTAAATCTAGAAAATGTTAATGCAAGATATATAAAGTTTAATCTTTATAGTAAAAAAATTATATATAAAAACACGTTTGAAAACATAAAAACGCTTAATTGTAATTTTCCGGTTGAAGATCAGTATTACTTTTCGGAAAACGAGGCGATTATTGCGGATGGTATAACTAGAGACCCTATCGGTATAAAAGATTTATCAAAATATTCATTTCAAGAATTTTTAGATAAATATCCAAGACCAAGTGGAGCGGAATTAGCAGCAAAAGAAATTGTTAATACGTTTTCTAAAACAAATGGTTCGTTAAAAGATAAATTAATAAAATGTAATGAAAGTGTAAAAAAATTAAATGATGATTATATAAGTAATTGTGACTATTTAGAAAATGACTATTATGGAGCGGTTGCTTCTTGTATGCGTATTGAAAATAATATTTTAGATTATGCCTATATATGTGATTGTGGTTTGATAGTTTATGATAAAGATGGAAATATTAAGTTTCAAACACGAGATGATAAAGAACTAGATAGCGATCCATACATAAATCAAATTGGTATTCCTTGGAACTTACCAGAAGCAAGAGTGATAGTTAGAAGAGACTTTAGAAATAATTTAGATAATATTAAAGACGGAAAGTGTGTATCTTATGGAGCATTAACTGGAGAAAAGTCGGCAACTGAATTTATAAGATTTGGTCAATTAGAGTTAACGGATGGTGATATAATAATTTTATATAGTGATGGATTTACTAAATTTTTACATGAAGAAGAGTTTATATCACAAATATTAAATTTCAATAAAGAAAAATTTGAATGTTATGTAGATGAGAAAGCATCTGATGATTATGAAAAATATGGAAAAGAAAAAACACTAGCATTATTTAAAAATTAGGACAACAATTGAAATATCCTTTAGGCAAGCTAGACGCGTCTAGCTTGCTTTTATTTTATATTGTAGTTATAATCATATTAGGATGTGGTAGTATGTTTAAAGATAACATTAAAATAATAAGAGATTTTTTTAGACTTGTAAAAGGAAATAAAATGTGGATTACGTTTTTATTCCTAGGATCGATAATGGCTCATTTATCAAGCCTTCTTGTTCCAGTTTTTACTTCTAGCATCGTATATGAAGTAACTAGCGGAAATGGTCATGGTGTATATTTAAATATAGCATTACTTGCCATAACATACGTAGCATACAATCTTTTTTGGTATTTAAACTATGTTTCATATTCTTATAACTTTAAATATAGTTATAAGAATTTAAGAGAAAAAATAGTTGATAAAGTATTTACATATGACACCGATTTTACTGATAAAATATCTAAATCAACCATATTAAACACGGTAAATGCAGATACGGCTAATTTATCCGAAATGATTGATAATGTTTGTGAAATTATGGTTACTTTTGTTAAGGTCATAATATTAATTTTTATATTTTTAAAAACTAATATTTTTATAGGTGTTTTTGTATTAATTTTAGAGTACATTTACTTAAAAGCGTTTGATTATTGTAATGTTGGAAGTACTAAGTATTTAAGAGGGCAACAAAAATATAGAGATAAATTAACCGATAATTTATCGCAAATCTTAAATGGTTTAACCGAAATAAAATTGTTCAATATATTTAATAAAATAAAACGTAATTTTAATATTGTTTCAAACAGATGGGCAGAGCAATACATGAAAAAAAGAAAATACGTTAATATTAGAGCAAGTCTTTTACCATTTATTATTCACTTTGGTAAAATAATATTATATTTATCTTTAGTATATTTAGTTCTTAAAGGAAAATATAAGGTTAGCATGTTAATTTTATTGGTATCTTATTTTGAAAACATAATGAGTGCTACCGAAGATTTAATGGGTTATTCAAGGCAAATAAGAGAATGGTCTGTTTCAATTGATAGAATTAACAACATTCTTAATTATTCTAGTGATAATGAAATTGAATACGGAATAAATGAAAATGATTATATAAATGGATTAGTAGAATTTAAAAACGTTAGTTTCTCATATAAAAGTAAGAACAAAGGTAATATCAATAACATTAACTTTATCGCAGAACCAAATAAAATAACTGCTTTAGTTGGTCATAGTGGAAGTGGAAAAACAACCATAATTAATTTACTATTAAGAAAATATAAAATAGATAAAGGTAAAATTTTCATTGATAAAGAAAACATATATGATTATTCAAAAAGTATTTATTCTAAAAACATTGTTTGTGTTAATCAGTCACCATTCATATTTACCATGAGTATTAAAAATAATTTAAGTTTAATAGATTCAAATACAGATCGTCAAATAGAAGCGTGTAAGAGGGTAGGAATACATGATTATATAATGTCTTTACCTAAAGGATATAATACCATTTTAACCGAGAATGCAACCAACTTTTCAGGAGGCCAAAAACAATTATTATCAATTGCAAGAACTCTGCTTTCAAAAGCGGAAATATTAATATTTGATGAAGTAACTTCTTCTTTAGATCCATTATTAGTTGAAAAGATAAAAGAAATATTCGAAGACTTAAAACAAGATCATACGATCATTATAATAACTCACAAAAAAGACGTTATGAAAATGGCTGATAAAATAATAGTGTTAAATCATGGCAAAATAGTAGGAAAAGGAAGCCATGATGAACTTATGAAAGATAATGGTTACTATATAGATTTGCAAACGAATAATTATTCTAGTTCTAATAAAAAATCTGATGGTGATTTAATAGCATTACAAGATGCTAACGAAACAAAATAAGAGGTTAAGATTATGACTGAACATAACAAAGAAAAAATTATAATCGCAGGATTTTCCGGAATAGGAAAAACATCACTTGCTAAAAAGTATAAAAACGTCATTGATTTAGATGCATCAGAATATGTGTATGACGAAACAGACGTTTTAGAAGCCTATATGAAAAAAAGAAAGGGTGAATATAGAAAACCAAATCCTAACTGGCCTAATAATTATATTAGTGTTATTAAAGAGGCAATGACCAATTATGATATTATACTTGTATGGGATAGAGAAGATATAATAGAAGAATATATAAAAAACAAATTTGATTTTATGGTATGTTATCCATCTAAAAATGATTTAGATAACTATGTTCAAAGATATAAAAATAGAGGTAATTCTGATAAATATATTAATATGAAATTAAATCAGTATGAAAATCGAGTAAAATTCTATAATACTTTAAGCATGCAAAAAATTATTTTAAATAATAATGAAACCATTGAAGATTGGTTAATAAAGAATAATTATTTATTGAAAGGAATTTAAACTATGAATTACGAGGATAAAAAAATTGTTGGTATCATAACTACTAACGTGGATGCATCTATTGCACTTAATGTTATAGGACATCTTTCAATTGCGATTGGGAAATATTCAGAAAAAGATATTATGGGCAAACCTATTATAACCGATAAGTCTGGAGTTAATCATACGGGAATAAGTAGATTTCCATTTATAATAACAAAGGTAAAACCAGGTAAGTTAAGAAATGCCATAGAAAAAGCTAAAAGTAATCCTAATTTATTAGTTGCTGATTATCCTAAGGATATGTTAGATACTAGAACGGACGAAGAATTAGTAGAACAGGTTAGTTCTAAAGAAAATGATAAGTTAGAATATTTAGGCGCAGTAATATATGGAGATACTAAAGAAGTTAATGAAATAACTGGTAAATTTCAGTTATGGAAAATGGATTAATTATAAAAATCAACCAAACGGTTGATTTTTATTTATTTTCTCCAATAATATTTGAAAACTCATCATGAATATTACCATTAGTTGCTAATATAATTTGTTTTTTTAGTTTTGAAAAGTCTAATTGTTTTCCTAGTTCAGCGCTAACTTTTCCTCCTGCTTCTTCGATCAATAAGGATCCAACACATATATCCCATAAATAGCAGTATAACTCCATGTGAGCTTCTGTTTTCCCTGCTGCAACATAGCAAAGAGATATAACAGTCGAAAAGAATTTTTCTGTATTTTGCATTTGCTCCATAGTATTTTTATGAATTTTAGAAAACCATTTATTCATGTTTGGAAAACGATTATTAAACCCAATTGTTGTTAAACTTTTATCTAATTCAGAAACGTAAGATACCCTTAATTTATCATCATTACAATAAGAACCTTTGCCGCGTTCGCATACATAAAGCTCATTAGTTGTTGGAATATAGATCGCACCGCCTTCAGGCTTACCATTTTTCATATATCCAATACTAACACAATAAAAAGGAATTCCTCTAGAGTAGTTTAATGTCCCGTCAAGAGGATCAATAGCCCAAGCATATTCATTATCTCCAGTTTTATAATTGCCACTTTCTTCAGCGATTATTGTATCGTTTGGAAAACATTCTTTTATACCGTTTAGGATTATTTCTTCGCTTGTTGTATCAGCAATTGTTACAACATCTTTTAAACCTTTTTCTTTAGTTTTTAAATCATCATTATTAGAAATTTCTAAAATTATATTTCCAGCTTCTTTAGCAAGTTTAATAGCTAATTTAGTTCGTTCATTAAAATTATTATTTTTCATTATATTTCTCCTTTACTTTAGTATACTAGAAAACAATACATCGGTCTACATAATATACAAAATTAATTTATGATATAATAATTATTAGTTTATTTTTATATTAAAAAAATATTTAACAGAATGAGGTAAAATATGAACAAAAAAGAAAGTAGAATAATATCAGTTTTTTCGTGTTTAGGAAAGACTTATCTTGCGAGTAAGTATGAAAATATATTAGACTTAGAAGCAAGTCATTACAAATGGATCTATAACGATAAAGAACTTGCTATGGATGTTGAAAAAAGAAAAGGCGTAACAGATAGAATTATAAATCCTGAATATCCTAAAAACTATTTAGAGGCAATAGCACAAAATATAGATAAATATGACATCGTCTTAATAACTCCAGAAAAAATGATAAGGAATATATTAAGAGAAAAAAATATTGATTATTTATTAGTTTATCCTGAAAATCCAGAATTTGTAATGGAAAGAGCTATAAAAAGAGGAAACAATATGCATTTTGCAAATAGTCTAAAAATATCTTATAAAAAATGGTATCCTGACAAAAATGAAAAAATGTTAATTGTAAAAGATAATGAATATTTGGAAGAGGTATTAAAAATAAATGAATTTATTTAATAATCATAGAAAATAGGTGATTTGATATATGATCTTTAATGATAATTACAAGTGGTTAAGTGGTTGGATACATGATTATTATTGTGATAAAGATGGTTCTAATCTGATCTTTAATGTAAACAATTCTAAATACTTTGAATGCCCTTTATGCCATTATAAATATACTGACGAGAAAAGAAAAAGAGCGTGGGTAACAAAATATAGATATAAAATATTCAATAAGTTAGAAGAATATTCTATAAATTATTGTTTGAGTAAAAATAAACAATATTTGAAATATATAGAAGAAGCACTTAATTATTACGCACTTAATTATAACAAATTTTCAATTCACAATAAGGATGGACATATATTTGGTGATGTGAATTGTTTTGATAAATGTGGAAGAATAACAGCGCAAGGCTTAAATGAAGCGATGATAGCTATACAGATTGTTAATTGTATAGAAAATATGGGTACATATGTAAGAAAAAACATTACTCAAAATGTCTTTAATTTATTATTTCCTAAAATACATGAATTACTTAAGCCACAAGTAAATAGAATTCATAACATAGCTTGTTATGAAGTGTGTGCCATTGGTATGATGGGAATATTATCTGATAATTTTGAAATGATTAATTACGCATTTAATTCAAAATATTCATTTTATAACCAGCTAAATAAGGGAGTTACAAAAGATTGTTTTTGGTTTGAGGGCTCATTTCATTATCATTTGTTTGTATTAAATCCTATTTTACAGTTACTTAAAATTGCTAAAAATCACAATTATTATATACCCACGAGTTACTATGATATAGCAAGAAAAATGTTAATACAGGCTTATAAATGTAGTTTTTCTGATTGCGCACTCCCGAGTCCAAATGATGGTTGGCCTAATCGAGATTTATCTGACTATAAAAAGGTATTTGAATTAGGTAATCAGGTGTTTTTGGAAAAATTTGATAAAATTTTAGAAATGATTAATACAAAAATCAATAATACCAAGACTATGCATCTTTTAAATACGGGTTTTTCTGTTTTAAAAAATGAATACTGGAATGTTTTTTTAAAATATAAAGATAATAATTATGGACATGCACATCCCGATAAGTTGAATATAGAAATTAAGCTAGGAAATGCGTTTTTGACACATGATTTATCTACGTCGGGGTATGGCAGTGAAATATCCCAAAATTTTTACAAGAAAACATATTCACATAATACTATTGTTGTAGATGGTAAAAATCAAAACTTAGAATGTGAAAATATTATTAAGTCATGTAATAACGATTCAATTGATGTGGAAGTTAAAAATATCTATGATGATATAAATGCTTCTAGGAAAATTGAACTTTTTCATAGTCAACTAATTGATGAATTAACCGTTAATTGTAAGAAAGAAAATGTAATTGATTATTTTTTTCATTGTGATGCTAAATTAATATCTAGGATTGATGGCTGTTTAGTTCAAGAGTTTAAATCTTATCCATATTTAAAGAACATTATAGAAGTTTCTTCTAAAGTAGATAACATTCTATTAGAATGGGATATTAATGGGAATAAAATAATTAGTGAAATAGATTTAAATGGTAAAAAAATATATATTTGCAAATCTCCTGATAATCCAAATAATATAGAACGTACTACTTTATTAATTAGAAATATAAATAAACAATCAAGGGTTAGTTTTAAAATGAAATGGTATTAAATTTGATAAGAAAAGGTTAATAATTTATTAATCTTTTTTTCTTTTATATAATAACTATGATAAAATAATAGTAATGAGGTGTGATAATATGGAATTATATGATATGATGACAAATATTTTAGGGAAAGATATTGAAACTGAACTAATTAATGCAATATCGCGCGTTAAAGAAAAATTAAATTCTTTAAATGAAGATAGAATGTGTAAGGTTTATAGTAGTTTTTTATTAGAAGAATTACTCAAACGACATATATCATCAAGATTAATTAATACCTCTGATTTAGGTTTAGATTACGAACATGTTTTTGTTTTAATAAGGAGAAATGATGCAAATGGTTATTTTTTAGTAGATTTAACTTTTTCACAATTTGAGTTATATTCAGTGTATTTTAGTAAATTACTCATGGATGGCTACCAAGCCATAGATGATAAAGGTTTGAATTATTATTTAAGTCTTATTGCAAAAGAAAAATTCATAGATGAATTATATTTTTCAAAACAACCATCAAATATAGGTAAGATTATTTAGAAAGATGGGATATACTTATATAAAACTTGTAGTAGGAGTGATAACATGAAGTTATTAAAAATAATGTTAGAGTGTATAAAGAAAAGAATAATATACGTTATTTTATTTATAATATTTAGTGTTTTTAGCATGTATTTAATCACTTATTTACCAATTATAATTAGCTATGGAATAAACCATATAATGGGGAATAATGATAGCATATACGTACTTGATATATTATTAAAAAACATAAAAGATATAAAAGTTTATCTTATAATTATTTGCTTGATACTACTTTTAGTGCAAGGTGTTATATGCCTTCTTAACTATCTTAAATCAAGGGTTAAAGATAAGTTTATTCAAAAGTTTCAATATGAGCTTAAACATAATATTTTTAATCACATACAAGAACTTACCTACACATCGTTTTATAATAATTCAGTTGCAGACCTAGTACAAAAAGCATCAAGTGATATTAATAAATTAATTAGTTTTATTGATAAGCAACTAATCTTTTTTGTAGATTTATTCTTACTTGTTATATTTATTGGTTTTAGATTATTTAAAATACATTATTTATTCTTGGTTTTAATATTTATAATATCGCTTTTAATAATTGTAAGAAGTGTATGGTACTTTAAAAAGTGTAGTCCTTTCTTAAACAAATTAATTGATGTATCAAATGAAGCTTACGAAAAATTAGAAGATAATTATAGAAACGTTAAGTTTATTAAATTAAATAACTTAGAAGAAGCTTCTGTTAAAGACTTTAATGGGATAGCAGATGAAACTAAAAAATACATGGATTTAAAATACTATTATGATGATAAGTATTATTCATTTGTTATGTTTGTTTCAATGGCTAACAGCCCACTAAACTTTATTTTAGGAGCAATATTACTTAGCTTAGGAGAAATAACCTTACCAATTATGCTAGTTGTGTTTGATTACTCATCGAAGATAATTAACCAGTTTAGTGAGTTTCACCACGTGTTAGAAGAATTTAACGACTTTATTTTATCATATAAAAGAATATTAAACTTAGTTAACCTAACGATAGAAGATAATAAAATTAAAAACGTTACGTTAAATAATTACAACATTGAATTTAAAAACGTAACTATATCGTTAAATGATAAAGCAATACTTAAAAACGTAAGTTTTAAAATTGATGAAAATGAAAAGGTACTTATCGTTGGTAAAACAGGCAGTGGTAAAACCATTTTATTTAAAACGCTTATAGGTTTTTATGAATACACAGGAAGTATTACTATTGGTGGTGTTGAACTAAAGAATATGAACCGCAAAAACATAAGAGAATACGTATGCATGATCCTTCAAGACTCTTACATATATAGTAAAACGATAAGAGACAACATTAAGGTGTTAGACCAATATATTCCAGATAACTTCATGATAGACTTATCAAGAAAGTTTATGCTTCATGATGATATTGTTAGTTTAAAAGAAGGATATAACACCATGCTTGGTAACAGTGGTATTAAATTATCTAAGGGTCAAAACCAAAGACTAATACTTACAAGAAGTTTTGTTAAACCTAAAAAGATTATGATATTTGATGATTCATTCTCAGCGATAGATAATAAAAATAAAAGGGCAATATTAAAAGATTTGCTTAACACAAAAGATAGTTTTACTAAAATAATAGTATCTTACGATATTTTAAACGCACCTTTATTTGATAAGATTCTTTATATGAATAATGGTAAAGTAAAGGTAGATACCCATGAATCATTACTTAATACTGATAAAACATATAAGAAAATATATGATATTGCAAGTGATAAAGTAGGTGATAATTATGAATAAAAAAGATTCCTTAAAGAAATTACTTTTATTTGGAGAAAATAAAAAATCACTTACGTTTTGGTATGTTGTAAGACTTTTACCAAGTATTTTGGTGTTTACTGGGCCGTTATTAACCTCCTTAATACTGGATACTTATTTTCCAAGCAACAATTATAAATACGTTTATTATTGTTCTTTTATTTATATTGTTTTAACCATTTTAAGAACCATACAAATATTTTTCTATAATAACAAAAGAAATAACATAATATCTAAAGAAGAAAATACGATAAAGAAAAAAATGTACGAAAACGTAATTAAATCTAAAGTATCACTTTCAGATAATTATCCGGTAGGGGAGTTAATCGCTCTTAATACAACCGAATCTAAAAGCGCATCACTTTTATTTGCGTGGTCATACATGAGGATTTACCCAATTGCGTACAAAGAAGTGTTTTATACTATAATCGTAATGTTATTTTTAGATTATAAACTTGCTATAATTTCGTTAATAGTATTCTTTTTTAGTTATTTTATGCTTAAACCACTTTATAAAAGAAACTATAAAGCAATAGAAAAATTGCAAGAAATAAGACTTGAATTATCTTCTAAAACTAATGAGTTTATAAATAGTTACGCCACTAATAAATCACTTAGAATAGAAGAAAGTAATTTAAATGAGATAGATGATTTACTTAAGAAAACGTCTGATGAAGTGTTAAAGTACAATAAAGTTATATACATACATAAATATTTACTTAGTTTTATAAGTTTTATCAGCACCATTTTAATAGTTTATATAGGTGGCGTAAATATTTTGTCTGGAGTATTATCGCTTGCTTTAATAATATTATTTAGAAATTATATAGCAAGTTTAGACTCTGCCATGAGTATTATTGTGGAGTTTAAGAATGAAGCTAATAACAATTATAATGCTTATATGAGAATATATAATTTATGCCTAAACGAGAAAGAAAGTAAAAATGATGGATTAATTCTCAAAAAAGTTAAAAATATTAAATTTGAACATGTTAAAATGAGCTATGATGGCGTAAATAACATATTAAAAGACATTAATTTGGATATAGCAAAACCAATGAAAGTAGCTTTAGTTGGTAAAAGTGGATGCGGTAAAAGTACGCTCGTTAACTTAATACCAAGGTTTTATGATATAACTGGTGGTTCTATTTTAATAAATGATACTGATTATAAAGAATATTGTTTAGAAAGTTTAAGAGATAATATAGGGTACGTATTTCAAGAACCAGTAATATTTCATATGAGTATCATGGATAATATAAAATATGGTCAAAACAGAAAAATAACTAATAAAGAGGTAATTGAAGTTTGTAAAAAAATAGGATTACACGATAAAATTGCTTCGTTAGAAAAAGGTTACAACACTAAAATAGATGTTTATACCGATAAGATATCATACGGTGAAAAACAGCTTTTAAACTTTGCTAGAGCAATATTAAAAAACGCAGATATTTTAATACTTGATGAGGTAACATCAAACCTTGATTTAGCGTTTGAACAAAAAGTTATGAGGGCAACTAAAGAAGTTTTAAAAAATAAGTTTTCGTTTATCATTGCGCATAGACTTAAAACCATAAAAGAAGCAGACTTAATAGCTTATATAGAAAATGGAAAAATAAAAGAAATGGGAACCCATGAAGAACTTATTAAGTTAAATGGCAAATATAAGACTTTATATAATGATAAAAAATAATTATATAATCATTACTTGAAATATGTTATAATATTATTAATTAGGGAGGTTTTAAATATGTATATAGTAACAAAGGAAAATGAAAAAGAAAAATTAAAATTACAAACAAATAAAATAATTGATGAAATAAATAGTTGTAGTGATGTAACAAGAAGGAAAGAATTACTAGAAAAAGTAAGCAGTTCTAATGACCCAGTTTTGATTAGAGAAGCTTTAACAAAAATAATTTTATCAGATTCTGATAAAGAAAAGCTTTTAAATTCACTTCGTTCTAAGAGTGATAGTGCGTATTTTACTCAACAATTACTTTACTTGTATTTCAAAGATGCTGAATCTTTAATTTCATCTTTTGGAAGTGCCAATAATTTTTATGATTACATATTATCTGATAAATATCTTGATAAAGATAATATTCCTAAAGAAGTTCTTGATTCAATTGATTTTAGTGCTAAAGATGAATCTAATAATCAGATGATAGTTACAAGAACTATGATCAATCAGCATATACTTCCACACGCAAGTGATGATAAATTACCGGTTGTTGATGTTCATTATAATTCTGCTAAATCATATAAAAGAAAGTAGTAATATAAGGGCTAGTAATAGCTCTATTTTTTTTGTTATACTAAAGCCATAAGGGTGGTTTTATGGAATATTTTAAATTAAGAAAAGAAATAGTAGATAATATAAGAAATGCAATTACCATATTATCTAATGAAGGCGTAATTGACAGTCATCATAAGAAATTATACAGAAAAAAATTTTTCTATCCAAGAAGTTATATAAATAAATTATTAGAAGAAATAGAAGAATATAAAAATGACGATGAATATCTGTCATTTAAGGATACTCATACGTGTAATAATCATATTATTTTTGGTTATAGTCAAATGAGAAAACCTTTGGACGCATATGTTATAAATGATACATTAGACTATAATAAAACTATTTTAATAACAGGAGTTATGCATGGATTTGAAGGAGCATATCCACATGATGGTATGAAGATATATGACACTTTAAAGAGGACCGCGTTTTATTATTCCAATAATAATGATATTTTGGGTAAAACAAGAATTGTAATTGTTCCGTGTTGTAACCCAGATGGCTTGTTTGATGGCATATCAAATAAAGGTTTTGGTAGAAAAACTGCTAAAAATATAGATATAAATAGGGACTTTGATAATTATAGTGCGATAGAAACACTTGAAATTATAGACCTTATGATAAAATATAAACCAGATGTTTATATTGATGTTCATGGTTGGTTAAATGCGGTGTATGGTGATGCTGCAGTTTTAACTCCGTTTTATAATAATTGTTTAATTGAAAGAAAATATCCTAATCAATTTGGTCATGGAAAAGGATATGCGATTTCTTATGTAAAGAATAATATTAAAACCATAACAAGTGCTAAGCCACGATGTGCTTTAGTTGAATTTAATAGTCCAGATGAAATTTCTCCTAAAAAAATGGTTATGGCATTAAATGAATTACTTGGATTAGAACCCGAGT
This sequence comes from uncultured Muribaculaceae bacterium, assembly GCA_964453925.1. GTDB lineage: Bacteria > Bacillota_I > Bacilli_A > RF39 > UBA660 > Aphodocola. The sequence goes on along the minus strand of CAYVPV010000005.1, from coordinate 42,696 downwards.
ATAAGTTTGTAGATGAACAAACTAAAAAGATAACTAAAGGCTATTGTGATGTTACAAGACTTGATAAAGGTATTGTTAAAAAAATAATCGGTAGAAAATAATATATAAGTGCAAAAAGCAAAGCTGGTATGAGCCTTGCTTTTTTGATATAATATTTACTATAGGAAGGAATAATGAAAAATGATTAATACAAATGAATTATATTTAAGTGATGATTCAATCGCGATAGATTTAATTGAACGTTACGAGTATCCATTTATGGTTTTACCTCATATTAAAGAATATATTATAGAATTAGGTAAGACTTTAAATGATGATTATATAAATAAAGGTGAAAATATATGGATACATAAAACTGCAAAGGTAGATGAAAGTGTTCATATCGAAGGACCTTGTATTATTGATGAAGGAGCTGTTATAAGACCATCAGCTTTTATAAGAGGATCAGCCATAATTGGTAAAAATTGTGTATTTGGAAATTCTTGCGAGATTAAAAACTCAATTATCTTTGATAACTCGCAGGTGCCACATTTTAACTACGTTGGAGATTCTATATTAGGAGCTCATTCTCATATGGCAGCGGGCGTTATAACATCGAATTTAAAGATAGATGGTAAACCCATTGTTATAAAAAATGGTGGTGAAAAAATAGAAACTGGTATGAGAAAAATAGGTGCGTTTTTAGGAGATTATGCAGAAATAGGGTGTAACTCGGTACTAAATCCAGGAACGTTTATTGGTCCATATACAATAGTTTACCCACTTACTTCGGTAAGAGGGGTTATTCCTTTAAAAAGCGTAGTTAAAAGCATGGATAACATAGTAAAAAGGAAAAATGTATAATGTCAAAGATATTTGGAACAGATGGTGCAAGAGGCATCGTAAATAAAGATTTAAATTGCGATCTTGCGCTTAAAATAGGAGCTTCGGTTGCAAGAGTATTAAAAGAAAGCAATAATAAAGATAAATTAAACTTCTTAATAGGAAGTGATACTAGAATATCTAAAGACATGTTAACCCTTGTTGTAGCATCAGGCGTATTAAGTGAAGGCTGTAACGTTATAAACGTAGGGGTAATGCCAACGCCAGCAATTTCATATTTGACTAGGAAGTATAATATGGACGGAGCATTTGTTATTTCAGCTAGTCATAATCCAAGTGAATATAATGGTATAAAGGTTCTAGATGAAAATGGAATTAAATTATCAGAAGAATTAGAAGAAAAATGTGAAGATATTATACTAAATAATTTTAAATTAAATGATAATGTTAATGATTGTGGTATTTTTTCTAATAACGAAAGTGCTATAGATGATTACGTTAATTATTTAACTAGTACAGTTAGCAATGACATAAGTGGTATTAAGATATTAATTGATACCGCAAATGGAGCTGCTAGTAAAACGGCTAGTTTAGTATTTGAAAAGTTAAATGCTAACTTTGATGTAATTAATGATGATCCAGATGGATTAAACATAAATGAAAATGCAGGCTCTACCCATATAGAAGGTTTAAAAGAAAAAGTTGTAAGTGGTGGTTATGATATTGGTATTGCATATGATGGAGATGCTGATAGAACGATTTTAGTTGATGAAAAAGGTAATGAAATAGATGGAGACTTTATTCTTGCAATAGCAGGTTTAGAACTTAAAAAAGAAGGAAAACTTACTAATAACACTTTAGTAGGTACCATAATGTCTAATTTAGGTTTTATGAAGTTTTGTGAAGAAAATGATATAAACTTTGCCTCTACATCCGTTGGAGATAAATATGTTTTAAAAGAGATGTTAGAAAAAGGATACGTGCTAGGCGGAGAACAAAGTGGCCACGTTATATTTAAAGATTTTGCTAATACTGGAGATGGTGAGTTAACATCACTTCAAATATTAAATATCATGGCTAAAACAGGTAAAAGACTAAGTGAACTTTCAAGCGTTATGAAAAAATATCCTCAAGTGTTAATTAATGCAAACGTATCTAAAGAAGGGAAAGAAACGTATAAACAGCGCGATGATATTCATGATATGGTAAGCAAATATGAACAAAAAATGCATGGTGATGGAAGAATTGTTGTAAGACCATCAGGCACTGAAAACTATATAAGAGTTATGATTGAGGGCAGTAACGTAGATGTAATTACAAAAATATGTAAAGAAATAGCCTCTTATATAGAAAAAGAATTAAATTAATAAAAAGGAAATATATAATGGAAAATATAAAATTAGATACATTATCTTTATGCAAGTTTGATAAAGATAATAAATATCATATGATATTCTTAAAAAAGTTATTAAATGATGAAACTATAAAAGAAAGATTTCAAGGCCTATTACCAAAGCTTATGAAAAACATGGATGATTGTGTTATTGGAAAAGGTTTTTTTATAGCAGATAATGATAAATTAATAGGATATGTTGATATTGGAAATTATAATGCAAATGAACGTGCAGTGTACATAAGACAAGCAATAGATAAAGACGAAAGAGGACAAAGTTATGGAAAGAAAGCTTTAATTGAAACATGTGATTTTATATTTAGGACATATTCGGAAGTAGAAAACATAAAGGCAAGAATCGCACCAGATAATGAAGTTAGTATAAGAATGGCAATAGCTTGTGGTTTTAGTAATATTAGAGACGATTACTATGGAATAGAAAATCCATATATCAAAAATAAGAAAATTAAGTAAGGATAAGTTTACAAATACATTTGTTCGTGGTAAAATTAATTTGTATTAAAAGTAAATGAGGTGTTTTATGTATTCATATATTAAAGGCATCATAACAATTATAGAGCCTAGTTATGTAGTGTTAGAAAATAATGGTATTGGTTATATGATTTTTGTAGCTAATCCATATTCGTATAAAGTGGGTGTTGAAGTATTAATTTACTTGTATCAACAAATAAGAGAAGAAGAAAATACTTTATACGGATTTAAAAATAAAGAAGAAAAGGATTTATTTTTAAAATTAATTAGCGTTAAAGGCCTAGGTTGTAAAATGGCACTTCCTATGCTTGGTGGAGATAATAAAGATAGTATCTATGATGCTATTGAAAGCGGTAATATTAATTACCTAAAGAAATTCCCTAAGATTGGAGATAAGGTTGCAAGGCAAATTATCCTTGATTTAAAAGGAAAACTAGCGCTTGATGCAAAAGAAACTAAGCAAGATTATACAGAACTTACTGAAACATTAAAATCACTTGGTTATAAATTAGGAGATATTAAAAAAATATTGCCTAACATTGATGCTTCTAAGTCATTAGAAACACAAGTTAAGGATGCGTTAAAATTGTTATTAAAGTAAAAAAAGATGAAAAGGTTATAAATTATTTGTAAAGGAGGAGCATATGGATAACAGAATAATTACTTCAGAAAAATTAAAGGAAGATAGTTTTGAATCAACCATTAGACCACAAAGTATTGATGAGTATATTGGTCAAAAAGACATAGTAGAAAATTTAAAAGTGTTTATAAAGGCTGCTAAAATACGTGGTGAGTCGCTTGATCATGTATTGTTATATGGTCCTCCTGGTTTAGGTAAAACAACGCTTTCATATGTTATAGCAAACGAAATGGAAACTAGTATTAAAACTGCATCAGGGCCATCTATTGAAAAGTCTGGTGATTTAGCAGCTATTTTATCTTCTTTAGAAGAAGGTGATGTTTTATTTATTGATGAAATTCATAGAATGCCGAGATTTGTTGAAGAAATACTTTATTCTGCAATGGAAGACTTTACTTTAGATATAATAGTTGGAGGAGAAGGCTCTAACCGTAATTTAAGAATTGATTTACCTAAGTTTACTTTGGTTGGAGCAACAACAAGAGCAGGAGATTTATCAGCGCCTTTAAGGGATAGATTTGGCATTGTTTCTAAACTTAATTATTATACCGAAGAAGAAATAACAAAGATAATTAAAAGAAGTGCTAGAGTGCTTGATTTAACGATTGAAGATGAAGCGGCAAGTGAACTTGCTAATCGTTGCCGTAGAACGCCTCGTATAGCAAACAGACTATTAAAGCGTGTTAGTGATTTTGCACTAGTTAAAGGTGATGGAGTGATTACTTTAAAAATAACTAAATTCGCCCTTGATTCGCTTAAGGTTGATAAATTAGGTTTAGATGAAGTAGACTATGAACTATTAAAAACAATTATATATAAATTTAATGGTGGGCCTGTTGGAGTAGAAGCAGTTGCAGCATCAATTGGAGAAGAAGTTTCTACCATTGAAGACGTATGTGAACCATACCTTTTACAAATTGGATATTTAAAAAGAACGCCAAGGGGCCGTATCGTAACTGATATGGCATACAGACATTTAGGAATAAATAGGAATAACTCCAATGAATGAAAATTCGGTAAATAAAGTTAAAAATTCTAACATAAGTAAATTGATTAAAATTTATAATGAAAGTTTTAATGCTAATAAACAAATTTTCTATGAAAACTTTAATCCCAAAGATTATATGTATTTAATAAATAATTATCATAATTTAAATAATACTTTTATAGCTAATACCAACATAGAAAATAATGAGAAAATTAATATATTTATTAATTTGGTGTTGAAGACGGTAGATGATTTTAAATTTGAAGAGGAAAAGGTTTGGGCAATATTATATTCGTATAATTTATATAGACTATATGGGTTTAAAATAAATGAATTAACATCCACGGATATGGGTTTATTAATAAGTATATATATGAGCTTTGATGAAAATTATAGCTTAAAAACGCTAGATGAAATTATGGATTTCATATTTGATGCTAACATAAAAAAAGAAATCTATGATAAAAAAATTGATAAAAATAAATTAGTTTTAATATTATTGGAACCCATAGATTTTTATCTTAACGAAGGGGTAAAATTAGGAATTCCTATAAATTATTTTATTAAAGAGGAATTAAAAAATAATAAAAATTCTAACTTAAGTATAAGACAGATTTTAAAGTTAAATTGGGATACTCCTGAAAACATTTATAATAATTTAAAAAATGATGTAACTAACTTGGCAAATATAATGATTAATTCTGAAGATAAAGATCAAAAGCAGGAAGGATACGAGTTAATTTCAAATTTAGAAATGCTAGTGTGTAGACTTAAAAATATACCAGAACAAGATTATGATAATTGTGTAAATGCAATTAAAATACTTTTTGAGGATGAAAAAATCGAGATATTGGATAAATATTATTTAATATTTAGTTTGGTTAATCAGTTTACTACATATGGTTCTAACAAAAATATAAAGTAATTGCTATTTTATAAAAAATAAACTATAATAAGTACTTGTTTAGTACTTTTTTTGAAAGGAGAATGATATGAAAACAGATGATTTTGATTACAACTTACCAAAGGAACTTATTGCACAAACTCCTTTAAAAAAAAGAGATGCATCTCGTATGATGATATTAGATAAAAAAACTGGTGTTACTGAAGATAAAATGTTTATTGAAATAATAGATTATATAAATCCTGGTGATACGTTAGTTTTAAATGACACAAGAGTTATACCAGCGAGATTAATTGGGCATAAACCCGATACTGGTGCAATAGTAGAAATATTAATGCTAAAAGATTTGGGGCAAGACGTTTGGGAATGTTTAACAAAGCCAGCTAAAAGGATTAAGGAAGGTACAATTATTAAATTTTCTGAGGATTTATCTTGTAAGTGTACATATGTTGGTGAAAATGGAATTAGAAAATATAAATTTATCTATAAGGGAATACTATTAGAAATCTTAGATGGTTTAGGTCAAATGCCACTACCACCATACATAACTGAAAAATTAAAAGAAAAAGATAGATATCAAACTGTATATGCAAAAAATCCTGGTAGTGCTGCCGCACCAACTGCAGGGCTTCATTTTACTGATGAAATTTTACAAAGAATAAAAGATAAGGGCATCAACATAGCATACGTAACGTTACATGTTGGGCTTGGTACATTTAGACCGGTTAACGTTGAGGATGTGACAAAACACGACATGCATTCTGAGTATTATGAAATGAGTGAAGAAGTAGCAAATCTTCTTAATGAAACCAGAAATAATAAAAAAAGAATTATTGCGGTTGGAACTACATCTACTAGGACTTTGGAAACAATTGCAGATGAATCAGGCCGTTTTAAAGCTCAATCTGGTGATACGAAAATATTTATTTATCCTGGCTATAAGTTTAAAGGTATTGATGCCCTTTTAACTAACTTCCATCTTCCTAAATCAACTCTTATAATGCTTATTAGTGCTTTAGCTGGTAAAGAAAATGTTTTAAATGCGTATAAAAAAGCAGTAGAAAAAAAATATAGATTTTTCTCTTTTGGAGATTGTATGTTAATAAAATAATGGAGGGCAAAAATGTTAAATAAAACTATAATTAATAAAATAAATAAAGAAATAGCAACCGATTATAATGGGGTGATTCCAGATGGTAAAAGTTTAAGTTATTCTGGATGTATCCAACCGAATACAGGGCTTAACTATAATGATAAAAACCAATTAAGAAAAGCAATTAATATTGCTGAAAACGCTAAAAATGATTATAAATATTTTTCAGTAGAAGAGTTTAAAGAGTGTTTGAAATATTTACTTATTGCTTTATCAAGTGCTAATGAAAATTCTAAAAAAAGTTTTTCAGAGTTTTCAAAATATTTATGTATAGCTATGTTTTCAGCACAAGAAGCTTTTAGCGATAGTTCTGAAGCCGTAAAATATAAAAGTCATATTAGAGCTTTAAAAGCGCAGTTAGATTCAATCGCTTTTAATGAATATTTAGAAGAAGTTAAAAACATTGACTTAGACTTTATCTCTTTGATTGACACTTTAAAAGAAATATTAGAAATGAATGTTGTTTCTTCAAAATATGTGATGAAAAATAATATTAAACAAAGCGACATTCAACGAGTTGATAAAGATAAAATATATTTAAATAATAATAATGGAGTTCTTAGCGTTTCAAAACAGGCATATTTAAGTGCAAAAATTAAAAATGATATTAAGTATGGTACAAGTTTAGTTGGCTCTAAAGTGCTAAACGGTGCTTCTAAAGTTTTTAAAAGAATTAGTAATAAAAATATTTAGTTTTTGCTAAATGTTTTTTATTATGCTATAATTTTTAAGGTGAAGAATATGTCTAAAATAAAATATGAATTAATAAAAAACAATAGTGATAATGAAAACGTAAGGTTAGGTATTTTACACACAAATCATGGAGATTACGAGACACCTATGTTTATGCCTGTAGGAACACTTGCAAACGTTAAAACCCTAATGCCCGAAGAATTAGAAAAATGTGGGTCAGCGGTGATTCTATCAAATACATATCATTTATGGTTAAGACCCGGAGAAGATATTGTGAGCAAAGCTGGTGGTTTAAATAAGTTTATGAACTATAATAGACCAACACTTACTGATTCAGGTGGATTCCAGGTATTTTCTTTGGCAAATCCTAAGGATATAACGGAAGACGGGGTCAGGTTTAAGAGTCATATTGATGGTAAAGAACTTTTTTTAACTCCTGAAAAATCAATTGAAATACAAAATAAATTAGACTCTGATATTGCAATGAGCTTTGATGAATGTGCTCCGTATCCAGCAACAAGAAAATATATAGAAAATTCAATGAGGAGAACACTTAGATGGGCTAAAAGAGGTAAAGATGTGTTTAATAATCCTAATCAATCTTTGTTTGGAATCATTCAAGGTGGAGAATTTGAAGATTTAAGAAAAGAAAGTGCTATTGAAACCGTAAAAATGGATTTTGATGGATATTCGATCGGTGGAACGAGTGTTGGAGAGCCTAAAGATATTATGTATAATATGATATCTTATGCTACTAAATATTTACCTAAAGATAAACCAAGATATTTAATGGGTGTTGGGGAGCCTATTGATTTATTAGAGGGAGTATCAAGGGGAATTGATATGTTTGATTGTGTTTTACCAACAAGGCTCGCAAGACACGGAAATTGTTTTACAAGACATGGAAGGATAAATATTAAAAATTCTAAATATAAGGAAGATTTTACGCCTATTGAAGAAACCTGTGATTGTTATACTTGCAAAAACTTTACCAAGGCGTACGTAAGACATTTAATTACTTCTGGAGAAGTAAATGCAGGAAGGCTTCTATCAATTCATAATATTAGGTTTTTAATTAAGGAAATGGAAGAAGTAAGAGAATCTATTAAAGAAGACGGATTTGAAGAATATAAAAAAGAATTTATAGCTAAATATAGAAACAGACATTAACCAATGTCTGTTTCTTCTTGTGTATTTTTTCCAAGTATTCCACCTAACATACTAAAAACTAGTAAAACAAAATAGTATATGATATTTTTAAAGCCTAAATTTATTTTAAATATAACTAAGGATAAAAATATCATTAAAAATAGCCAAATAGTAAAGTAAATAAGACCCGTTACAATACCTTTTTGTTTTATTTTTTTTCCTAATTTTATGGCACCTACAAAAATTGCAATAATACTTATTAAATACAATATTATTATATTTAAATTATCACCAATTAAATTAAAATAATATAATACGCTGGAAAGTAGTGTACCTAAGATCATTATTCCTAACGTGTAAAGACCTGAAAACATATAATTTTTCATCATTTCACCTCTAATTAAATATATTATTTGTATATAAAAATATGATTGCTAACATAATAATAATGGTGATATTATGAACTTATTTATTATTATATTTAAAACTTTTTTTATTTACTTATTAGTAGCCTTTATATTTAGAATAATGGGAAAAAGGGAAGTTGGACAATTAGGAACATTCGATCTTGTAGTTTTTATCCTTATTGCAGAATTAGTTGCTATGGCAATAGAACATAAAGAAAATTTCTTTTATAATTTAATACCAGTTGTAATATTGGTTGTCTTACAGATTTTAATATCAAGGATATCTCTTAAAAACGCTAAGTTTAGAAGATTTATAGATGGAAAACCAGTAACCATTATTAAAAAGGGGGTAATTAATTTTAAAAATATGGTAGAACAACGATATACGTTAGATGATTTGCTTCTACAATTAAGAGAAAAAGATATTAGAAGTATTGATGAAGTTGATTATGCGATTTTAGAAATAAATGGTAAACTTTCGGTTTTTAAAAAAGATGATTTAAAAGATAAAAAGATATACCCGTTACCAATAATATTAGATGGTGAAGTTCAGTTCGATAATTTATATAGTATTAATAAAACCAAAAAATGGCTATTAAATATTTTACTTGATAAAAATATTTCTGCTGAAGAGGTTTTTTATGCGTTTAGTAAAGGTAGCGAATTATACATTATAAAAAAAAGTGAGGTAAAAAAATAAAGGCGTGTTAACAGGCCTTTTTTATATTATAAAACTAATATATAAACTTTCTATAAACATAGTCTTGAAAGCTTACTGATATACTTGTAAAAAATTGTGAAATGAAAATAATGATTACCTTATCTATAAAAGAAAATATTAAATCAGTGGCTATTAACATGTGAAATTTATTTGACTTCATCCATTGTTAAAACACCCTTGCTATGTTATACTATATAAAGATATGCAGGAGGGGTATGAATGGATAAAAATGATAAAGATTTAGAGGTCGCCTTAGATGATATTTTTGGTTCTGATTTCATCGAAATAGATGTAAACCAGTCAAAAAATACTATTGAAGCACAAAATGATGTAAGTAAATTAGATATGGGCGAAACCGTTAATGATAAGCCTATTATTTTTGTTGACGAAGAAAAGAAAACCACAAATTCTATCGCTAAGGAAAAAGAAACATTCAAAGATGTTTTAACTAATCAATTTGCTGAAACGCAAGTTAATTTCAAGGATTGTAAATCTACCGATATTAATAAAAAAATTGATGACATAAATAATAATTCAAAGAAAAAGGGTTTAAAAATCAAAAATAAAAAAATATTTATATGGTTTATTATTTGTTTTATACTTATATTATTAACAATATTTATACTAATTAATTATGTTTTTGGAATTACAAAGGTAGTAAATTGTTCATCTAGCGCAGAGGATGAAGGTTATAAATATACTGAAGAATATAAGATAACATATAAAAAAAACTCAATAAGTTATATTGAAAGCACATATACTTACAATGCATTAAACGATGAATTTAAATCTCAAATAGATTACATAAAACAAGATCGGCTACTTTATATTGTAAATTCAAATGGAATGCCTGGATTCACTTATTTATATGAAATAAGCGATGATTATATTAAAGTTGAAGGTTATTTAGATTTTAATTTAATAGAGTTTGACAAGGTTGACAAAATAAATCAAGAGCAAATGCCAATTTCATCGATTGAAATTAATTCTAAGACATCTTTTAAAACTTTAAAAAAGAATTTAGAAGGCGATGGATATATATGTGTTTCTAGTAAATAAAAAATATGTTATAATATCAAAAGCGAAGGAGTGAATTAACTTGAAAAAATTAACAGAACAAGAATTAGTTAGAAGAGGAAAACTAGAAAAAATAAAAGAAATGGGAATAGATCCATTTGGGCATGCTTTTAAAAGAAATGGTTATGCAAGTGAAATAAAAGAAAAATATAAAGATGTGTCACACGAAGATTTTGAAAACATAAATGATGAATATACAGTTGCTGGTAGAATAATGTTTATAAGGAAAATGGGAAAAGCATCATTTTTTACCATTAAAGATAAAACTGGTACAATTCAAATATATATTTCAATAAATGATATTGGTGAGGAATATTATAATTTATTTAAGAGTGCTGACTTAGGTGATATAGTTGGCGTTCGTGGTAAAATTATGAAGACAAGAACTGGTGAAATTACAATAAAATGTTTAGAATATACTCATTTAGTTAAAGCATTAAGACCATTGCCAGAAAAATTTCATGGTCTAACGGATAAAGAAGAAAGATACAGAAAACGGTACCTTGATTTAATAATGAATGATCAGTCAAAAAAAGTAGCTTTCATGAGGCCAAAAATTATTAGATGCATTCAAAACTTTTTAGATAATAAAGGTTTTTGTGAGGTAGAAACACCTATTTTAACTACGCTTTTAACAGGTGCATCGGCAAGACCTTTTGTAACGCATCATAATACCCAAGATTTAGATATGTATTTACGTATTGCTCTTGAACTTAATTTAAAAAGACTATTAGTTGGTGGTATGGAAAGTGTATATGAAATTGGTAGAACGTTTAGAAATGAAGGAATGGATCCTCAACATAATCCGGAATTTACTCTAATGGAAATATATCAAGCATACTCTGATTTAGAAGGAATGATGGATTTAACAGAGGAAATGTATCAAACAATAGCTAAAGAAGTTTGTGGTAAGACGACGTTTAATTATTTAGGACATGAAATTAATTTAGATGGAAAATGGAAGAGAGTTTCGATGATTGATGCTATAAAAGATCAAACTGGAATTGATTTTAAGAAAAAGATGTCGGTTGAAGAAGCATTGAAATTAGCTCAGGAACACGACATAGAAGTTCAAGAACATGAAAAAACTGTTGGACATATAATTAATTTATTCTTTGAGAAGTATGTTGAAGAAACTCTTATTCAACCTACTTTCTTATATGGTCATCCAATTGAGATTTCACCTCTTACTAAGAAGAACCCAGAAGATCCAAGATTTGTAGATAGATTTGAATTATTTATTTCTGGTCATGAATGCGCTAATGCATATACAGAATTAAATGACCCAATCGATCAATTAGAAAGATTTAAAGAACAATTAAAAGAAAAAGAGTTAGGAAATAACGAGGCAAATGACATTGATATGGATTTTATTGAATCGCTTGAATATGGCATGCCTCCTGCTGGTGGAATTGGTTATGGTATAGATAGATTGATAATGTTATTTACTGAGCAACAATCAATCAGGGACGTACTACTATTCCCACTTATGAAACCTGAAATGGAAAACCAAAATACAAAAAAAGAAGATTAATCCTTCTTTTTCTTTATATAAAATAATAAATATGTTATAATTATGTCATAGTATTATTGTAGTGAGGAGTAAATATTATGTTTATTGGATTTTATGGAGCTTCAGTTATTTTAACTTACATAGGTCTTGCTTTTTCTGTGGTAGGAATGGTGCTTGCATTTTTAGGACATATACCTGCAGCTATCATGTGTCTTATTTTATCTGGAGTATGCGACATGTTTGATGGTACTGTTGCAAGGGCATGTAAAAGAACGGAAAGAGAAAAGAAGTTTGGTGTGCAAATTGATTCTTTAGTTGATACTGTTTCTTTTGGGGTATTTCCAATTATTCTTGGAATTTGTATGGGTTTCACCAACAGGATAAATATAGTTATTTATGTTATTTATGCGCTAACAGCAGTAATAAGATTAGCTTATTTTAATGTTTTGTCAGAAGAAAATTCAGTATTTAATAAAAAAAGCAAGAAAAAGGAGTCTTTTTATTTTGGGCTTCCAGTTACAAGCATAGCAATAATTTTGCCATTTACTTATAACTTGAATATTTTTATGCACCCAAGCATTTTTGTTAAAGCATATCCTTTAGTTATGCTTGTAACATCAATTTTGTTTGTATTAAATATTAAGATAAAAAAACCAACCGGAATATGGTATGTTATTTGTTCTATTTTAGCAGCAATAGAAATAGCAATTATTTCGGCAGCAATGAGATAATGAGAAAAATAGTTAAAGATAATCCAAATAAAGGGTTATCCTTTTTATATAATACTGCTGCTGGTAGGATAATTTTAAATCCTATTGTAAAAAGTAAATTTATATCATATATGGTAGGAAAATTTATGGATTCTAAAATATCTAAAATATTGATTAATTCATTTATTAAGAACCATAATATAAATATGGAGGAATATGAAACAAAAACGTATTCTAGCTTTAATGACTTTTTTATTAGAAATATAAAAATTGGAAAAAGACCAATAGATAAAAATAAAAATCATTTTATTGCGCCTTGTGATTCAAAACTAACTTGTTATAAGATTAATAAGGAATTAACATTTAAAGTAAAAAATAGCACATATAATGTAGAAACTATAGTTAATGATAAAAAAATTTCTAAACTATATAATGGTGGTTATGCTCTAATATTTAGATTATCACCTGAGGATTACCATCATTATGCTTTTAGTGATGGTGGAGTAATTATTAATAATTATAAAATAGCAGGTAAGTTTCATACCGTTAATCCTATTGTTTATGATAAGTTTGAGGTATTTAAGGAAAACACAAGAGAATGCACATTAATCGATAGTATAAATTTTGGGAAGATGATATATATTGAGGTTGGCGCTTTATTGGTCGGAAAAATTAAAAATATTATCTTAAATGGTAAAGTTAGAAAAGGACAAGAAAAAGGATATTTTATGTATGGTGGATCAACGGTTGTTATACTAATTGAAAAAGATAAAATTATAATTGATAAAGATATAATTAGTAACTCATCAAAAGGATTAGAAACTTGTGTAAAATATGGTGAAAAAATTGGCAAAAAATTAGTTTGATATTTTTTATTAAATAATAATATGTTATTATATTAATATAAGGAGGGTAATTAAAGGTGAAAGAGAATAATCAAAATGAATTAAATGAAAATGATAATAAAAATATAAATATTAATGATGAAACTGAAGAAATTCTTGACGATAAGAGTGATGATATTTCTCCTGAACCAGAATATGTTACCAGAGAAATAAACTTAGATGACTTATATGATGGGGCAATTAATAATACAATTGTTATTGATCCAGTAACTAATAACGAGGTTTTACTTTCTAATAAAAAACCTAATTATACAATAATAGGAGTTATCATTGCGATAATTATATTACTTGTTTTATATTACGTAAATAATAAATCTGATTTAGGAAGAACTACCAAAAACGTTGCTCCTAAAACCACTGCAGCAAAAAACATAACAGAAGCAACAAAAAATGAAACCGGTACGTTAACATGCACGTATTCATCAAAAAGTGACGCTGAAAATCAAAGTGTAACTTTTGTTGCAAATTATGAAAATTATAATATAACCACTACAAATTTTAATTATGTTGTTATGTCTAATATTGATAATTTATCTGCGGTGGTTGAAGACTTAAGAACACAATATGAAAATTTCTTTATTAATAATGCTTCAGTCGAAGGAAGTAATATTAGTTATGAAAAAAATGATAAAGGATTTACTTTTAACGTAGAAACCGATTATAAAAAAGCTGACTTCGCTGGTATTATTACGTCCGATGGTCAAACTATTTTATATGTTAAACCATCAAATGATGATAGTGTTAAGAGCTTACAAAATGCGTATGTAGAAAAGGGCTTTAGTTGTAATTTAACTAATAGTTTAAATGAGGAGTAAAATTATGAAGATTAAAAGAAATGATAATGAAGAATTAGAAAGAAGAAAAAGAAATATGAAAGTTTTTAGAACGATAATGATTATATTAGATGTTTTGGCACTTATTTTACTTGTCATCCAAACTATAATTAAAGATATTACTTATTGGTCCTATATCATATTAGTAATATGCAATGTTTTGGTTTTTACAATTAAAATAGATTCAAATAAAAAATCTAGCAATAACCGTTAGATTTTTTTGTTTATTTCTTTTAAGATAATATATAATACCAGTGAAGTAGTTATTATGATTCCAGTTATTATTGCAAAAATAAGTGCGTTCATCCCAAAACCTAGTTTTCCAAAAACATACAAAACTCCATATTTTAAAATCATGGATATAGTAGATGTAACAAATAATTTATTTGTTTTTCCCATCGCTTGAAGTGCAACAGATAAAGTAGGTTGCATGTAAAGAATCAAAAAGAATGGTCCAATTATATAGATATAATTAATCCCGAAATTAACGTTATATATTAATTTTAATATTTCTTCTGGAAATATTAAAATTATAGTTAAACATACTCCACCAACAAGCATTGATAAAAACATTAATTTTAATAGTTTTCCATTAAACTCTTTATATTTTTTATTAGCGTATGATTTTGTAATATTAGGAAGTAGTGCTGATGCAATTGACATTGAAAAGAAACTTGGAATTGATAGAAGTGGCATAATATATGAATTTATAACTCCATATTCTAAAGTTATATAATTGGATGAAAAACCGCTTGATAAAAGTGTGTTTGTAAGAATAATTGGCTCTAAAAAGAATCCTAAGGAAGAAATTAACCTAACTAAAGTAGTAGGTGTTGATATACTTAAAATTTCTTTAACTATCTTTATATTAAATGTCCCTTTTTCTTTAGTTGTATACTTTTTATTAATGCTTCTTTGCATTATAAGAATATTTGTTATTTCAGTAATGACATTAAATAATATTATGAAAATAACCGCGGTGATATTAGATTTAGCAATTGCAATTGGAAGAAAAGCCATTATAAGAATTATTTTTACAATTTCTTCTGTAACATTCGTAATTGAAGCTGGAAGCATATCTTCTTTACCATGTAAAAGGCCTCTTTGAATACTTGATATTGTTATAAATGGTATTATAAATATAACGCACATAATAGCTGGAGCAAGTGCTTTATTATGAAGCATACTTGCGATAAATGAGCTAGAAAATAAAACTATTACTATTAAGATAACATTTATTATTGCACCTATTATATAAGCGTTTTTAAGTAAATCATTATTTTTGTATTTTCCTCCAGCACTTATCTTGCTAATTGATATTGGAAAGCTAAACTGAGTAATACTTATAATTAACATAAAAGTAGGGGTTATCATTGCATAAAGTCCGACTACGTTTACTCCTGCTATTCTGGTATAAATTATTTTGCCAAGCATTCCTAGCACTTTTGCAATACCACCGGATACAAGTAGGATAATTATGTTTTTTATAAGTAAGTTGTTTTTAAATTTAATCATAGTAAAGTATATGAATGTTCACATACATCTTGACATTATTTTTTTGTGTTAACATATAAAGCATTCAAACAAAAGGGGGATATATAATAATGAGTAACAGGGTTAATATTAATGAAAAAGATAGAGAAGAATTAAATGAAGTATTATCTAAATGTATGGGTTTTTATGAAAGTTTAGATTTAGAAGATGCTGTTAGAGCTTCAACTGAAATTATTTTGAAATTCATTGGAGTAAAATTAGATGATTCAAGTATAGATGAAATAGTTAACGAAATGAAGATAAAAGAAGCTAATAGAAATAAGCAACTAGCGCTTATGCTTAGGGAAGTATGGCAAATTACTATTGAAAAACTAGGAATAATACAAGAACAAGCGCTTTATCAATACACAGATGATATGAACGAAAAAATAATAGGCGAAAAAAGACTAAATTAATAGTCTTTTTTTCTTTTTGCCTTTGATTTTACTGGGTATATGTTATATAATAGAAAATGTTGTAATGATGATATTTATCATCATTGTATGAATATATTTATAAGGATGGTAGATATGAAAAAAAGTTTTATTAAAAGAATACTTATATTCTTTGTGGTCATAGTATTATTTAGTTTAGTTTATATACCGCTGTTTAATGATATGAAGTTTGGACTGGATTTAAAAGGTGGTTTTGAGGTATTATATCAAGTTAAAAGAAGCGATGGAAAAAAATTAACATCTAGTGATATGAGTAGTACTTATGATGTTTTAAAAAGAAACGTTGATTCTTTAGGAGTATCAGAACCTGAAATAACAATGGAAGGTACTGATAGAATAAGAGTAAAATTAGCAGGTGTAACAGATATAGAGGGGGCAAGAAAAGCCTTATCGAACGTTGCTAATATATCATTTAGAGACATTGATGATAAACTTTTAATGGATTCCAGCGTAATAAGCGGAGCTAAACTTTCTTATGATGAATCTGGAAAACCAGCAATATCATTATCAATTGCTAATAAAGAAAAGTTTTTAGAAGTTACAACCGAAATTAGTTCTAGGGATTCCGGAGAAAATGTAATAGTTATATGGTATAACTTTGAAAGTGGCGTTAATTCATATGATACTGATGGTACAACATGCGGTAACGAAGGAAGCTTGTGTTTGTCTGCTGCTACTGTTTCGCAGGGATTTTCAAGTGATGTTATAATAACTGGTAACTTTGAAAAAGAAGAAGCTGAAAGTTTAGCTACTAGTATAAACGCTGGTTCTATTTCAACTAAGTTAACTGAAATATCTTCTCAAAACGTTAATGCATCTTATGGTGAAGGGGTTTTAACAAAAACCTTTCTAGCTGGTGTTATTGGAATGTTATTAGTTATATTATTTATGACTTTGTTATATAAATTTTCAGGTTTTGTATCTGGTGTTAATTTATTGTTGTATATGCTTATTGTAATGGCAATATTTTGGTTAATTGGCGGAGTTTTAACACTTCCTGGCATTGCTGCTTTGGTGCTTGGAATTGGTATGGCAGTTGATTCGTGCGTAGTAACAAATGAAAGAATAAAAGAAGAATTACAATCTGGTAGAAGTTTAAAATATGCTTATGATGCTGGAAATAGTGAATCGTGGAGCACAATTCTTGATGCAAACGTTACCACCTTTATAATTGCTGTTGTGTTATTCATATTTGGTGAAAGTTCTATAAAAGGTTTTGCTACAATGTTTATTATTACAATATTCGCAACGATGTTTATAATGGTGTTTATTAATAGAAAAATATTAAAATCATTTGTAAATACTGGCGTATTTGATAAAAAAACAAATACCTTTATAAGATATGAAAAAAAGAAAAATAAACCATTTAAGAAAAGACGTATTAATTCCATCAGCTTAATAAAAAAATGTTTTATGATAACTGGAATATATATAGTATTTGGAATAATCTGTTTATGTATAAATGGTTTGAATTTAGGTATTGATTTTAGATCTGGATCTGATATAACATTAAGTGCTAATAACATTACGGTTAGCAAAGTAAAAAAAGATATAGAAAATATGGGTTATGAAATAGTTTCAATTACTAAGCAAGAAAATAACGAAATTTATGTAAAATTAAATGATGAATTAAAAGAAGATAGCATTAATGAGGTAAATAATTACTTTGAAAAAACATATAATGCTAAATCAGAAATTAACGTAGTAACCAACGTAGTTAAACAAGATTTGATTAAAAACGCTATGTATTCTGTTTTAATAGCTATTGTAGCCATAGTTATATATATTTCAATAAGGTTTAAATTTAGCTATGCAATTTCCTCTATTTTGGCATTAGCCCATGATGTATTATTTGTAATTATATTATTTTCGTTATTTAAAATAGAAGTAAACGTAATATTTATAGCAGCAATTCTTACAATTGTTGGTTACTCAATTAATAATACGATTGTTGTATTTGATAGGATAAGGGAAAACATGGCTTCATTTAAAAAGAAATTAACTAGTGATGAATTAAAAGAAGTTGTTAATAAGAGTATTTCTGAAACATTTAACAGAGCAATATATACTACAATTACCACTTTAATTCCCGTAATTTGTTTAATACTACTTGGTTCTAAAGGGATATTACCATTTAATATTGCACTTATTTTAGGTCTTATAGCGGGTACATATTCATCTATATTACTTGCGGGACAAATTTGGTATATGATAGAAAAGAAAAATTGTAAAAAAGAAAAGAAATAAAGAAGGTGATGCTCTAATGCAAAAGGAAAAGGCTTATACCCTTGATGATTTGTTAAAAAAAGCAAAAGAATATATAAAAAATGAAGATGACATTAATTTAATAAAAAAGGCTTATCATTTTGCGTGTAAAGCACACGAAGGACAACTTAGATTAACGGGTGATGATTTTATGCTTCACCCTTTAAATGTTGCTTTAATTTTAACTGAGATTTATGCTGATAGTCAAACGCTTGCAACCGCTTTATTACATGATGTTATTAATTTTAGCAACGTAACGCTAGAAGAAGTAGAAGCAGAGTTTGGAAATGAAATAAAGGGATTAGTTGACGGCATATCTAGGATTAATAAACTTTCGCTTTCGGCCGATACAGAAGCTTCTACTTCATATTATAAAAAGATTTTGGTTGGTCTATCGGGTGATGCACGTATAATAATATTAAAAATTGCTGATAGATTACATAATATGAGGACTCTTTGGGCTATTCCAGAAAATAAAAGAAAAGAAAAAGCTAAAGAAACTTTAGAAATATTAGTACCTATTGCACATGGTTTAGGTATTAATCATATTAAAAGCGAGTTAGAGGATTTAAGTTTAAAATATTATAAACCTGACGTTTATAATGACATACTAGAAAAACTTAGTGAGTCAAGAAGTGAACTTGATAAATCAGTAGATAAAATGATGGAAAGCGTTTCTAAAATTTTAAATGAAAATGGTATTGTTCATGAAATGAAAGGTAGAAGTAAAAGTGTATATAGTATTTATAACAAGCTTCAAAAGGGGAAATCATTTAATCAAATCTATGATATTTTAGCACTTAGATATTTTGTTAATACCGAAGCCGATTGTTATTTAGCGTTAGGCGCAATTCATGCTAGATTTAAACCGGTTCCAAGAAGGTTTAAAGATTATGTGGCAAGACCGAAAGCTAATGGATATCAATCTCTTCATACTACCGTATTTGGTGTTGATGGTAAGTTATTTGAAATCCAAATTAGAACTTATGAAATGGATAAAGTAGCAGAGTTTGGTTTTGCATCTCACTGGTCCTATAAAGGAAATAACTCTGGGAATTCAAACGAATTAGAACAAAAACTTCAGGCTTTTAGATCTGTTATAGAGCTTAATGAGCAACAAGTAGAGGGAGAGGAATTTGTAAATACCGTAAAAAATGAAGTGTTTAATTCTAAGAAGATATATGTTTATACACCAAAGGGAGATGTTTTTGAGCTTCCGCAAGGATCTACTCCAATAGATTTTGCTTATCGTGTTCATACAAGTGTTGGTCACCAAATGGTAGGGGCAATTGTAAATGATAATATAGTACCGCTTGATTACAAGTTAAAAAGTAATGATATTATTAAAATAAACACTAATAAAAATAGTAAAGGGCCTTCTCAAGAATGGCTTAACATAGCATATACAACTAGTGCTAAAAATAAGATTAAAACATTTTTTAGTAAAATAGATAAAGAAGAAACTACCCAAAATGGTAAAGATATGTTTCAAAAGACAATTAGAAGGAAAAAGTTATCTATTAACGATGTAATGGACGATAAGAAAGTTAAAATCGCACTAGAAGAATTGGGTTTAAATACGGAAAACGATTTATATTATGAAATTGGTATTGGTAAACATAATCCAACAAGTATAATTAAAATTATATTAGGTCAAAAAGAAGAAGACCAAAAGGCAATTGATAAAATGATAAAGCAATCTTCTAAGCAAACGGAAGGATCTGGTGATATAATAGTAGATGGTATGAGTGATTTAAAAGTTTCCTTTGGAAGATGTTGTATGCCTGTTATGGGTGATGATGTTGTAGGATATATTTCAAAAGGAAATGGAATAACGATTCACAAAAGGAATTGCCATAATATATGTAACACAACCGAACGTATTATAAATGTTAGTTGGAATGGCAACGTAAAGAAAAAATACGTAACAAATGTTATTATATACGCTGAGAAAAAAGATAATTTACTTCTTGATATAATAACTAAAACAGGCGCAATGAACATTGGTGTTAAAAGCGTTAATACGATTACAAATACTGATTATAACGCATATGATTTAGATGTTTTAGTAGATAATAAAGAAAGCCTTGATAAATATATAAATGTTATTAGTCAGTTAAATTACGTAACAGAAGTTGAAAGAGGTAATAAATAATGCGTGTTATAGTTCAAAGAAGCAAAGAAGCATCAGTTAAAGTAAATGAAAAAGTAATTGGTAAAATAGATCATGGCTATGTTTTACTAACAGGCTTTACAAATGAAGACAACAAAGAAATAGTAGATAAAATGATTAATAAAATAGTTAACTTAAGAATTTTTTCTGATGGTGATGATAAGCTTAACCTTAGTTTAAAAGATACGGATGGTAGCATCTTATCTATATCACAATTTACTTTATATGCTAAGTTAAACGGAAGAAGACCATCTTTTACTAATGCATTAAATTTTAATGATGCCAAAGAATTATATAAATACTTTAATCATAAACTTAAACAGGAAAAAATAAATGTTCAAACAGGCGAATTTGGCGCTGATATGAAGGTTAATTTAGTAAACGATGGACCTGTTACAATAATAATTGATAGCAAGGAGGATTTCTAATGAAGAGTATTAATTATAAATATTTAAACGTACTCTTAATATTAGGAATAGCTTACTTGCTATTTTTAATGAAAGATATATGGTTTGTGGCAGTAACTAAGATATTTAACATAGCATTACCGTTTATAGTAGCTTTTGCGTTAGCATATATTTTATATCCTTGCTTGGTTTTCTTAACAAAAAAAGGGCTTCCAAAGTGGTTATCTGTTTTTATAATTATTTTAAGTATAATATTAATATTTGGTTTAACATCATATTTTGTTTTTCCTTTGCTCGTAGAACAATTAATTAATCTTTTATCTAATTTAACTAAAGTTACTGAAGATTTAAGTGTTAAATACGGAATTGATATGAATATAATAAACGATTATGTTTATAATCTTTCTTCAAAAATGGTAGAAAACGTTGGCACGTTTATATCAAGTGGTAGCATAATAAAAATTTTATCAAGCTGGGTAGATGTAATTACAAAATTCATAATAATATTTATTGTAAGTATTTACTTTTTATCAGATATGCCTAAAATCAGATCAAAAGTAAAGGATTATATGAAGAAAAAAGATAAAAGGAAATATAAATTAGTAAAAAGTATTGATAAAGAGGTATATAGCTATCTTAAGGGGCTTGGAATATTTATGATTATTCAGTTTTTTGAATATACGTTTTTATTTTTAATAATAGGACATCCAAACTTTTTACTTATTGGAGTACTTGCGTGCATTACAACTGTTATTCCATACTTTGGAGGAATTATAACAAACTTAATTGCACTTGTAATTGCATCAGTTGTATCTGTTAAGCTGTTTATCCTAACCCTTATAATAACTATTATTTTTCCAAATATTGATGGTTATGTTATATCACCAAAAATATATGGTAAAACAAATGAACTTCCAGCAGTATTAACGGTTTTTGTTGTTTTCGCTGGAGGAGCATTATTTGGATTTACCGGAATAGTAATAGCTGTTCCTCTTACCATAATATTAATGGCCATTATAAAAACATATAAACCCGAAATAGAAAAGGGAATTAAAAAAATAAAAAAACAAAACAAAATATAAGTATGATAAATCATAGAAGGTAGTAATATTAATAATAGTTCTAAAAAGTAAAAATCGAAGTTGATAATTTGCTTGATGAGGAATCAATGTTTTATAATCCGTATAAAAACCAGTTACTAGTAAATCTTCTGCTAACGATAAGCCCATATCTAAAAATTACGTTCTATAATAGCATTTGGACAATTACCAAAATGAACAAAGATGTTATTAATTTTGTTCATTTTTTAAATTACTTTAACTTTCTTTTTTTTAAATAATGATATATAATTAAATTATAGGAGGATATATATGACAGCATTAATAATTGTTATAGTAATAGTCGTACTTATATTACTATACCTAGTAAGTACGTATAACAATCTTGTAAGTTTAAGAAACAAGGTAAAGGACCAATGGTCACAAATTGACGTAGTATTAAAAAATAGAAATGATTTAATACCTAACGTTGTAGAAACCGTAAAAGGTTATGCTAAACATGAAAAGGAAACATTAAACGCAGTTATTGAAGCTCGTAACAAAGCTACCAGTGCTACTACTAATGAAGAAGAGATGAAAGCATCAGGAGAAGTAACTCAAGCTTTAGGAAGATTATTTGCACTAGCAGAAAGCTATCCTGATTTAAAAGCTAACCAAAACTTTATGGATTTACAAGCTAATTTGAAGGAAATAGAAGAAAAAATTCGTTTTGCAAGACAGTTTTACAATGATACGGTTTTAACGTATAAAAATAAAATTGAAATGTTTCCATCAAATATAGTAGCTAATATGTTTGGGTTCAAGCCAGAAACTTTCTTTGAAGCAACTGAAGAAGAAAGAAAAAACGTACAAGTTAAATTTTAGTCTACTTATGTAGGCTTTTTTCTTTAAGGAGGGTGTATGAAAAAAATATTTAAGATTATTTCATTAGCTATACTATTATTTATCTTTCCACTTATTGTAAAAGCTAACAGTATATCTAAAATTGATATGAATATTTATATAGATGATAATGGTACAGCACACATAACAGAAACATGGAGTGCAAACTTAAGTCAAGGAACCGAAGGATATAAGCCATATTATAATTTAGGTAATGCTAATATAACTAATTTTAAAGTAAGTGAAAATGATAAAGACTATACATTTAATGACTATTGGAATACTAATGATAGTTTTAGTGAAAAAGCATATAAAAATGGTATCAACTATATAAGTAATGGTATTGAATTATGTTGGGGAATAAGTAGCTATGGATACCATAATTATGTTTTAACTTATGACATAGAAGGATTTGTAACAGGTTTAACTGATGCCGATATGGTATATTGGACTTTAATTCCATATGAGCTTTCTTCTAAACCAAATAATGTTCACATAAAAATATACTCAGACGATTATTTTGATCAGGATTTACCAGTATGGGGTTATGGTAATTATGGTGGAACAGCATACGTATATAATGGTTATATTGAGATGAATTCTGAAGGAACATTAGACTCCAACGAATATATGACAATATTGGTTAAGTTTGACAAAGGAACGTTTAATACTTCTAACATATTAAATGAGGATTTTGATTATTATTATAATATGGCAGAAGAAGGAGCAACTAAATATAAAGAAAATAAATCATCCAAAATAGCTAACTTCTTAATAGTTTTCTTTAACATCTTCTTGCAAATTTTGGTTTGGGGAATAGTTATATTTAGTATAAGTAAAACAGCAAAAAGTGCTGCTAATAAAGTAGGCAATAAAGTATTTAACTTTGGTGATGCTGGTAAAAAGCTTCCTGAAGAAGTACCAAATGTTAGAGATATACCTTTTAATAAAGATATATATAGAACTTTTTGGATAGCTGAAAGCTATAAATTAAACAGTAAGAAAACTGACTTTTTGGGTGCCATTTTACTTAAATGGTTAAAAGATCAAAAGATAACTATTAAAAAAGTTGAAACTGGCTTTTTAAAAAAGAAGGAAGAGTCTGCTATTGTTTTAAATGCTAACACTTTTGTATCAGAAAATAAATTTGAGTCTGATTTGCATCAAATGATGGTAGAGGCTAGTAAAGACGGTATATTAGAATCTAAGGAGTTTGAAAAATGGTGTAATAATAATTATAGCAAAATACTTTCTTGGTTTGACAAAGTCATAGATGAAGAAACAAATAAATTAATAAGTGAAGGAAAAGTCACAGTAAATGAAAAAACTACATTTAAAATATTTAAATCAAAAGAGTACTTAGTTAATTCATCAATGAAAGAAGAAGCAATTAAATTAAAAGGTTTAAAGAACTTCTTAGAAGAATTTTCTAGAATCGACGATAAAGAAGCAATTGAGGTAAACATGTGGGAGTATTACTTGATATACGCCCAAATACTTGGAATTGCGGATAAGGTTGCTAATCAATTCAAAAAATTATATCCTGAAATAATTGATAATAACACGTATGGATACACATATAGTGATATTATGTTTATTCATATGATAAGCTATAGTGGTATGCGTAGTGCAACCACATCACGACAAAGAGCACAAAGTTATTCATCCGGCGGCGGAGGATTTTCTTCCGGTGGTGGAGGAGGCGGCTCCTTCGGTGGTGGAGGAGGCGGAGGAGGCTTTAGATAGTCTCTTCTTTTAATTATTATAAAACAAATATTATTTACAATAATTTAATAAAAGTGTATAATATGGCTAAAGGAGAGAAAAATATGTTTAATAAATTGAGAACTCATAATTATTGTGATAGTGATTTAAATGAGCTAGATATTAAAATTTTTTCTGAAAAAGATAAAGAAAGAAAAGCTTTCGAAAGAGAACCAGTCAAAATTGAATGTAATCTTAGTCTTATTGGAATTGATGAACCTTCAATGTTTTATAATCCTTATAAAAAACCAGTTACTTTTAAAGCTAAGGGAGAAAATGGAAAATCAAAGGTTTATTCTAAAGACGTTGTTATATAGTAAGATTGACTAATTATAAAAAATATAATAAAATATATTTAGTTTTTAGTAAGAAGTGACAGCTTACACAACAAATAAAAACTAGACAATTAAATATATAAAATAAAGAGCACTTACGTGAAATAGGGTGGCACCGTGGACAAGTTTGTTCATCCCTATAACCTAAGGCTCTTTTTATATTAGGAGTGATTGTAATTGAAAAAAGTAGCTATATTATTGAGACTTAAGAAACGAAATGAAAACTCGTTAATCGAAAAGTTTGAAATCAGGGAAGAATTAATAAACGCTATTAAAAGTTACGATGTAAATTATTATTTGATTCCTATTAACACCATTTCTAACGACGATTATGATAATGTAATAGAAATGATAAAAATGTCAGATGGTGTTATTATTCCAGGTGGAAGTAAAGGTGGAACAAAAATGGAGTTTAATATTATTAAATATTTATATGATAATGATATACCGACACTTGGTATATGTTTAGGTCATCAAAGTATGGGTAGAACGTTTGGTGGTGAAAAAAAGCAAGTAGAGGGCCACATAGTATTAGATAAAAAATATGCACATTATGTGAATGTTAAAAGGGATTCATTATTGTATAAAATAATTGGAAAAGAAAGGATGCTCGTTAATAGTAGACATAGACTTATTGTTGAAAATACTAACCTTTATATATCAGCATATAACGATGAAGGCATGCCTGAAGCATTTGAAGATAAAAGCAAAAAATGTTTTATAAGTGTTCAATGACATCCAGAAAGTATAATGGATGAAGATAATAAAAAAATATTTGATTACTTTATAAGTAAGTTATAGAAAGGGATGATAATATGATAACTAAACCAAAGGGAACAAAAGATATTTATGGAGTAGAAGCTAAAAAGTGGCAGTATGTATCTAAAGTAATTGATGAAGTAATGGAAAAGTATAATTATAACTTTATACGTGTTCCAGTATTTGAATCAAGCGAGTTATTTCATAGAGGAGTTGGAGAAACTACTGATATAGTAACTAAGGAAACTTATGATTTTACTGATCGTGGTGGAAGACGCATGACACTTAGACCAGAAGGAACCGCTGGAGTTGTTAGAAGTTACATCGAAAACAAAATGTATGGAGAAAGCACTCAGCCCATAAAACTTTATTATAATTGCCCAATGTATCGTTATGAAAGACCACAAGCAGGTAGATATAGAGAGCTTACTCAGTTCGGTTATGAGTTAATTGGAAGTGATGATCCACTTGCAGACGCTGAGGTAATAAGCCTTGCTGTAAACATTTATAAAATACTCGGATTAAAAGACATTAAGGTTAATATAAATACTTTAGGTGATAAAGAATCTAGAGAAAATTATAGAAACGCTTTAATAAATCACTTCAAACCACACGTAGATGAGTTATGTTCTGATTGCCGTGAAAGATTAGAAAAGAATCCTTTAAGAATACTTGATTGTAAAGTAGATGCTGATAAAAAAGTTATGAAAACGGCCCCTAAAACAATTGATTACTTAAATGAAGAATCTAAGGTAAGATTTGAAAAAGTAAAAGAATATTTAGAAGTTATGGGAGTAGAATACGTAGTTGATCCATCAGTTGTAAGAGGCCTTGACTATTATAATCACACCGTTTTTGAAGTAGAGGCTAAAATCGAAGGGTTTGGCGCTCAAAACGTTATTGGTGCTGGTGGCCGTTATAATGGCATGATAGAACAGTTAGAAGGGCCTAGTACACCTGCAATTGGTTTTGCAGTTGGTTTTGATAGATTAATGCTTGCTTTAGAATATGAAAAAGTAAATATCTCAGTAAATGAAGGTGTAGATTTATTCTTATTATACGTAAACGAAGATGAAAAAAAATATGCTGCATATTTAACTAACGAACTTAGAATGAATGGCTTTGTAGTAGAAACTGATTATTTAAATAGAAGCTTGAAAGCTGGATTTAAACAAGCTGATAGGTTGGGTAGTAAGTTTACTATCGTACTTAATAGTGAAATGTTAGAAAAAAACGAAGTTAAAATTAAAAATAATAAAACTAAAGAAGAAGAAATCGTATCATTAGATGCTTTAATTTATTATTTAGATGAAAATATAATTGAAGATGGCGAGTGTGGATGTGTTCATGATCACGAGCATGATTGTGACGGGCATTGTACATGTAACAAGGAGGTTTAATATGATTAATTTTAAGGAATGTATTGATAAAAACGTTACTATATCTGGTTTTGCAGAAAAAGTAAAAAACTTACAGTGGGTACAATTTATCGTACTAAGATGCGAAGGACAAAGAATTCAAGTTACAATTGAAAAATCTGAAGAAAAAAATAAAGAAATGGTAAAAATAGTAGATAAACTAACAAACGAATCAACTATTACAGTAACAGGAACTATAAAAGAAAATGAAAAGGTTAAAATGGGTGGTATGGAGTTAATACCTGATTCTATTGAAATAACTAGCGTGTCAGCTCCCGAACTTCCTATTAACATAACTAATAAAGATGCAGCAGCAATCGATACTAGAATGGATAATAGATTTATTGATTTAAGAAATGACGTTAATTTTAATATATTTAAAATACAAACCGAATTCGTAAGAGCGATGAGAGAATATTTATATAAAGAAGACTTTACTGAAATTCATACTCCAAAATTAATTGGAGCAGCATCAGAATCCGGTAGTGAAGTATTTGAAGTGGACTATTTCGGTGATAAAGCATATCTTGCCCAATCACCACAATTTTATAAACAAATGGCAATAGCAGCAGGATACGAAAGAGTATTTGAAGTAGCACCTTGCTTTCGTGCAGAAAACTCAAACACTAACAGACACGCAACCGAGTTTACTTCATTCGATTTAGAATTTGCTAACATTAAATCATATGAAGACGTTATGAGAGTTGAAGAAGAACTTTTAGTAGCAGGCCTTACGGCTGTTAAAGAAAAATATGGTGATTTAATAAAAAAATTATATGGGGTAGACGTAATTGTTCCTACAACACCATTTCCTAGAATTGAATTACAAGATTTATATAAAGAATTAAGTGAAAGATATGGATACAAAGTCCCAGACCACGATGTCGGAGATATGAACGCAGAAGCAGAAAAATTAACTAGCCGTTACGCAATGGAAGTATATGGTCATGAGTTCATCTTTGTAACTGGTTTTAGTAAAACTAAAAGAGCATTTTATCATATGAGGAAGGATGATGTACCACAAGGTTATGATCTTATATGGAAAGGAACTGAAATAACAACGGGAGCACAAAGAGAACATAGATATGATGCATTAGAAAAACAAGCAAGCGAAAAAGGTTTAGGAGAAGATATTAAATTTTATAAAGATTTCTTTAAATATGGATGCCCACCTCACGGAGGATTTGCACTTGGAATAGATAGGCTAACAATGTTACTTTTAAATCTTCAGTCACTTAAAGAAACCATGTTTTTATTTAGAGGCCCAAACAGAATCACCCCTTAGTGTAATCATATTTGAAGGGAAAAGCGTAAAAATATGGTAACCTTGTAAAATAATTAACTATTAATATGTTAAATAAGTATGGTTTACTTTAAATCGTACTTATTTTTATTGTAATTTATTTTAAAATAATATATAATTGTTTTAGATTAAGAATAGGAGTGGGAGTATGAAGGAAGAAATATTAGGTTTAGAAGCTGAATTTGCTAATAATGAATATTTTGGTACTAACGTATGGACCGAAGAAAAGTATCGTGTTTTAAGTGGCAACGTGCCTGTTTTATTATCCGCTCCACATTCTGTTAATCAAATTCGCGGTGATGATGTAAGAGATGCCGAAAAATATACTGGTGCCCTAGTTAGGTATTTAAGTAATTCAACAAGTTCTTATGCAATATTTCAATTATTTACTCACGCTGATCCAAATACTGATGTAGAAAATGATTATAAAAATGCAGTTATAAACTTAATTAATGGCTTCAATATTAAATTATTATTAGACGTGCATTCTAGTACTTTTAAAGATGAAACCGATATAGATATAGTAACTAACAATAGACAAACGTTAAGAGGAATGGATTATTTATTTGATAAGTTTAAGGAATTAGGCATTAAATATAGTATTACAACTGATGAGCAAAACGAACCAAATAAGGAAAAAGAAAACGAAATAATAACAGTATCTTCACTTATATGTGGTGTGCCTTCTATGAGAATAGTAATTAATAATAAAAGGCTAGATGTTATAAATAATCAAGCTACTTTTGAAAACATCGTAAAGCTTTTAGAAGAATTTATTTCATTTTTTAATTATTCATAATGTAAAGTTTTGTCATAATGCTTGAATAAGATGTTTATTAAATGGTATAATATAATTGACCTGGAGATATCGCAAGCCGGCACATTTAACCCGCTAAGATTTTAAAGGGAATCAGAATCAATAGTGGTGTTCATGCTTAAATTTATTTAAGAAGTCTAAAACTATTGTGGGATGCCCACCTGCCAAAGTTGCAGGTTTATCTTGCTAGTAAGCGACCCTCTGGGTCTTTTTTATTGCATAAATTTGCAAAAAAATATATAATCATATTGGGTGAGATAAGCTATGCAGCAAAGTAGAATAGAAAAAATTATAGGAATAGACAACCTAAACAAATTAAATGATACTAGTGTACTTCTAGTCGGTATTGGTGGAGTAGGTGGCATAGCATTTGAAATGTTAGTTAGAAGTAACATTAAAAAAATTACAATTATTGATTTTGATACCTTTGAGGAAAGTAATTTAAATAGGCAAATATTAAGTTTGCATAATAACATAAATAAAAATAAAGTTGATGTTGCAGAAAAAAGAGCTATAGAAATTAATTCTAATTGCGAAATACATACAATTTTTAAAAAAGTAGATAGTTACATACTTAATAATTTACCCGCTGATTTTGATTATATTATTGATGCATGTGATGATATAAAAGCAAAAGTAGCACTTGTTAAATATGCAATTAAAAACAATGTTAAAATAATATCAAGTTGTGGTACTGGAAATAGAATTTACCCAGAAAAACTTAAAATATCAAATATATGGAAAACCGAATATGATCCACTAGCTAAAAAATTTAGATCAGAACTTAGAAAAAATAATATAAAATACAAATTACCAGTTGTTTATTCAAGCGAAATACCATTGATAAAAGAAAGTGGTTTTGTAGGCTCTATGGCTATGGTACCTAATAGTGCTGGAATACTTCTGGCAAGTTATGTAATAAATGATGTAATAGATAAATAAATTTTATTGTAATTTATAAAATAAAATGTTACAATACCTTATGTAAAATAGGAGTTGAAAAAAATGAAAAAAAGAAATTTATTATTGTCGTTTTTATTAGTTTTTTTTATATCACTTTCTAGTGTAAGGGCAGAAGAAAAACTAGTTTGTACAAAAACAGCGGAAGTAGATAGCACAGTTTCTTGTACATTTACTATTGGAGAAGAAACAAGAATGATTGAAACAGATTCCACATATTTAAAAATAGAATCTGTAAGCGGAAATGGTAATACCCAACTTAATGATTATCAAGCAATTTATCAATCATCTGGAAAAATAACATTCACTGCTAAAAAAAGTGGCACGGCCCATGTTTACGTTAGCTCGGAAGATGGAATTTTTGGATATGATGAATTAGAACAAACTATTAAAATAAGTGCTAAGACTACTACTACAACTACTACAACCAAAGCAAAATCAGATAATAACTATTTAGCTTCAATAACAATAGATGGCGTTCCTTTAGAAGATTTTTCTAAAAGTAAAACAAAATACTTTATCGAGTTAGAAAATGATGTTACAAATGCAAATATTAAAGCGGAAGCAGAAGATGATAATGCAACAGTAGAAATAAACGGGCCTAAAACCTTGGCGGTTGGAGATAATGAATATACTATATCTGTTACCTCAGAAAATAATACGACAAAATTTTATAAAGTAATAGTTACTAGAAAAGATGAAGAAGAATCATCAAACACAAGCATTAAAAGCATTAAAATTAAAGGATATAATCTTAATTTTGATAAAAATTCTAAAACTTTTTATCTGAATATCAATGAAGAAGATACCGAACTTGATATTACAGTAACCTTAGTAGATAAAAACGCTAACTACGAAATAGAAGGTAATGAAAATTTAGAAGATGGAAGCATTATTAAAATAACCGTTACTGCTGAAGATGGTTCTAGTGCTACATATCGTATAATTATTGAAAAAAATAAAAAAAGCATATTACCAATAATTTTTATTATAATATTTGCTGTAATAATTATAGGTGTATTCACTTTTGTAATTATTAAAAAGAAAAAGAAAAAGAAAAAGAAAAATAATAAAACTGAAAAAAGCGGTAAAAAAATAGTTAATCAGAAAAAAGAAAAAGATGTAGAAGACGTTGAAAAAACAATTGAAATGCCCACTATTAATTCAGAAAATAGTAAAGTTGTATCAGAGGAAGAAACAGAATTTGATGGTGTGGATGATGATATGATTCCAATAGATAACGATGAGGAAGAGCCAACAAGAATGTTATCTTATGTAGAAAGAGAAGAGTTAGAAAAAACTAGACTATTAAACGGTGATGAACTTTCTAGCAAAATAAGCGAAGAACTAGATAAAAACTTATTATTTGATTATGAATCAGATAGTCAAGATGAATAAAGAGTAAAGAATTAATTTTCTTTACTCTTTATTCTTTCTATATTACTAATAGTTATAGCAAGTGTTTTTTCATATTTATTATTTTTAGGTTTATAGTAAACTCTATTTTTAAGTTCATTAGGTAAATATTGCTGTACAACATAACTATTTGGATAATCATGAGGGTATTTATATCCAAAGGCTTGCGCGTTGATATGGCTTGGTACTTTTCCAATGTTGCCATTTTCTATATCTTTAATGGCTAAATCTAAGGCAATATGCCCACTATTTGATTTAGGAGATAAGCAAAGATCTATTACCATGTTTCCAAGTGGTATTCTAGCTTCTGGAAGGCCAACTCTTTCACAGGCGTTTATACAAGCATCAACCCTAACTCCCATGTTTGGATTGGCAAGCCCAATATCTTCGTAAGCAATAACTGTCATTCTTCTATAAATAGTATCTAAATCACCAGAAGATATAAGTCTTGCTAAATAGTGGAGTGCTGCGTTAACATCAGAGCCTCTTATTGATTTTTGAAATGCGGATAAAACGTCATAATGTCCTGTTTCATCTTCATCCATTGAATTAGAAGCTTTACTATTAACATTCTTTATAACATCCTTAGTTATTTTTTTGTCACTAGTTGAATAATACGCAACTTCCAGCAAATTAAGTGCATACCTAAAGTCTCCGTTTGATGCTGTACTAATTAGTTCTAATGTTTTTTTATCTATTTTTATGTTGTCTAAATACTTAGTTGCTTTCTTAAGCCCTTTTACTATGTCCTCTTTAGTAAGTGGTAAAAGTTCAAATATTTGACATCTACTTCTAATCGCAGGATTTATTTTATGATAAGGATTTGAGGTAGTAAGACCAATTAACGTTATCATTCCATTTTCAAGCATCGGAAGTAGTAAGTCTTGTTTATCTTTATTAAGTCTATGTATTTCATCCACAACAAGAACTATGTTTCCATATATTTTTGTTTCTTCAAAAACTATTTCAAAATCTTTTTTATTATTAACTACCGCGTTTAAAAATCTATTTTTAACTTTTAGCTCCTCAGTAATAGCATTAGCAATTGATGTTTTACCAATACCTGGAGAACCATAAAGAATCATTGAAAATATTTTTTTATTTTTAACTAAATTTGTTAATATTTTATCTTTACCAATTAAATGTTCTTGGCCAATCACGTCAGATAGTTTATTTGGCCTTAAAGCATTTGCTAATGGTTCGTTATTCATAATTAATCACCAAAACAATTATAACAAACACTTTATTATTTGACAAATTATTATACTTTTGTTAGCTTGTAGATAATTAGGAGTATCCAAACGAAAAAATAAATATATAGGATTATATTTATTGATATTAATAAAGGTATTAAAAATAATGATGAAGTGATTATATAAAAAATTATAGAAAATAAATTTGATATTGAAAGATAATGTTTATTGATTCAAATTATTATGCCATGTACGACATATTACATTCAATTACTGATAAACTAGGCTGTGGCGAAATTTTAAGTAATAAATTTAACGATGCACAACTAAATGAATACAAAGTAAATACTTTTATTAAGCTAAGAAAGGTCATTAAAGACGTTAATAAAAATTAAGAGAGAGTTTGACAAAACCCTCTCTTTTTGTTATTATATCGGGCATAGAAGAGGGGTATTATGGATAATAATTTAGAAAAAAAATTTAAAGAAAAAGAATTAGTACTTAAAAGGCTATATGAAAATAAACAATATAATAAAATTTCGTCTATTATCGAAAACGAAATTTTACTACAAGAAATAAAAAATTTAAATATCAATCAATATTACTTGTGTAATATCGAAAAAACGATGGAAAATTTTCAAAATAATATAAAAAGAATAATATTTAATGATAAAAGTAATGATTACTCAAACGTTATTAAACATATCATAAAATTTTTGAATAACAAACTTAATCATTTAAAAAATATTTACTCAGTAACTTCCAAAACATGTGAGTATTACTCTAGTGAAACTACCCAAAAACAAATAAGCTTTATTGATAAAAAGATGGATTTTATTAATGAAAATATGCCAGTGAGTGATTCTTTCATGGAACTAGAACAAATTGTTTTAAAGGATATCAGCAATGGAAAAAATCCTTTTCACATAGTATCCTTAAAATATCCATTGGATGCTATAATAATTACAGTTGAAAGAATATATGATGTTGTGCAAAACAAAATATATACTAATGAATTGAAAAAAGAAAATTCCAAAAAATTATTATATTTAAATAACATTATATTAATAAAAAAAGCCACTTATGTTTTACCGTCTAATCTAAGAAGTCTTTATTTTAAACTTGCCACTTATAGATTATCTACTTTAATATCAAAAGGTAAAGAAGTAAGTATTTCTGATATAGAGGAATTTTTAAGAAAAATTACCAAGAAAGAGACTGATGAAATTTTATATAATTCAAATAATAGGTTGATTTCACAATCAACGATAGAAAAATATTATTCTGATGACGAAGATGAAATGATTATAGCAAAATATTATTATGGTGAAGTTGATAAGGATTTTAATCCAAAACTCGATACAGTTTTTAATAAGCAATTCGGTCCCGATAAACTAAATGATTTAAAAGAAAAAATAGCTAATGATATAATTAGTATGAAAAAATAACATTTTAAAATCTTGTTATTTTTTCATTTAAAATATATAATCATATTGGTGATAGAATGAATAATTATATTGATGATTATATTAATTATATATATATTGAAAAAAAACTTAGTGATAATACTAAAGATGCATATAAAAGAGATTTGTTTGCGTTTTCTAAGTATTTAAATAATAAAAACATAAATAAAATTACCACTAACGATATAAGAAATTACATAAATTATTTAAGTGATAATAATGAAAAAGATAAAACCATTGCAAGAAAGATAGTAAGCATAAGAACGTTTTTTGATTACCTTATGAGAGAGAAGAAAATTAACGCTAATCCTTGTGAAAAAATAGAACTACCTAAAATAAAAAAAACACTTCCTAAAACATTATCAGAAGAAGAGATAAACAAGTTATTAAATTTTAAACCAACAACAGCATTAGAATACCGAAATAAAGCCATGCTTGAACTAGCATATGCTTGTGGTCTGCGTGTCTCAGAACTAGTTAATTTATCTTTAAATGACATTAATTTTAATGATAATTACGTAAGAATATTTGGTAAAGGAAAAAAAGAAAGAATAGTACCTATGGCTACTATTACTACTAACATATTAGAAGAATATATAAACATATATAGAAATAGTCTATTAAAAGGATATCTAACTGATAAAGTATTTATAAGTAGTTATGGTAAGCCAATAACAAGGCAAGGCTTTTTTAAAATGCTTAAAAAACATGCTAAAGAAATGAAAATTGAAAAATCCTTTTCACCGCATACTCTAAGGCATTCTTTTGCAACTGAACTGCTTGAATATGGGGCAGACTTAAGAAGTGTAGGGGAAATGTTAGGACATGAAAACATCAAGACTACCCAAATATATACACATTTATCCAATAATAAAATAAAGAAAGATTATGAAGAATATCATCCAAGAAACAAAAAATATTGATAACAAAAATAAAATCTGATATAATAACCACCAAATAAGGTGATGACAATGAGTTACCATTTTAATTAAATTTAAGAAGAGGATAACATGGATAAAAGAGAAAGAATAATATTGTTTTTTAGTGACGTAGAAGGTACACTAAACCGTTTGGATTATAATGGTTTAAAAAAATTAAAGAATTATTAGAAAAAAAGAGAAAATATTATAAAGCTGATAAAGTATTAATATCTTTAGTAAGCAACTGCATGAATAGTATTTTAGAAGAGTATATAGAAGAATTAGCAGAACCATTAACAGATGGTGAAACAATAATTTTAGGCACATGTTTTTCACACGAAGGCAAAATTGAAAAAGGAGAATATCTTTGCCATCTTTATGGATATAGTAAAGCAGAAAAAATATCATATTATTCAAATGACATAATCTTTGAAACAGGAAACTCTATTGCTTATGCTATGTATGCTGATGATGAAATGCCTAATGATATTATGCAAACAATAAATGACGCTTTAAAATGGGATGTAGAATCAAAGGTTGATTTCTTTATCCCAGGAGCTAAAAAAATAAAAGATATTATATTAAAGATGATCATAAATTTATAGATGATAACATATATACGTCTTCTAAATTAAACGTAAATGGTTTAATTGATTGTTTAGAGAAAAGTACGTTTAAAGATACTGATCCATATGAAGTTCCTAGTGATGAAATTAATAATGGAGAAAGTATTAGCTTATAATAATATAATTAAGCATTTTAAAGCATATAATTAGCTAGGAGGTATTATTATGCCAAGTACTACTTTATATGCTTTTATTTTGTCTTTTTTAGCCGGTATATCAACTGTTATAGGAGCATTTGTTATATTTTTTGATAGAAATAAGAATAGCAAGATAGTAACTATTAGTTTATCTTTTGCAGCAGGGGTTATGATATGTGTATCACTAACTGATTTACTACCTAATTCATTTAATATGATATTAGATAGTAATAATGTGTTTCCAAAACTAATATTAACTCTTATATTTATGGTTATTGGAATAATAATTTCTATGTTAATTGATAAATATCTACCAAGTGAATATGAAAACAAAGATAATAAAGGATTATATAAAATAGGAATAATAAGTATGGTTGCAATAATATTACATAATATTCCTGAAGGGATAGCAACATTTATTACTTCCTCTAATAATTTAAAACTAGGAATAACACTTACCATTGCGATTGCACTTCATAATATTCCAGAGGGCATATCAATAGCAGTTCCAATATACCATTCAACTGGTAATAAAAAGCAAGCTATTTTATATGCGCTTTTATCTGGCATGAGTGAAGTTTTAGGAAGTGTTTTAGCATATCTTTTTTTAGCGCCTTTTATAAATGATCATATAATGGCCGCTTTATACGCAATAATAGCAGGTATAATGATTCATATATCAGTTTATGAACTAATTCCCGGTGCCTATAAAGATAGTACTTTTAAAAAAGTAATAAAATATTTTATTATCGGCTTTATTGTTATGATAATAAGCCACTTACTTATGGGATAAAATTTGCTTTATTAGGGAAATCTG
Organism: uncultured Muribaculaceae bacterium; assembly: GCA_964453925.1. Classification (GTDB taxonomy): domain Bacteria; phylum Bacillota_I; class Bacilli_A; order RF39; family UBA660; genus Aphodocola. The sequence goes on along the minus strand of CAYVPV010000005.1, from coordinate 5,592 downwards.
TTATAATATTTTTACTTAGTTGGGAGGAAATTTATGGCAGATAATAAAAATAATTTGTCAAAATCATTAATTAATAGTGTAAGAAAAACTATAAAAGATAAATTTCCTGAATTAAATAATACGGATATAATTGCCTTAGTGAATGAAGCTATTGAAGCATATAATGAATATAATGATAAAAATCCTAATCTAAAAATTAAAATTTCAAACTTTTTAATTTTTTATGTAAGTAAAATGATTGAACAAAAATTATCTAAAAAAGATATGTTACTTATTATGGAAGACAGCGAAAGATATTTTTTAAAAAATGGGTCCTATAAATCCTATAGAAAGACAGAACAAGAGAAAATTAAAAATGAAGATAAACAATTTTTAAATCTAAAAGAAAAACTATGTACATACACTGATTTTAATACTAGATCATTAAAAAGAATTATTAGAAATTTATCTAAACACCATCCTGAAATTTCCATGGAAATTATACTATCACTGATCAGTGATAGTATTGATGAAGAAATTAGTGATAACGATAAAAAATATAATGTAATAGAATATTGTATAAAAAATGAAATTGATTTTTTTATGATGATTGATATGTACCTTGAATTTTTGGCTTCTAAACCTGATATAGACAAAAATACAACATTATTAAACGTTATATATAAAGCTAATATAGCCAAAATCGATGAATCTAATACAGATTGTTTTTATGTGACTAATCTTAGTAAAGAATTAAGAATTAATGAAAATGCATTTCGGGATAAACTTTTCAAATTAAAAAATAAATTTCCATTAGTGCAAAGAGATATTATTTTAAAATCTGTAGGTGATTATTATTATATTAAGCATCATGATAAGAAATTATTAGAGCTTATGAAAAAAATTAAATGCTCCTATAGAGATAATTTGATATTAGAAATAGTATTATTAAGAATGGAACAAGTATTAACTTATGAAGATGCCTATGAGATTGCAGTTAAAAATTTAGAAAATGGCACCCCATTACTATATTTAAAATATGGTGATCACGAAGAAGAAAAAATTCGAGATATATATTCTAAAAAATAATTAGCTAAAATAAAATCTTATCAGAGGTTTTATTTTATTTTTATTTATTGTATAATAACAACATTAAGAGGTCACTATGAAAAATTATAAAGAAATTATAAAACATTCTTTTATAAATAATACTGTTATTGAAAATAGGGAAATAAATGAAATAATAATTGGATTAATTAATGAAAACAATTTGCAAAACTATATTAAAAAAATCAATATAAATAATAATTTGAAATATCAAGCAATATATTATCCAAAAAATAAAACTTTAGAATATAATCCTCTTTTAATCAGTGAAAGTAGTTATAATATTGCATCTGAAATAGGTATTACCACTGATATTAATCATATTAATCAATTTTATAATTTAAATAGATTAATAACAATATTTCATGAAGTAGAACATGCAATTCAAAACAAACAATACGAAGAATTAAGTGATGAAAATATTTTAAGGCAAGTAATTGAACCAGGAATAATGATGGGATATAAATATCCTAACTTATCATTAAAGGAAAAGGTTTTATATAGATATCACCATTATATAATTCCAACTGAAAAAGCAGCGGAAATAAACGCCACTTTAAAAATATTAAAATTAAATAAAGAACTTTCACTATTTTCATCAAATAATCTTAATTATTTATATCTTATAAAGCATTTAACAAAAAGACTTTTGCAAGGATATAATATAAACGTTATAACCAATAAAATAACTAGTCCCATCGAGAGTTTTTACAATAAAATTAGTAAATCAGATACAATAAACCTTGAGGATTTTAATGGTAAATATGATAATATGACTAAACTGACATGGGGATTACCGATTGATCAGGTTGTTTATGATACATTAAAAGAAAATAACGATATCCTATATTCTGATGATGCAAACATAATAGCTAATAAAATAAATTCTTTATAAAAAAAATAATTAAAAGGTGTTTAAAATGAACTATGAATTATTAAATAAAATAATAAATTATTTAGAAGAAAATTTAACGATTAATATAGATACAAAAAAGTTAGCTAAATCACTAGGATTAAACGACTTTATAATGCAAAGGGTATTTAGCATTGTAACTGGTATTACAATTGCTGAATACGTACGTAAAAGAAGACTATCACTCGCTTTTGAAGAATTAAAACTAACGAATAATAAAATAATTGATATTGCTTTAAAATGCGGATATGATTCATCAGTTTCTTTTGCAAGAAGTTTTAAAAAGGAATTTGGTGTAACGCCTAGTAAAATAAGCAAAGATAAAAGTGACACATATAAACTATTTCCAAGAATGAATTTTAACTCTAGATATTTAAAAAAAGATATTATTAAGTACGAAATTAAAAATATAAAAGGTTTTAGTATATATGGTAAGAAGGTAACCGCTAAAACATATGATGATTTACATTATAAAATAAGAGAACTTTATAAAGAAATAAAAAAAGATGGGACATATGATTTATTTAATAAATATGAAAGATATGCGAAAGCATATTCAATAGATAAGAACAATCATTACTACATAATAGGTTCTAAACGTAAAATTAAAGATATGGAAAAACATGAAATAGCTTCTGGAAAATACGCGATATTTGAAGTGGGCTCGTTAAAACAAACGGATATATTAAAAACTGAAAGTTTTATAAATGAAATTTATTATAACTCTTCTTCCATGTTAAGTATTTTAGATCATCCATATATAGAAGAGTATAAAGGTAATAACTGTTTTATATGGGTGCCGTTAGAAAAAAGAAAAAATGTGATATAATAATCACAATGGAGGTTTTGATATGAATAATAAATTTGTAGATGGAAATGAAGGTAGTAATAATAACATAAATTATAGTTTCGAACGGGATGCAAGAAGGAATAAAAGTGTATTTGAAAAGCTAGGTACAGAAAAAGAAACAGCACTGATGAGTTGTGAATTAATTGCTGAAAACAAAAATAGTAATAATCCAAACCATAGTTTCGATTGGAATTTCGATTGGACAACATGCAATCGAAGATACAAAAGCGTATTTGAAGAATTAGAAGAATTAGGTAATTCTTTTAAAAAGAAACAAAACTGATATGTAAATTGTTTCTTTTTTTATGCCTAATAATACTAAAATTTTAATAGGTGGTATAAATGATTAAAAAATGTTTGAAACTTTATGAAGGTAACATGAAATATTTATATACGTTTACTTTTGCATTATTAATGCTAGGTGTATTTGATTTATTAATTCCTATTTCTATATCTAAAATAATAGATTATTTAACAATAAAAGAACTAAATAAAGTAATTATAAGTATATTGTCATTATTGATACTATACTTATTAACTAACATATTTAGTTATATTACGCATAAAACATATACTTACTTTTTTAAAAATAACGTTATTTCACTGCATAAAAAAGTAGTAAGTAAAATATATAACTTAAATGATGAAGCTTTATCTAAACTGTCTAAAGGAAGAATAATTAATACCGTTAACATAGACGTTATGAATATATCTGAAATAGCAGATTATGTTCTTGATATATTATTAAACGTAATATTAATTATTTCGATGATTATTATATTTATAAAGACTAATTTTATTATAGGGTTTGTTGTTTTATTACTTGATATAATATATTTTGTTTTAGCAAATAAACTTACGGAAAAATCAACGTATTATTTTAAGGGGCAAAGAAAATACCTTGATAAATTAATTAATCTTTTAGGACAAACTTTAAATGGATTAAAAGAAATAAAAACATCAAACATAGAAAAAGCTTTAAATAAAAAGTATGATTATGCAAGAATAGCTTGGGGTAATAAATACATGTTAAGAAGAAAATATCTTATTAACTATAAAATAGATTTAAAATATATGTTTTACATCTTTAAAATACTTTTATATTTCTTTTTAGCATATTTATTATTTAATAATAAAATAACCATCGGTATGATCGTACTTTTAATTTCATACTACGATAACATATTTAACTATTCGGTAGAAATAATAAGTGACGTTGGAACCACAAAAGATTACGTAGTGTCCTTAAATAGAATAACGGACTTACTTAATTATAACGTTAATGATGAAATTAAATATGGTCTTATTAATAATGATTATATAGATGGGATAGTAGAGTTTAAAAACGTTAGTTTTACATATAAAGATATTCCAACAATTAAAAATATTAATTTTAGAGCATTACCTAATAGGATGACCGTTATTGCAGGTAAAACTGGTAGTGGTAAAACAACTATATTTAATCTTCTTTTAAAATTATATAATCCAAATAAAGGTGAGATATTAATAGATGATGAGAATATAGAAAACTACACTAAAGAAGTATATAGAAGTAACGTATCAGTAGTAAACCAAGAATCTTTTATGTTTAACATGAGTATAAAAGAAAATTTATCACTTATTGAACCGAACGTAAATAAACAAATAGAAGCTTGTAAAAGAGTGGGAATACATAACTTTATTATGTCACTTCCAAAAGGATATGACACCATTTTAAGGGAAAATGCCAGCAACCTATCTGGAGGCCAAAAAAGGCTACTTAGTCTTGCTAAGACCCTTTTAACAGCTTCAGAAGTCCTTTTATTTGATGAGGTTACATCATCACTTGATCCTAAGACAACAAATCAAATAATAAGCGTGTTAAAAGATTTAAAAAAAGATCATACTGTAATTGTAATTACCCATAAAAAAGAATTAATGAAAGCATCTGATAACCTTATTATTTTAAGTAAGGGAAGAGTAGTTGCAAAGGGTAAGTATAATAGCTTAAGTGATAATAAACATTTTAATGATTTAGTTAAGTAGGAAGGAAGATAATAGTGGATAATTTTAATGATATAAATTGGGTACTAGGTTTTCTGTATCGAAATAACTAACTGCATATACTAACCCTTATTCACAGTGAATAAGGGTTTTTGCTTGCGTAACTCTGTGACGGGTATTTCAAACAATAAAAATACACTATATGAAAAGTTGAATATTACTATGTTTGAAATACGATTAACTTTAATTTATTAACTTTATAACTTTTATAATCTAACAAATCAAAGTTAATAAAACTCTCGTGTAATGCAAGAAAGTTTTATATTTATTGAAAATGAATTGATTTATATTAATAAATACTTTCTTGCCATGCTATGGTTTTAATGGCAGAAGAATTTTCTAATCATTTATTAATATAATTTTGAAAATAAAAATTCTTGTAATTTATCTTTTTACTTAAGAATATATAAACCATAGCATTATTAATTTTTATAAAATCTAGGTTAATAGAAAGTTTGTTAAATTAGTTTAATGTGTACAGAATAAAATTTAACAAACTTAAATATATATTTTAATAATTACTAATTTAAAATTAATTTACACTAGAGTTTCCGCCACAGAGTTACGCAAGCAAAAACCCTTATTCACTGTGAATAAGGGTTAGTATATGCAGTTAGTTATTTCGATACAGAAAACCTAGTACCCAACTCTTGCTAAATAAAATACTGGTATGTATATATCTAACAAGGTTAATCCTTAT
>CAYVPV010000004.1:0-56777 GCA_964453925.1 uncultured Muribaculaceae bacterium | reverse complement strand
GGGTTTTAATGATTTGTTTTTTTTAACTGTCTACTTTTTCTTGACTAGTTCAAATGATAAGTTTTTTAGTGTAACTCTTTGCATACGCCTTGTGCTGGTTCATAAAAGCAATGATTTTTGTACTTTCCGGCATTTGCTTGATTAAACCAGGTTGTTTTACATTCGTTTCCTGTTCCTGGGGCGTAAAACCATAATGCGTTGGTTGCGGGATGAAAATATTCTCCCCTTATTATTCTTTTTGCCAAATTTTGTTCTGCAGTAGTAGAAGAACTTTGAAATAATGCACTATTTATACCAGAAAAGCCACCGGGAGATTGATAAACCATATCGGTTATCGTTCTTATGTTTTTAAAGTCAAGACAGTTAGCAATGACTCTGTTTACTCCAACGTTTCCAACCATAAGCATCCCAAGGTTACCTTCTCCTAATGCTTCTGCACGCATTAATCTTGCAAGTAGATCAAGTTCTTTTTCTGTATATTTAACTATCAATATAATCACCTAATTAATTATATGCAAAAAAAGAAGACCATATTAGGCTTCTTTAGCTTTTTTTAGTTGTTACTATAGTAGGTTTATTTTCTTTAAGGTTATCGTTTTTATCCATGTTTTTGCTATCTTTATAAGAAATAAAAATCGATATTACTAAAAACACAATGCCAAGCGTAATAAATATAATATCTCTTGTTATTCTATGCTTTAGTTTTTCTTCTTTAATTTTTTCTACTTGTTTATCAAAAGTCATATTATCACCCCATATTTATATGATAACACAAATATGGACTTATAAATTATTAAAAACTATATAGGTAGTAATAACTTTTGACCAATAGATAAATTATCAGTTGATAAACCGTTAAGTTTTTTAATGTTATCTACAGTAGTATTATATTTACTTGCAATTAACCATAGGCTATCTCCTTTTTGCACAGTATAAGTTGTAAAACTGGATGTGCTAGGTACTATTAATACTTGACCAATGGATAATGTAGTTGTTTTTAAATTATTAGTACTTATTATTTTATCTACTGTAGTATCATACTTATTGGCAATCGCCCATAGACTATCTCCTTTTTGCACGGTATAAGTAATTTCTGTTTGGCTAGATAAACTTGTACTTGGAATTATAAGACTTTGACCAATAGATAAATTATCAGTTGATAAATTATTAGCTTTCTTTATATTATCCACAGTAGTACCATATTTATTGGCAATTGCCCATAAACTATCACCTTTTTGAACAGTATAAATATTATTGTCTACGTTATTCGCATTATCAGAAGTAGATAATTTTAGAATTTGCCCTATCTGTAGTATGTCCGAAGATAAATTATTAATCGTTTTTAACTCATTAACAGTTGTTCCTAATTTGTTGGCAATTGCCCATAAACTATCTCCTTTTTGCACAGTATAAGTATTTTGTATTGTATTAGTTTCTACGTTATTTGAAGGAGTAGGTAGTTTTAATAACTGACCTATTTGTAAAGTGTTTGAAGATAAATTATTAATTGTTTTTAACTCGTTAACACTAGTTCCTGTTTTGCTTGCGATGGACCACAAACTATCTCCTTTTTGCACGATGTAATATCCATCTAGATTTGATGGTGTATAAGTAACACCAGCATAATCAGCAATGGATTTTACAACGGCTTCAGCAAGTACTTCATAGTTATTTTTTAAAAAATTAGCATCACTTGCATTTCCTACGTATCCATAGTTAATCGCAATAGTTTGATTATCAGTAGTATTTCTTATTAGATAATCATCATCTAAAGCAGTGTTATCACTATTTCTTAATTGATAATATTTTAAAACTGTTTGACCAGCACTTTCTAAATTTCCTGCAATACTAGATGCTAATCTGCTATTACTTCTAAGTGGATACATTATTTCAGCGCCATTACTAGTTCCAGTACTTAACCTGTTTGAAATTACTATTACGTTATTTCCTGTACCATATTTGTTATTAATTATATCAACTCTTTGTTCATCACTTAATGTTTCATCACTACTTCTAACTAAGAAATTTTCTATGCCAAGACTGTTTAATCTATCACTTATGTATTTAGAAATTAAAAGAGTATAATCTTTTTCTACTAAACCATTACCAGTTGCGCCGTCATTTGTTCCACCTGCTGCCGCATCTATCGCAACTTTATAAGCCATAAAATCATCCTTTCTATGATAATTTTATGTAAATAAAAATAAATTAAAACAAATATATATTTATTAAGGAGGTGCTAAATATGTTAGCAATTGTTACATCAGATAGGTGTTATGCAAGTGATATCTTAGAAAAATTAAATTATTCTAAGGAAACTAGTCCTAACAAGACAGAGGTATATAAGTGTATTTATAAAGAACACGAATTTATAATAATGGTTATGGGATATGGTAAAGTAAATATTGGTAGTAGTTTAAGATTTATTTGTGAAAAGTATCCTATAAAGGTGATTTTGGCTATAGGTACAGCTGGTAGTGTATCTGATACTAATGATATTTTTAGTGCAATAATTCCTTATTCTACTATAGAGTTCGATGTTGATTTTATGCCTAATGGCTATGGTTCAGCAGTAATTCCAAAACTAGATAAAGGTTTTTATAAAACCAATGAAGATTTAGTCGAATGCTTGCAAAGAGCATCAAACATGTGTGGAACAAACTATTCAAATGATCTTATTGCTTCATCTGATATGTTTGTTACTAATTATAATCTTTCTAATAGTATAAGAAGAGAATATAATGCAGGTGCAGTAGATTGTGAATGTGGTAGCGTAGGAGAGTTCTGTTACGTAAATGATATTCCTTATGCTTGCATTAAGATAGTATCAAACTTTGCTAATAATAACGGAATAAAGCAATATGATTTATATGATGATGAATCATCTAGAATATTACAAAGAATAACGTATAAATTTTTAAAAGAATTTTATGAAGCATAATTTTTTTTAAAATATGTAAACTATTAATGGTGATAACGTGAAAATAAATTGGAAAAGGTTAATAATAATAACAGTAATAACTTTTGTAGTAGGTAGTTTCTTTAGTCTTATTACAATGAATAACATGGAAACATTTAAAGAATTATCAAAACCCATTAATGTACCTGGAATATTATTTCCAATAGTATGGAGTATCTTATACCTATTAATGAGTATATCTTGTTATTTAATTACGGAATCTAATGATAAGGAAAAGGACTCAGCCATTCTTATTTATGCTATTCAGCTTATTATTAATTCTGTTTGGAGTTTAATTTTCTTTGGCTTTGGGGTATATTTTTTTGCTTTTATATGGTTAATTTTATTACTTACCATGATAATAGTTATGATCATTAAGTTTTATAAAATAGATAAAAAAGCGGCTTATTTAAATATACCATATGTATTATGGGTTATATTTGCAGTATATTTAAATTTTGGTATATTTCTTTTAAATAGATAGAGAGATCTATCTTTTTTTGTTTACAAAGTTTTTATAATTTATAGTAATTTATTTATGCTTTTGTTATAATATACATAATTTATAAATTAGTGGGTGGATAAAATGAAATTATATATAAAAGAACTTGTAAATGGTAATGTTGATTGGTTTTTAGATAATATTGGTAAATCTGGAGTACCATATTTTTTGGGTATGGAAATATTTAAGCAGCTTTACGAAAATAATATTGACTTAGTAAATAAAATGGAAGACGAAGAAAAAATAAAAACGATTTTTGAACTTTTAGTTTTTGCTAATACACATAATGTAGTGTATGTACCCCGTGAGTTTTTAACAAAGAAAATGTTAGAATATGTTGTAGTTGTAAGAGGAAATAAAATTATTTTTCTTAATGAGGAATTTAAACCTGAGTTTCATGCGATGATTGTTTTTGATTTTTATCCTGCTTGTATTAATCAAAATTCACTTGATACTTATATTACTAAAGATAATTGGTTGGAAAAAATAAAAAAAGATTCTAATTATATAAAATATATTCCAAAAGAATATATAAATCAAAAACTTTGTGATGATGTTATAAGAGATAATCCGGATTTAATAAAATATATTCCAGTAAAATATAGATCTAGAAGTATTTGTATGAAAGCATATGACCATAATTATAGAAATATAAAATTTGTTCTTGATGAATACAAAACAAAACAAATGTGCCTTGATGTTATAAAAAAAGATCCAAAATTAATTAAATATTTCCCATTAAAATTAAGGGATTCAGAAATGTATGAATATGTTGCGGAAAATGCACCAACGGAAATAAAAAGTATACCTGAACAATTCATTAATGAAAAAATAATAAAAATTGCCCAAAAAAAGAATGCCTTAACACCGCTAATGATAGATATTATAGAATCGAAAAGTTTTTTTATAGGCTATATGGACTTAGAATATAATGAAGTTAATGATTATATAAAAAAACAAAAAACAAGTTTCAAAACCATTAATGTTCTCACCGAAATAATTCAAAAATATAATCCCGATTTGTATGAAAAATATATTTCTAAACTAAAGGGATTTTACGTACAGATTATAATGGATTATACTACAGGTGATTATAAAGGGAAAAAAGAGTTTTTAGAAAAAAGAAATACCGACGAAAAAACTTTTTTTACCGCAGTAAACTATGTGAAAAAAAATAACATAAAATTGTATAACTTATATAGAAAAAAAGCAAACTTAAATTCGGAAAACTACACGGAAGCAGTAACAAAGGCGACAAACTTTGTTAAAACTTCGATATTTTCAAAGACGAAAAAGTTAAATTCAATTCGGTATTATTTAAAAACAAATGTAAATCCTAATAAAATATTAATGGAATTGAACCCAATGACAACTACGGGAAGAAAGTTTAAAAAAATTATATTAAACGGTAAAAACATCGATAATATAAAAGAGATAGATATATTTAAAGAAGAAACATATATAAAGGATGGGAATGTTGTATCTGATGATATTAAAGAAGAAATAGTCAAATTTTTATTTAATAATAGTATTCCTATTAATATGCATACTTTAAACTTAGCATTATCTATGTATCTTAGAGGTTTAATTGATATAACAAAGATATATGAAAAAGAAATAACTTATGAGGGCTCCGGTGATGAATTAGAAGAAATTAGGAAGAAATCTGATAAAATAAAGGAGCAAATTAAACTTATTTCTGAAATGAATGTATTAGAGGAACAAATTATAAAAATTAAAGAAAACGAGGTAAAAAAAAGTGAGTCAATCGGAGCAAGTTATTAATCAGGCTTACCATATTTTATCAAAATATGGTATTAATATCGTCGATATTAAACAAAAAGATATTCCTAAATTACTAGATAAAATAATCGAATATAATAATAAAGTTATTACTCAAAAAAGAGAAAATATAAAAAATCTATTAGAAGAGATTTAGTGTAAATTTAGTTAGTGCTATTTTTTTGATTTTGTAGTATAATATAACGCAATAATTAATTTATTAGGGGGAAATTATTATGGCTTATATAGAATTTAAAAATGTAAATAAGATATACCAAATGGGTGAAGTTAAAATAAAAGCCTTAAACAAAACTAATTTTGAAATAGAAAAGGGAGAGTTAGTTGTAATATTAGGGCCTAGTGGGGCTGGTAAAACCACTTGCTTAAACATATTGGGTGGTATGGATAATGCTACTAGCGGTAATGTTATAGTAGATGGTAAAAACATAACTAATTATTCATACAAAGATTTAATTATGTATCGTAGAAACGATATTGGTTTTGTGTTCCAGTTCTATAATTTAGTTCAAAATCTAACAGTTTTAGAAAATGTAGAATTAGCGGTTCAACTTTGTAAGGATCATTTAAATCCCAAGACTATTATAAGTAAAGTAGGATTAAAAAATAGGATTGATAACTTTCCATCCCAATTATCAGGTGGAGAACAACAAAGGGTTGCGATTGCACGTGCTATTGCTAAAAATCCAAAACTTTTATTGTGTGATGAACCAACAGGAGCACTTGATTATAAAACTGGTAAGCAAATTCTTAAATTATTAGAAGAAACCGCAAGAAAAGAGAAAATGACAGTGGTAATTATTACCCACAATGCAGCAATTGCGCCAATGGCTGATAAAGTAATAAATTTTAAAAACGGTGGAGTTGAAGATGTCATCATTAATAAAAAACCAACACCAATTGATAAGATAGAGTGGTAAAAATGAAAAAAGATAGAATTAATACAACAAGTATTAGAGAAATTAAAAGTTCTTTTAAAAGATTCTTATCACTTCTTGTAATGAGTATGCTTGGTGTAGGTGTATTTGTTGGTATAAAGATGGCCGCGCCAGACATGATGAAGTCGTTAGATAAGTATTACGACGATAATAATGTATATGACATAAAACTAGTATCAACACTTGGTTTAACAAATGATGACATAAAAGAAATAGAAAATTTAAAAAACGTTAAAAAAGCTATTGGAACATACTCAAAAGATGTTTTAATTGAAAGTAACAAAAATAGTGAATCAGTAATAAAGGTAATTGGGATTACTGATGATATGAACGAAATTGAAATAAAAGAGGGTAGAAAGCCTAAAAACAATAGTGAGATAGTAGTTGAAGATACTATGCTTAAGTCTGAGAATTTAAAAATAGGAGATAAAATAAAACTACTTGATGAAGAAACTTTTAAAAATACTAAACTTACTATTGTGGGAGTTGTTAAAAGTCCGTTATACATAACAAGCGCTACTTCAAGCTCAAATCGCGGTAATACAACGATAGGTACAGGAAAAATAAATTATTATACCTATGTTGATAAAAATAATTTTAATTTAGATTATTATACTGAAAGTTATATAACCATAGATGCTGCTAAAGAAAAAATAACTAACAGTAATAGTTATAATAAGCTAGTTGATAATACTTTAAAACAAATAAATAAGATTAAAGAAACTAGAGAAAATGCTAGATATAATGAAATATATAATAAAGCAAAAGACGAAATAGATAAAAACGAGGCAGAAGGTAAATCTAAATTAGACGCAGGAAAATATAGCCTTGATGCTGCTAAAGAAGAATTATCTAATGGTAAAAAAATTCTTGATGAATCTAATGTAAAATTAAATAGTGCGCTAATAAATCTAAATAATACGAAAAATAAATTAGATGCAGCAAAAGCTAGTTTAGATGAAAATAAATTAAAATTAGAGGCTGCGAAAAAAGAAATAGAAGATGGTAAAAATAGAATTAATGAGGAATTAAATGAATATGGAATAACTTTAGATGATATTAATAATTTTGAAGAAAATGCTAGTAGCATAGATATTTCTAAAGATGAAATAATAGCTGCTATTCCAAGTGATATTCCATACTATGATGAAATAGTAAGTATTGTAAATGTAATTTTAGATAATAATATTGACGAAATAAAAGATTTTGTTAGTAATACTGAAAACGTAGATAAAATTATTGAAAGTATTCCAAATGATATACCTAATTATGATGAAATTATTGAAATAGCTAACTTATATAAACAATATAACAATAAATTTTTTGAACTTATAGATGCTATAGATATGTTAGATGAAGCCCAAAAACAATATGATGATGGACTTTTAAAATATAACGCTGGATTAAGTGAATACGAAAAAGGCTATAGTACATATATTAATTATTATAATGAATATCAAAATGGATTAAGTGATTATAATAATGGGTTAAGACTGTATAACAATAACTTAAATTTATATAATTCTAAGATTAAAGAGTATTATGAAAGTCAAAATATGTTTAATTTAAAAATTGCTGAAGCTAGAAAATCATTAGACGAAATTCCAAAAGCTAAATGGTACACTTATACAAGACTTGATGATAATGGATATTCTAGTTTTATAAATGATGGCGAAAGTATATCTAATCTTGCTAAGATCTTTCCAACGATATTCTTTGTGGTAGCAGTTTTGATTAGTTTAATTTCCATGTCAAGAATGGTTGAAGATGATAGAATGATTATAGGCACGCTTAAATCACTTGGCTTTAATAATAAACATATAAGAAAAAAATATTTACTTTATTCTGGTATAGCTACTATATTAGGCGGGGTATTAGGATCATTATTAGGCTTTTTCTTACTTCCTAGATATATATGGGAAATATATAAAATATTATTTGATGTACCGGTATTTAAATATGATTTTAACCCAACTAACACGTTGGTTGGAATAATAATTGCAGTTATATGTATTTGTGGTACAACACTTTTAACAATAAAAAAAGTTGTTAGAGAAAAACCATCTGATTTAATGAGACCAAAAGCGCCTGAAAATGGTAAAAGAGTTATTTTAGAAAAAATTCCATTTATTTGGAATCGTATAAATTTTTCAAATAAGATAACTATAAGAAATTTATTTAGGTATAAAAAAAGAGTATTTATGACGATTTGTGGAATACTTGGTTGTACTGCATTAATACTTGTGGGATTTGGAATTAGAGATTCAATTGTGAATATTCCTGATAAACAATACAAAGAAGTTTTTAATTTTGATGAAATGGTATATCTAAGCGATGCATCAGAAGATATTATCAAAGAAATCTTTGATAATAAACATATAATAAAAACTTTAAATACAAAGATGGATACATCAATGATGTTAGATAATTATAGCATTAATCTATTTGTACCGGACAAGAGTGAAGAAGTTAAAAACGTATTAAAACTAAGAGATGTTAAGACTAAGAAAAAATTAACGTTAGCTTATAATAAGGTAATTATTTCTGATAAGTTGGCAGATTTAGAAAATAAAAAAGTAGGAGATAAGATAAAATTAGTTGATGCAGAAAATAACGAATATGAATTTATTATTTCTGGAATTTGTGAAAATTATGTTGGCCATTATGTATTTATGGATAAAGAAACTTACGAAAATAAAATAGGGCCATATCAAACTAACATTACTTACTTAAAAATTGACGATTTAAAGAATGAAGAAAGTTTATCTAAGTCATTGATGAAAAATGATAATGTTATGAGTATTATATCTGCCGATTCTACTATTAATGGTGTTAACGATATGTTAAAATCATTAAATAGTGTTGTTCTAATACTTATTTTCTTATCAGGAACTTTATCATTTGTTATATTATATAATTTATCTTATATAAACATAAGTGAAAGAAAAAGAGAAATAGCAACTCTTAAAGTACTTGGTTTTATCGATAAAGAAGTTGATAAATACATAACTAAAGAAACAATAATACTTACTTTGATTGGTATTGGCTTAGGATTACTATTTGGTATAGTATTAACCTATGTTATTATAAATACCGTAGAAATAGAAATGGTTAGATTCTTGCGTAATATAAAACCTTATAGTTTTATAATAACTGCTTTAATAGTTATGTTATTTACTTTAATAGTTAATAAGATCATACACTATGCGTTGAAGAAAATAGATATGATAGAATCATTAAAAAGTGTTGAGTAATTCAACACTTTTACTTTTTTAAATATACATTTGCGTAATTTATAGGATAGTCCTTTGAATCTGGAACCTCTTTAATAGCTTTTTTTGCATCTTCTAAATATATAATTTCTCTATCACAATATTCAGATAATTTCTTTATTAATAAATCAATGAATTCTATAAGATTGAATTCTTTTCCTAAAATGATCGATTTTGATATACTTTTTAAATCCTTATTTCGTTTTACAAAGTAACTAAAATATTGTTCTGTTAGAAATAGTACCATTTCTTTATTGAAGAAACTGATATTATATTTATATATTTCATTCGTATCTTCATCACTACGATCATAATACAAGGTGTCAATTGCTCCAAATTTATGACCATCATACATAAAGTTTGTTGACATATCATAACCCTTTATATTTAAATTGCTTATTGCTTTAGTATCTTCTGTAAAAATATTTATGGTTTCTTTTAATATAAGTAAATTAACTGATAATGGATTTATATTAATTACGTTATAACCTTTACATCTTTTCATTATTTCAGCTTCAACGAGCTTATCAATCATTATTATACTTTTAGCAAAAAAGTAGCTGTTATTTTCTATGTCTGAAAATTGAATTAGTTTATTAGCATCATGTATTTTTTCTCCGAAGTCACTCATTATATTTTTATCACGTAGATGCTTTAAAACATATCCATTTTTAATAAAATATATTACGCCATCACTACCTGAGTCTCTAGAAATTAAATATTTTAACTTCTCATCAAATTCTTGCCTTTGCATTGTTATTATTTTATCCATAATTACTCCTTGAGAGAAAAATATTATAACATTATAAAGAAAATAGTCAATAGCTATTTTTTATTGTCTTTACTAGCTTTTATAAAAGAACTAAATAATGGATGCGCTTTAGTAGGTCTAGATTTAAATTCTGGGTGAAATTGACAAGCAACAAAGAATTTTTGTTTTGGTAATTCTATTATTTCTACTAAATTAGCTTTTTCGTTTATACCAGAAAATACCATCCCATTTTTTTCTAAAATTTCTTTATAACTATTATTAAACTCATATCTGTGTCTATGTCTTTCTAATATTCTTTCTTCTTTATAAGCTTTATAGGTAATAGTTTTTTTATTGATTTTACATTCGTAGTTACCTAAACGAAGTGTTCCTCCTAAGTTAACTACTGATTTTTGATCTGCCATTAAATCAATTATCTTTTCTTTGCAGTTAGGATCAAATTCAGTTGAAGATGCCTCTTTAATACAACATACACTTCTAGCAAATTCTATTACAGCTAGCTGCATACCAAGACATATACCTAAGAAAGGAATATCATTTTCTCTAGCATATTTAATAGCAGCTATTTTTCCCTCAGTGCCTCTAGTTCCAAAACCACCAGGTACTATTATTCCGTTAGAGTTTTTAAAGATTTCTTTTAAATTCACTTTGTTTTTTTCTAATTCTTCTGAATCAATCCAGTTTATGTTTATTTTAACATTATGTTTATAACCAGCGTGTCTTAGACTTTCCGCTACCGAAAGATAAGCATCATGAAGTTCAACATACTTACCAACTAATGCTATTTCTATCGTATCTTTTAAATTATCAACCGTCTTTATAAGGTTTTTCCAATAGTCTAAGTTAGCCTTTTTTACTGGTAATTTAAACTGTTTTAAAATTATTTCATCTATTTTTTGATCATAAAATTTCATTGGTATTTCATATATGTTTTTAACATCTACTGAATCTATTACGTTTTCAACTGGTACAGAGCAAAATAAACTTATTTTTTCTTTTATACTAGAACCTGAATCATAAGGAACACGGCATACAATAGAATCAGGCCTAATGCCCATATTTCTTAGATCTTTAACACTATTTTGTGTTGGCTTAGTTTTTAACTCTCCAGAACCATAAATGTATGGTACTAATGTGCAATGAATAAAAAAGACGTTTTCAAAACCTTTTTCTAGTTGTATTTGTCTTAGTGCTTCAATGAAACTTTGAGATTCTATATCACCAACCGTACCGCCGATTTCCGTTATAACTATATCAGCTTTACTAGATATTCCAGCTTCATATACTTTGTTTTTAATTTCGTTTGTAACGTGGGGGACCATTTGTACGGTTGCGCCTAAATAATCTCCATGTCTTTCTTTATCAATAACCGTTTTATAAATTTTACCACTTGTAATATTTGAAGTATAGTTTAACTCTTCATCTATAAATCTTTCATAATGGCCTAAGTCAAGGTCAGTTTCACAACCATCATAAGTTACAAAAACTTCACCGTGCTGAATTGGATTCATTGTTCCAGGATCAACGTTTATATAAGGATCGAATTTTTGCATAAATACCTTATATCCTCTAGCTTTTAATAATAGTGCAACAGAAGATGCGGTAATTCCTTTGCCTAATCCTGATACCACCCCTCCTGTTACAAATACATATTTTGTCACGTTAACACCTCCTAAAATAAAAAAATCCAGAGAACTCGTATGTTCCCTGGGCTCTTTTTAATTATACTTCTTTATTTTATTAAAGTAAATATTTATAATTGAATTTAAAAAAATAATAAATAATGTAATATAAAATTTAAACTATTTTCTACTATCTAAATCAATATTTTCAAATAATTGTCTTATGTCTATTTCTAATGCATTGGCAAATTTACCTACTGTTTCCAACAATGGCGTTTTATCTATAGATAAACATTCTAAATCTCTTACATATCCATGTGTTAGCCCAGTTAAATCAGCAAGCTCTTGCATTGTATAATTTTTCATTAGTCTATATTTTCTAATATTTTTTCTTACTATCGATAAATTTTCCTTGGTATATCGCCTAGTCAAAGTTATCACTTCCCAACTATATACGATTATTTCACATAAATTTATAAAAATATGTCATTTACGAAAGTTTTTGTGGTATAATCATATTGAAAATGGGAAAAATTATAAATAAGTATAAGATTAATTACACAGTTGCAGCGTTTTGTTAGTTGTATCATTTTTTTGCAGGATGGCAGGCAATGCTAATAGTAGGGGGTATTATTATTTAGATTCTTATAACAAAATTAATTATGTTATAAAATATTAAATTATATTTCACAATTTAGTGTTACTGAAAGTGTTTCTAAACCTGTTTCAAATGTAATAGAACTGGCTAGACAAAATGTTAATATGAATAATCAAGTATTAAATAACCAATTTCAAAATCAAAATATAGATACTGTTCAAACAAATAGTAATATTCAAAATTATAATGATCAATCAAATGGTATGATGGAGGTAAATGATGAACAATAATTATAATGAAGAAAGTAAAAATGTTAATATAAATCAAAATGACTAAGTGAATTTTCAAACTAATGATTCGAATATTCCAAATAATTATCAAAATCAAAACAACGCTATATTATCAAAATCTGCTAAAAATAGATTTAATTTTAAGCTATTAGCAGCTATATTTGTGTTTTTAATAATACTTGTTGTGATAATATATTGTTAGTTAATAATCAAAATAAACCTGAAAATAATATTTCAAATTCAGAAGAAAAAACTATTAGTGAAAAGTCTAATTGTGTAGGTAATGAAGAAAAGATTACTGGTTTAAAATATAAAACTGTTGGTTCTTATTACAATATAGACACATCTAAGTTTGATAAAAGTAAATTTGATGGGAAAATTAATTTTTATGGCTCAGTTATAGATGGTAAAATAACAACAAATAAAATTAAAAATGCAGAAATAGTTTTATATAAAGAAGATATATGGAATAATAACGAACACCGTGATATTATTAATTATGACTGGTATGATGAAAATGGGAAAACATTCTTTTCTGCTAAAATGAAATACGTAGATGAACAGTTATCAAATGATACTACTGGCGCCATTGTATTTTCTATAGATGACTACTTTTTCTATAATACTCAAAACAAAAGAGATACATATTCAGATTATACTTTATTTGAGCCAGAAACAACTCTTGAATATAACCTAATAACATATGAGGTATATCCTAGTGTTTTGCAAGTAAATAAAGCAAGCGATATTACTATAGATTTAGTCTTAGAAAAATCAGGGAATCCCACATATGTTAGTGATAGAACAAGTAATTGTTTAGATACTGAGTATTCATATACAACATATATTTATGTGTATGATGATGTTGCTTTCTTGTTTTCATTTTGTAATTATAAAAATATGAAAATAAGTGCAGTATATTATTATCCAATAGAAGCAGTTAACGATGATTATTCACAAGAATCAATAAAAAAATGGATTACAGAGTATAAATATTCGAAATAATAATTTAAGGGAGAATTTAGTATGTATAATAATGAACATTATTTATCTAAAATAAGAAGAAATACAGAGGTGTTAGATAAAGCACCAGAGAATATAAAAGCTAAATGTGCTGCTGATATAAAGTGGGCTAGAAACTTAGCCGATAGATTAGAATTATTGGATTATGATGAAAGAAACAAAGCAATAGTCCATATAAACGAAGTGTTAGATGAAGATTATACAAGTATGGGTTTTGAAATAGAAACCCAAGAAGCAACAATTAAAAGATAAAATCTATATATTGAAAGAACCGCAAAAGGGTGTGGGAAAGCGGTTCTTTTAATAGTTCTATTTAATATCTATAAATTTGTTCTTCCTGTTAAAAAGTCAATAGCACTTATTTGTTTTATTCCATTAAAATCGTTTGTATCATAATCTAGCGTTATTAAATATTTAGGATAATTATCCTTTATGTTATTTAAAGAAGTTAGTTCTCTTTTTAAGGTAACTTCATCACGTACTGATAAAGCTACTTGTATATATTTTATTCCATCATTATTTTTAATTACAAAGTCAACTTCTTCATCATCATATTTACCTATATATATATCATAACCTCTTCTTTTTAACTCTAAAAATATTATATTCTCTAAAATACTGCCGTAGTCTTTAACTCCACCTAATAGATAATTTCTTAATCCTAAATCGCAAACGTAATATTTATCGCCTGTTTTTAGATATTCTTTTCCTTTAATATCATATCTAGATATTTTATATATTATGTAACTATCAATTAGATTAGTTAGATAACTTTCTACTGTATTAACTGAATTTTTTCTATTATTAGAGTTTAAAGTGTTACTTATTTTATTAGTTGAAACTAATTGTCCAATATTATCAAAAATAAATTTAATTATACTTTCTAGCATCATTATATCTTTAATATTATTTCTGGAGATAACGTCCTTCATTAGAACTGTGTTGTATATTCCATCTAAATAGTTTCTTATTAATTCTTTATCTTCATTTAAATTTAATAAATATGGAAAACCACCATTTTGTATATATGTATCATATTTTTTAAGTTCGTTATCATCACCATAATATTTTAAATATTCATTAAATGATAATGGAAGCATATGAATTTGCATATATCTTCCAGTTAGGTAAGTTGCAAGTTCTCCAGATAACATATAAGAATTAGGACCAGTTATATATAAGTCAACGTTTTTGTTTATAAATAAACCATCTACTAATTTTTCAAAGTTTGTTATAACTTGTACTTCATCTAAAAATATATAATTCATTTTGTCAGGCGATAATTTATTTTCTATATAATTATATAATTCTTTCCAATCGTTAAAAATCATATCTTTTGGATTTTCAAAATTTAAACTAATTATTTGATCCTTATTAACACCATTTTCTAATAAATAATTTTTATATAATTCAAATAACGTTGATTTACCACATCTTCTTATGCCGGTTACAACTTTTATTATATGCTTATCCTTTAATTTTTTAAGAAAATCTAAATATTCTGTGCGTTCTATCATTTTTTCACCTCTAACCAGATTATATATTACTTTTATGAAAAAGTAAAGTTTTTTCATTCAAATGAAAAAACTTGATAAAAATCAACATTTTTTTCACTAACTATCATTAGCCGTTCTAAATAATACTTATACTAATAACAGCTCTAGACGTATGAAGAAATACATTTGGTTAAATAATTAATTTTAGTAAAGAAATAGTGAAGGAAGTCCATTAAAAACAATACTAATTATTTATTTACAAATAACTTTTATTTTGTTAAAATATCTCCGAAAGGAATGATTATTATGACTTTACCATTTTATCGTTCTTTAGATATAGCTACAACATATTATAGAGGTTATCTAGATAATGGATTTTTCTTTGATAGTAAATTTATTGATAATGATTCATTAAATGACTTAAGAAGAATTGACATTGATGCGGGAGGGCATGAATCTGATAAATTGTTTTGGTGTTTTCATTATTGGTTTAATCCTTCTGATAAAGAAGCACCTCATAGTAAAGAATATGCCATTAAAATTTTGAAGTCAAATATAAATTATTTTAAAAATCTTGAAAATATGAGTTTTGATGATTATTTAATATTAAAAATGAATGAATATTTTTTACAGGTATATAAGAGTGAAAACACTAAAATTAGGCCAAATAACTATGATGTTGTCGAATTATTTGAAACAACAGGTTATAGACCATATTTTTTTTTATACACATAATCCAAATGATAAGAAATATGCCTTTAGAAATGAAAAAGCTATTTTAACATCTGATGAGGTAGCAATACTAAAAAGTGTTTTAGTGCAATAATGCCAGGTAGACTCTTTAGAAATTGCACCCTCAATATATAATAGAAAAAATAATAAAACTATTTTGACGTCAAAAACTAACCCATATGAAACATTTTATAATTATTATTTGATGAATTATGATATCCAGGTGGTACCACAAAAAAGATATAATGATAAAACTCAGAAATTTGAAGAATTCTCACGAAGTGAATTTTTAATTCCAACTAGTGAACAGAGATTAAAAGAGGAAATTAATTCTATTAAAAAATTGGTTCCCTTAAAAGATAGATATAAATATTTCAGGTAATAAAAAGAACTGCTTTTCCACATAATTTTTATTAGAAAAAAATAAAAAGCTCACATCAATGTGAGTTCTGTTTTTTATATGGCAGGGGATGAGAGAATCGAACTCCCAACAGTGGTTTTGGAGTTGATGTCCTAAATATCTTAATCCCGTCATCATATACTTTATAATTTAGTGTAGCAATGATCAACATATAAATTACACTTTCATTTTAACCAATTTAACTTCATTAATCAATACAAATGTTAACATTTGTATAAATATTTTTAAAATCGCGGGCTTCGCCGGTAAGTGTAGTTTTTGAAAATAGTTAATTCTTTTTCTTAAAAGTATATAAATAACTCTAAAAAATCAAAACTCCGCAGGAGGGTGTGGGGAAAGCGGTTCTTTTAGTAGTTGTCGAAAAAAGTCGATTTATGATATAATTAAATTGCGAAGAAGTTGAGGTCGTGAGATTTTCAACTCCTTTTTAATAGGGGGAAATTATGAAAAATGACGAAATTCGTAATGCCGTTAAGTTAGCAATAGATAATGTTATACTTGAAGGATGTACAGATGTACCAGTTTTTGGTAGACCTTTCGAACTTAACTTGTTAAAAAATAAAAATGTTAGAGACGATATAACTAAGGATATTGTATCACAATTAAATTCTATAATTAATTCAAATGGTAAATTTGAATTATTAAAGATTAATAAATTATCTCACATGCTAGTTCCTAAAAAAACACATTTTGATTTTAGGAAATGTGCATTAATTGATATAGTTGATGAAATAAAATTTTTAACTCTAGCAATATTAATTGCAAAAAAAGTAGAAAAAACTCGCGTTTCTAAAAATATTGCTTTTTCATATAGATATCATCCTAATGGAAAAGGCAGATTATTTGATAAAAAATACAACTATTCTTCTTTTAAAAAAAGTTATAAGAAAATTTCAAGTATGAAAAAATATAAAATTATTATAGAATGTGACATAGCTAATTTTTATGATAGATTAAATATACACCGTTTAAATTCAACATTATTATCAATGGGAAATATTAATAATAAAATAATAAATATGATAGATGAATTATTACTTTTTTGGGCAAATAGAGATTCATATGGTTTGCCGGTTGGATCCAATGCTTCAAGGATATTAGCTGAAACTTTTTTGATAGAGATAGATAATTATCTTTTATCTAATAATATTAGGTTCTGTAGATTTGTAGACGATTATAGATTTTTTGCTACTGATGTTACAGAGGCAAATAAAATTTTATCTGCTTTTGTAGAAATTTTAAACAAACATGGTTTATCTATTAACTTAGGAAAAACAAAAATGCGTGATATAAAAGATTATCATCTGACATCTGGTAAAAAAAATAAAAATATTGATAATATTGCAGATATAATAAGGGGATATTCAGGCGTGGTTCCTACTAAATTTAGAAAATTAAGTAATAGTGAAATAAAAAAATTAATATTAGAAAAAGAAGATGAATTAATAAGTGATTTAAAATCATGCAGTATTGTATGCCCAGAAGATATTATTAAAACAATTAAAGTTCTTGTTGCAAAAAGACAATTTTATAAATTTACTGAAATACCGGATATTCTAAAAAAATATCCTCAGTTTGTACCTTATTACACAGATGTTATAAAAAAAATAAAAAATAGTATAACTGCAGAAGATTATAAAATAATATTAAATAAGTTTAATGAATGGTTGAAAGACGATAGAACTCCAGAATATATTCTTATAAGTATAGTAAATCTTTTTGATCCAAAAAATAAGGAAGAAAGAAAAATATTGTTTGATTTTTTCAAAAATCAAAAAAGAAATTCCGGAATTTATATAGCACGGACTATTTTAGAAAAACTTGATTACACTTTAACCAGGGGTGAACTTTTAGAACTAAAAGATTATTATTTAAGGGCAGATTCATGGGAAAAAAGAAAAATTGTAGATATGGTTTTGAATGGTTTAAGTTATTCTGAAAATAGACCATTTATGAAAGATTTAAAAATTAATTGCAATGATTATTTTATTTTGGAATTAATTAATCAATATAATAAAAAAATGAGGTGATAAAATGATTACACAAATTTATATTAAAAACTTTAAAGCATTTGAAAGGCAAAATATCATAATTAATAAACATAATATAATTATAGGAGAAAATGATTCGGGTAAATCTTCTTTATTAGAAGCTCTGAATATATTTTTTAATTATAATGAAAATGATAAAATAGATAAAAATTTAATTAGAAATTTAAAAGAAAATGTTGAAATTGGAATGTGGTTTAATGATAAATTTTATAAAAAGATATATTCTCCTAGCACATTTAAATTATCAAATACAATTGGAAATTTTAATGAGCTATCACAAATTAGATATATTTATATTCCAGTTATGAATTATGCTCCCAAACAATTAATAACTCAACTTGCTATATCAAAAGTTTTGGATAATACGGAAACAGATTTGATAACAAGGTTAAAAAAAATATCCCAAGAATCAGTTGATAAAGTGATTGATAGTATTGATGAAAACTTATTAATAATAAATAATGATAAAACCACTTTAATTGGTACTGAACAATTCAAGTATGAAGGCGCAATTAAATTTAATATTTCGAGTAATGATATTCCTGTCGAAAGTAGGGGCAGCGGGTTTCAAAAAAATTTAATGTATGCACTTCTTATTGGGAATAAATATAATAATGTGATTTTAGGAATAGATGAAATTGAGAATTCATTATCAATCAATAATTGTAATAGTTTAATAGTGAATATACAAAAAAGTATTAATCAAACTTTAATTACAACCCATTCAAAAGAAATGTTGAAAATAAAAGGTGAATCTTTCATAATACCTATTTATAATGGAAAGTATAAAACATTAGGAGATTTACTTTCATCTTTGGATGAACATGATACTAAAACATTTTTACTTGTGGAGGGTAAATACGATTTGCCATGGTTTAAAAGGGTTATAAATATATTGGAGAAAAATGACGAATAT
Organism: uncultured Muribaculaceae bacterium; assembly: GCA_964453925.1. Lineage (GTDB taxonomy): Bacteria > Bacillota_I > Bacilli_A > RF39 > UBA660 > Aphodocola. Next base: position 37,385 of record CAYVPV010000004.1, on the reverse strand, counting down.
ATACTTTTGCCATCTGGAGGTTCAGAATGCGCAGATCATTTAAAAATGGCTTTAACGGAAGCTGGGAAACGATGTTTAATAATAAGAGATGGAGATACTAATACGGAGGGTTCTTTAAATAGGGACTGTATTGAATTGTATGTCCCTCTTGAATATTATAAAAAAGCATTTGGACTTAATTCTTTATTTGTACCTGATAATAAGAAAGATTTTTTTGATGAAACAACTTCGCCTGATATGAATGAAGATAGTGTTAAAAAATTTCTTTCAAATCATGTTGATGAATTTTTAGATAAGGATAATCCACTAATAGATGAGGTTTCTCTTTTGTTATCAAAAAACAATGACAAAGCTTAAATAATTATTTTTGATTATATTGTCTTCCACTTTTCATTTTATTGATTATATTTTCATCTCTATCAATATTTATAAATAACTGGTGAGGTTTTATATTCAAGGATTTAGCTATACTTTCTATTTTAGGAATAGTAGGGCAATGTAATCCACGTTCAACATCAGTTATATATCTAGGACTTAGCTTGCTTAATTCAGCAAGCTTTTCTTGTGAGTAATTATTAACATATCTGTAATACTTAATATTAAATATTAGAAGATCTTTTAAGTTATTAAATTCTAGCTTCATAATTTACATCCTTTCTGTAAACTATGATATTATTTACTGCAAAATAAACACAGGAAGTATTTACTGCAAGAATTATTTATGATATTCTATTATCAGAATGAAAAGGAAAATTAAATTATGGAGGAAGTTATGAATTTTAATCAATTAATTAATGAAATTAGAAAAATGAATCCAGGTGTCGAAATAAGAATTGGGGACCCTAATTTTGACTCAAGGGCTAGAGATAGAATTTTTAGTTCTATTCCATTGAAACAATTAAAACTACCTGAAGGATATTATTCAAATGAGAAAAATGGAATCACTAATAAACATAATCCAGAAACAGGAATATATACTAGTTTAAGTGTTGAACCATTAAGTGATATGGTAGTAGGTCAAACTTATCCTAATGTTGATACTAGTAAATCATTAGAAACCACTGATGTAAGAGAAATTGCGATTGCATTACAAAAATTAAATCCTAATGTTACTATTAAGTTATCAAATCCTGCTTATGATCCACAAGCAACTTATAAAATATGGTGTGATGTTGCAATGAATGAACTTGCTTTACCTGAACCGTTTTATTCAAATGAAAAAAATGGTATAACAAATAAACATAAATCACAAAATGGTATGTATGTAACAATAGATGTTGAAGACATAAAAAAATCTCATCCAGAAACTTTAATGGAAACAGGTTATGATTTGAATGAAGAAAAAAGAAAGCAATATGATCTTGATAGTAGAATGCAAGAATATTTAAGACAAGCACAAATGTGTTCTGAAAGTTATACCTATGATCAAACTACAGGTATTCCTCAAGAGCAATTTACAAAACCACTTGAATTAAATCCACAATCAGAAATGTTAAAAATGGAAAGAAAAAAAAGAAGATTTACAATTCTTAAAAAGGAAAGAGCAATGGATCATGCTCAAAGATTAAAAAATCGCTCTGCAATTATGGCTGGTATTTGTATTTTAGGTGCGGCTGTAGCAGTTTATTTTAACGGACAAAACATACATGAGGTGTTGCAACATGAATTAAATGCGCTTTATTCGTGGGACGCTTTAAGACAATATCTTCAAGATTTAGGTCCTTTAACGACAGTGTTATCAGCTGGTGCAGGTGGTTTTATTGCTAAATATTTTAAGAATTCAAGAAAATTTAAACAAGCACAACAAGAATTTATCGATTTTAATGATTCTTTAGAAAATTCCCAAACTTTAGGAGGCAATGAAAATGCTAAATCAAGGTGATATATTAACACTTAACGATAACAAAAAGTATTCTGTAGTTTATAAAACAGAACTAAATTCTAAAAATTATGTTTATTTGATTGATCAAGATGATTATACTAATACCATGTTTTGCGAGTGTAATAGCATAAATGGGTTAGAAGAAGTAATAGAAACGGAAGTATTGGAACAATTAATGATTAAATTTAAGGAGAGTTTGAGTCAATAAGTATTAATCCTACGGTTTTTAGCGTGTGGCAAAAATTGTAGGATTAAATTATTTAAAGGAAAATATGAATAAAGAAGATTATATAAAAATAATAAACGAAAAGATAGATGGTAATGCAAGAAAATTATTATTAAAACAAGTAGATAGATTCTATAATGCTGTGGATAATTATGAAATAGAAAACAAACATTACAAAATTGGTGATTTAGTTAAATTAAAAAAAGGAACTTTACTCCATGGAACATATAAGAATATGGAAGGTTTAGAAAAAATAGCTAAAGAGGGATTGGTATGTGATTTAGTAATTGAAGGTAGAAACTCTAAGTATCCATTGACTATATGCGTTTGGAATTTACAAAAAGATTATTTATTAAAAGATTATATCGACTTTTATAGTGGTGCAACTATTATGTTTAAAGGTGAAAATCTAAAAGAAACTGCTGTAATTCCATATAGTAAAATGTCCGATATTATGGATATTGTAACTAGAGATGATTATTTTATGTGGACTATGGAACAAACAAAAGAAACTAGGTTTATGCCTAGTTATCAACAGGAAAACGTACAAATTGGAATTATATTTAATGGAAATAATTGTTATGCACAGGAATTATTAAAAGGGGATATTTTAAATATTAGTATGAATGATGTGGATGTTAAGCCTTTTTTAAATGAATGGTTTTATGAAAGATTTTTAAAAGATAGAAAAGAAAAAGATGATTTCTTTACAGATAGAGAAAGTGCTATTATATTTGGTATTCCAGCGTGCTTTATTGAAGGCATATTAGTTGGTAGAAAGTATGAGAAAGATGATAGAATGTTAAATAGGATTAAAGAGTTATTACCTAATTGTTATATTTGTAACTTAGATGGAAAAGTAATATTTTAGTAAAAAAATACTAACCAATTAAAACAAATAAACACTATATTAGTGAAAGGTGATAAATTATGGATGAAGTTTTTGATGAATATTATTTTAAAATATATAATTGGTCTTTAAAGAAAACTAATAATAAAGAAGATGCCGAAGACTTAACTAATAGTATTTTTGTTTCAATATTCTCATATTTTAATAAAAATATAAAAATAAAGAAAATTGAACATTTAATATGGAAGATAGCTCAAAACGTTTGGTGCACCAGGGCTAAAAAATATATTAAAGAAAAAAATAATATTAATTATGATGAAACAGTCGATGTTAGTTATAATGAAAATAATTTGGATAAAATTATATATAGGGAAATAATTGAAAATTTAGATAATATAAGTTTGACAAAAAATGAATCTTTAGCATTTAAGATGTATTATTGTAACGACCTTTCAATAAAAGAGATTAGTGAGAAGTTAAATAGTGCACAATCAAATATAAAGTATTATTTATATAGTGCTAGAAATAAAGTAAAGGAGAGATATAATGAATGATTTAAAATTAGATAAGTATTTAAATATTGCAAATGAAGAAAAAATGAAAAGAGGTTTAGGAGAAGCATACGCACCTTTATATCCTATGTTTAGATTGGTTAATGAAAAACTATACATTGGAATAATGCTATCCAGTTTGGATGAGAATATATGGGATGCTAATGAAAGAATAAAACCTGGGTATTGGATGTTAATAGATCCAGAAAGTTTGCAAGTAGTAGAGTTTAATAAAACAAATGAAAAAGATTTTGTTGTTGGAAAATTAATCCAAAAGAATAATGAAAATAAGCAAAAAGAAATTTCTAAATATATTGTTAATAAAACTTTACAATATAAAAATTGTTTAAAAGAAGATATAAAAAATGATAAGCTTCTTTTAGTACAACAAAAAGTTTCAGATATGCTTAATAATGTGGTTAAAGTTAATGATGAAGAAATTGATATTAATGATTATTTAATTGCAAATATAGAATCAGATATAGATAAAAAAGTAGATGAATTAGTTGATTTATTAGTACAAACCAAATATGGAACTATAACTTTTTATTATGATATATTATTTGATAGTGTTACCCAAGAATATATAAATCACGAGAGTATTAATAAAGATAAAATGAAATTATGTATAGAAATTATGAATAATTATTATGATGGTGTAATTGGAATAGATAACTTTTTTAATATCTAATAAAAATAAAAGAACCGCAAAGGTGTGGAAAGTGGTTCTTTTAATTATTATTTATAATTTTTTAACATTTTTAAACTTTTGTCTTTCCGTTATTTTATAAAGTATTTAGTAAATAGTCTTTAATTGTGATATTATAAGTCTGTAAGGTGATTTTAATTATGCAAGAGTAACTATTTATAGAAAAAATAATACTTTTAGAACACTTTTGGGAAACTATAAAAACAAGACTTCTCTTTTGATGTGATATAGTTTTAAGCAGATACTAATATATTTATATTAAATGAAGTTTTATAATTTTATCAAATTAAGATTGTTAGAGATGTTAAAGAAAAATAAAAAAGGCTAAATATGAACTGGTTGATTTTAAATAATTAGCCTTCTAAGAAATAGGAGAAAGTAAAATTATGATAGATATAAAATATAAAAATATTTATGAAAAATTTCTTGAACATTATAAAAATGTACATGTTAATCCTTGGCATGAAATAAATGAACAACAGTTAGAAAAAATATATAATTATTTAGTCACCACAATGGATATTATAGATGATTATAGTTTTAAATACTTTATAAATTATATTATTAAAAGATTAAGTGGTACATCTGATGCACATACAAATTATGATTCGGTATTTTTAATTCCTATGAATTTTAAGATATTTGATGATGAAATAATAATTAATTACCCTGATGATTTAAAGAATAGTAAATTAATTTCTATTAATGGAATTAGCATAGAAACCATTATAAATGAGATAGAAGAAATTATTACGTATGGAACTCTTGGTAAAAAAAGAGATGAGTTAGAAAAAGCATTATTTAATAAGTATATATTATTTAGTATCCCATCACTTAGAAATTTTGATAAATTGATTTTTGGAATTGAAATACCTAATGGTAAAGTAAAAATCAAAGAATTTGACAAATATGAAAAATATGGAAGAGAAGAATTGTTTGATTATGATAAGTATCGATTTGGTGAAAATGCAACATATAGATTTTTAGATAACTGTTTAATATATAATCATAGCTCTGTTCAAAAAAGATTTAAAGAAAATATAGAAAACGCTATCTCTAACTTAAAAAAAGAAGACTTATCTAATATAGACACTATTATTATTGATATTAGAGGAAATATAGGTGGTAACTCTGCTTTAAATGAAATATTAATGAATTTTATTAAAGAAAACAGTGATAAAAAATTGATATGTTTAACTGATTATAGAGTGTTTTCTGGAGGAAGATATGCGTTACGTGATTTAATTAATTTAGGAGCTATTACAATCGGAGAAGAAATTGGCACTCCAATAAATTGTTATGGAAATAGTAATTGGATTAATATTGATGGTTATTATTTTTCCGTTTCTGAATGTTATCTTCATCCATTTGCAAGATGGGGAGTTTCATCAAAGGAGGACTTTAATGAAAAAGCAACTGATGAACTTCTTTTTCCATATATCTATAAACCAGATATTTTAATAGAAGAAAGTAAAGAAGATTATATAAAGGGTGTTGATACAATATTAAATTATGCAATAGAATATAGTAAAAATAAAATAAAAACAAAATAAAAATAAAATTATTAAATATATTGACTCTCTAGTTAAGGTTAGGTTTAGTATTTGTATTGAAAGGAGGAATATAATGATAAAAATAGGAGATTTTGCAAAAATTTTTGATGTATCTATTAATACAATAAGATTTTATGAAGAAAAAGGACTTTTAGTTCCAGCTTACGTAGATAATTATAGCGGATATAGATATTATGATGAAAAAAATATATCAGATATGAGTAAAATATTATTCTTAAAAGACTTGAATTTATCTTTGGATGAGATAAGAACATATGATGATTCTAAAATAGAAAATAAAATAAAAGAATATGAAAATGAAATATTAAAAATCAAAGAAAATATAAATACATTAAACTTAATTGAACAAAAAGGAGGAATAGATAATATGGATATGTTTATTAATGATGAAAGAGTAATAGGTAAGTGGAAATTAGTTGCTATAAGTAATTCTAAAGAAGATTATTATGAGAATAAATATTTAGATGATGATTTTTCTATAAAAGAATTATACTTGATGGAAAATGGAAAAAAATATTGGGTTATAAGTTGGACTAAGGGATATATAATCATTAACGGTAATAAAAATCCGTACGAATTAGAAGATGATTTAATGTTCGTTAAAGTATATGGAATATTTGATAATAGTGAATACAAGTATGCTGTTTATAAAAAAATAGATAATAAAAATTACGATATAGAAGATTTTGCTATAAAAGATGATACTAATTTTGATTATGAACCAGATAATAAATTAGTAGGTAATTGGCAAGCTATTGACTTTGTATATAATGAAGAACAATTTATGCCAAACAAAAAGTATTGGAAATATGACTTAGCTTTAGATAAATTATCAGTATATGCCGATGGTAACGTTTTAATATCTTATAATAGTGATGAAATAAAAAAGACTAAATATACTAAAGGCTTTATTGCTAATATAATTTTAAATGATACCTTATGTAAATATTTTTATAGAGTTGATAATAATAAAACATATTTATTTATAGAATGGAAAAATGGTGATTATATTTATTCAAATCAAGTTCCAGGATACTATGTTTTTGAAAAGATAAATTAAGATAGAGTTTGCAAATAAATTTGTATAGTAGTCTTTTGGACAATTGTTTACTCTGAAAAACCGCATGAAAAAACGACTTTTTTAAGTCGTTTTGCTTTCAAATGGCAGAGGATGAGAAAATCGAACTCCCAACAGTGGTTTTGAAACAAAAAAATGCACTTTAGAAGAACACTAAAATGCGATAAAACAAAGGAAAACAAGCTATTAGTTTGTTTTTACAGTATATATAAAAGTGCCACCAGAACTAGTTAAATCATACAACAGTAGTCTTTAGGTCTAATGCGAATTTAATATTAGAAAGCAACTTCTTCTAAACTTTCAAAAATTCTCCCTGTCATTATATCATCATACATTTTTTGAAATTCTACTCCAAAAATATCTTTGATTTTTTCTTTGTCGACATCATATTTTCTTTTTAATAAATTGAAGAACTGATTGTTATCTATCATTAACTCGAAAATTTTTTCTTGCTCTTTTGGAAACAGTAAACTACTATTTTCTGCAAATAAATCTATACAAACATCCCTTTTGCCAAATTTTATTATTTAAATTATCTTCTATGATTCGTGTTTATTTCTCATACTCATAGTTGATACAGGTTCTATTTTGGTATCTTCATCGGTGAAATTCGAATAATTGTTATCTTCAAATATTATATAGGGTTTAGAACCAATTCTTGGGAATCCCATTAATGGATTTAATGGAGAATCTGATAAATTATTTAAATTATGAAGATAATACTTATAAGCACTGCCTTCAATATAATCATTATACTTTAATGGTCTAGTTTTTGAAAGAAGACTATTTAAATGTTCATTTTCTTTAAGAATTTTTAAACATTCTTCAATATAATAATTTACATATTTTTGAGACTTCATAGCACCTATATTATTATTTTTTATCCAATTAATAAGATCAGAATATTTTTTTTCTTTTTCTTTTCTTATATTTTTCGGCATACCATTAGACAATCTATTCAAAAAATCAAATGAATTATACAAAAAAGACTGAACAAAATCGCTATACACATATTCCCCAGCTTCTTCAACAAAAGTTGTAAAGAACGGATTTTCAAGAAAATTCATAAAAGCTAATTTTGTTTCCCAACATAACTTATTCATTTCTTTTCTATCTTCTTTTGCTAGTTTATCAAAAAAACTACCTTCATAATCTTGAAAATATTTATTAGACTGTATTATTTTTGTATTTTCTTTGTCCATTATAAAAAATACAAAATTTAAAAAATCTTCAATAGATAAAAATTTAAATTCTATATTTTCATATTTTTCACAATTTTTAATGAAACTAGAAGTAAAATCTACATATACATCAATCAATAATTTAGCAAATATATTTGATTTTGATTGATATAATCTATAAACACTTGTGGCTGATGACATACAAAAACCTCCTTCAGTAGTTCCATTATATCATATTTTTATTAATATTCATTTATTTCAAACTCTAAAACTTATTCCTTCATCTTTATTTATTTTTATCATCTTCCTTTGGTAATAATGCATCAAGATTTTTAAGTATATAATCGCGTACTTGCGTCTCTATAAAATCTTGTTGAGTTATATTTTTTTAAAAGCATCATTTAATTTTGCATCTATTTTTCCTTTTACAATTGAAAACTCATTGTTTATAATTATCATTCTCCTTTTAATTTATTTAATAAAAAAAGAACAAATTATATTTTAAAATTTTGTTCTTCTACAAGGTACATAAATTTTAAATTGTTCTTAATTTATTTTGTTTAATTTGTTCTTTAGATAAATCAACTTCTATACGATTCTTATCTTTATCTACATAACGTGTAGTAGGCTTATAAGGTTTTGGTTGAATTGAATTCATTTTTTCATTTTGTCTTTGTTTTAAATTCATAATCATATTATACGAGGAGTATTTAATATGTTTGGCCCTAAGCCAACTAAAAATGAAAGAACCTGCATCATATAAGTCCCCATATATAAAAAGGTATTAATTGATAAGATAGAAAAATTAATAAAGAAAATAAAACATCATTTAATAATGTAGTCATATCAATGATAGAAAAGGTATTGAAAGAACAATAAAGTTAAATTTAACTTCTTAAGGAATAGAATTAATATAAAAAAGCTCATTGCAAATAGCAATAGAGCTTTTGACGACTTAGAGCTTCGAAAGTTTTCTAAGTACCAATCAATAATATTATATACTTTTAACTTTTATTTATTCATTAAAGAATCCCATCAAATATAAAATGATATTTATATCAACAGATTTTAATTTATTTTTTAATTTTTTAATTTCAATATTTATTGAGTATTCAAACTCTTGTTTTTTATCTTCATCAAGTAAACATTCCATAGATTTCATAATCATATAAATATTAGTTGAGTTATCTTTATTTTGGTAGTTTTTATCAATGTTTTTAAAAGTAATTAAGAATTTACTATGAAAAGAAAATAATCTATCATTATGAGCACATATATTTCTTATCATAGTCATATTTTTCATAATTTGTTTTAATATTTTATCTGATATTTTGAATTCTTTGCTAATACTTTGTCTATCAGCTTGTTTTAACATAGTATATAATCTACTTAATTCACCTAAAGTTAAAATTTTTGTTAATACGAATGGTGGTACAAAACCATAGTTATTAATATAGTGGGTTACAGCTTCATGTTTGCCATTTTGTTTATTTATTTCTTCTGCTATTTTATCAATGGAATCTTGTATAATTGATTCATCTACTGAGTCATCAAAATTATCTACGATTAAATAATCTTCTATCCCATATTTTGATGATATGACTTCAGCTAATAATGTTCTAATAATTGTTTCTATCTCTAAAATATATTTTAAGAAAATCGATCTTATATTTTTATCGAATTTATATAAAGAATATATTTCATCAAAAGTTACATCTTTTTTATAATCATTTTCAGAAGTTTTAAATACAGATTTATAACTATTTACTATAGAATAATATGAATATTTTTTGATTTTGTTTAATGCATTCTCTTTATTAGATACGATGACACCTTTAGATATTATATATTCTAATAAATCATTTGGACTTTTATATTGTTTCATTGAAATCACATCCTTAAAATAAAACGACTCAGGGCTTCAAAAGTTTCCTGAGTACCAATCGATATAAACTATACCATATTTAATCGTTTTCGTCAATAATTTCGGATGAAATTTGTATTGAAAACTATATGAAAGTTTAAGATAAATATTAAAGAACATAATTTAATATTTATACTATTTTTGAGAATATGTGATATAATATATGGCTAAAGAAAGGGATTTATTATGACAAATAAAGATTTTGAAATGATTAAAAGCATTATTGATAAGGAATGTGAAACTGGAAATATTGATGACTTGAAAAAATTGAAAAACTTTTTGACAAATAAAATAATGAAACAACAAGGTAAAAATGTTGATATTGATGCGTGTAGAGATATATTATTATTAAGTTTTGTAGATTTTGTTGAAATTGAATTAACTTCAGATGAAAAAAGAAATTTTAAAACTAGTCCATTGTTAAGAGCAATTAGAGAAAATAGACATATAGAAAAAATTTGGAAGTCTGAGTATTTTAGAATTTACGATATTATTGCAATAAAACCAGAACTTTTAGCGAAAACAACTGGTGTTGGAAAAGATACAATTAGTATATTAGAACGATTATTAAATAAATATTGTTTATCAATAAATCAAGAATTTACTGATGAACAATTACAAGAACTAGATAATATAAGGGAAGAACAAACACCTAAACAAAAATGTAGAGGAATTGTATAAAAAACGATTCTTCTTTTTTTGTAAGAAAAATCGTTGATTTCTAAATGGCAGGGGATGAGAGAATCGAACTCCCAACAGTGGTTTTGGAGACCATTATTATACCATTTAACTAATCCCCTGAATGGAACAAGTAAATTATAACACAAAAAATACTAATATTACAATAATTTATTTTAATATATTAGAATTTTTTGTGTACTGTAAAAAATAATTAATATCAGTTAAATATATGTTAAGAATGGTAAATAATATGAATATAATTAATCGGTGATAAAATGAAAATAGAATTAGATATTCCTTATCCAAAAGTTAGGGTAGAAGAAAAAAATCCATATTATGCAGATTTATTGAGTCAAGATTATGCTGGAGATATAAGTGAACTTACGGCAGTATTACTTTACTCATATCAAAAGTTTAATAAATTTGAAACAAATACTGAAATATCAAAAATTTTTGGTGAAATTGCAAAATCAGAAATGAAACACCTGGAACTGTTGGGCAAAACAATAAAACTACTTGGAAAAGAACCTGTGTATAAAACTTGTGAGGCTACCCGTGGTGATTGCGTAATGTGGGGTGCTACTAATATTAATTATGAAACCAATTTAAAAGAACTTTTGGAAATTGATATAAAATCAGAACGTAAAGCTATAAAAAATTATAGGCATCATAAAAATATAATAAAGGATAAATATATAAATGAATTAATTTCCAGAATTATATTAGATGAAGAAAGACATTTGGAAATATTTACGTCTTTATATGAAGGCTTGTTTAATAAAAAATAGTGTAAAGTATTATTTTTAAATTTTTTATAACTATTGTGCTTAGCGAAGCGTTAGTTAAATGTCTTTTTACATACGTTATTTGTGGGAAGAAAAAGATTTTAACTATTTATATGACGCGATTGTTTATTCCGTTTTTATTTTTCTTGGTTTTGCATCGATAGAAAATCTTATTGTAATATTATCTAATGGTGAAGATTTAATACTTGCAATTCAAAGAGTTTTAATAACAGTAATAGCCTACGTATTTTTGGGAATAATATCGAGATACTTTTTACGAATTACAAAAAAGTATCTGATGAAATCAAAAAAATAACAAGAGAGTGATTTAATCATTCTCTTGTTTCATAATATTCTTCTAAAGTTAAGTTATTTTTCTTTAGATATTTAGCCAGGTTTTGTCCTACATATCTTAAATGCCATGGTTCATAACTATAACCAGTTATATCTTCTTTATCTTTTGGATATCTAATTATGAAACCATAAAGATATGCAATGTTTTCTAAATAGAAATATTCGTCACTTTCATAATTTGTTTTTAAAGAGTTTTTGTTTGTTGAAATTATAAAATCGAAGGCTATACCTATGTTATGCTCAGATGCGCCCGGCCTTGCAACGTATCTTTCTGCATAGCTTTCTCCCTTTTCTACAGAATATAACTTATAAACTTTTTCTGATTCCTCAAAAGATCTATATCCACTTCTGATATTTAAATAATATCCTCGTTCAAGCAAGTTTTCCTTTAACTTTAGATAGCTTTTGTAAGTTTCTTCTTCAAGTTTTATATTGGGATAAATGTTATCTTCTACTTCTACTATGTTATAACTTTTTGCTAAACTTTCACTAATTGGATTTGCTTTATTTATTATTATTTCATATTTTTTATTATAGTTGTTACTTACTATTTGCAACTCGCTACTTGATAGGTTCATTTTTTCATTAGTTTTAGTGGTATCTGTACTATTTTTTATAGTTGAAGCAGATAAACTAGTTAATTCTTGCTTTTCGTAAAAATTTAAACCATAGAAAATACAAAGCATGGCTAACGATAATACTAAAGAATTTGCTATTATTTTTTTATATACTTTTTTTCTTTTAGGTTTTGCAGCCTCTCTCAAAACAGCTTTTTCAGCATCACTTTCAAATAAAAATTCTGTTTTACTTTCTTCGAAGCCATAAAACTCTATATTTTTCTTTTTCATTTAGTTACCTCATAATTCATTTAGATTATATCATACAAAACATGAAAAAGAAACCATTTAAGGTGTCTATCCTTCATCACTATCTTCGTTATCTGTTTTAGATTCTTTTTCATGTTCCCAAGTGATACTTATAACGCCAGGATCAGTACTTATTTTGTTAATTACCATTTCTACTTTACTCGGTACTCCAGTAATCATGATAGCTTTTAACTTAATTTCTTCTTCAGTTATTTCACTACGTTCTAAACTATTTAAAACAAGATTATTATTATCTATTATTTTTGCGAAATTTGTTCTTATCTTTTCTTCTTTTGCTTTTTTACAATTAATTCTAATAGTGTATTTTTCTTTAGCAGAGGCTTTTATTTTATCCATTATAAATAACGAAATTAATCTTAATATTATGTTTGATAATAAAACGAATATTGTTCCGAGGGTTGCTTCTATAACTAAGCCAGATGCACATAATACCCCGATGGCTGCAACACACCATAACGTGGCTGCCGTATTAAGCCCCTTTATTTTATTACCATCCCTTAGTATTACACCGGCACCTAAAAAACCGATTCCAGAAACTACTTGAGCGGCTACTCTTGAGTTATCACCTACGTTTATTCCGAATGATAAATAAACAAATAAGAAAGCCCCGATACAAACCAATACATTAGTTCTAAGACCTACCATACGGTGTCTTAGCTGCCTTTCAAGCCCAATTAAAATACTTAAGAAAAAACATATCGTAAGTCTTGTTATAAAAATTTTTAAATCCATAAATAAAATTCCTTTCTACTTGGAAACAAATTATAACATATGTTATAATTTATGTATAGGATTTGGAGATATTAAAATGAATAAAGATATATTTATGCTAAGTAAAAAGAAGATTGAAAATAAAATAAATGAAATACTGAATAAAGAAATAGAAAAATATGAAGATAATGAATTTATAAAGGAATCTTTAAAAGAACTTAAAAGATTATCTAGTGGTGGTAAAAGAGTAAGAGGATACCTAATTAAACTAGGTCAAATGTTATTTGGAAAAGATGATGACTCATATGTTGATTTAGCTGCTGCAATAGAAATATTTCAAACGGCAATTCTTATTCATGATGACATAATAGACGAAGCCGATAAAAGACGTGGTATGGATACGATAAACGCTAAATATAAAGGACATATTGGTGTTGCAAAGGGAATTTGTATTGGTGATTTAGGATTTTTTATATCATATAGAATAATAAATAATGCTAATATCACTAAAGAACTCAAAGATGAAATCGTTAAGATATATTCCAAAACGCTTCATAACACGGTTAATGGTGAGATAGTGGATGTTGAATTACCTTTAAAATCTTTAGATTATCATAAAACTATGGATGAAAAAATAATATATGATATATACGTTAATAAAGCGGCTTGGTATACGATAATAGGCCCAATTCTTATTGGTGCAGCATCGGCTGGTGCAAGTGAAGAGGATAAACAACGGTTAATAGAAATGGGTACTAATTTAGGTATTGCTTTCCAAATTAAAGATGATTTATTAGGGTTATATTCAAGTGTTAGTGATATGGGGAAAACACTTAATGATGTAAAAGAAGGAAAACAAACCATTATCTATAAATATGCAATTGATAATGCTAACACTAACGAATTAGAAGTAATTAAAAAGTATTATGGTAATCCAAATATTACTGATGAAGAAAGTGTTATTATAACTAAGTTGTTTGATAAGTTAGGTGCTAGAAAAAACGCTGAAAACTTAGTTAAAGAATATACTGATAAAGGAATTGATATAATAGATAATATGAATGTTCAAAATAAAGATTTATTCATGAAATTTGCAGATTATTTATTAAAAAGAAAAAAATAAGAAGAAATTATTAAAATATAGATAATTTCTTCTCTTTTTTAATTTTGTCTTTATATTACTTTTATATTTTTCTATATCATAAATTATAGAATTTATTTTATATAAATTTTTTTATTGTTTCCAGCTATTCATTAGTTTTTTTATTAATGAGTAAGTTCATACTCTTTAGAAATTATTTTAGGGTCAGAACAGTAAGCCATTATATATTTATTATTTTTCTTACAAATGATAATACCAACTGTTTTGTTATGATGCCATTTTCTAACGTTTTCATCGATGTAGTGCATGTAGGTTTGAATTTGACCAATATGTTCTTTTTTAAGCTTGGTTGTCTTAAGTTCAACTACGGTATAATGATTAAAATTAGTATTAAATAAAAGTAAATCTATATAATTATAAACGTTTCCCATTTTTATTTTGTATTCGTTATCAACAAAACAAAATCCATCCCCTAATTCTTTTAAGAATGATGGTAAATCATCTAGTATTAATTGTTGCAACATTTTTTCGGTAATCTTTTCATTACTATACCTATTTTTAATAAGTATCGGATTTTTTATAAAATCTTCTGTTTCAGTTTCTTCTTTATTTATTAGTTTTAATTTGGTTTTATCGTCTAGTCTTTCATATTCATTGCTTTTAATTCTATTTCTTAATTCTCTAACTGATAAGTTTTGATCTTCTATTATTTTTATGTAATAATTAATTTCATTTATATTATTGAACTTTAAAAGTGCATCGTAATGACTCCATGTCAAATGGTCTGACATCATCGGACGGATTCCGTTGAATTGTCTCGACACCGTAGAGACTTTTTCAATCATAGTATAAAATTTCTTATATTTAAACAGAGATTTTTTAGTATAGCCTTTACCTAATTCACTTGTTAATTTTTCAGAATATTTCTTTATTATGTTTTCTCCGTAATGCTTTCCTGCTTCACTAAGTAATCTACCAACGTTGTAATAAGTTTTTAAATCACTTCTATTTTTAGAATAGTCTTTTACTTTTTTATATACTTCATTATTTATTAGTTCGTTTTTGATTTCGTTATAGTAATTCATTATGTTCCTCTTTTCTAGTGTTGCTATTATATAGAAGAAATAAAAGAAGTTTGTCGTAATATAGTTTTACATATAAATTTACATGGAATTAATAAAACGCTAGTAATATATATTGGGTTTGTTAAAATTAAATTGGGGGATTATATATGAAATATTTAAAATGGACCTATAGTAATAATGTAGGAAATAAAAAAATAAATAATATTTAAAATATAAAACATAATTATGGTGGTGTCAAACATGAATGAGCTTATTAATAAAATAAAAGAAATAGGCAATTTATCAGAATTGGAAAATTTTGATAATATTAATACAAATGCTTTACTTTATGCTATTGCAAAAAGCAAGAGATATGATTTGCTTAATCATTCTAATATAAGACCTAATATAACTGATACTGCAACACTTGAAAAATTAATAGTTTTTTTACTATCAGATGAAGATATATTATACTATATGCATAAAAATGGTTTTTCCTTTTCAAAAGAAGAGCTTAATGTTATGTTTAATATAGTTTTTCAAAAACATCAATATTCATATGAGCTTGATATATTTTTTAGAGATTTTTTTGAAAGCGAAGAATTATTGAATACTTTTATTAAAGAAAATGAACAATTTTTTAAAGAGTATATTCGTGAAAAAAAACAAAGTATTTCATTTGATTTAATGCATTGTGATAATTTTATCGAATTGATACTGAAAGGAAATTGTGTCGAATTAATTGGGAATTTAGAAAACTATTCTTTGCCTAATTTAAAATTACTAGTTAAGACTTTAGAAAAAAGCAAAGGTATTCCATATTATTTAGGAAATGAAAGATATGCTTATCATTTATTTGAACTAAAATCAAGTTTAGAGCCAAATGAATTTTGTGAATTATTAAGTTTACTTAAAGAAAAATCATCATATGATACAAAAATTAGAGATTCTGAAACTACATTTTTTACTAATTTAGTTAAAGAGAATATGGATTATTTGATAGATGTGGTATCACAAACTAAATTAGTTCCAAAGTGTTTAATTGAATCAAGTGCTTTTAGGGATGAATGTATAAAAAGAAATAGAATAGATTTAGCAGCTAAATGTATTCTGCCGCTAGATATTATGGAAAATGAAGCGTTAATAGATGCGTATTGTAATGAATTAAATATTGACGCCAAAAATTTTTATGAAAGAAGTAAATGGCTATTAAATTACCATGAAAAAAATAATAATAATATATTTAATACATTCCTGGCGACCTCATTAAAAGATAATATATTTAATCTTAATAAAGAGCATTATGAAAGGTTTATAAATGATGTTGAAGTTCAAATGTCTATTTCAAAATTAAATGATAAAGAATTAATAGTTTTATCAAAGATTCTAGATATTTATAATTATAAAGAATATGATATTTCTTCTATGATTGTTAATGTAATAAATAACATGGATAATTATATTGAATTAATTAATTCTTTGAATATAGAAAATATTACAGAGCAAGATTTAAGAAGATTAGTAAGTGTTCTACAACTTCCAGGTAATCAATATAAAATAAATGATCTAGATACTTTACATAATTATGAAATGTTAAAAAAAGAATTTTTTATAAGGAATTGTAATTCAAATGATTTGTTTTTTAACAAAGATAATTTATTAAAAGCATTATTTAATATAGATTTAGCAGAAGCACAATATATTGATTCAAAATATTGCCATAATAATGATAATAATAATATCCTTGATAATTTAAAAGACAGCGAATTACCATCATTAATATATAATTATTTGGTATTAATTAATAAAATTATAGAGAGTGATAATATAAATGAATTATCTACTATGTATAATGATTTAAAAGATATTAAAGTTTATGATAGTGAAATACCACTTGAACCTTATTTAAGAAGTAAATATACGGAATTATATTCTAAGTCACTATACAGAATTGATGAAAAAAGCCAAGTATATGAACCTAGGAATAGTATTTCAAATGAAATAAACTATAATGGCAAAAATATAAAATTGCATGTTCCAAGAGAAAATTTTAATTTTTTTGTTCATTGTGTAGGAACTTGTTCTTTTGCATCTGATGTTATAGATAAAAATTATAGAATTGATTGGTTAGAAAGGCCACAATTACAAGACCATTTTGTTGCTTGTAGCTATATAAACGAAAGAGGAATATATTCGGTTAGATCTCAAGGAAGTATTATTTTAGGATTTGACTCATTAGAAAACGGCTCGATTTTAGGTATGGGTAATACCGATATAGATTCCAGTGGTAGATATGCAAAAGCATATGACGGATCTCACGAGTTACAAGAAGGAAATAGATCTAGAGCTAGATACTTTGTTCCATCTGAACTTCTTAAGACTATTACCAATGGCTACAATGAAATTGTGATCGAAAGAAGAAATACAGATTTTTCTAGAAATAATGAATTCAAAAGAAAACCAGATTATATCATAATGATGTCAGAGTCTATGGAACAAGATAATTTTAACTATTTAGAAACTCTATATCAAAACCAATTATCATTCATTTCTGAAGAAGATAAAAAAGAAATACAACAAATTGGTAATTCTATAAAATTAAAAGAATTTTTATCAAAGTACGAAAATATGATTTCACCGGTTGCATATATTCAAGGGATTTCTTTAAATGATATGATTGGTATATATGTTGATTTAATTATGAAAGCAGAATATTTTGAAGATTGTTTAAAGGCATCAAGTGAATTTGATATTCCGCTTGTTATAGTAGATAAAGCATACTATTTTAATAAAATGTTATCAGAATCAGTAATGTATGATGATGAAACTAAGAATAGTGTCTCTGAATATTATTCAAGTTTGAAGGAGTACCAAAAAAAGAATCTGTTTAATAGGGTTGCGATGGGGATAGATGCAACACATCTTTTTGAAATAGAAAAAGGAAGAAAATTTGACACGACTTTTTGAGAAAAATTTTGTTAGAAGGTGTATATTATGGTTAAATATTTAAAGGTAATGTTTGGAACAACTAGTGGTGCAAATAGTAATTTAGAATATAAATTGAATGAGGTTAATGTCTCCAACAACTGGAATCCTAAGGCGAATAATCCAAAAGAGATGGGTGGCTTCAATTTTTCAACCGAGGATAAAATATTAAGATGGTTAGTTAGAGGAGATACATTATATGATGTTACTATTCCTGATGATGCAGAGGTAATAGATTGCGAAAGTTTATCTGCACCACATGGTGTATTTAGATCTAATAAAATAATATTATCTAATCCAAGAAAGGTAACAGATAATATTGCTATGGAATTATATTTAAAATCTGATTTACCTGAAAAATCATATTATAAAGCTTTAATTGGTTGTGCTATTAGAGGGTATAAAAATACGTGTTTAAAAATAATAAAAGATAAAGTTAATAAATTAAATATAGATTTAGTGTTAAGCGAGGCTGAAGATTTTGTAAAGCCTTATCAGAGTAGTGGTCTTGCAAGTAATGGTAATGCAGTTTATGAAGAAATTATAAGATACTTAAATGAAATTAAATCTAATTTATTAATTAGTAGGTTTGTAGATAAAGAGCCTTATATAAAGAAAATAACAGATGATAAAATTATTAATTTAACAGGACAAAGTGGTTCTGGGAAATCATACTATGCTAAAGAGCATTTTAATAGTGAAGATTATGTTACCATTGATACTGATGAGATTTTTTCAGATAAAAGATTTAGTAAAACATCTGGAATTAACAAAGAACTAGGTATTATGTTTAGAGAAAAATATAAAGAACTACCTAACTTAACTGAACAATTTGATATGATATATGATGATATTTTAGATTATTGTAAAAATATAGATAAAACAATCGTAATAGATTGTGCAGTATTTCATTGTATAAAAGATATAAACAAATTAAAGGGAACTGTAATAGTGATTAGAACATGCATTGATACATGCTATAAAAGAACTATATCCAGATGGATAGATAATCATAAAAAGCAAAACTCGGATTATACTAATGAAGAACTAGAAAAATTTAAAAATAAAAAGAAAGGTATTTATAGTTGGTACAATGGTTCTAATGAATTTTTAGGAAAAATTGATAAATTAAAATAATTATTTATTAGGGATGTGGTTATGATGAAAGATAAATTAGTTAGTATAATAGTTCCAGTTTATAATACAAGCAATTATTTGGAAAAGTGTATAAATTCTATTATTAATCAAACGTATAAGAACATACAAATAATTATAATTGATGATGGATCAACGGATAACTCTGCGGATATAATAAAAAGATATACAGAGGTTGATAAGAGAGTGTCTTGTTATTATCAACCTAATATGGGTGTTGCAACAGCAAGAAATAAAGGTATAAAATTATCAAAAGGGGATTATATTTTATTTATTGATAGTGATGATTTTGTAGATCCAACCATCGTAGAAAAATTAGCTGGTAATATACGAGAGGATGATACTTTTTGTATGTGTGGTACTATAAGCGTTTATGAAAATAATAATAAGGAAAATTATGTTAAAAAAGAATATGTTGAAACATTCAGGGGAATAGCAACATATAGAAGATTAATAAATAAGAATATACTTTTAAAATCTGGTATTAAGTTTTCAAATTTAAAAATATGCGAAGATTTGGAATTTTATAGTAAGCTATTAATATATAATAATATGAAATATAATTTTATTAATGAGTGTTTATATCATTATGTACAAAGAAAAGATTCGTTAATACATCAATATAATATAAATCAAGAAGATACCATAAAAGCAGTAACTAATATAATTGATTATTGCAAAATAAATAATAAATATGAATTATATAAAAATAAACTGGAATTTTTATTTATTATTCATATTATTGGTGGATATTTTAAAAGAAAAATTTTAAGTGGTATTACTGAGATTGAATTAAAAAAATTATATTCGAAAACTATCAAGTTATTTCCATATTGGTATGACAATAAATATTTAAATAAAGATGGATATATTCCAAAAATATATTTGGAGTATGTAGAAAGTTTGAAAAATAATGATTTTAAAAAGGCAATTTTGGATATAAAAAACAAATAATTTTATACATAGATATTTTTATTTTTTGTTTCATATTCTTTTTTATCACTGTAGTGTTATCTAGCACCATAATTAGCACTCTCTATTGACAAGTGCTAATTATGGTGCTAGAATGTATTTAGTGCTAAAAAAGAAAGCATAATATATTTATTAGGGGTGATATTTATGTTTAATATGAATGAAGAAAAAGAGGAAAACGTTCTAGAAAAATATGGTAGAGATATTACAGGGTACGTTAAAGATGGAAAGGTTGATCCAGTAATTGGTAGGGATGAGGAAATACGTTCAATAACTCGTATATTATCTCGTAAGACTAAGAATAATCCCGTATTAATCGGTGAGCCTGGTGTTGGTAAAACGGCTATTATAGAAGGACTTGCGCAGCGTATTGTAAAAGGTGATGTTCCAAGTAGTTTAAAAGATAAAACCATATGGGAACTTGATATGGCATCTTTAATTGCAGGTGCTAAGTATCGTGGTGAGTTTGAAGAAAGACTTAAAAACGTTTTAAACGAAGTTAAAAAATCTGAAGGTAACATAATAATGTTCATCGATGAAATTCACATGATAGTAGGTGCAGGTAAGTTAGAAGGTGCAATGGACGCTGGTAACATGCTTAAACCAATGCTTGCTCGTGGTGAAATACACTGCATTGGTGCAACTACTTTAAATGAGTATCGTAAGTATATTGAAGATGATGGAGCTTTAGAGCGTAGGTTTCAAAAGGTAATGGTAAAAGAACCTAGCGTATCTGATACCATTACTATACTTAGAGGTTTAAAATCCAGGTTTGAAGTGCATCATGGTGTATCGATTTCAGATGCAGCGTTGGTGGCTGCAGCAACACTATCAAATAGGTACATAACTGATAGATTCTTGCCGGATAAAGCTATTGATTTAATAGATGAAGCTTGCGCAACAATACGTGTTCAAATGGATAGTGTACCTGAAAATATAGATTCATTAACAAGGAGAATCATGAAACTTCAAATAGAAAGGGAAGCTATAAAAAAGGATAAAGATGATATTAGTCGAGAAAGAGTTAAAGAATTAGATGCTAAAATAAAGGAAATGAAGGAAGAAGAATCATCTCTTAGAAATGACTGGGAAAAAGAGAAATCAATCCAATCAGATATTAAGAAAACTAAAAAAGAGTTGGAAGATGCTAGATTTAAACTTGAAATGGCTGAAAATAACTATGATTTAGAATCTGCTGCAGTATTGAGACATGGTACTATTCCAGAATTAGAGAAAAAACTTGATAACTTAAAACAAGCTAACGAAAGTAAAATTTTATCAGACAGGGTAACTGATGAATCAATCGCAGGAGTAATAGCAAGATGGACTAATATTCCTATAACTAAACTAGCGCAAGGTGAAAAAGAAAAAGTTCTTAACCTTGAAGAAAACATGAAACTAAGAGTAAAGGGTCAAGATAAAGCTTTAAACCTTGTTAGTGATGCAATTATAAGATCAAGGTCAGGTATTAAAGATGAAAATAGACCAATAGGGTCGTTCATCTTCCTAGGCCCAACTGGTGTAGGTAAAACAGAGGTTGCAAGAACACTTGCTTATGAGTTATTTGACGATGAAAAACACATGGTTAGAATTGATATGAGTGAGTACATGGAAAGCCATTCTGTTGCAAGACTTATAGGAGCGCCTCCGGGATATGTTGGATATGATGAAGGTGGACAATTAACCGAAGCAGTAAGAAGAAATCCATATAGCATAGTTTTATTTGATGAAATAGAAAAAGCTCATAAAGACGTTTTAAATATTCTTCTTCAAATACTAGATGATGGAAGAATAACTGATGGGCATGGACGTACGGTAGACTTTAAAAATACCATTATAATTATGACGTCTAACGTTGGTAGTGAATACGTGCTTGATGGTAAAGTAGATGAAGAAGTTATAAATGCAGAATTAAAAACTTACTTTAGACCAGAATTTTTAAACCGCGTTGATGAAATAATAATTTTTAATTCTTTATCAAAAGATGTTATTTATGAAATACTAGATAAATTGGTAAGTGATTTAAATAAAAAGTTAAAAGGTAATAGAATTTCCATAAAACTAAGCGAGAAAGCTAAAGAATGGATTGTTGAAAATGGATATGATCATAATTATGGTGCAAGGCCACTTAAAAGATTCTTATCAAAAAATTTAGAAACTTTGCTAGCTAAAAAACTAATAGATGGAAGTATTATAACAGGTGATGATTTAACCATTGATATAAATGATGGTAGGCTAGTAATAATAAAGTAGAATTACAAATAAGTAGTTCTACTTTTATTTTTCAATATAAATAATTTTTTATTAATACATATTTTTGACAAATTTTTAAAATATACTTAATTTAAAGGAAAGGAGAAAATATGTATATTTTAAAAAGAAGCTGGTATTACATAAAGAGAAAAAAAGGAAAATCAGTAACAATAGGTATAATATTATTTATTGTTGCTACTTTGGTTTTAACAGGGTTACTTATAAATAGTGCCGCTAACAAAACTTTTAAGGTTGCAAAAAATAAATTAGGATCTAGCATAATTTATAAGTCTGATACGTCATCAGTTATAGAAAATGCAATGAACAGTAATTCTAGTGATGGAGAAAAAGGTTTTAATCCTGGTAATCTTTCTTTACCAGATGATTATACTAGTCTTACTACTAAAGAAGTTGAAATTATAGCAGAAAATAGTGAATATGTTAAAAGTTATAAGTATAGCACGTCTTATACTGGAAATCCAGTTGATTTTGAAGAGTATAGCTTGTCTTCAAGTAATGATACATCAGATGATGGATCAGAAGAAAACTCTGACATGCCAAATGATAAAGGCATGAATATGGCGAGTTTGCAAATTACTGGTGTAAGTGAAGAAAGTGACGTAATAACAAGTTTGAATACTTTATCGGATGGTAGCTTCTTTACTGAGGAGCAGATTACAAATGGTGAATCTGTAATAATGATTGAAAAGAAATTAGCCGAACTAAACGGTTTAAGTGTTGGTGATACCATTACAATAGAAAAAGTCGAGATGAAACGTGGTAAGAGTGATTCTAGTGACAGTGATGATACTAGTATCCAAACTACTTATACTATTGTAGGAATTTATGAAAGCTCAAATTCAAGTGAGTTATCAGATAATAATTTTGGAATGTCAATGAACAATGTAGAAAATGCTATGTATGTTCCTTATACAACAATTCTTAAGATGCAAGAAAATGGTTTATCTGAAGATGAGATAGCTACGTTAAAAGAAAACGGGTATACTGTTGAGAGCGTTACGTTCATCATCGATGACCCAGAAAATTCGGATGCTTTCATAGAAGAAGTTCAAAATATGAAAGATATTGACTTAACATATAGATCGTTATCAATTGACAATGAAACATATCAAAAAATGGTTGGAAACATTGAAAGTGTTGCATCTACTGCTAAGATATTAGTAATTGTGGTTATCATTGCGGGTGCGTTTATAATAATGCTTCTTTCCATGCTTACAATAAAAGATAGAAAGTATGAAATTGGGGTATTATTATCGCTTGGTGAATCTAAGATTAAAGTATTATTTCAACTTATAGCAGAAGTTTTAATTGTAGGCATTGTATCGTTTTCTTTATCGGTTTTAGCGACTAGTTTATTTGCACAAAAAATAACTAATTATTTATTAAACAATGAAACCTCTAGCAACGAAGTTATTGATATGGGAAATAATAATAGCAATGCAGGTGATAATAGTGATAATATGAACAATGGTAAAGGTTTTGGTGGCATGGACAAACTTAACATGAATAGGCCGGATACAAGTAACATGGATGTTGAAACCATTAATGAACTTACTGTTACTTTAACTCCTTTAAGTGTTTTAGCACTATATGGTGTTGGATTATTAATCATAATAATAGGTAATACCGTACAATCGATATTCGTATTAAAATTAAATCCTAAAGAGATAATGCTCGATAGGTAGAAAGGATAAAAAATGAGCGTACTTAAAGTGGAAAATTTACATAAAGAATACCAAGACGGTGACGATGTAAGAGTGATTTTAAACAACATAAACTATGGTTTTAATAAAGGTAAGGTTTATACCATAGTAGGTGAATCTG
Source organism: uncultured Muribaculaceae bacterium (assembly GCA_964453925.1). Lineage (GTDB taxonomy): Bacteria > Bacillota_I > Bacilli_A > RF39 > UBA660 > Aphodocola. The sequence goes on along the minus strand of CAYVPV010000004.1, from coordinate 12,616 downwards.
GTAGTGGTAAAACGACTTTCTTATCCATTATCGCAGGACTTGATACACCGACTAATGGTACCGTTTATTATCATGGAGAAGACATTTTAAAAATGGGCCTTACTAAATATCGTAATGATAACATGTCAATAGTTTTTCAAAGTTATAATTTAATAAACTATTTAACAGCTTTAGAAAATGTTATTATCGCTATGGATATAGATAATCATTCTGGTAGAAGAAGGAATAAAGAAAATACTAAAGAACATGCTGGAAAATTACTTGATAAAGTTGGTATATCCGGGTCTAAACAAACCAGATTAGTTAATAAGCTATCAGGAGGGGAGCAACAAAGGGTAGCAATTGCAAGGGCATTAGCTACTTCTCCAGATTTAATTTTAGCTGACGAACCAACTGGTAACTTAGATTCTAAGACAGGAGGAGAAATAATAAAAATTTTAAAAGATTTAGCTAGTAAGGAAAACAAGTGTGTAATAATAGTTACTCACTCGGAAGAGGTGGAAAACGCATCTGACATTAAAATAAAACTTAAGGATGGAAAATTAATAGAAAAAAAGAAAAGTTCATAGAAATGTGAACTTTTTAAATGTTGACATGATATAATTAATTTGTATTAGGAGTTTAAAGATGAAATTAAAAAAAATATTATTGTGTTTTATTTTTATGTTTATTAATTTTTTTTGCTTTAGTGAATTTGTAGTTGCTAAAGAAGTTAATGTTTATATGTTTTATGGAAAAACTTGCCCTCATTGTGAAGAGGCATTAGAATATTTAAATCACATTAAGGATAAATACGATTTAAATATCATTAAATATGAAGTTTGGTTTGATAAAGAAAATAAACAAAAATTAGAAGATATAACCGATTACTTAGATATAACTGTTAGCGGTGTTCCTTTTGTTATAATAAATAATACTCCAATAACTGGATACTCAAGTGGTGTAACTGATGAAACATATAAATATCATATTAAACTAGCTGCTAAGGATTCATTTGTTGATAAAGTTGGTATAGAATTAGGCGTAGTAGATGAAAAATTATATGGTGATAGTAGTATAGCAGAAATTAAGAATAATGATTTTAAAATAAACTTTCTAATGATTAAAAGCATTAATTTAAAAAAATTATCACCATTTATTTCTTCTTTACTATTAGGTTTAAAGGATGGACTTAATACTTATAGTTTAGAGATTTTATTTATTTTGCTATTAGCTATAGTAGGTTTGAAGGATAAAAGAAAAATAATTTTATTAGGTGCTACTTATATAGTGTTTTTAGGAATTATTCATTTAGGTTTGATGATATCATCATTAGATTTTTCTAAATTAATTAATTTTATAACAGCATTAAAAACTATAATAGCGTTTTCCCTAGTAATAATAGGGGCTATAAAATTAAATATATTTATAAATGGACTAGATAATAAAAAAATTGAAAATAAAAGCAACATAAAATTTTTTCTTCAAAGAAAATCATTTATATTTATGATAATTGCTACTGTTATTTTAAGCGTTTTTTCAGTATTAATAAGTTTTAGTTACGGCACTAATTTATCGGAAGTATTCATAACATTATTTAGTAATCTTAATGACACAAATTATTTACTTTGTATCTTGATATATATGATATTCTTTATATTATTTAGTTTTATAGTATATTTGATCTTCTCTATTTTAATAATTAAAATAAGCAAGACAAAATCATATAGTAAATATTCTAAATTAGTTAGTGGAATGCTTTTACTATTAATTGGTATTTTATTACTATTAAAACCGGAACTATTTATAGGACTTTGATTAGGCTTTTTTATTTGTTATAATACAAGTTAGGAAGTGATTAAATGGGAACTTTATTTGTTGTTGCAACACCAATTGGGAATTTAAACGACTTATCTCCAAGAGCGATAGAAACTCTTAAAAATGCAGATTATATATTAGTTGAGGACACTAGACAAACAATTAAATTATTAAATCATTTTGATATAAAAAATAAGATGGTATCGTATCATAAGTTTAACGAAAGAGAAAGAATAAGCGAAATAATTTCAGACTTAAAAAGTGATAAAAATATAGCAATCGTATCTGATGCAGGAACACCTTGTATATCAGATCCAGGATATATATTAGTTAAAAAAACTTTAGAAAATGATATAAAGGTAATAGGTATACCTGGCTGTTCGGCTGTAATTACTGCTTTATCGATTGGTGGCCTTGATACTTCCTCGTTTACTTTTTATGGTTTTGTACCAACTGAAAATAAACCAAGAAAAGAGTTATTTAATAAAATAAAAATATCTGATATTAAAACTAAAGTAATATATGAGTCTCCAAAAAGAATAATTAAGTTACTAAAAGACTTAAATAATGAAATGCCTGGGTGTGTGGTAAGTGTATGCTCGGAATTAACTAAATTTCATGAGTCATGTGTTTATGGAAAAATAGATGAAGTATATGAAAAAATGAAAGACGATCCTAATAGTTTAAAAGGAGAATACGTAGTTTTAATAAGTAATAAACCTGAAAAGTTAGAAAAAAGTAATATAAGTGTAGAAGCAATGCTAATAGATGTTATGGTTAAAGAAAATTGCTCTGTTAAAGAAGCTATTGGCATACTTAATAAACAAAATGATGGAATTAGTAAAAAAGATATTTATAATGCCAGTTTAAATTTAAAAGATGTATTAAAAAGATAACACACGATTTTTAGGTGTTATCTTTTTAATACATAAATTTTATATATTTTATTTTTATTGCTAATTTGGTCAATACTTTCGTGTACCATAAGTTTATTTTCTCTTGCTAGATTATCCATAAATATTTTAGCATTTGCATCCTTCTTCATGGTAATAGAATCCATTTTTCTTGTTTTTGGGTCTATTGCTCCAGCTATTACATATATACAGGGTATTCCCATTCCAGCCCATGCTTTAAATCTTTTATCTAAACCGGGTATATTGTTATTTACAATAAAACATTCAGCATCTTTAATCTTATTTATCATATTAGGCGTTATCAAATATTGATATTCCCCAAAGGGACTATTAATACTACATTTAACTATAGTTAAATCATCTTTTTTAAAACATTCATGAAAACTCGAACTTACAAGTGTTGCTTTTTTACCTTTAGTAGCATAGCTTTCTGCAATAGTAGGTGTTAGTATTTTTTGTTTACTATCATAAAATTTGGCATTACTATTAAACTCAACTATGTTATCAGTTTGAACTAAACAATTTATAATTTTTGATAGATAATCTGTATCCTCTTTCCCGCTTTCAAACTTTTCTTTATCAATAACTCTATTTTTAAAATACATTGAATTAATATTGCTTTTTGCTTTGTTTTCCACTTTAGCATCTCCTTTTCAGCGCACGAAAAAAATAATAACATATATTCCATAACCGTGTCAACATTTAAAAATTATCATATAATATAGTATGAGAAAGTATGTTATATTTAATCTTTTTATACAATTTATAATTCTTTTTGTAGCGGTAAGTAAATTTTTTGATAATTTTAATATAAAACTCTTATATTCTTTATTATTAATTGGTACAATATTTATACCTAGTATAATAGAATTTGCCTTAGGTATTAAAATAAGCCATTTACTTCATTATATAATTACTATTATTTGTTTAATATTATTCATATTTTTAATTGCATTTTAATAACTTTGTTATATAATTAAAGTATAACATATTTAGAAATAGGAGAAATAATATGAATAGTAATTACAATGATATAATTGATATTATTTTAACATTAATAAATGATGAAGCTATTGCAAATAATATAGCGATTTCAGGAAGTGTAGTACCATATCTTGTAACAAATAAAGAATCTTTAGAATATCATTCAGATTTTTATGTGCTTGTTAAAAATAAAAAAATAGATATGGTTAGAAGTAAAATAAAATCTTTATCGAGGGAGTATGAATTCGATATAATATCAGATTCAAAAAAATACTCGAAGGAAGATTACGGTTTTAAAATTAAGTATCAGGGAACTACCGTAGGATTTTTTCCCTATTCTTTAATTAATAACGATTTAACAATTAAAACGTTTGCGATAAATAAAGATGGAACAAAAATAAGTTTAAAGAAAAAAATAATTCCTAATGTAAAGAAAAGTAGCGTTATAAGACTTATAAACTTTTCTAGGTCGAAAATTAGGATAATGAGCCCTGAATTTATTATGGCTGATAAAGAGATAAGAGAAAAGGAACCGGGGAATCCCACTGGAGAAACTATGTACTTATTAAACAAAATTAGCGATGAAAGTGTATTAAAAGTTGTAAGAGATAGTGTAAGTAACACCCAAGTTAAAATCATTACTAAGGAAACTAGTGATAATAATTATATTTTAATCGCTATTTTAGCTGTATTATTTATATTACTTTTAATAATAGCGTACATTTGTTTTAAAAAATAATCCCAAAAAGGGATTTTTTTAGTATAATAGTATTAGAGGTGATAAGAATGAAAAGAATAATATTTCATATTGATGTTAATAATGCATTCTTATCATGGTCAGCCATAGAAATGCTTAAAAATGGTAGTACATTGGACATAAGAACAATTCCAGCTGTGGTTGGTGGTGACGAAAAAAAAAGAAGAGGAGTTGTCGTTGCGAAAAGCTTTCCTGCAAAAAAAGCTGGAATCGTAACCGGAGAGCCAATATATATGGCAAGAAGAAAGGTTGATAAATTGTTTGTTGTACACTCTAACAAAGAGAAATATGTAGAATATTCGAATGCTTTTTATAAAATACTATGTAAATATACCCCTGTTATCGAAAGATATTCAATAGATGAATGCTTTATGGACATGACGGGTATGGAAAAGATGTTTGGAGATCCTGTTAAACTTGCATATAAAATAAAAGATGAAATATATGATACTCTTGGTTTTACGGTTAATGTTGGCGTTGCTAACTCTAAAATATGTGCTAAAATGGCTAGTGATTTTGAAAAACCCAATAAGGTTCATACTTTATTTGAAAATGAGGTAAAACAAAAAATGTGGCCACTTGCAGTTGATGATTTATTCATGGTGGGTAAAAGTTCTAGTAAAAGATTACATGAGTTAGGAATAAACACCATAGAAGATCTAGCTAATGCAGATGTAATTATGCTTACCAGGTATTTTAAATCAAGTGGTAAAATGATGCATGAGTATGCAAACGGGATTGATAATTCTCCAGTGGAAAAACCAATACCTAAAAATCAGGGAATAGGTCACTCTACAACGTTGCCTAATGATGTAGATAACATACCAGATTTAAAAAAAGTGCTTAGAAAATTATCTGATATGGTTGGTATTAGGCTTAGAGCAGAAGAAAAATATGCCACCGTAATATCAGTACAGCTTAAGAATAATGTTTTTTTTAATTATCAGCATCAAAAAAAGTTAGTTAATCCTATATCGTCTAATGAGGATATATATGAAAATGCTTGTATGTTATTAAAAGACATGTGGAAAGGGGACCCAATAAGGTTAGTAGGTTTAAGAGTAAGTGATTTTACTGATAAAACGTATGAGCAAATATCTTTATTTGAAGAAGCAGGTAAGTTAGAAAAAAGAGATAAAGTACAAAAAGCTATGGATGAAATAAATAAAAAGTATGGAAGTAATACTATTAAAAGCGCGGCTTTATTAGACAAAGAGGAATATTAAAATTGAAAAAAGAATATAAATGTGATATTTTAATTAAAGATTTATATTTTTACTGACATGAACTCCTTATTAAAATTGTTTTTATATCATAAAACATTAAATCAATATTAATAAGGAGGCCAAGAATGAACAATAATTACGAAGATAAGAAAATCATATGTAAAGATTGCGGTAAAGAATTTATTTTTACAGCAGGAGAACAAGCATTTTATGCTGAAAAAGGTTTAACTAATGCACCAGTAAGATGCAAAGAATGTAGAAATGCTAAAAAAGCTGCTTTTGAAAAGAAAAATAATAAATAAAAAGATTGAGTTAAATTCAACTCAATCTTTTTATTTATTATTATATTCGTATGTTTTTTCTTTTACTTCTGACTTATCATCAGAGTAAGTTATTGTAGAAGTTACTGGAACTACAAAGTCTGTTTTGACACTTACACATCTAGGTGTTTTATCATTTGGTGTTTTTATTAATAAATCATAAACTATCTGGAATTTGTTAGTCCAAACGCCTAATTTTAAATAGTCTTCTTCAGTGTATCTTTCTTGTCTTACCTCAGAAGAATAATAACCATTAAAACCAAATCCACTTCCTTCTATGAAATCTTTGTCACAGCCTTCAACAGCAAATACATTATAATAGTCTATATCATCACCAATTGGGATTCCTAACATTAATGAATTATGTATTCTATCATCCATTGAATCTTGTAATATTCCGTCCATTACAGCATATTTAGATTTTATAGATGCATCTATGTGTACATTGTCAATGTACACTTCAGTATCTTCTGGTAGACCTTTTGTATTTACTTTACAGTATAAAGATTTATCTGCAGTTATTCTCCATGCTCTTTTAGAAGTATCATCAAAACTATAATCAGTTTCTAACGTGAATTTTTCTCCTGGAACCTCAAGAGATTGGTGTAATCCGGAACTTATATCTATTCCGTCTTCATTATTAGTTTGACCAACTATATCATATTCTTCATCAGCAGCCATCTCATGCATTGCGCAACCAGTGAATGAAGTTGCCATAATGATAGCTAATATTCCAGCCTTTAACTTATTTTTCTTACTTATATTCATAAATACAACTCCTCTTTTTTATAAATTTGTCGTATATATTATCATATTTTATAATAAAATCAATATTTTAACAATTACATATTGATTTTCTTCATTATGTTTGTTAAAATACTATTGCACTTAGATTTACATGGCGGAGTTGGTGAAGTGGTTAACACACTGGTTTGTGGCACCAGCATTCAAGGGTTCGATTCCCTTACTCCGCCCCATTTGGATAATTAAACACCTTTATGGTGTTTTTAATATGTATAAGGTGGGAAAATAAGTTGGAAAGTATAAAAAGAGTAGAATATAATAAAAAATTACTCTTATTAAAAGATTTAGTTTGTATGGATTTTAACCAAAGATTATATGTTGAAAAATCTTTTTGTAAACAAGTTAATTGTGACCAATATTTTATAAAAGCATATAAGCTAGAAAATAATAGCTTGGTATGTCAAGGTTATATATATTTTTATATTGATATGGAGAATAAATCTAGTACATATATTGGAACAAAGGTTAAAGAAGAGTATAGAAATATGGGCATAGCATCCCTTTTGACATCTAGCTGGATAAAATTTTGTTTAGACAACGATATATATAATTTAAATACAAATAAAAAGCAAAGAAAGCCATTTTTGCTATATATGCTAAAGTCTTATTCCTTTGAGTTAGATGATATTAATAAATATAACTTATCAAATTTTAATATACATATATGTAAAAAAGAAGATGAATTAACAAAGTATTTATTGTTTGATAACTTACGTCAAAAGGAAAATTTTATAAAAGGTAAAATATACTTAGCAGATAATTATCAAGTTTTAGATGAATTAGGTCAAGATACTCAAAAATTAGATACTATTTTATTGTCTAATATTTATTATGTGCAAGATAATGATTTTGCTTATGATAAGTCAGTTAAGGTTATTAATAATCATAAATTTTATTAAAATTATAATAGAATAACTTTATTTTTTTGATTATAAAAAATAATGGTGAAACTGCTTCTAAACTTAAAGGAATATAAAAAAATAATACAAGACTGCCGAAAAAGTCAGGAATTTCACAAAATTGAAAAATCTGACTTTTTTATTTACCGCTTTTAACTTTTATATGTTTTAAAAATGAAATTTGATTTTTATATAATTTAAAGCGTAAACAAAAAGTCTACTTTTCAGCAGTCTCATAACACATGATTTTTTTAGCACACTCATATAAACTTAATATAATTATTTACTTTTTATCAATCGGAGTAAATAATTCTCTTATATCTATATTTAATACTTGCGCAAACTTCCATATTGTTCCTAAACTGAAAGTTTGATGATATTTTTCACTTTCAATATTCATAATAAAACCATCACTATAATTACATAATTCTGCAAACTGACTTTGAGTTAGATGTTTTAATTTTCTATGCTTTTTAAGATTTTGTGCAACAAGATAATAAATATAATTTTCATTTTTTTGATTCATTAAAACACCTGCCTTTCTCTATATATAATTTTCTCACTTATTCGTTGAAAATTATTTCACCTATTCGTTGAGTTTATGCTATAATTATTATGGAAGGAGGTTGGGGGATGATAAATTCAGTTAAAAAGGTATTTTCTAATTATGCAAACTTTAAGGGACGTGCAACAAGAAAAGATTTTTGGTTAGGATGGTTAGGTATAATAATATTATTTTTTATTTATGCGTTTATCATTACTTTGTTATTTAAAAGTAATAGTGACATTATAGAAATATGTTTTGATTTATATGTTTTAGCTTTAGTAGTTCCTATGTTATCTCTTGAAGTAAGAAGATTACATGATATTAATAAACCTGGTTATTACTGGTTTATACGATTTATTCCGATTGTAGGAATTGTTATGATATTTATATATTTATGTACGCCTTCTATTGATGAAGATAATAATTATTATAACGATTTGGAGTGCTAAAAATGAATAGTGAATTAAATTTAGATGAAGAAATAGCGAAAAATAACAATAATTCAATAAAAAACATATTTATGTATAATGATTGTTTATATAAACAGGTTGAAAAAGAAAATATTAAAAAATTAATTTTAAAATTAACTATTTTTTCTTTAATAGAAGTAATATGTATATTTTATATTATTTATAGATTGAATTTAGAAAATGTATCAGAATTTCAAAATATTATATTTTCCATTTCAATGGGGATGGCATTAGTAATTTTCTTTCCTTGGTTTTATCATTTATTAATAGCTATGACTTCGATGTTTGGTAATAAAGATATTTTTTCTGATAGATGTTATATAATTACTAACGATAACAAATTTTTGTCTATGAAATTTATTAGAAATAATGAGGTTTTAAGATATAATCCAAATAGGGATATATTAATATCTATATTGAATTTAATATATACAGAAAATAGTATTAATAATGATAATGAAAGAATCAAAGAAAAAGTTTTAAATAGTGATATAAAAATGAAAGATTTATATTCTTGCGTGGAAATAATAAATGTTTATGATATAAAAGAATCTTATAATAAATATAAAGTAAAATGTGATTATGTTGAAAAAATAAGTAAAGAAACGCATCTAAAAGATTATATGATAATCTACAAATACTTTAATAACTATCAGGATATTTATAATTATTTGATGGAAATCAAAAATAGAAAAAAACAAATAATAAAAGAAAGTTCAAAACAAAATCAAGCGTTATTAAATTTTGCTGTTAGTGCTTGTGAAAATAAAAATATTTATTATATAGCAATAATCATAACTTTATATTATTTACTTACAAATATCAATGATTTATATATAGCCTTTGTACTTTTATTCTTTGTGTTTTTTGCAAGTGTTTATATTACAAAAAAAGGAAAGAAAAATGCTACTGAAGAAAATGATCTAAATAAATTAAATAAAAAATTAAAAATTGATAGAATTATTATGTGGTTTTTATTATCTTTATCAATAATATTTGCATTAATCTTAAAAGTTAATCTATTAAATTTTTTATTAATGTATTTTTTGATATGTTTTTTTGTAATTGTAATTATTTTGATGTTTAATAGAAAGGAAAAATAATATGTATTGTAAGAATTGTGGTGCTTTAATTAATTCTAGTAATAGTTTCTGTGAAAACTGTGGTATTTTATTAAACGAAAATGAGAATAATGTAATAGTAGAACAAGTTGCTCAACAACCAATAAAAGAAAATAAAAAGAAAAAATTAATGTGGTGGATACCTTTAATTTTATTTTTAATGTTTCCAGTATGCACAATAATTCAATTAGTATATAAAATAACGTTTCATATATACGAAGCAAATATATTAATAACTATTTTGAATTTGGTTAAATATATATCAGGATTATGTGTTATTCCATCAATTATTTTCATTGCTGTAAAATATAATAAGAATTAATTGATATGATAATTGGGCAACACACTATGCTATTGATAGAGTCAATAACAATGTGTGCCAAGTGAAGGCCTAGTATTTCTAAATGAATGCTAGGCTTTTGTTATAAATGTATAATAATATAAATTTTATTGCTAACTAGCTTTACGAATGTTATACTATAATTAGTAAGAGTATAGTATTAAAGGTGTATATGAAGAAAAGTTTAATATTTTGTTTTTTATTAGTATGTTTAATAATTCCATTAAATGTAAAAGCAGCATCAATAACAAATGTAGGTATTTCAGGAACTGATTCAGTAACTACTGGAAGTGAATTTAGCTTGTCATTTTCAATGAACTATTCTGGAATAGATAAGAGTTCTAGTAATACAATGGGTGTTGGTGGAGTAATATTTGAACTTTCATTTGATAATTCAGTATTTTCAGTAATAAGGGCGTCAAGTAATGGATTTAAAATGGAAAAAGCGGAGTTAGATGGGAAATATTATGTGATTAGTACCATTAATGAGAGTGGTTTAAGTAATAAGTGTGTTGATGGAATTTTGCATTGTGCTAATTATTATGCAACAATAACATTTTTTGTGAAAGATACCGAAAAAACTAGCTCTAATATTAGTATTAGGGATGGGAATGCCATTTTATATAAAGTTGGTTCCGATTATGAAGAAAAAGATATTGTTATTATAACTAGCCCATCTGAAAATACACATACAGTTAATATAGTAAAGGGTAATTCTACTGCTATAGAAGAACCAAAAAGTATTATTTCTAATTCTAACTCTAATCCTAAAAATGCTATTTCACAAGTTGAAACAAAAGTTTCTAAGGTAAAGCAAAATATAAAAGCTGATGAAACTAAAACTAGTACTACAAAGATGCAAGTATCAAAGTCTAATAATAACTTAACGTCTTTAAAAATTAAAAATCATAGGATAAATTTTGATAAAGATAAGTTAGATTATAAAGTTATTATTGAAGAAAAAGAAAATAACCTTGATATAGAAGCTATACCAGAAAATGAAAAAGCATTAGTAATAATAAATGGTGCTGATGACTTAAAAGCTAGTGATTATAAAGTATTAGTAGAAGTTACAGCACAAGATGGTACAAAAAAAACTTATACTATAAATGCAGAATATAGTAAAAAGCATAAGAAAACTAAAGAAGAGAATAAATCGAAATTTAAACTTAGTAGGAATACTATTAAAATTATTACTATTACATTTGGAATTGTTTTAATAATTGGTATAATACTTTTTATAATATCCCGTAGAAAAAATAAAAAGTTAGATAAAATGCTTAATGAATTAGATAAATTTTAATTAAATCAATAATATTAAATGCCTCATTAAATATACTTTAATGAGGTGTTTTTTTGAAAAAAGTATTAATTTTATTTGGTGGTAATTCTAGTGAACATTATGTATCTTGTAAATCTGCTAAAAGTATTATTGAAACCATAGATAAAAAGAAATTTAAATATGAAGTTGCAGGTATTTCCCAAGATAGTAAATGGTATAAATTCAATGATGATTTATATTACTTAGATTATGGTGATTGGTTAGAAGGTAATATTCTTGAAATTGATAACATAGTTAATTATTTGAAAAAGTTTGATGTTGTTTTTCCAATAACGCATGGGACGAATGGCGAAGATGGAAAATTACAGGGAATGTTAGAACTGTTTAATATTCCTTTTGTTGGTTGTAAAACTTTAGCAAGCACTATAGGTATGGATAAGGAAATGTCTAAAATTATATTTGATAGTTTAGGTATTAAACAAGCACCATACATGGTTATTAATGATGATTATAAAATAAATGATATTACTAAAAAAATAGATTTTCCTATGATAGTTAAACCAGCTAATGGTGGTTCATCAATAGGAATTAATAAAGCTAATGATAAGAAGGAGTTAATAAAAGCAATTAAAGAAGCTAAAAAGTATGACGGTAAAGTAATTATAGAAAAGTTTATTAAAGCAAGAGAATTAGAAGTTGCGGTTTTAGAAACCAAAGGAAACATATTGTGTTCTAATCCTGGAGAGATAAAGTCAGCTAACGAGTTTTATGATTATGATGCTAAATATGTAAATAGTAAATCCGCTACCATAATTCCAGATGATATACCATTAAACGTTATAGGTAAAATTAAAGAATATTCTAAAAAGATATTTAAAGAATTAAATTGCAAAGAATATGCTAGAATAGACTTTTTCTATGATGAAGAAAATAATGATGTATATATAAATGAAATTAACACTATACCAGGATTTACTTCTATTAGTATGTATCCTAAATTAATTGAAAGTATTGGTATTAGCTATACCAATTTAATAACTACTTTGATAAATAATGTATAACAAAAAGATAGCAAATTAAATTGCTATGAGTCTGTAAATAAATCTGTGTAAATGACTAAAAAATCTTTCCATGATAAAATAAAAGAAATGGAGA
>CAYVPV010000003.1:0-60057 GCA_964453925.1 uncultured Muribaculaceae bacterium | reverse complement strand
TATAAGGTTTAATCTTCTTTTTTAAGAAGTCCACCTTATAGGTTACATTTTATCTTTTTAGTCTCTACTTTTTCCAAATAATTGGAGTAATCTTAGGAATATATTAATAAAATCCAGGTATAAATCAAGCGCGCCATATATAGCTACTTTATTTAATTCATTTTCATCACTAGAATAATAATTATACATTGCTTTTAAGTTCTGCATATCATAAGCAGTAAGCCCTAAGAACACTACGATTGATATAACTGATATTACCATGCCAAATGTTCCACTACCCACAAACATATTTATAAGTGACATGACTATTACCGCTAAAAGCGCAAATATTAAAACCTTTCCAAACGATGATAAATTAGTTTTAGTTATATAACCATATGCTGATAAAAGGCCAAACATAAGAGCTGATGATAAAAACACCATGCCAATACTATCTAATCTATAAACTAAAAATATAGATGATAATGTAAGACCACTTATAGCAGCATAAAGTATAAATAAAATTTTAGCAACTAGCGGTGATACTTTCTTTTTAAGTGCAGTAAATGCTATTACAACAACTAGTTCCAATATTAAAAGCCAGTTAAAAGCGCCATATACCATGCCTTTAATACCAGGTGTTACTGACGTATAATAAGCAACTCCACCAGATATTAATAAACCTATAAACATCCATAAATATACTTTTGAAAAAAACTTAGACATTCCATCATCATTACTAATAAGCATATAAATACCTCCTATATTTATATATTATACCAGTTAATTATTAAAAATTTATTAAAATAATAAAAAAACAAAGATATTTAACTTCTTTGTTTGGCATTACTAAATTCTAATCTAAGTTTATCAGATACAGTTACAATAAATTCACTATTAGTAGGCTTTGCTCTGTCGTAATCTACACTATGACCAAATATCTCTTCCATAAGATCAATATCTCCTCTGTTCCAACTAACTTCAATAGCATGACGAATTGCTCTTTCAACACGTGACACCGTTGTATCAAATCTATTTGCTATTTCTGGATATAATTCTTTAGTTATAGCTCCAACTATATCTGGTTTTTCATACATTAATATTACTCCTTCTCTTATGTATTGATACCCTTTTATATGAGATGGCACTCCTAAACCGTGTAATAACTTAGTAACAGATATTTCTAAATTATTATGATACAAATTAAGTTTGGAATTAGATTCAGGTTTAAAACTTACCGCGTCCATTATTTTATTTTCCAAATCCAACATATCAAATGGTTTTAATATAAAATGTTTAGGGTTATATTTTGAAACTCTGGCAATTGTTTCGTCTGCATTAAATGACGTACCAATAACAACTGGTTTATTAATTCCTTTCTTTCTTAATTGTTCTAAAACATATATTCCGTCTTTTTTAGGCATGATTAAATCAAGCAATAACACGTCAAAGTTTTCTAAATTATTCTCTATTACTCCAACGGCATCCTCGCCATTATAGGCTTCTTTTACAACACTTATCTTTTTATGGTCTTCAAAATAATCTTTAAGCATTCCAACTAAGCTTTCATTATCGTCTACCACGAATACTCTTACTTCTTTTTCTTCTATTTTATTTTTCTTTTCTTTCATAATTCTTTTCCTCCTTGCTAATTAAATACAATTATAATCTTTTATTTTTAATTAAATTATCAAACTTTGTCGAAATAAAAAAAGAATGTAGTTACTACATCCTAAGTATATATTTTTTTAATTTACCACGTCGAATTCGTTATATCACCATTTAGTGGATTTCTACTTCTATAGTGTGAATCACTTTTTACTTTAGCTTTTCCTGGCCCAGTATCATTTAAACTATCTTCCATTTCTTCTAAAGACATTAATTCCTTATTTATTCTTTCTTCTACGCTAGAATTAAGAACTGGTGAATTTTTGTCCCAAACATCTTTTGCGGTAGGTACGGTCGGTAACTCTTGCTTAGCAGGAAAATACTCTGCAAATACACTATCTAATTCCGCCTTAACCCTATCATCATTTATTCTTTCTTTTTCAACGTTAATTATTTGTAACAACTTTGATTTTTTAATCATAGGGCCAACAAGTTTTTCAATACCTAAGGTAAGACGTATACTAAGTAATGCATCTTTTTTTTGTCTTATCAAAGAAATTTTTTCAAAATGCGGGTTAACATGAACCTTAAAATCTTTGCTTTCATTATCAAGTACCCTTGCTACATTATCTGGCAAAATATACATCTCCTTCCTAGTATTACAACTTTAGAATAACATAATTTTAGCATAAATGAAAAGGACAAAATGTCAAATTTTATCCTTCTTTACACTATTTTATACATTTTATTATACTTTGCAGTTCACTCGGACTAGCAGATGCATTCCCAAGTAAATACCCATCCACGTTATCGCTTAAAATTTTCTTTATGTTAGTTGCATTAACACTCCCACCATATAATAATTTATAATTATTAACGTTTCGTTCTTTTAATAATTTGCGAATATATGTTAGGGTATCTTCTATCTCCGTTATAGAAAGACTTTTTATTCCGCCTATGGCCCAAACCGGTTCGTAAGCAATTATAACTTCCATACCATCTTCTAAAACTACGCCATCTAATGCTGTTGTTACTTGTTTTTTTAAAACTTCGCTTGTTTTTCTTAATTCTTTATCAGTTTTTGTTTCACCAATACAAATAATTGGAGTAATAGAGTTTTTAAGACAAGCTTTTACTTTTTTATTTATAATTACATTTGTATCATACTTTCTCCTATCAGAATGTCCTATAATTGAGTACATAATTCCTCTAAGATGTAAATCATAGGACGATATCTCCCCGGTATATGCCCCCTTATCTTCATAAAAACAATCTTGTGCTCCTAAAATATAATTATTAAATACATTAAAATTCAAATAGCTAGGGCATACGATTAAATTTGTATTTGAAATATCAATATTATCCATTTTTTCCTTTAAAACAATTGCTTCATCATGAGTTAAAAACATCTTATGATTACATACTAATATTTTTTTCAACTTTTGCCACCGCCTTTTTCTAAAACATTTTTAACACCATGAATCGCCTTTTTAAAAATATTCGTGTCTTTATTAACTACTTTTTCATATATTTTATAAACACTTGACGCATAATTTATGGCACTATAATAATTTGCCTTTTTTCTAGCAGCAATCTTAACGCTTTTATAAAATTCTTTATCTCTATATAATTTATACACTAAATCCGTGTATTCTTTTTCATCTTCAAACAACAAGCCATCTTTACCATTATCAACAACCAACTCAAAACTTTCGTCTTTTATTGCAACTACAGGCTTTGAGGCTGCCATTGCCTCTATTACCGTTAATCCTTGAGTTTCACTTGTTGATGCCGTTACAAATAAATCACATATTGCATAATATTTAGGAACATCTTCCCATGGAACTTTACCTATAAAAATAATCTTACTTTCAAGTTTATTTTTATAAGCTAAATCAATTAAATCATTCATGTCAGGTCCATCTCCAACTATATACATTTTTGCTTTAGAAATTTTTTTAGATATAGTTTTAAAATTTCTAATTAAAAATTCAATGTTTTTTTCTTTTGCAACACGACCAACATAAAGAATAGAAAAATCTCTAGGTTTTATACCAAGTTCTTCTTTTAATTTTTTTATTTCCAAATTATTTATGTTTTCTTTATAGAACCTTGTAACATCTATACCAGACGGAATTACGTGAACATCTCTTTTTACTTTATACTTTTCCTTAAATAAACATTTTGTTTTCTCGGTTGGAACTATAAGTTCATCAATTGTTTTATCACACAAGAATAATGTTAAATACTCAACTAACTTTTTGGATGCACTATCGAAGTATCCTTTTGTTATATAATAAATATATTCTTCATACATTGTATGATAAGTATGTACAAGTGGGATATTATACTGTTTGGATATAAGCCTTGCAAATGCACCAATACTAAATTCAGTATGTGTATGAATTACGTCAAGATTCCACTTTTTTATTATTTTTAAAGCTCTAAGAGGGTAAATACCTGATTGTCTAAAATCCATAATCCCAATTGGAAACCCAGGTATCCTAAGAACATTATCCTCCTTTTTATACGAGAAAGATTCATTATTAACTGTTACAACATAAACTTCATGTCCCATTTTTTCCAAACCTTGTTTTAACATTAAAACGCTTGTTGACACACCATTTATAAAAGGGGGATATGTATCAGTAAAAAGCCCTATTCTCATTTTTTTTCACTTCCTTTTTTAATGTTAATGTAATAAATCCTATTATCATAGGTATAAAGTAAGTAACCAATCTCCATAGTAGCATAGCACCCAATAAAATAGTTCCCTTAGAAAAACTTCCAAAAAATTGTAAAAAGCTATATTCTATACCACCAGTTGCGCCTGGAATTGGAATAAAATTACCTATGAGCATTACGAAGGCTACAGCTACGACTGATCCTAAAACAGAAACTTCGTTCGAACCCATAGATTTAAATATAAATAACGGTATTAAATAAAGTAACACCAAGTGGATTATATTATATATAATACCTTTAAAAAGCTCTAGTTTATTTTTCTTAAGTTCTGTTCCAGTTTTATAAAAATATTTTAAACTCTCATTTATCTTATCTTCAGTTATATTTAGTTTTTTTACTATTTTAAGTTTAAATAAAATTTCTATTAGTTTATTAGCTAATTTAAATCCTGTTTTCTTTGCTAAGGAAAACGTTAAAAGTAATATTAACACAATAGTATTAATTGCAAAACCTAAAAATATAAGACCGTTTAAGTATATGTTTTTTGAAAATACATTAACCTTAAAATTAATTAAAATTGCAAAAATGCCAATTAGTATTAAAGCACTTTGAAAAGCGACAAAATCCTTTATCATGGCGTTTGTTGAATCAGATATTCTGACCCCATCTTTTTTTAGCAAATATACTTGAAATGGTTGCCCACCTGATTGAAAAGGTGTTATACCATTTAAAAACTGACCTATTAAAGTTAAGGAATATGATTTTTTTAGTGAATATTCTTTTTTATATTCATTTATGAATATTTTAAGTGAAGCTGATTTAAATAATAAAGATATTAATACAATTAATATAGATAAAATGAACAACCAAGGATTGACGTTTTTTAATTCTTTAATTATTCCGCTAAAATCATCTTTAAGAGTAAAATAAAGTACTAAAACAAGTGCAATAAAAAGAATAAATAAATTTACTTTTTTGCTTTTCATTCTATTCTCCTATTTATCTTCTACCACATCTATCCCTGGTAATACTTTTCCCTCAATAAATTCTAGTGATGCACCGCCACCAGTTGATATATGATCAAAATCATCTTTATATCCAAAGCTTATAACCGCAGCAGCAGAATCTCCTCCACCAACTACAACTTTAGCATCAATGTTTTTTAATATTTCACAAAGCGTTTTTGTTCCATATTCAAAGTTTTTAAAATAATTAACACCAATTGGCCCATTCCAAAAAACCGTTTTACAATCAGTTAAATATTTTTTATATAATTCAAGTGTCTTTGGACCTAAGTCTAGCACCATCATGTCATCTTTAATATTATCTACATTTGAATAATAAACTTCCAACCCATCTTTATATTCATTTGAACCATATCCATCAAGTGGCAAGATTATCTTTTCTTTATGCTTAGAAAGTAACATTCTAGCATGTTCTACGCTTTCTTCGTCATATACTGAAGCTTTAACATCTATTCCCTTTGCAACTAAAAAAGTATTTGCGATTCCTCCACCTAAAAGAATGTAATCAGCTTTTTCTATTAATTTATCCATAACCTTAATCTTATCTTTCATTTTTGCGCCGCCTATTATAGCAACATAAGGTCTTTTTGGATTATCTAATAAGCCTCCTAACATATCTAGTTCTTTTTGAACTAAGAAGCCAACACCTGATGGTAAATGATTTGCAATTCCCACGTTTGAGGCGTGAGCTCTATGTGCCGTTCCAAAAGCATCATTAATGAATATGTCTCCCAAACTAGCCCAGTATTTTCCTAAATTTATATCATTAGAACTTTCTTTGTTATCTGGAAAGTCTTCATACCTTGTATTCTGTACCAATATAATATCTTTTTCATCCATATTGTTAATAAAACTTTCGAGAACTTTTCCACGTGTTTCATTAACAAATATAACTTTTTTATTTAATAATTCAGATAATCTATTCGCAACAGGCTTTAAATCATTAATTAATTTA
Source organism: uncultured Muribaculaceae bacterium (assembly GCA_964453925.1). Taxonomy (GTDB): domain Bacteria; phylum Bacillota_I; class Bacilli_A; order RF39; family UBA660; genus Aphodocola. The sequence goes on along the minus strand of CAYVPV010000003.1, from coordinate 53,805 downwards.
TCTTCTTCGGTTTTTACTCTACCTAAATGGGATAATAAAATAATCTTTGCATTATTTTCTATTGCATATTTAATTGTGCTTAAACTCTCTTTTATTCTATTATCATCTAAAATAACTCCGTTTTCAATAGGAACATTTAAATCACATCTAATTATTACTTTTTTACCCTTTAAATCAAAATCAGTTATTATTTTCTTCATAATAGCCTCCATTTTAATTATAACACGATAGAGTAAAAAATAGGAATTAAATTTATATTACAAAAATGTCACAATATCAATAAAACCACAGCATAAATCTAGTGGTGGTTAGAATTCACACACCACAAAATTTATTTAAACACTTTTACCTTTATTTAATGATATTAAAAGTACTTAAATCTAACAAGTAATATATAAATTTTAAAATTGGTATATCTTATACATTGATAACATCATATTCCCATGCGTCAGTAAAGTATATTGTGGAAAACAAAAAACAGGAAAATTAATTTCCTATTTTACAATTACACTGGCACTTGCTTTTTTACCATCAGCACCTGTTACGGTTATCGTAGCTGTACCCTTTGATTTAGCTTGTACCACGCCATTACTTACGGTTGCAACGGATGGATTAGAACTACTCCAAGTAACAGTCTTGTTTGTAGCGCTAGTAGGATTAAAATATACCTCTATTTTTTTAGTTCCGCCAACACTTAAACTAAACGAATTAGGTGTTAAGGTAATTCCCTGAAGGGAAATATAATTAGAATTAACTTTAATTGTTCTAGTTTTTGATGCACTATTACCATAGGAATCCGTTACTGAATACTTTATCGTATACGTACCAGCTACATTGGTATTAACGCTACCAGAAACATTAACGCGAGCGGTTATATCGTTTCCTTTAGCATCTTTAGCAGAATACCCAGGGTCTGTATACTTAGAACCAGCATTCATGGTAATGTATGAACTTCCATTTAAAGTTATAGTAGGAGGTGTAGTAATTTTTGTTGTCGTTGTTATTCTTGGTCTGGTGGTTGTAGCAACCCCTCCTGATCTTTTTGTCGTTGTAGTTTTCGGTGCTATGGTAGTTGTTGGAACCGAAACAACAATTACTTTTCTTGTTTCTTTAGCAATATTTCCCGCATTATCACTTACTGTATATGTAACGGTATATGAACCACTTTCACTAATATCTACATTGTTTTCTATTTTTATTTTTGAAGTTATATCACCATCGATGTTATCAGTGGCCTTTGCTCCTGCATCAACATAATCACTACCCTGATTAATTGTGATTTCTTTTTCACCAATGAGCGTTATAACCGGTTTTTCGGTATCATTTTTAGTAGTAATTTTTTTAGTTGTGTTTTTTTTATCATTACTAACATACCCGCTGGTGGTATATAAATCCTTACATTTTATATAAGCTTTATAATTTTCCGTTTCTATTTTAGAAGCTAAAACATATCCCTCACAAATTTTTGCGGCTTTTACTTTGCTAGAATCAATTGAACCTCCATTTTCTAATAATAAGTTTTTTAAATCTATTTTGACTTCTTCGCTAGTTAACTCAATACTATTTTGAGAAAGATAAGTCATAGCTTCTTCTTCCATTCTAGATTCAAGTTTAGTAAAATCCGCAGTGGTATATTCTGGTTTTTTACTATTTACAGCGTTAACAATAATTACAATAACAATTATTATTACAACCATTATTATGACGGCTAAAATAACCATACCTCTAGTAATTTGGAACTTTTTCTTTTCACCAGTTTCATATTCACTTGAGTAATTATCATCCATGAAAATCACCACTTTCTACTTTTATGCTACTATTATAACACGTTTGTTTTAAAAAAACACTAGATTTTATCCAGTGCTTATTTATTTGCAAAATATTTAGCTGTTCTAACCATTTGAGCAGAATAACTCATCTCATTATCATACCATGCAACAACTTTAACTAATTGTTTACCATCCACATCAACTATGTTAGTCAAAAGCCCATCAACCAAAGAACCACAAATTATCCCAATGGTATCACTTGAAACAATTGGATCTTCGGTATACTTTAAAGTTTCATTTTGATTATTTTTAAATAAAGCATTTAACTCATCTATGGTTACTTTTTTACTTAATTCTAATGTTAAATCAACAACCGAACCAGTTGTTACTGGAACACGCATTGCAGTACCATCTAATTTCCCTTTTAATTCCGGAATTACAAGACCAATTGCACTTGCTGCCCCTGTTGATGATGGAACAATATTTGCTGCTGCAGCACGTCCACGGCGAGCCATATGACCTTTTTTATGCGCAACATCAAGGGTTGATTGATCATTCGTGTACGCATGAACCGTTGTCATAAAACCCTTTTCTACCCCATAGTTATCACATAATAACTTCATTACTGGCGCTAAACAATTAGTTGTACAACTAGCAGCGCTAATTACTTTTTCTTCACCAGTTAAAGACTCATGATTTACATTATATACGATCGTTTTCAAATCTCCCTTAGCAGGCGCAGATATTATAACTTTTTTAGCACCAGCCTTTATATGTGCTTCGGCCTTTTCTTTACTAGTGAAAAAACCAGTACATTCAAAGACAATATCTATATCCAAATCCTTCCATGGTAATTTAGAAGGGTCCGCTTCAGCATAAATTCTTATTTTTTTACCATTAATTATAATATTTTCTTCATCATTTGAAATCTCATTTTCTCTATATCTTCTATGAGAAGTATCGTACTTTAGTAAATACGCAAGTTGCTCTGCATCCGTTAAATCGTTTATTGCAACAACGTCAAAACAAGGATCTTCCTGCATTATTCTAAATACTAACCTTCCAATTCTTCCAAATCCATTTATTGCAACTTTTATTTTCATTTCATCACCATCCTATATTTATATTGTACCATTTATAAGTCTTTAAAACAACTTCCACCAATAAATTCTCTAATTATAGAATCATTTGGAACATCATCACTAGGTATTCCCAAAATAACCCTAAAAATATTTATTAATCTAAGCGCATCATCATAATTAGGATCATCTTCTGCTACAGAGAATAATAAAGGTTCTGCATAAGTTTTAAGTACCCCCAGCTCATATACTAAAGATGTATTAAACACCGAATCCGCTTCTTTCATATAAGGTAAAATCATTTCTTCCTCTATTTGTCTTACTTTTTTCCACATTTTAAGCGTACTAGAAGCCGAAGCACCTCTGGTTCTGTTATCCCTTACGATTCTTCTTAACAACCTATTATCTGTTGCCTTAAATAAATTATGATTATCTATGTTTAAAGGAGTTAACGGACATATAAATATTTTAAATTTATTTTTCTCAGGTATCATTTCTGTTAACTTCTCATTAAACGCATGAATTCCCTCTATAATTAAAATACTATTACTATTCATTTTAGTTTTATTTTTATCACTAAATATTTGTTTTCCATCTATAAAATCAAACTTTGGTAATATAACTTCTTTTCCATTTAGTAACTCTGATATTTTTTTATTAAACTGATTAGTATCAAAAGCTTCTATTTTTTCTATTTCTGGATTACCATTTTCATCTAATACCCGGTCTTTCATATCGGTATAAAAATCATCTACTGAAATAGGAATAGGTTCAAAGCCCCTGCTTCTTAAAAATAAAGATAATTTTTTGGAAGTAGTAGTTTTACCAGATGAGGAAGGCCCCGTTATTAAAACGATCTTTAAATCTTTATTTCTAGTTATTTTAGTTACAATATCAAACAACTCATTATTTTGTACAGCCTCAGATATTCTTATTATGTCTCCATAATCTCCTGTTGAAATAGTATTATTAAGTTCAACTGACGTATTTATTTTTATATTTTCTAAATATTTAGCTTGTTTTTCAACGGATTTTATTAATCCTTCATTTTTATCAAAACGTATTTTTTCATCGATAGTGTACTTACAAGGAGGAAGTAAAATAACTTTGTTTTCTTTTAAATACTTAAGATTAAATCTGTTAATGTAATTTGTATTACATGGTAATATTCCATAAAAATAATCTAAAGTATCATCTAACTTATAAAGACTAATGGTAGCATTACTAATAAATCTTAAAGATTCTGCTTTATCAGGCTGGTTTACCTTTGTAAAATAATCTATTGCGTCTAATCTTGAAACCATTATTTTTGTTATGGGAATACTACTTTCAAAAAGCTCTCTCATTCTTATTTTGATTTTTTCTACCGTCACCTCTGAAATTAAGTTATTGGTTAAAATTTCACAATATATCCCTTTATCCACAAAATACATTAACTTAACATCGCAATTAAGAACATCACGAACTGCGGTTATAAATAAAAAATATAATCCCCTAATGTATGTCCTACTTCCTAAGACACTAAACACATCAAAAAAGTCTACATCTACGTTTCTAGTTACTTTGCTATCTAAATTAACCAAACGATTATTTATGGTTGCAACTATTATTTTATCTTTAAAATCTTTTTGAAATTCTTTTGACATTTCTAATAAAGAAGTGCCTTTTTCAAAATCATATTGTTTATCTTTGTATCTAATTTTAACAGTAGCCATTTTATCACCCTTTATTCTAATAACATTCTACCAAAAATGTAAGAAAAAGTCACAATATTTTGATAATAAATATAAATATACTATACATAATATTATTAGGGTGATAAAAATATGAATTTAATTCCAAGCGTTATTGAAAAAACACATAACGGTGAGAGGGTATATGACATATATTCTAGGTTACTCAAAGATAGAATAATTTTCATTGGTGGAGAAATAGATGATGATTTAGCTAATGCAGTTATTAGTCAATTATTATTTTTAGATTCGCAATCAAATGATGAAATTAGTATTTACATAAATAGTCCTGGTGGTAGCATAACCGCTGGAATGGCCATCTATGATACCATGAATTTTGTTAAAAGTCCTATTTCTACGATTTGTGTAGGTATGGCTGCATCTATGGCTTCAGTATTACTTGCTAGTGGAGAAAAGAGTAAAAGATACATATTACCTAATAGTGAGGTAATGATACACCAACCATTGGGCGGAGTAAATGGTCAAGCAACCGAAATAAAAATTGTTGCCGATAGAATTCTTTATTTAAGAAATAAGCTAAATTTAATTCTTGCAGATAAAACGTGTCAAAATATAGAAACAATAGAAAAGGATACCGAAAGAGACCACTATCTAACCGCTAAAGAAGCCTTAGAATATGGTCTAATAGATAAGATATTATAAAAAGAAATCTAATCAAAGATTTCTTTTTATTTATCCTAATGTTTTTGCGTCATTAGCTATTCTTTGTTGAATTACTAATGCATCTTCATCAGTAAAGGTCCCGTCTTGAGCTTTTTTTAGTTCATCAGCAGTTAATTTATTTGTAAGAGATAATAATTGTGCTTCATCCTTAAATAAATATACTGCGTTTACATTCTTACAAGCATAAGTTCTTTTTACGTCACCTATCGTTTGATAAACTTTTTTTCTTTCCCCCTGTTCATTTGAATATGAATTATTGTAGCATAAGCCCCTTGTCAAGTTCTTTTTTTATGGAAAAATAAAATACGATTAAAAGCAAAAAGTATTTTTATTTATTATCTTTCCTCTGAATAAATGTCTTGGTACAATCTAAAACAAACAAAATGATTAAAATAATCGTAACCCACGTTGGAATTTTCTTTATTAGGCCTTTAAGAAGTGGGTGAATAATATATATAAATATAACACTAGCAACACCCCAAACAAGAGTCATTTCAAGTGATATATAATGTCCTATGTGAAATTTTTGCTGTGAATAATCCCAGAATACTATACCAAATATTTTTTCTATTAAAACGCCGCCTAAGGCTTCTAACGTTGATAATACTATTCCAACTACAAAAAACATAATAATAGTTTCCCAAAACCTATGCATATGAAGGTTCTTAAACAAATATTCTGAAACAAAAAGAATTGTTACCGCACCAATACCATAAACAGGTGTCCACCATCCACTTAATATTCCACTTTTAAAACCATTACCAGAAACTAAAGCAGTTATTGTTTCAAGAACATGACCAAGTATAGAATATATAAAAAAACAATTTAAATAATACATAATATCACCAATAATAGTATGCATTATTAAATTGTTTCTTATGCACTTTTTTTCTTTGCTTCATCACTTTCCGACTTATCTTTATATTCTCTTCGATTTAAATCCCAAACCATTTCTATTTCGTCAAGAAGTTTAATCTGATTTTCACGCAACTGGTTATTTCTGTACAAAGTTCTTTGTCTAATAAGCCAATCATCTATTTTCAAACTAAAACCATGTGTTTCATATACCTCACCTACATTAGTTATTAAAGTACCATAGGTTTTATAATATTCTTTTGCTAACAAATAATTATGTATCCAATGATTAATGGTATGGTATTCTTCTTTAAAATACTTTTGTTTTATATCATATAGTTCATTAGATAAATCCTTAGAAAACTCTATAAAATCTGCCTTAGTGTCTTTTTGTACGTTATTATTTTGTCTCAATTCAAAATAAGACTCCAAATTAGAATACTCACCTTCTATAATATTTTCATTTTTTAATTTTTCAAAAATATCTTTTAAACTTCCTGACATATTACTACACCTACTTTATTATTGACCAAACAGTTCCTTCTCTTGTATCTTTTAATTCAATCTTTTTTTCTAATAATTCGTTTCTAATTTTATCTGCCATTGCAAAATCTTTATTCTTTTTAGCATTAGCACGTAGTTTAATTTGTTCTTCTACATATTGAATTAATTCGTCCGATATATCAACTTGTTCTTCTTTTAATAAATCAAGTGATAATACTTTATCAAATTCATTTATTAATTGTAATTTTGTATCAATAGATAAAATATCATCTTTCAAAACTTCATAAAGTACGGTAATTGCACTGGCAGTATTCATATCATCATTTATGCATTCTTTGAATTTACTATTATATAAGTCAAAAGATTCGGTTTTTTTTGTATTCATATAATCAGGAACCATATTTAATAGTTCTAAAATTTTTTGTTTTAGTTTTTTATATGTTTGTTCTGTATTATCTAAATTTTCAAACGTAAATACAAGTTGTTTACGATAATGAGATTGTAAGCACATTAATCTGTATGATAATGGATTATATCCCTTTTCTTCTAATAATGATACAGTAAGAAAATCACCTTTACTCTTACTCATTTTGCCATTCTTATCATTTAAATGTTCACAATGTACCCAATAATTACACCATTTATGTCCTAAGTAGGCCTCACTTTGGGCTATTTCATTGGTATGATGTGGAAAAATATTATCAACGCCACCACAATGAATATCTAAATATTCTCCGCAGTGTTTCATACTTATACATGAACATTCTATATGCCATCCAGGATATCCTAATCCCCATGGAGAATCCCATTTAAGTTCTTGATCGTCAAATTTAGATTTAGTAAACCATAACACAAAGTCCGCTTGATTACGTTTGTTATCATCGTTTTCAACGCCATCGCGTACACCCACTACCATTTCGTCTTCCTTATGATTAGTCAATACATAATAATCTTCTAATTTAGAAGTATCAAAATAAACATTTCCACCAGAAATATAAGCAAAATCCTTTGAAAGTAAGTCTTCAATCAAATTAATATATTCTAAAATCAAATTAGTAGCAGGTTCTATTGTTTCTGGCTTTTTTATATTTAACTTTTTAAAATCATTAAAGAAAGCCTCAGTATAAAATTTTGCTATCTCCAAAACTGATTTATGCTGTTTTTTAGCACTACTAACCATTTTATCTTCGCCAGAGTCTGAGTCACTACTTAAATGCCCAACGTCAGTAATATTCATAACTCTGTTTACTTTATATCCATTATATATAAGTGTCTTTTCAAGGATATCTTCCATAATGTAACTTCTCAAATTTCCAATATGTGCATAATGATATACTGTTGGTCCACAAGTATACATATTAACTATATTTTTATCGTGTGGTATAAACTCCTCGACTTTTTTTGATAATGTATTGTATATTCTCATAATATTTCACATCCATTCATAACAAGTATATTATACAACAATTTAAAAAATTAAAAAAGCGATATTAAATCGCAATATCACTTTTATCCTTTATATCTATTTTAATAAGTTTCTTATAATCAATTAAGCCTTCTATAATTTGACTTTCTAAGTCACTTTCAATAAAAGTATCTATTACAGATAAATCTTTCTTTTTATTTACATGATTTAGAACACAATTAACGTAGCCATCTGGAAATTCCACTTTTATACCCGGGTATAAATCTATTAATTTAAATATTTTTTTATTTATTATCTTTTTAATTTCCTCATTAGATAAATCTTTCATATTTATCTTAATCGAAACTTTATTTACTAATTTCTCTGGTAAAAAATCTAATGAATCTTTTTTGTTACTATTAAATCCAACAGAAATTCCATTTTTATGTTTCGTACTCGTAAAAATAATTACCGCATTAGAGAAATCTATCTTTTTACCACTTGCATCTTCTATTTCTCCTGTTTCCAAAATCCTTAAGAATATCTCTTTTACGTCTTGGCATGATTTTTCAAAATTGTCTATTATTAAAGCTGAAGAAGGATTAGTTCTTACCTTTTCAAAAATATGATTTTTATTATCATAGCCTAAATAGCCTGCGGTAGTACCTATTAATTTACTAATAGTATGATATTCTTTATATTCGGATAAATCTATTTTTATAATATCTTTTTCATTAACTATATTATTTAAAAAGGTGTTAGCAAGTAAGGTTTTTCCTGACCCGGTTTCTCCCGTAATCAATACAGAATAAGTTTTTTTATTTTTAGATAAATCCCTTCTCTTTAAAGATCTTACTAAAGATTTTATAATATCCTCTTGACCTATTACCTCATTATTAAGCTTTTTTTCTAACTCATTATAAAATCTTTTTCTCTCATCTGTAATTCCAGGAATTTTTAAGTTCCCTTTGTTTTTAATAACTTCTAAAACATCAAACTTAGTGACATGTTTTTCATTGGGTTTTATAGAATTTAGTTCTTCTATTATTTTATTTTCTTCATTTTTCAAACTGCATGCACTCTTAAAGTCATTGTTAGATAAAGCTTTAAACTTTTCTTTTTCTATTTTACTTAATTTAATATCTAAAAACCTCATTCTTTTTTCGTCCCGGCTTTCTAATACAGAAGATCTTGCGCAAACTTCATCTAAAATATCAATTGATCTATCTGGTTCAAATCTATTAGTAAGATATTTTCCAGTTAAAAAAACTATGTCTTTTACTAATTTGTCTGAAATTTTAATATTATGGTATTTTTCATATAAAGGTTTTATTTCGGTTAATATCTTTATCAAACTTGTTTTATCTGGTTCTTCAACCATAACACTTTGAAATCTTCTTGCTAGTGCTGCATCTGGTTCAATATATTTTTTATATTCATCGAACGTTGTAGCACCTATTATTCTTATAATCCCTCTTGCTAATGCTGGTTTAAATATGTTTGATGCATCTATCGCGCCTTCTGCGCCTCCTGCACCTACCATAGTATGAATTTCGTCAATAAATAATATAATATCTTCATTTTCTTCTAGTTCTTTTATTAACGTTTTCATCTTTTCTTCAAATTCTCCGCGATACTTAGTACCTGATACTAAGGAAAAAATGTTAAGAGATATAACTCTTTTGTTTTCCAAAAACTTAGGACATCTGTTACTTACCATAAGGTTTGCGATACCCTCAACTATAGCAGTCTTCCCAACACCTGCTGGGCCAATTAATATGGGATTATTTTTTTTCCTTCTAAGTAATATTTCTATTGTTTTTTTTATTTCTTTATTTCTTCCTATTACTGGATCAAGTTTTTTTTCTTTAGCTAACTTAGTTAAATTTGAACCCAATTCTTCTAAAAGTAATTTTTTCTTCCTAATATTTTTATTATTCTTTTTATTTTTCAAATCATAATATAATTTATCTATGTTAACGTTAAAACTTTTTAGAATACTATAAGCAATACCATCCCCTTCATCTAATATCGATATTATAACTATTTCAGGATTAACTATTTTATTATTTTCTTCTCTAGCCTCTATTACCGAGTTTTCTAAAACTCTTTTAAGCAAAGGAGTATATAAAGTAAACTCACTTTTATTACTTCCAACGCCAATTAAACTTATTAATTTATCTTTGAACTTCTGATAAGTAATTTTATGTTTTTTTAAAAGGTCTATTAACCTACTATCTTTTAAAATTGATAAAAAAAGATGTTCGCTTCCTACATAAGGATGATTAAGTTCCTCTTTTTCCTTTTCGGCTTGTTTTAAAAGATGTCTTGTTTCTTCACTAAAATTCACAAACATAAGTATCCCCTTTCTATATATCCTATGTTTGTTATGGTACTAATATTTGAATTTCATACACAAAAAAAGAGACATATGTCCCTTCAATTTATACTAATGCAAACACTATAATTGTTGCAATTAGAACTATTACAAACAATGATAGCAATACTTTCCAAATATATTTAAACCATTTTCCATATGGGATATCTAGGCAATATAAACCTATTATTAACCCAACTGATGTTGGAGCAATAATCATCATCAAGTAATAAATACTTTGCATGATTAGACCTAAAACCCCATATAAATCAGCGTTGGAAGTAGCCCCAATAAATACTGGACTAATAGTGGATACAAAGTAATAGAAATCACCTGTTAATAAACTACCTATCATAGATGCCAACGTTACTGTTGCAATATTAAATCCTTTTGCCCAAGAAACTATCCAGTTAGTAATAGTAACATTTACTCCTGAGGTTACCATTATTACAAGTACAATACTAATAAGCATTGCAGTTATTGCAACTGGTAAAACTTTCTTTATTCCGTTAGTTGTTGTTGCTATAAAATCATTAAACTTGATTTTTGAACATAGCGCTACAACAGCAGTAATTATGAATAAGAATATTGCCATATCAATCATTTGCCATGAGCCAATAGCATTAATAACACCAGCAGACGATCCAGTAGTCATATCAACCACAACAGGTGCACCTATTATATTACTAAATATTGCATAATCTCCTATTTTTATTTCTCCTAACCAAGAGTTAAAATCAGTAAAAATAGTTAAATTAGTAAATAATGATTCCCAAGGAATTATTGTAGCTATTACAAATAATATAAATAATACTAAACTTGTCCCAAATAAAACGTTAGTCCTTCTTGAACTATTTACTGGAATTTGGCCATTCTTATCGGCTTTTTCAGTTAATACCGTAATAAATTCTGCAATTGATAAAATTGTAGGAATTAAAGTCCAGCAAAATACAATATTTAGTATCCCTGCTTTTACCTTTCCTGCATAAAACTTGTTAATGCCAATAGTACCAAGTAAAAGAGTTAATATAGCATATACTACCTTATTTACTTTTCTATTATTATCCTTCATTATTTAGCCACCTTCTTTCCACCAGTAGCCTTTTTTGTAGTTTTTCTATCTTTTTCTTTTTTTGTTGTACTAGACTTTTTAGCGTTACTAGTTTTAGTAGAAGTTTTCTTTTTACTATCTGTTGATTTTTCACTTTTTATTTCAGATTTAGAAGTAATCTTACTTGATTTTCTTACTTCATCGATTTTTTGTTTGGTTATTCTTGGTGCAGTAAAGAAAATTAATACTGCTAAACATATAACAAGTAAAATAACTTTTACTAATAGTAATGTGTTTACCTCCAAGCTTAACATACCAAATAAAGTGCTATTATAAATTCCACACATAGCTCCAACAATAGGAGCTATTATGGTTGAAGATAAAATAACTTTTCTATCTATCTCAAGTTCTTTCATAACCATGTAGATAAATGGAATAAACGTGATTAAAATCATCCAATCACTTACCAAGCAAGCAAGTAATCCAAATACAATAATTGTAATTGTAACTAATAACCCTTCTTTATTTTTAAAAATAGAAACTGTTTTTTTGACAAAATTATTATACACTTCTACTTTCCTCATTACTGCATAAAAGCATGCTACCGCGATTAAGAACACCGCAATTCCATTAAAGTAAGAAATAGAGATACTTAAATTAGAAAGTAACGACCATATTCCTACTGCAGCAATAGAATCAGTTGTTATGTTACCACTATAATCAGCATAAGACCCTGGTATAAATAAGGTTAATAACCATGCTACAAATACTGTTATAGCTAACACTTTAAACAAATTATACTTTTTCATTTTTCCTCCTTAATAATATATTATTGCATTTTTTGGCCAAAATTATGACATTTAGCACCATATGTGTAATTCTGTCCTACATATAAATTATACCATATTTTGCCACTTTACAATATATAAAAACTAAAAATGACTTCATAAAGTAGAAATATAATTTTCTATCGCTTCTATGAATTCTTCTTTTGTTTTAATTTTATATAACTTTTTCTTTATACTTACACCATTAGGAAGCCCCTTTAAATACCATGCCCCGTGTGTTCTCATTTCTAAAACAGCTATTTTTTCTGGTTTAATTTCTAATAAATATGAAAAATGCTTTAGACACGTTTTCATTTTTTCTATAGGAGTTTGATTAGGAATAACCTCACCTGTTTCTAGATAAGCAACTATTTGTTTTATTAAATATGGATTCCCTAAAGTACCTCTGCCTATCATTATCGCATCGCAACCTGTTTCCATGAACATTCTTTTAGCATCATTTACGCTTAAGATATCACCATTACCTATTACTGGTATTGATACAGTTTCCTTAATCTGTTTTATAATTTTCCAATCTGCATTTCCAGAATATCCCTGGCTGCGTGTTCTAGGATGTATTGCTATTGCATCAGCTCCGGCTTCTTCACAAACTTTAGCTACTTCAACAGCATTAATATTATTATGATCCCATCCACTTCTTATTTTAACAGTAACCGGAACACTAACTGCATCTTTTACCGCAGATACAATTTCATATATCTTTTTCGGATTTTTTAACAGGGCTGATCCCGCTTGTGATTTAACTGCAACTTTAGGAACTGGGCACCCCATGTTTATGTCTATAATATCTGGGTGCATTTGCTCTTCTATTATTTTTGCAGCCTTAACAAAGCTTTCTTTATCACTACCAAATATTTGCTGAGCAATTGGTCTTTCGCTTTCTGTCATATAAAGCATACCCCTTGTTTTTTCATTATCATAAACGAGTGCTTTATCACTAACCATTTCAGCATATAAAAGTCCACATCCCATTTCTTTTACTATTCTTCTAAATGCGCTGTTACAAACCCCTGCCATGGGAGCTAAACATACGTTATTTTTTATTTCTATGTTTCCTATCTTAAACATATAATCACTTCCAAACTAAAATAATTATATAATAAAAAGAAGCTTTTTTGTAGTTTTTTACTTAGCCTCTTCTTTGTTTTTTATTATTAATTTCGAAATCTTTTCTATTTCAGGAACGCTCCATGGAAATTTTTCTATTTTATTATTATCTTTTTTTGTTTCTAATCCGTTATAATAATTAGAGTATGTTTCAATACTATCATTAATAACATCCTTAGAATTTTCCTTAAGTACCTCCATATAATTTAGAAGAACCCCTAAATTTGTATACATAAAAGATTGATCTTCAGGTATAGTAGCTAAAATATATTTTGAATCTTCAATTTTATTTCCACGTTTATCATGAGTTGGTAAAACGGATTCTTCTAAATTACATACATAATATTTTTTATATTTATTAACTATCTTCATTGCCTCAGCAAATTGTTTGTTAGCATCTGATATTATTTTATTTTCTATATTTTTTAAATTGTTTCTTAGTCCTAAATCTGGCATTTCCATAGCCAATTCAATCATTTTTTCTCTATTTTTAGCAAATTCATCAATTATATTTTTGGAGTGTGAAATAAGATGTGAGGCCTTTTTCATATCCTCATTCATTTGTTTAAATTCTTTATACTCTTTAGAACCTGGTGCATATGATTTTTCATAATATTCATTAAGTTTTCTATTTTTTATTATCACGTATGTCCCGTCTTTCTGTTGGTTCTATAACATCTACATTAACTCTCATAATTATCACCATACTTCCTATGTTGATAATATCATTAGCCCCCATATGTCAATATGGATGTGCTGTGGAAAACAAAAGTTTACACAAAAACGTAAAAAAGATAGCTTTTTGCTACCTTTTCGACCTTATGAACTTTAACATTTTTATTCCAAATTCAAATAACAAATACCAAAACTTACTTATAACTAAATCAAATTCACCAACTAATTCTAATAAGTTTGGATTAAACTTAGATTTAAATGTTGATAAATGATCTTCTAAGGAGCCATCAACACCACCTAAATCGCAGTAATCACATCCATTATCTAAACAATAACATAACCTATAGAACATAAGTCCATTTGTTATTTTAAGTGATGGTAATATCTTAGTATTGGTTCCAGCATATAAGAATGATGCTACTTTAGTACCATTATCACAAGTTGGCATCATAACGATTGTTGCACCTGCAAGTGGTTTTGGCCCAAACTCTTTTTTTACGTTTTCTGCTTCTTTTATTTGTTTTTCGCAAAACTCTTTTTTATTTTCGTTTTTCTTCATGTCTTCTTTTAAGAATTTAATATATTTATCTATGTTTACGTGAGCAAAAAACAATACGGCATTATGAGGAAAATAGTCCATTACTTTTTTAAAATATTCCTCGCTTCTAAGTGCAATATGTTGACGTTCCTCCGTGCAACGAAGAACACTTACTAATTTTTTTACATCATCTTTATTAGTAGAATAACTAAACTCTACTCCTCTTTCATCTTGATATGTACCAATGTAATTTCTAGTATTTTTAGGAAAAGTTCTTCTTAAAACTTCTTTTTCATAAACATTACCATCTTTATCTTTTAAAGATATAACCATGGTATATCTTGGCTGGATATATGCATTAACTTCCTTTTTATAGCCACCGTGTTTAAATCCTACACTTTTTAAATTATTAACAATTTCCTCTGTATCATTACTAAAAGATTTTCTTATTTCTATTCCCTTGTTTTTCTTTATGTTTTGAATATTATCTTCACTAAAGCATATAAAAGGATCTATTTTTATATCTATCCCCCCATTTTTTTTAGCATAGTTTTTTAAATTTGCTATAAACTCTTTTAATAATTCTTTATTTTTATAATCTATAACAAATCCTCTTGGAATATAAAACAATTTCTTGTTAAAGAAAAGTTTTCTTTTCAAAATCATTGCAGCACAAACTAACTTTTTATTATCATACATTCCAACAAAATCATGTTCCCAGGCAACCTTTACGTTGGCCCATTTAGATGTCTGCATAAATGAAGTTGATGGAAATTTTTTAACAAACTCATTATATTCGGTTTCTTTTAATCCCTCTTTAAATTGGTATTTCATATAATCATCCCTTTTATTTTACTATTAATTCTGCTTCGTCACCCTGTTTTATTAAAAATGCATTAGCATCATCAGTATCTAAATGTACTTCATATGAAAATTTATCACTTATTCTAACATATACATTTTCTAGTATTCCCGGCTTTTCGCCTTTTACTACTAAAGTAACAAATTCTTTGCCTACAAAGCCATATTTTTCAGCATCTTCTTTAGTTGCGTGTACGTGTCTTGCAGCGATAATAGCAGCGTTTTTAGTTACTTTCCCTTTTGGACCAATAATAGTTACTTCAGCAGCACCTTCTAGATCTCCTGAGTTTCTAACAGGGGGATTAATTCCAAGCGCAAATGAATCGGTTTTTGAAACTTCAACTTGTGTTTCACCACGTTCAGGTCCTAATATTCTTACTCTTTCAATGGTACCTTTTGGTCCCTTTAAAGTAACTTGTTCATTACATGCAAATTGTCCTGGTTGAGATAAATCCACCTTTTTAGTTAGTTTAAAATCATTACCAAACAAAATTTTTAAATCATCTTTTGTTACGTGTACGTGTCTTGCTGACACACCTATATTAACTTTCATATATAATATCTCCTTTACTTTTTACCTACTAATTATAACATGTATAATTATCTTAATTCAATCATATGTTTAAATGAATTATGAAAAAAGGAGATTTTATATGAATACAAATTTTTATTCAAACCCTACTTACCCTAATATGAATACAAGTGGGATTCAAGCAACTGCTATGGGAGGCACTGCTTCTATGCCAAGTGCTAATACTAGTAACTCCAGTAACAATAATTTAGCAACCTTACAAGCAACAAATAATATGTTAGCGATAGAACAATCATACATAGAAAACATATTAAGACTTAATAAAGGAAAACTTGCAACGTTTTATATGTCATTTCCAGATTCAGTAGAATGGAGGGATAAAACCTTTACAGGAATAATTGAAGCAGCTGGACGTGATCACATAATCGTTAGTGATCCAAAAACTGGTAGATGGTACTTGCTTCTTATGATTTATTTAAACTACGTTGACTTTGATGAGAAAGTAAATTATAGTCCAGAATACTATCCAGGTAATTAACTTATTTTGGTGTTTAGGAAAAGTTTAAAAACAAAAGAAAAAATCAAAGAAAAGTTTCTACATTCTTTGATTTTTAATACAAAATAAAGTAAGTATACCTCAAATGTAGCAAAATTTAATTAGCATAAAAAATTATTATTATTTTTGGCGAAATAATTAAACTCAAAAACTTATTAACTTGTAAATGTTATCTACTTTTGCTATAATTTAATTTAGAATAGAGGTAGATAATATGATCATTGTAGTTATTGTTCTTATACTTAGCTTTATATTATTAATTTATAATATCTATCATGATAAAATTAACTTTTTAGCTATTAAAATTAATAATATCGAGGAAAAAATAAATAGTACGTTAATAAAAAGAAAAGAACTAATTAAAGATTCAGAAAAACTTATTAAGAAAATTGTAAAAACCAATAAAGATGTATATGACGGTTTGTCACAAATTGATGATAATGGTATCAACATGATGGAATTAGATAGGAAATTGCTTATATATATAAATGAATTCTATCTTATAAAAGAAAAGTACCAAAAATTACAAAAAAGTGAAGATTTTCAGAAAATAGCATTTAAGGTAACAGAAACAGAAGATTTACTTAATGCGTATAAAGATTACTATAATAATCAAGCAAGTAAATATAATAGGTTAATCAAAAGATTTCCCATTATAATTATAACTTTAATAAAGAGAAGAAAAGAAAAGTTATTTTTTGATAAAAAAAGTCTTAACGATAGTGATTATAATGAATTTAAATATTAAAAGTGAGATTAGAATTTAATCTCACTTTTGTTATGTTCTTTTAAAAATTCATTTGTTTTAGAAAAAGGTCTACTTCCAAAAAATCCGTTATATGCAGAAAGCGGAGATGGATGGGCCGATTCAATTATGTAATGATTAGGATTAGTTATCATTCTTTTTTTATCCCTAGCTTGTCTTCCCCATAAGATAAATACTACGTTATCTAGCTTATCATTTATTTGTTTTATTACGTAATCAGTAAAAATTTCCCATCCTATATCTTTGTGAGAATTAGCTTTATCTTTTTCTACGGTAAGAACGGTATTAAGCAAAAATACCCCTTGCCTTGCCCAATCTGACAAATCCGTATCAGTCCTATCTATTCCTAAATCATCATGTAATTCTTTAAAAATGTTCCTAAGTGATGGAGGTGTTCGAACTCCTCTTCTAACAGAAAAAGAAAGTCCCATGGCTTCTTTTTCTCCATGATATGGATCTTGTCCTAATATAACTACCTTAATGTCTTTGAAATCAGTTAATTTAAAAGCGTTAAATAAGTCTTGTGCTGGCGGAAAAATAGTTTTTGAAAGTCTTTCTTCTTTAACATATTCCTTTATATATTTAAAGTAACTCTTTTGCATTTCCTCGTGCAATACTTCATCCCAACTATTATTAAACATAGTTAACTCCTTTTTGTATAAATTTCAGTCATTATAAGACTATGATCACTTCCGTTATTAGAAAATTGTTTAGTATTACCTAAGTTCATTTCAGAATCAGTATATAATATATGATCAAGCGTCATATTAAGTGGTTTATATGTATTTCCAAGTGGTAAAGCTGCATCCCCTAAAGAATTTCTATAACAAAAATCTTTTAAAGGGCCTGTTATAGCAGTATTCATATCTCCCATTATTATCTGGTTATCTGATCCATATTTATCCAAAACTTGTTCTATAGGGCCACCTATATCAAAAGTTTTCCTTTGAATACGTTTAGAATTATCAACATGTGTATTCATTATAAAATATTCGTTAAGATCATCAATAAATTTTACATATGTTACAACCCTAGGAAAAAACGATCCAAAATATTTTTTACCAACTATATTTATATCATCAGAAATGGAAAATGTACCATAATTAATAACATATCCTATTCCTTCTTTTACCATGATAGGGCAGGCTTCATTAGTAATCCCTACACTTTCTCGAAAATTACCATATAATTCATATCGGCCCTTAAAACATTCTTCTAGCCACTCGTATTCTTCTTTTGTTACCTCTTGGAGACCAATTATATCCGGATTTGCCTCTTTTATTAGTTCAACGTTTTTATTAAACATCATAAATTGTGTCGGTTTAAGTCTTAAAATTTTTCTAGCAGATTTATTTTTAATATTATAGGTTGCTATTTTTAACATATCAAAACCCTCTTTCAAATTAAATTTATTATAGCATAATTATAAAAAATAATAAATAAAAAGCTACTTGTGGTAACTTTCATTATTTATTATCTTAAAAGCCCTATATATTTGTTCTAACAGTATTATTCTAAAAAGTTGATGAGGAAAAGTTAAATCAGAAAAAGATAATGCATAGTTAGATCTTTCCAGTACATCTTGTGATAGTCCGTTAGAACCACCAATTACAAAAGTAATGTTTCTTGAAATATTTTTACTAATAAAATTTGATAATCCTTGTGATGAAACTTTTTTTCCTTCTACTTCTAATGTTACAACAAAATCTGAAGGTTTTATTTTAGAAAGAATATTTTTTCCCTCTTCTAATTTAGTTTTACTAACATCATAGTTATAATCTGGTAACTCTATTATTTCTAACTTTGTATATTTCGAAATTCTTTTTTGATATTCTTTTATAGCATCAACAAAATATTTTTCTTTAATTTTTCCAACACAAATTATTTTTATCATACTTCTATCATGTCCGTTCTTTGTTTTTGTTTAGCAACCACAATATTATCCACTTTTTTATTTTTTGATTCTAAAACACCTTTTAAAGTTTCTTTTGCTTTTTCGTAAGTGTTATTGTCATCACTTAAGTGCGCTAAAATTATAGTCTTTGTTTTATTCCCAATAAATTCTGATAAGTAATATGATGCATCAGCATTAGATAAATGTCCTTTATCGCTTAATATTCTTTTTTTTAAATGAAAAGGATATTTACCATTCATAAGCATTTCAACATCATGATTACTTTCCATTATATATAAATCATGATTGCTTAACTTTTTAAAATATCTGTTGTTAATATACCCTGTATCAGTTATATTAACTAATGACTTTTCTCCATTCTTAACAATGAAACCAACAGACCCTTCAACATCATGGGAAGTTTTAATAACTTCTATACCTAAATCATCTATTTTAAAAGAAGGCATTTCATATAAAACGTAATCAAAATCATTAATATATTCTTGAAGTAATGATAATATGGCATTATTAACATATAACTTAGGATGATATTTTTTTAAAAAAACTTTTAACCCTTGTATATGATCCACATGGGTATGTGTTATTAATATAGCTTTTATCTCATTAGGATCCACTTTTAATTCTTCTAATTTTTCTTCTACATAAGATTTTGTAACACCAAGATCTATTAAAATCTTAGTGTTACTAGTTTGTATTAATACACTATTACCCTTACTACCACTTGATAATACTGATACTTCCATTATTTATATAAAATAAGTGGATCTGTTGGAATACCATCCCGATATGGCATACCGTTTCTATATAAACCAAAGTGAAGGTGAGTACCAGTTGCAAAACCAGTATGTCCCATTGTCCCTATTTGTTGACCTTTTTCTACCGTTTGACCTTCGGTAACTGTTAAAGAACGCATATGACCATAAATAGTGTAATATCCATTGTTATGGTTTATTGTAACATAGTTACCTAAACTTGCTGCATTTTTCTTTGCGGTTACAACAGTACCAGAACCTGCTGCAAATATTGGTGATCCCTCACCACTACCAGCGATATCTATAGCTTCGTGCAATTTACCCCAACGATAAGCAAAGTAACTTGAAATATAGTATTGTGAAATGGTTGGCCATGCCCATGATCCAGTTACTATTGCTGGTGTTCCACCAGTAGAAGTAATTTTAGTACCAACTTTTACTACTTTATCAACTGACGGTGTTAAAGTTTCAGAACTTACTATTACAACATTTGTTGTTTCGCCATTAACGGATTTAATTTTAGTGGTAAGCCTATCTGTACCGTTTTGTCCTTCAGTAACCACCTTTTCTACACCATAGTCTAAAGATGAATCATCTTCAGTCACCGTTTTATATTGACTTTCTTGATCAAGTACATTATGGGTTTCAACAACAACGTCAACAATTGGATTAATTAAACCAACCTTTACTTCTTGTCCAACTGATAAAATATTATTAGCACTAGTAAATTCTGGATTAACAATTAAAAATTCTTCAGTTGCAAGTTGATGATCATATGCTATCGAATCTATTGTATCTCCATCTTGCACCGTATAATATTGATCTTCTTTAACCTCACCAAACATTAAATATTTAGTTAGTGTTTTTTCATCTGTAAATATCTCCTCATCTGCTGAAATATAGCTATGTTTTATTGTTATGTTTTGGTCTATATAAATATCTTCAATTAAAGTACCTGTTTCTTTTATTTCTGTTTGTGTATCATTTTCAAAATTTTTCATATCGTCGCTACTAACAAAAGCTCCGACAACAGACTTTATTGATTTATCAAACACATCCTTATCTAAAACATTTATGACAATATCTGATTCGTCTTCCGAATTTGATTTTATAGTGACCTTATATCCCTCAACAGTAAACGGTTTTTCTTCTTTTATAATATTATGAACTTGCTTAGCCGTTAAAACTTCTTTTTCATAAGTAATACATTTTTGAATATCCACACCAGCTGGTATATATACCCTATCAACATCATATTTTTCCTTTAAGTCCTTTTGTTCTTCGTTAATATATTCTTCTAATTCTTCTTTGTCATTAATATTACCAACTACTTTTCCATCTAAATAAACTTTATATACCTCTTGTGGTTTTAATTGATATCTATGTGCAAAATTAACAAAGAATACAATAATCGCCGATATAGCTATTGCAAAAATATAAGTTAACCCCGTTTTTATTACTTTAATCATAATTACTCACCATTCTCTCTTTGAAAATTAACAAAAGTAGACGTATTCTTTTTAAATAATAACTCTATTGTAGTTGTTGGACCACTTCTGTTTTTCCCAATTATAAATTCAGATATACTAGCGTTATCATCACGCCTTGCTTCTTTATTATAATAATCATCTCTATATAAGAATGATACTATGTCAGCATCTTGTTCTATAGAACCAGACTCCCTTAAGTCACTCATTATCGGTCTTTTATCCTCTCTTGCTTCAACGGCACGCGATAACTGAGCTGCTGCTATAACAGGAACACCCAACTCTAAAGCCATCAACTTTAAACTACGTGATATTTCAGATACTTCTTGTTGCCTGTTTCCAACTGTTTTTGCAGGGCCTGTAATTAATTGTAAATAATCTATTATAACCAAACCTAAACCCTTATCCGAATTAGCAAGTCTACGACATTTACTTCTTATTTCTCCAATCGTAATACCTGGAGTATCATCAACACATATATTAACACTAGATAACTTGCTAATTGCTTCATTGAGTCTTTTCCAGTCATTATGTTCAAGACGACCTGTACGCATCTTTGTTCCATCTATTTGGCCTAGCGATTGAAGTACTCTATTTGCTAATTGTTCAGCACTCATTTCTAGGTTAAATACTGCAACTGCTTTATCTGTATGCATAGCGGCATTAGTGGCTAAATTAAGCATAAAAGATGTTTTACCCATCGCTGGACGGGCAGCAATTATTATAAATTGATTTGGTTGCAAACCCGCAGTAAGCTTATCAAAATCAGTAAAACCTGTTGCTAGCCCCGTTATTTCAGAACCACGTTCTGCTAATTTTTCAAGATTTGCTTGTTCACGATATGCTACATCTTGGATGTTTTGAAATTCAGTTGTCTTTCTCATGTTACCAATTCTAAGCATTTTCATTTCAGCATTTTCTAAAACATCATAAATAGAATCTTCAGATACATATGCATCATTTGCTATTTCGGTTGCAGTTTCAATAATTTTTCTACCAACCATTTTTTCTTTAACTATATTTATATAGTATTCTACGTTTGATGCACTCGGAACTGAATCTATTATTTCCGATAAGTATTCCACGTTGCCAACTTGACTTAATATCTTCTTATCAGTCAGTCTATTTGTAACTATAGTTATATCTATTGGTGAAGATTCATTGTTTAATTCCTGTAATGTTTCAAAAATCTTAGCATTGGCTTCGCTATAAAAATGTTCACTTGATAATTCATCGCACATTTTTTGTAAAGCAATTTTTGATAAAAAGGCAGAACCTAGTACAGCCTTTTCTGCTTCAACCGATTGTGGAATGTTTCTCTCCGCCATTTTATCATCACTTCCCTACATCTTTTATTTTACTAATTCGACAGTAACTCTTGCTTGGACTTTTTTATGTAAATTAATTTTTACTTCATGGTACCCTAACGAACTTATTGGTTCTTCTAAAACTATCTTTTTCTTATCTATCTTATAACCGATTTTTTCTAATTCATTTGAAATTTGTTTAGTTGATATACTGCCAAATACTTGGTCTTGTTTTCCTGTTTTAACTTTAAATATTAAAACCCTATCTTTTAGTTCTTTTTTGATTGATTCACATCTTTTTATTTCAGCTGCTTCTTGGTCTGCCTTGTTTTTATTACTAATATCTAATATTTCTTTACTTCTTGAAGTATAAGCAACCGCATAACCATTTCTTATTAAAAAGTTTTGAGCATATCCATCTTTAACTTCTTTTATATCTCCAGCCTTTCCTTGGCCTTTAACGTCTTTTGTAAATATAACTTTCATAATTAGTCCACCTTTCTAATTAATCTCGCAAACATATTATAACATACTTTGTATTTATTTAAAAGAAAAGAAAGTATGCTTAAATTATGCATACTTTCTAATAATTATTTTGTAAATGGTAATAAAGCTATCATTCTAGCTCTTTTAATTTGTTGTGCTATATGTCTTTGATGTTTAGAACAAGCTCCTGTTACTCTTCTAGGTAAAATTTTACCCTTTTCATTTATATATTTTCTTAAAATTTCAGGATCTTTATAATCTACGCTTTTGCCAGCACACATTTGACAAATTTTCTTTTTCTTTCTGAAGAATTCTGCCATTGTTATTCCTCCTTTTCTTAATTAATAATTAAAATGCGATATCGTCATCTGATATTTCTATTGAACTACCGAAATCAGCAAATACATCATCAGAAACGTTTGTTTCTTTTGGAGCTGATTCAGTTTGGAAATCTGCAGGTGAAACATTATCTTCACCAGCAGGGGCTACTGTGTTTCCAGAATTTCTAGAATCAAGGAATTGAACACGGTCAGCTACCACTTCTGTAACATAAACACGTTTTCCATCTTTATCTTCGTAGTTTCTAGTTTGAATTCTTCCATCTACCGCAACTAAAGAACCTTTTGAAACATATTTTTTTATGTTTTCAGCTTGTTTTTGAAAAGCCACAATATTGATAAAATCAGCTTCTCTTTGTCCTTGCTGATTAGTATATTGTCTATCAATTGCAATAGAAAAGTTTACTATTGCAGCGTTACTAGATGAATATCTTAATTCTGGGTCTCTTGTTAATCTTCCGATTAAAAATGCTTTATTCATAATATTTCCTCTACTTTACTTAGTCTTCTTTTACGATTAAATGACGAATAACATCTTCGCTTATTAAAGCTAAACGATCAAATTCATTAATAGCTTTAGCACTATTTGCTTCTAAATTGATTAAGAAATAGTAACCAGTCTTATGACCACTTATTTCATAAGCTAATTCTTTTTGACCTAAATCTTTTGAAGATGTAACTTTAGCTTCGTTATCAGCTAAAACCTTTTCAAAGTTTTTGGCAACTTCTTTAACTTTAGCTTCTTCAACATTTGGTCTAACAATGAACATAATTTCGTATTTCATATTATTTTCCTCCTCTTATGGTCTATTCGGCCCTTAATTTTTTATTAAGAGCAAGAGAGTAAAATTCATTACTCATTTTGTATTGTAACAAAAAAGAAGATTAATGTAAACCTTATTTTCATTATATATTATTATTAATTATTTTAAAAATTCATAAGTTTCACATATTCTTCATTTTTTTATTTAAAATTTTCTCAGCATCTTTGTATGATATTCTTCTTTTGCTGATGATTAATGGTTCCATTCCGCAAACAACAACATCAATGTTATCACAAAAAAACTTTCTCGAAGCTTTATTAAAAGACATATATTTTCTCTTAGAAAATACATCGCTATAATTATTAAATATATTCTTTTTGATTAATACGTATTTTGGCGGTGAATATGAAGTAGCCACAGCCTTTTCACAATCGCAGTCATATCTTATATTAAATTTTCCAATTTCAGCAATATATAAATTCTTTGTATTTATTTTTCTTTCCATATAAATCCTCCACGCTAATAAATGTTGTTTAGTGTATCATATTTTTAATTTAATATCAAGGAAGTAAAAATCAAACGTTTATATAACAAAACATATTCAATTTATTTTTTAATATATACTGTATTTTTAGTTTTTAATATTCCTTCAGCATCTTTATATTTAATCCTTCGTTTTGTTGATATAATTGGGGACAAATTCTGAACTAAAATAGTACCAACCATTGGTGAATAATAATCATGTTTCATACCATAATTAGTTTTTGTAAAAACATCTTTATAAGAATTATATTCTATATTTTTTACCAAAACAAACTTTTTAGGAATAAATGATGTTAATGTAGTATGCATTTTATCCACCTTTTCTTTACGCATTAATTCAGCAACATATAAATTTTTAGTACTAAAACCAAATAATCTATTTTTTATACTCATTTTGTAAGTTCCTCTCTAATTATTAAATCTAAATAAGCAAACGTCACCGTCTTGCATTACGTATTCTTTACCTTCGCTTCTAAGTCGGCCTGCTTCTTTTGCTTCTTTTTCACCTTTATATTTTTCATAATCACTAAATGAAATTACTTCTGCTCTAATAAAGCCTTTTTCAAAATCACTATGAATAATTCCAGCACACTGTGGTGCTTTCATACCTTTTTTAAAAGTCCATGCCCTAACTTCCTTAGGTCCTGCAGTAAAGTATGTTTGTAGTCCTAATAAATTATATGATGCTCTAATTAACTTATCAAGACCACTTTCCTCTATTCCTAAATCACTTAAGAATGCAGCTTTTTCTTCGTCTTCAAAGCCACTTAGTTCTTCTTCTATTTTTGCACATAATACGATTACTTCAGCATTATCCTTTTTAGCATATTCCTTTAAATCTTTAACATAATTATTATCAGTACCTATTTCATCTTCTTTTATGTTAGCTACATAAATAATTGGTTTCATCGTAAGAAGATTAAAAGCTTTTAAAATCTTTAAATCATCTTCTGTATATTCTAATTTTCTAGCTGGTATATTATCCTCTAAAGCTAGTTTTATTCGCTTTAATAATTCAACTTCTTTTAAAGCATCTTTATCTTTTGTGCTAATCGCTTTTTTTTCTATTTTTGCTAATCTGTTATCAACTACTTCTAAATCACAAAAAATAAATTCAACATCGATTATTTCTACGTCACGAAGTGGATTTGCATCACCTTCTACATGGGTAATGTTAGCGTCATCAAAACATCTTACCACTTCAACAACAGCATCAACTTCTCTTATGTGCGATAAAAACTTATTTCCTAGACCTTCACCATGAGAGGCTCCTTTAACAAGCCCTGCTATATCAGTAAATTCAAAGGTAGTTGGTACCAAGCTTTTTGGTTTTACTAACTCATTTAAAAAATCTAATCTTTTATCCGGAACAGTAACCATTCCAACATTTGGCTCTATCGTTGCAAAAGGATAGTTAGCTGCTAAAATATTTTTCTTTGTAATTGCATTAAATAAAGTAGATTTACCAACGTTTGGTAACCCAACTATACCTGCGGTTAATGGCATATTATCACTCCTTCTTCTTTTGGTATTATAGCATAAAATAAAAGAACAATAAAATTTTATTGTTCTTTTATTTTTATTAACGATGATAAGTTTTTGAATAATCTTGGTTGTCTTCATAACGCGGAGTTTTAATAAGTTTTTTTCTTAATATTTTCCCCAAAGAATAAGGCATAACACTATAGTTATTTCCCATAACTACTCCATTTGACACATAAGTTGCTTCTACTTCATCTAACGTTTTAAATTTAGCTTCTGTAAAACTATCTGGTTTTTCTTTTAAATAATTGGCTATAGATGTTTCAAAGACTTGTAAAGATTCAAGGTAAGCTTCTATTCCAAAATCAGAGTAAAGTTCTTTTTTATTTGAATCCGCAATATCATTTGGGTATATTTCAAATAATCTTTTTATTGGAATGTATATTCTATCATCTGATTTATTTTGTTTTGCTTCTAATTCTTCTCTTACTAATTCAACTATAGTATTATTTAAATTGGACATTCCTTCTTCATAAGGTATTTTACTAGTATCTAAAAACCTGTTAGCTTTAAATACTCCTACTGGAATTATAGAACTATCTTCACCATAAGACAGAATTATTCCAAAACTATTTTTAAACATATCAACATAAAATTTATTATCTTTCATCAATAACATCCTCTTTCTTATGAAGCTTTCTTCTTTTCCCAAGGAGCTTTTTTTCTCATTGAAACTCCAAACACTTCTTTATCTTTAGCTTTTTCTTCATTTAATTCATTTTCATCATCTTGCTTAGTTTCATCTACTTTACCTACATATTCATAACCATTAGCATTTAAAGATGTTAATTTATATTCACCTTTTTCATCTTGAGTAACCGTCATTATCTTATCTTCTTGTGGCATATTTGGAGTACATATCATTACTATATTTTCATCAGGTGAAATTAAAACATCCTTGTTAAGTAATTTAATTAGTTCATCTATAGATGTATTTCTTAATTTTCTTCTTTGCTCATCATTAATTCCAGATAGTTAATTAACTATTGTAGTAACAAGCCCTATAACATTTTTCTTTCCATCATAGGAAAGTTTATTAAATTCTCCTCTTTTAGCAAGTTCTGTTACGTTATACATTTTAACTTCGTTTTTATCTGGCTGTACCTGCTGCTGATAAACATCTATTGTAGAAACAAAACCATCAACGCTAATTAATCCATCTTTATCCTTGCTTTCTTCAAATATTTCTTGTGCTGATTTATCTGATAAATTTTCTACTACTTTTACTTTGTCTTCTGGATATGGCAGATGTATGGAAATATATTTTTTACCAGTCTTTTCATTTTTAAAATCTGTTATATTATCTAGTGATATTTTATTGGGAACCGGTTTCTTTTCTTGCTTTAAGTTATTAATAAGTTTCTGAACATCAACTTTTGTAAGTTTTTTTATCTCTTCAAAAATTATATAAAGATCCCTTTTATCGTTATTATAAACAGTAAATAAACTTTCTTTATCTTTAGTATTATTTATAATACCTTTTTGTTCTAACTGATTTAATAACAAAATAATACTTTGCTTTTTAAAATCAAACATATTATTAGTATTTTTTATATTATCATTATTATTCACACAATATCACCTTTATTATAATTATATATAATAGTAATATTTATTCAAATTTTAAAATAAATTTTTGTAAAGTAAAAAGTAAAGAGTATGCTTAAATAGTAGGATATATTCCTGGCCCTATTGGTAATCCAATTATGTACCAACAAACTATCATTATTAACCATATTAACGCTATTCCTATAAAATATGGCAAAATAACTCTATAACATCCTCTTATACTAAAGTCATTTTTATTTTTAGTAAATACCTCTATAAAGCCAATAAATATAACAAAGTAAGTAAATAAAGGGGTTATTACGTTAGTAATCGAATCACCTGCTCTAAATACGATTTGCGCGAATTCTGGAGAAATATTTGCTTTCATTACCGCAGGCATTATGTTAGGTGCCAAAATTGACCATTTTGCAACAGAACCCGGTAATAATACATTAGCAACCATTGAAAATACAAAAATAAGTAATATTAATGGGATAAATGAAAAGTCAGAAGATGAAATTATATTTGATAAAACTCCTGTAACAACAATTCCAAGATTAGATTCAGCAACTAGTGCATTAAGTTGTGCAGCAAAAAATATTAGTACAAATATACCTCCAATACTTTTTAGGTAATCAGTTGAAAAATTAACCATATCTCTTATTTTCTTTATCGTTCCTGTTGTAACCCCAAAAACAAAACCTTGTAGTGCAAATATAAAGGAAATTATTCCAACTAAATTAGTCATCAGTAACGCATCATTAGAAAATAACATTTTTGAATACACATCTTGAGATTTATCTAATAATAACCCTAAGAAACTATCTCCTTTTGCAGGAATAAGCATAAGTACTAAAGGTATTAAACATATAACAGTTGCAATTAATGCAGCAATTAATCCTTTCTTTTCTTTAGATTCTTCTAATACATATTCCTCTTCTTCCTCAATTTGATTTCTTCCAAGTTTTCTAGCAACTATTTTTTCTGTTATAAATGTACAAATCGCCGCAATAAATAACGTTGCAACAACTATAAATATTAAATTACTACTTTGTAGCAAGGTATATTCCCCATCTAGCAATTTTGCGCTTGCCTCTGTATAACTAGTTAAATTATAATCTAATGATGTTATAAATAAACCTGCACCATGTCCTGCAGCAATAGATGCAAATCCTAAAGCTAAACCACCAATTGGATTTCTATTCATTGACATAAATAATACTGCACCAAGCGGTAATAACAATACATAACCTACATTACTATCTATGCTTGCTATTATACATATTAATGAGTATACAAATATAACTATAAACTTAGGTATACTCTTATTAATTTTATTACATATAGTTTTTAGGAATCCTGATTTTAATGCTATGCCAAAAGCAATTGCTGCAATAAGCAATGAACCGAAAGGTACAAAAGAAGCTAAATTATCATAAGCAGAAGTCATCAAAAACTTAATACCATCTAAACTAAGTAATGAATTAATCGCAATAGTTGTTGATTCTACTTCACCAGCTATTGTTGTTAATTTATCATAAGTAACCTGAAAATTTAAAGCGTTTGCTATACCGCTTATTACAATAACCAATAATGACATATATATAAAGAACATTACTGGATGTGATGACCTTTTTAATTTTTTAGCATTAATCATCTTGCACCTCCAACACCTTTTTTATTTTTTTATTAAAGTTTATTCTTGGCAGCATTATAGTTCTACCGCAATTGGTACACTCTATTTTTATGTCTACACCAACTCTAATAATTTTAAATTTATTACACCCACAGGGGTGATTCTTTTTCATTTCAACAATCTGATTTAAACCATAATTATTTTTCATTATGAACCTCTATTTGCATATATGGAATTTTTATACCATTCTTATCTAAAGTATTTTTAAACTCTTTTTTCATTTGCCTTTCTACCTCAAAATGTTTAGCAGGCTTACATTTACCAGTGATTCTAAACACAACTGAAGAATCTGCTAGTTCTTGTACTCCTAATACTTCGGGTTCTTCAATTAAGGACGGTATTTTTTCTTTTAATGTTGCAGAAGTTAATTTTAATATTTTTTCTGCCTTATCTAACTTTGTTTCATAACTAACTGGGATATCTACAACTGCTAAAGTTTTATCTAAACTATAATTTATAACTTCACTAACATTTCTATTAGAAATTATCTTTATTTCTCCACTGTAAGCTTGAATACGAGTTGATTTTAACCCCACAGAAATAATAGTTCCAGTAAAATCACCGATTTTTACTAAATCACCTATAGCATACCAATTTTCAAAAAGTATTGATGTACCAACTAAAACATCTTTTAAAATATCCTGAAAGGCAAGACCTATGACTAAACTTATTACACCAAGCCCAGTTACTAAGGCTGCCGTATTAACACCATAAGTTGCTAATAAGGATAACAAAGCAAATATCCATATAACATATTTTATTATACTGCATAACAGACTTCTAATAGTACTTACCTTTCTAGCATCAATTTTTTTATGTTTTTGAGTAGGATTAAAAGTTTTTTTTACTATTCCTTTTAATACTTTTTCAGCCACAAACGCTAAAACTATAATTATAATTGTCATGTATATTTCTTTTGCAATTGTTAAACCAAAGATTTTCATAACAACGCTCCTATTCTACTTCTATATTTAAAATCTCAAGAATACGATTTAAATCTTCTTTAGTAACAAATGAAATCTTTATTTTATTTCCAGAAATAGATACCTTTGTTCCTAATTTTTCTTTCATAGCTTCTTCTACATATTTATATTCTTTAGATTTTTTACTTTTTAAAACAGGAGTACTTCTTACAAAAGTATTGGCCTCAGTTAATTGCTCTAAATCTCTAACACTTAAATTTTCATTTGTAATTTTATTTGCCAATTCTTCTATTTGATCATGGTTTTCTAATTTGCTTAAAACCCTTGCATGCCCCATTGATATTTTACCATATAAAACCATATCTTGCACTGACAATGGTAATCGAAGTAGACCTAACATATTAGTTATATGGCTTCTTGATTTACCGAGTTTTTTAGCAAGTTCATCTTGAGTTAACCTAAGTGATTCTATTATTGATTTATATGCTTTAGCTTCTTCTATAGCAGACAAATTTTCCCTTTGCAAGTTTTCAAGTAAAGCAACTTGCATCATTTCATCGTCCGTAAAATCCCTTATAATTGCTGGTATTTTAGTAAGGCCCGCTAATTCTGATGCCTTTGCTCTTCTTTCTCCAGCTATGATATTATAACCTTTAACACTTTTTTTTACTATTATTGGTTGAAATACACCATGTTCTTTAATAGAAAGTGAAAGTTCTTTTAAAGCTTCCTCATCAAATACCTTTCTAGGTTGGTATGGGTTACTCATTAATTCACTTAAATTAATTTCCACTATTTCATCCTTTGGCGTTTCATTAACTATTTTTTCTTCAACTTGATCAAGATCTAGCATTTCAGAATTAAATAATTGTTCAAGCCCCATTCCAAGTGCTCTTCTTTTATTGTTCTCTTCTTTCATTTTGTTCAATTACCTCCTTTGCTAAATTAAGGTATGCTTCAGTACCGCGACTCATAGGATCATATGCTACGATTGGTTTACCATGAGATGGTGCTTCGGTTAATCTTATTAATCTAGGAATCAAAGTATTATATACTCTTTCCTTAAAAAATCCTCTTATTTCTTCTACAACTTCTAATCCTAGGTTAGTTCTAGAATCTAACATAGTAAGTAAAACACCTTCTATTTCTAATCCAGGATTTAGCTTTTTTTGTGCTAACATAATTGAATTTAAAAGTTGCATAATTCCTTCTAACGCAAAAAACTCACATTGAACAGGAATCAAAACAGAGTTAGCAGCAGTAAGCGCATTAGTTGTTAAAAGTCCAAGTGATGGTGGACAATCAATTATTATAAAATCATACTCTTCTACTATTGGCGATAACGCTATCCTAAGTTGCATATTTTTTTGAAAATTAGGATCTTGTTTTGCTTTTTCTATTAACTCTATATCAGCACCTGCTAAGTTTATTGTTGCAGGAATAATACTTAAATTTTTAAAATTTGTTCTTACAACTGCTTGATTAACAGTGCATCTTCCTAGTAATAAATCATAAATGCTTTTATCCACATCCCCCTTATTTATTCCTACACCAGTTGATGCATTTCCTTGAGGATCTAAATCTATTAGTAAAACCTTTTTATTTTGGACTCCTAATGAAGCGGCTAAGTTGATGCTAGTGGTAGTTTTACCAACACCACCTTTTTGATTTACTAAAGCTATTGTTTTTCCCATTTGCCTCACTTCTTTCTGCTACTTCTCTATTATTAATTTAACAATACCATTCTATCAAAAAAAAGGTATTTTTAAAAGTGTTTATTGGATTAATTTTGCCTTCTTATTTTATCCGCAAATTCTTTTATTTTTCTGAATCTATGATTTAGACATGATTTACTTATATTTGAACCAGTTTCTAAGGTCATTATTTTACTTAACTCCAAAAGGGATGTTTCTGGGTATCTAACCCTATATTCAGCGCTTTGTTTTACTTTTTCATCAAGTAAATCATACATGTTTTTTTCTTTAATAAAATTAATTTCTGATATTAATTTATTAGATGTTGCAACCATCTTTTCAACGTTAGCTTGTTCACAATTATTAAGACGGTTGGTCATGTTTATTTTTTCCCTATAAACCCTTATTTCTTCATAGTACATAACACCGTTATACGCTCTTATCAATCTTAAAAAGTCACTTATCTTTTCGGCTTCTTTAATGTATATCATGTAACCTTTTTTTCGGTGTAATATCTTACTATTTAAATTATTTTCCCTTAGAAGACTATTTAAAAAATTCGCATATTCAGTGTCGTTTATAAGAAACTCCAAATGATATCTGGACGTTTTAGGATCATTTAAACTACCAGATACCATGAACACCCCTCTCAAATACGCTCTTCTTAATTCTTCATCGGATAATAATGACTCACTTGGTATTCTAAGTAATTGATTTTTATCGTTAACTATTCCTAAATCATGAAGGACCTTCAAAGTATCTTTCTTTAGTTCTAAAACATATATTTCGTTCTTTTTAAAATTATAGTTTTTTCTTAAAGAAATGTTTAAATTTATATCATATAAAATTTTAAATAAACCAAATATTCTGTTTGCAACAAATTTATTTTCAGTTTGAATTTTAATATTATATATTTTTATTTCGGCACTTGTTCTAATGATACCAGATAATTCTGATAAGTATTCAGCTCTGGTACATTCCGTTGTACTTACTTCTTTTTTTATCTTACTTGAAAATGTCATACTATCACTTTCCTTATCATTAAGATTATATCAAATAAAGTTTCCTTTTTCAACATATCCAGGTGTTTTTTATAAGAGTTTATTATATAATTGATTTTTCTAATAAAAGGGAGCAGTTATACTATCTAATTACTATTTAAATAAAAGATTGGGTAAAAAATTAATTAATTCAGCATTTAGAAGAGTTATCGCAAACAAAGTTGTAGCAACCAATAAATCAGTTAAAAGAGGAGGATTTAGACCTTCTGTCTTATTTAAATACAAAAAAGGAGAATAAATTAGTATGTATATATATAATAAAAACAAAGATAAAGTAGAAATTTATAAAGTTATGCCCAATGCCAAAGAAATATATGACTATAAAAAAGAACTGATGGATAAAATAAATGAAGAAAAATGGATTATTGCAACTGAAATTTATACTGACCCATACTTTAACCAGCTTTTTTCGAAGACTACCAAAGTTTAGCTGAGAAAAAAATTTTTAAACCTAATGAGGTATTTTTTACCGATGAAGGAGCGTATCAAAGATACCAATTAGAAAAAGAATCAGAGTTAACAAAAGAAGAAAAACATAAATTAATAGATAAACTATGCCACAGTGAGTTTATAAACCAAACTGTTTTTAAAATAGATTATGGAAACAAACTTAGATATTTATTATTAACTAGAAATCAATATAAAGCTTATTTGCATAATAATCGTCATTTAACAATGGAAAGAATAATTGATATTCCAGAAGATATATATATTTTACAATTAATTGAAGCAGGAAAATTTTCCAATGTAGAAAAACAAAATTTTTACGATATGTTAAATCTTTTTGATTTTTCATTTGAGAATCAAGTAGATATTAAATATCTTGAAGAATTAAGCAAGTGTAACTTAGTTAACAATACATATAAAAATTTTATTGATAAAGAATCAAGCAAAGCACCAAATTTTATTAAAGAAATTAAAAAAAAGAATAAAATAATAATAAGGATTAAAAATTATGAACATAAAAAAAGAAATACAAAATTATATTCCATTCAACGAACAGGAAAACAAGGATAAAAAAAATTGGATTACCTTTTTAAAGAACTTTAAAAACACTTTAACAAGAAAGAATACTATCGGTCATATAACTTCTTCAGCCTTCGTAGTTAATGAGAGTTTATCAAAAGCAATATTGCTTTACCATAATATTTATGAGGGATACATATTTCCAGGTGGACACGCAGATGGTGATAATGATTTATTACATGTTGCAATCAAAGAAGTTTACGAAGAAACAAGATTAAAAGTAAAACCATTAGTAAACGATATCTTTGCAATTCAATGCTTACCAGCTAAAGGGCACGTAAGAAAAGGAAAGTACGTTTCGGCCCACACTCATTTCGATGTTATGTACTTACTAACTTGTCCTGATAAAGACATGAAAAAAATAAGAATACAGGAAGATGAAAACAAAGATGTAAAATGGGTTGATTTAGAATCAACATATAATGATGACGTAATAGACTGGGTTAAATCAATTAATAAAAAAGTAGTACAGAAAATAAAAAAGTTATTAATCGAGAATTAACTAGATAATAACTTTTTTTATATACTTATTAATTATTTTTCTTTATACTTCTTATTATGCTAGTTGCTGCAATAGCTCCTTCACTTGTTGCAGTAACAACCTGATATAATTCTTTACTAATAGCATCTCCGCAGGCATATACATTATCGCTACTTGTCTTCATGTTTTTATCCACGATAATCCCAGCTTCATCAGTTTTAATATTTAGGTTTTGATAATATGCTTGATTAGAATCTTGACCTATACAAACGAAAATACCATTAACTACTAGTTCTTTTCCACAATCTAATTTAACGCCGGTTATCTCATTATCCTTTGTTAAAATTTCCACAACATTACTATTGAAAATTACTTCTATATTAGGTTGTTTAATAACATCATCTTGTTCCTTTTTATCAGCTCTTAAAATTGAAGTTCTATTAACTATATACACTTTATTTGCAATATTACTCATGTAAGATGCTGCTTCCATCGCTGAATTCCCTCCACCTACTATGACTACATCTTTGCCCTTATATAATGCGCCATCACATACTGCACAATAAGATATACCTTTACCTTCAAATTTTTCTGCATCTTTAATATCTAGTTTTTTTGGTATTTTACCAGTTGATATTAAAATATATTTAGTTTGATATTTATTATTATCAGTTATTACTTTGTATATATTGTTTTCTTTTTCAATGTTTTTTACTGTTTCAACTTTTAAATCTATTCCTAGCTCTTCTATTTGACTATACATTCTAAAAGCAAGCGTAGTACCATCTTTATCAACGTATCCTGGATAATTTTCTATTTTATAGGTTTTGTTTAAAGTTCCACCAGGTGCACTTTTTTCTAGAATAAGAGGATTTATACCTGATCTTTTAAGATAAATTGCCGCAGTCATACCGGCTGGCCCCGCACCTATTATAATAACATCATAGTTAGCATTTAATTTCATATTCTTTAGCTCCTACTTCATCATAGTTTTTACATTTTAATTTAGTTATTATAAATATCACAAAACCTAATATTATCATAACAATTGATACAATTTGAGCCATCTTTAAACTACCCAACATTAAACTATCGGTTCTAAGTGATTCGATAAAGAATCTTAATATACCATACCAGATTAAGTAAACCGCGGTAGTATTGCCTAATTTTGTATTCTTAAAGCTTCTAAAGCCAAATAATACAAAAAACCCAATTATACAAAATATTGATTCATATAAAAACGTGGGATGATAGTAGTGTCCACCAATATACATGCCATTAATAATAAAATCAGGTAAATGTAAATTTTCTAAGAAGGTTTTTGTAACAATACCGCCATGAGCTTCACTATTAAAGAAGTTTCCCCATCTTCCTATTCCTTGTGCTAGAATAAGCCCTGGAACAGCAACATCAGTCATTTTTAAGATATTAACACCATACTTTTTACAATAAACTATCAGAGTTATTATACCTGCTATCATGCCACCATGAATAGCAAGACCTCCATTCCATATTTTTATTATTTCAAGAGGAGATGAGGTATAATAATCCAAATTAAATAATACATAATATACCCTTGCTCCTAAAAGTCCAAAAACAACACACCAAAATACTAGGTTGGTGACAAAGCTGGTAGGTATGTTATACTTCTTTGCTTCCTTATTAATTACTACCCCCGCTAAAATAATTCCTAATAAAATACATATTGAATACCACGTTATTGTTAGTGGCCCTACGTTTATAGCAATTGGATTCATATTATTTTTTACACCTCTCTATTAATGGTTTTATTATT
Source organism: uncultured Muribaculaceae bacterium (assembly GCA_964453925.1). GTDB lineage: Bacteria > Bacillota_I > Bacilli_A > RF39 > UBA660 > Aphodocola. The sequence continues at coordinate 17,107 of CAYVPV010000003.1, read as the reverse complement.
AAGTTTTCCATTATAACATTCATTATGCTGATAAAAATTGATACAATTATTGGGGATAAAAATCCTGTTAAATAAAAATGTTTCCCTAGTATCAAATTGACGAGTAGTAATATTACCACATTTATAACAAAGTAAAATAAACCAAGCGACATGCCAATAAGAGGTAATGATATTGTTACTAAAATTGGCTTTATCGTCTTATTTAGAAAATATATTATTATTGACGCTAAAAAGCCATATATAAAGTTTTCTACATATAAAGATCTAAATAAGTTGGATGTAATTAGCAAAATAAGCGCATATCCAAACATATATATAAGCCACTCTAAAAATAAATTTAGTCTATACTCTATTTCTTTACCACTCTTTTTCCTTTTATTATCCACTATGATTACTTTCATTTTATCACCATAATAATTATATCATAACAGTAATAATTTACATAAACTTTTTTTCGTCAAAAAAAACATTTAAAATTAATTTAAAGACGATATCTTTTTATGTACTTCATATGAATTCTCATTTATTATAATATATGACTTTTTCAATCTTTCAGGGCTCACTGGATCATTTGTTTGAGCATCAAAAAACTTATCAAATATCTTGATAAGTATCAAATAATCTGGATATATTTTTCTTAGTCTATTTATCATCTGTTACTTCTACCCCTAGAGAATATGCAAACCTTATTAGGGTTTCTTTCTTTTTTATATAATAATATCCAAGAGAAAAGCCAAGATTATTAGCAATAAATCTATCATCATAATTATTTTCTTTATCAAGATATGTCCAGTATATTATTTTTCTTTCTTCTGTCGTAAGCTTATTAAAAGAAAACCTAACATAATTAATAAAATCAACCCGTTTTTTTGTTTCTAAAAAATCTAATTTTATGTAAGTGGTATCAAGAACATTAGAGTCAAGTTCTTCTAACAAAAATGTTTCTCCAATATTTGAAGTGGAACTATTATCAACTGATAAATTATAGTATACGTATTTAGCAATTGTTTGTTCAACGTTTTTCTTTGTTTTGGACCAAGAAACATTTATAAATTGTGTCATAATAACAGCTCCTTTCAAAAACTATTTTATCATTTTCAAAGTTATAAAAGTTAATGTGAAAATCATAAATAAATTATAAAAAAATAAAGTAAAGATTATATTTATCTCTACTTTATTATTATCTACTTCTACCAAAATTCCCCTAAGTTTTGGTCATTTTAATAACTTTTTTAAATATTGTCCAGTATATGATTTATCGCATTTAGCTACTTTTTCTGGAGTTCCTTCACAAACTATGGTTCCACCGCCATCTCCTCCTTCTGGTCCAAGATCAATTATGTGATCTGCAACTTTTATAACATCAAGGTTATGTTCAATTACAATTACGGTATCTCCGTTATCAACTATTCTATTTAAAATAACTAATAATCTTTTAATATCATGGCTATGAAGACCAGTAGTTGGTTCATCTAATATGAACATACTCTTACCAGTAGGTTTTTTTTGTAATTCTTTAGCAAGTTTAACTCGTGATGCTTCTCCACCTGATAATGTAGGCGCACTTTGGCCAAGTTTTATATAGCCTAATCCAACATCCATTAATACTTGAAGTTTTCTTTTTATCTTAGGATGATTTTCAAAAAATTCTAAAGCTTCTTCTACTCTCATTTGAAGCACATCATAAATGGTTTTACCCTTGTATTTTACTTCTAGTGTTTCTTTATTAAAACGTGTTCCACCACATACTTCACATGGAACATATACATCTGGTAAGAAGTTCATTGAAATTTTCTTAACTCCATCTCCCCAACAAGCCTCGCATCTTCCACCTTTAACATTAAACGAAAACCTCCCTTTTTCGTAACCTCTTATTTTAGCTTCTTTAGTATTTGTAAACACATCTCTTATGTCATCAAACACACCAACATAAGTTGCGGGGTTACTACGAGGTGTTCTACCTATTGGATCTTGTGTTATGTCTATTACTTTATCAACGTTTTCTAATCCTTTAATACTTCTATGTTTACCGGGTATAACTTTAGAACCATATACGTTTAGCGCTAAAGCTTTATATAGTATTTGGTTTATTAAACTACTTTTACCTGAACCTGATACTCCGGTTACTAAAACCAATTTACCTAAAGGAAACTTAACGTTTATGTTCTTTAAATTATTTTCTTTTGCTCCCTTTATCTCAATAAATTTACCGTTACCTTTTCTACGTTTTTTAGGTACTTCTATTTCTTTTCTTCCACTTAAATAATCCCCCGTTAAACTATTAGTATTTTGCATAACTTCCTGGGGCGTTCCACAAGCTACAATCTCTCCGCCATGATCACCTGCACCAGGCCCTACATCTACTAAATAGTCTGCTTGAAGCATCGTATCAGTATCATGTTCTACAACAACTAAAGTATTGCCCAAATCCCTCATCTTTAGTAAAGAATCAATAAGTCTTTGATTATCTCTTTGATGAAGTCCAATAGAAGGTTCATCAAGAACGTATAAAACACCTGTTAACTGTGAACCTATTTGCGTTGCAAGTCTTATTCTCTGAGCCTCACCACCTGATAAAGTTCCCGCACTACGAGATAAAGTTAGATAACCTAATCCAACGTTATGTAAAAACTCTAACCTTGATTTTATTTCCTTAATTAATAATCTTGCTATTTCTTCTTTTTCTTTACTTAATTTAAGTTTGTCAAAAAAATCATATAGTTTATCAATGTTCATATCTGTTAGATCAATTATGTTTTTCTTGTTTATTAAAACAGATAATACACTTGGTTTTAGTCTTTTACCATTACACGTAGGACATGTAAGTTCTACCATGTACTTACCAAGCCATTCTCTTATAAACTCACTATTAGTTTCAAAGTATCTTCGCTCTAAGTTATTTAATATTCCCTCATAAGGTTCATAACTATTCATTTCATTACCACTTCTAGTTTTAAATTTAAACTCTATAGGCTCTTTTGTTCCGTTTAATATGATATCCAATTCTTTTTTTGTTAAATCCTTCATCTTTTTATTCATGTCAATGCCATATTTATCACAAACTATTTCTAGTTTTTTAATATATATATTTTGATCATCCATACCAGCAAGTGGTTCTATTCCGCCCCTTCTTAAAGTTTTTTCTTTATTAGGAATGATTAATTGCTCACTAATTTTTTGTTTAAAACCTAGTCCTTTACAATCTGGACACGATCCATATGGTGCATTAAATGAAAACATTCTAGGTTCTAATTCTTCTAAAGAAAAGTCACAGTGAGGGCACGCAAATGATTCACTCATTACTATTTCATCTCTTCCAGGTATTTCAACTACTGCTTTACCCCTTGATAGTTTACATGCAAGTTCTATTGCTTCGTATATTCTACTTCTTGCCTCCGCTTTTTTTATAACTCTATCTATCACAACTAAAATGTTGTGTTTTTTGCTTTTTTCTAAAATGATATCTTCACTTAAATCCTTTGTTTCATCATCTATTTTAACTCTTACATAACCATCTTTTCTTAAATTATCAAGTAAATCTTTAAACGTACCTTTTTCACCATATGCTACAGGCGACATAATAATAAGTTTTGTACCATCTTCTTCATTCATTATCTGCGTTGTCATTTCTTCAATAGATTGACTTGATATTGGAATATTATGATTAGGACAATATGGCACACCAATTCTTGCAAATAAAAGTCTAAAGTAATCATATATTTCAGTTACTGTTCCAACCGTTGACCTTGGGTTATTATTAGTAGTTTTTTGATCTATTGAAATAGATGGAGAAAGTCCTTCTATAGAATCAACATCTGGTTTTGAAGCTCCACCTAAAAATTGCCTTGCATACGCACTTAAAGATTCAACATATCTTCTTTGACCTTCTGCGTAGATAGTATCAAAAGCAAGAGAAGATTTACCACTACCAGAAACACCAGTCATTACCGTTAACTTATCTTTTGGTATTTCTATATTTACATTCTTTAAATTATTTTCTCTAGCACCTTTTACTATTATTTTATCCATAATACATCACACCTTTTGATTTATTATTTTAACATAAATTTATTTAATATTAATAGTTAATTTTTGGTTATTTATACTAATTTTATATATTGGCAATCAGATTTTTTTTCATAAGCTTCGTTCTAAAATAAAACTAATTATTTTTATCTAATTCTTTTAATTTTTCATTCACCCATATTCTAAATTTAGTTCCATTGCTCGATTTAACTCGAAAACCTACAGCAATAATCAATTCAAGATTATAAAAGTTTGTAGGTTTTGTAGAAAATTGGGAATTTTCGAATTTTCTCATAGTATTAACTTCTAAAAGTTCTTTTTCTTCATATATGTTTTTAATATGTTCATTTATTGTAGATTTAGCTTTATTATATAATTTACCAATTTGTTCTCGTGTCATCCAACATTTTCATTTTGTAAAATAACTTCTACTTTTATGTCATCATCATTTTCATAAATCAAAAAATTATTATTTTCAATATTGTTCTTCATTATTTTTAACCTCCCATCTTATATTATAATTTAAATATTTCAACACTTTCTAACTAACTAATTCATTTAAAAATAAAAATGTATCTTTTACATAATATATTTTTCTATTTATAGCGATAAAATTATAATTTATATTATATCATATAATTCTATAAAATTTTCATTTTTACGAACAAATGCACTATATTTTTATATTATCATCAGTAAAGATGTACAAATTAAAAAAACAGTTATATAAATATAACCATTTTTAATTTTACCAACCTGTTATTTCTTTTAATTCATAACGATCTATTTCATTAACACCTTCAGAACAGATTGCTTTAAATTTCCATGTTCCGTTAGCATTTAATCCACTATTATTATCAATACAAGTACCTATAGTATTACCTTCGCTATCATAGGTGGTAAATGTCACTTGTACATAAGAAAAATCCTTATCTTTATTATTTTGTATTTTCCCTTCTATGTAATAAAAATAATTATTACTTTCATCTGATTTATAATCTTCTATTAAAGAAAATTTTCCTTTTGTTTGAGTTGTATTTTTAGAATTAGTTGATGAATTACCTGAATCATCATTTGAACCACCAGATGCTAATGCTATTAATATTATTAAAACTGCAAAAATAATTATTGCAATTAAGCAACCCGGTGCTCCTTGCTTTTTGTTGCATTTTGGACAAATTTTTGCCTTTTTATCTATCATACTTTTACAATATTTACACTGTTTCATTTTAATTTACTCCTTAATTTATATTTTCCATTATTAAATTTTTTATTTTTTCTACATCCGAAATATAATCAAATACATACATAGAATCCATTACACTAATATAAATACTTCCATAATTAAATATTTTTCCAAACAAACTTTGAGATGTTTTAACAGAAGTTATTTTCTTTAACGGACTATCCATACATTCAACATTAACTATTCCTTTTTTTGCTGTGATTCTTTTTGTCGTAACCCTAATATTTGTACTTATTAGACTGAACAAAGGTTTCCATATCGTGAAGAAGCCAACTAAAAATAACATCAAAATAAAATGAGGTAGTAATATTACTGCGCTTGGTTTTGTATCAATTAATAAATTTTCTTCCTTCACATCACCTACTCCTTTCATTAGATTTACAGAATAATTATTAAGATACTGCATATAATAAAATATAATCTGTATTTATATTTATTATAAACTATATATCTATAAAATACAAATACTTTTTATAAAATTAATCTAGAAATATAGAAAGAAGTAGTATTATGAAGAATTTAAAAGAATTGCGTCAAAAAAAGAAAATCACTCAGATAAGATTATCTATCGCAGCAGAAGTATCACAAGAAACAATTAGTGCATACGAAAGTGGAAAAGCTTTACCTAGTGCAGATACGCTTATAAAATTAGCCGATTTTTTAGATACATCAGTAGATTATTTGCTAGATAGAACCAATAATAGTACACCATTAAATTTAAAAAGAACTAATTTTAGTGATGAATTAGTTCAAGATTTTAACAAATTAAATGATACCCAAAAAAAAGATGTAATATGGTATTGTAAAAACATAAAAAGTAGGGATGAATAAGATTTCACCTCTACTTTTTCTCTATATAACTTACTTTTTCCTCTTTTTTTAATTTTTTTATTGATTTTTCAGGTATAGGTAAATTTTCTGGTAATACCACCTACTTTAGTAATAGTATTTCTTGCTGCTTTTCCAACCTCATAATGGGCATCACAAGAATTTTTCTCTCCTTTTATTTTTTCATTATTTAACTTTTGGTTAGCTAGAGAAGCTCTAAAAAGATTTGCTGCTAACTCATCACTACCCATATTATCTAAAATATCTTCTCTGTATCTTAATTTTTTTCTTTTAGCAATATCATCGGCAGTTTCTCCTCCATACAAACCTTTATAGCCAGCATTGTGAAATTTATCAAAATTTTTAACACCAGCTTTCTTAGCAGTAATATTTAACGTATAGTTTTCCTTCCTAATTCTGCCACGTTGATATAGTCTTTTTTTCTTCACTTAAATTTTCATATTCTAACTCTGTTAATTCCTACTTTCTTGTTTGAATTGCAAAATATGTTTGTCCAAGGGCGATTACGTCCTTTCTAGGATCTCCATTTTGTACAATAAGATAGCAAGTTATAATCCTTTATTTTCCTTGTAGAATCACCTGTTTTAACCATTTTGTCGGTGCCGACAAAATGGTGCGATACAAACATATTACTATTATCACAAGCTTGTTTTGCCTTTTCAATAACACCCTCAAATTTCTCCATTCTTTATATTCTAATACCTTTTGTAATTCCCTTGCTTCCCAATATTCATTACCATACTCATCAGTATGTTTAATATTTTCAAAAATACGTTCATTATATTTTTTATATTTGTCATAAGAAATCTCCTTTCATTTGCATACTAACATTTATTTTTAAGGTGTGCAAATTACCAAAATGGCTTTTTTATAGTTTTTAAAGTACAAAAAAAGAAAAATTGCTAAGCAAAATTCCCTTTTTTGTATTATTATTTTAATTTTTAAATGATTTTAGTAAATTTGAATTTTTTAATTAACTTTCATTTCAAATATAATATCACGTAATTCCATAGCACGTTCAAAGTCTAATTCTTTTGCAGCTTTTTGCATTTCTTCTTCTAACTGATTAATAAGTTTATCATTATGAATTTCTTCTCGTTTACGTTTTTTCTTATCTTTAGGTTCTTCATCAGATACACTTACAACATCCATTATCTTTTTCTTTATGGTTTGAGGAATTATTCCGTGCTCTTCATTATATTTAATTTGTATTGCGCGTCGTCTTGCGGTTTCGTCTATTGCAGTTTTCATTGCTTCACTTACGATATCTCCATACATGATTACTCTTCCATCGGCATTTCTCGCACATCTACCTATTGTTTGAATAAGACTACGATGGCTTCTTAAAAAGCCTTGTTTATCTGCATCAAGTATCGCAACTAAACTAACTTCTGGTATATCAAGCCCTTCACGAAGTAAGTTTATGCCTACTAAAACATCATACTTTCCTTCTCTTAAATCATGTATTATCTTAAGTCTTTCTAAAGTTTTTACCTCGCTATGAAGATAAGCCACCTTAATATTTAAATTTTTTAAATAAGAGGTTAATTCTTCTGCCATACGAATAGTAAGTGTAGTAATTAAAGTTCTATCACCTTTATCTATTTGTTTTTGTATTTCTTCTATTAAATCATCAACTTGATTACTTGATTTTCTAACCTCTATTAAAGGATCCAAAAGACCTGTTGGGCGAATTATTTGTTCTGTTACAACATTATGAACTTTTTCTAATTCTTCATCTCCTGGTGTCGCAGAAACATATATAACTTGATTTATCTTCTCCTCAAATTCTTCATATCTAAGTGGTCTATTATCTAACGCACTAGGTAATCTAAATCCATAATCGACAAGCATCTGTTTTCTGTTTCTATCACCATTGTACATTGCTTTTACTTGTGGTAATGTTACGTGTGATTCATCTACTACCATTAAAAAATCATCAGGGAAAAAGTCTAAAAGACATGTAGGTGTTGCTCCCTCTGGTTTTAAGGCTAAATGTCTAGAATAATTTTCTACTCCAGAACAAAAACCTGTTTCTGCAAGCATTTCCAAGTCATACTTACACCTTCCTTCCAGGCGTTCAGCTTCTAGTAACTTACCATTATCTTTAAAATATTTTAATCTATCATTTAATTCTTCTTTAATATTAACAATTGCTTTTTTTAATTTTTCTTCACTTGTTACAAAGTGGGAAGCTGGCATAATAGATACAAACTTTTTATCACCTGTAACAACTCCTGTTAATACATCAAACTCCGATATTCTATCTATCTCATCACCAAATAACTCAACTCTAATTCCATGAGATTTTTCGTAAACTGGAATTACTTCTATAACATCACCTTTAGCTCTAAAAGTACCCCTAACTAAATCAATATTATTTCTTTCATACATCATATCAACTAACTTAGATAATACAGCATTTCTATCTATTTCTTGTCCAACTTTTAAAGTAAGCATATGGTTTTCATACTCTTCTTTATCACCGATACCATATATGCAAGAAACAGATGCAACAACAATTACATCTTTAGTATTTATAAGAGATGATGTAGCGTAATGTCTTAATTCATCTATTTCATCATTTATTGAAGAATCTTTCTCTATATAGGTATCACTTGAAGGAACATAAGCCTCAGGTTGATAGTAATCATAGTACGATACAAAATAGCAAACCTGATTATTTGGAAATATTTCCTTAAGTTCAGAATACAACTGGCCTGCAAGTGTTTTATTATGTGCAAGCACTAGTGTTGGCTTGTTAACTTCTTTAATTACATTAGCAATTGTAAAAGTCTTTCCAGTCCCCGTAGCTCCTAGTAAAACCTGGTATTTCTTACCTTTTTTAATTCCATCAGAAAGCTCTTTTATAGCCTCAGGTTGATCTCCAGATGGCTTAAATTTTGATACTAAATCAAACATAACGTCCTCCTTACTATGACCACTATCAGCCTAAAAAATTCGTATTCTTAAAAATTAACAATTTGGCTGACACGTGTCGATACACCTAAAATATGCCCTTCGGCCACAAATTTGCATATCAACACTAAATAACACTAAATAAACCTTATTAACCTATTTTAACACTTATTTTATAAGGAAACAACAAGGTATAACTAATTTAATTTTTAGAGATTTTAAGTGTAATTTAAAAAAGGTTTAACATTTTAATTTTGCATCCTTAACTTTTTGTTAATTTTATTTCTCGTAGCTTTATATTTAAAAAAAGGTTCATTATCAAATATTTTATTAGATAAATTTATATTATTTAATACATCATTAACTTTATTTAAAGCATCTTTTTTATTAATGGCTTTTATGATCATGCTAGTACTTTGAATACATTTAATATTAACTAAATAATCTTTCATGCATTCACCTTAATAAACGGAATAGATAAATTTTCTTTCTTCTTTGATCCTAGTTCTTCTTTTTGAAGTTTATATTTTATATTATTACTATTATTAATATTTAAAATAACATTATTTTCGATTATGTCTTTTACCATATTAATGGCTGCTAGCTCATCATTAGCTATTACTTTAAAATTAAAATTCTTACATAATTTAACTTTTATATTAAAATTTTTCATTACAAAATTTCCTTTCTTTTATTTTTATATTGTAATTAATGAGGGTTTTAGTTTACCCACAACTCCCTTGCCAATAGGGATTGACTACCTAGCATTTTTTAAGTGTTAACATATCGGTGATTTTTAACACTACTAAATTGTCAAAGACCAACCTGTAACAAAAAACAGGTAAAAGGAAATAATATCCTTTCACCTGTTTCCTCACTAATAAGAATTTTTACGAAGTCTTATTTTAAAATTTGTTTTAATTTTTTTAATGCAATCTTTAAAGTATATTGAATTGATCTAATATCAACATTTTCTTCATCAGCGATTTGCTGTTGTGTCTTATCCTCAAAATAATACTTTTTAATCCTCCCTCTTTGTATGTCTGGCAATAAATTTATTGCATTTTTTAAATCTTCAAAAGTAGATTTTTGAATAACATAATCTTCTAATCCAATAGACTTGTTCAATACTCTCCTTTCAAGATTATTACCATATATTTCAGAGTGTTCAATATGGCGATCAAATTCATTCATTTCACGTATATCATCAAGTTCAAATCTATCCATTGCATTAAAAATTTCTTCACTAACTTCTACCATTCTTAAAACTCCACTGCCATCTTTAAATAAAATTCTAAAGTTATCCTTACCGTCTATATACTCTAATGTATAAGGATTATCTTTACTTTTCCTTCTTTTAGGATAATTAATTTACCTTCCTTTCTATTCGTTTATTTCAATAGAAAAGGCGGTGCCCTAGAAAGATAAAAAGGTATAAAAAAATCCCGGATGGGATTATAAAACCACATTCAGGATTTAAATTTCCAAAAACATATAAAAACCAAAACCCACTAATCATAGCAGCACACCCCATCAATGCCACAACAATTTACTGCATTAGTAAAAGTGTTTAGATGTACTGCTAAATATCTAACCCTTATACTTTAAATTATTATAATTTACTACTATAAAGGCATTGTCTCCCTTTTTTTCTGATTATTATATATGTTTCTAACATAAAAGTAAATTAGATTTTTCTAATACAAAAAATAGTAAAAAATATAATTTAGCAATCATATTTTTTACTATTTAAACATATACATACATTTTTCATTCTATTTATAATTATAATTAAATTCATCTATTTGAAGTAACTTTTTAGAAGCATCATACATCATTGTATATATTTTATAATTACCGGAGCTAATGGGCAAAGAGTTATATTCGTTTAATGTTTTATTGTAAATGGAAAAATATATATTTTTCCCAGTTATATAATCTGATACTAAAAATTTAAGTTTTTCTTCAATTTCGATACTTAATACCCAAGTATCATTTAATTTAATATTTTCCTCTAACTTTTCTGTATCCTCATTAGAATAATTAATATATATAGTTTTGCAGTTAGTTTTATTATCATCTGAATTATAATCCCACTTAAATAGTTCCAATTTCCCATTACTAGGTAATGAAGCATTAATTATTTCTTTATAAGAATTTATTTCACTATAATCTTTTGAATCACTAAAGTTAATTAAACAAAAAGATCCATACAATATAAGTAATACACTAATGATATAACCAGAGACTATGTTTCTAGTACATTTAATTCCCATCTTTTTATATTTATATCCAAGTATAATTGACAAAATTGGGATTGGTAACCATAACCAACATACAAAAGTTGTAGAAGTAAAAAAGAAGCCCCCGGTATTTTCCGGTCTTTCGCTAATAATTCCCCACAAAACAAAGGCTCCAAAAAAACTAAAAATCGTTAAAATAAATAATAAACACATTAAGAGTTTTATCTTTTTCTCTTTGTTATTTTTTGTATTTGCCATTTTATTTTCTGTCCCTTCACTAGTTTTAAAGTATGCAGTATTATACAAAATGTATTATTAACATAATAATATTATACCTAAATATTATTGTCAACTGGAATTAAGAAATTTAAGAAATTATTTGATATATATTATAAATAACAATTTCTATTTAACATTACAATTAATTTATGAACATAAATACAAAAAAGAACTTAGTTCAAAACTAAATTCTTTTAATATATAAATCCATAGCTTACTAAAGCCTTCAATGACTTCGGGCCGAATTTGCCATCTATTTCATCATCATATCTACCATCAACTTTCGCTCTTTTTTGAAACTCTATCACCCATTTTTCGAGATATGGGCCAAATAAATTACCATCTAATACTTTATGAGCAGCAGCTTTATTAGAATAAAAATAACCATAAAAGTACTCTGCAAAGAAGTAACATATTTTCCCTATATTTTCATGAACATCTCCGCGTTTAAAGCAAAGTTTCCCATTAAAAAACGATTTATCAGAATTTGTTATATTTGATTCATTGTAAGAATAAGTTTCAGGATTTATATATTGACCAGTAGATAAATCAACTATCGATAGATGCAAATGTATTCCTGTTGCTTTACCACTCATACCAGTACATCCAAGTAATGTTCCCTTTGCCACTACCTGACCCGCTTTACAATTAACACTCGATAAATGGTAATGAAGCATTTTAACATTAATTCTAGGGTACTTTACCCAAACAAACTTACCACCTAATTTATCAGTGCCACAACTTAAAATTATTCCATTTTCTATAGCATATTGTGGTAATTTAACACTGTTTGTTCCATAATCAGTACCATTATGGAAAGAACTGGTATAGCCACCTTTAGTATTCATTATTTTTCTATTACCAAAACCTGATGTAACATAATGAGTAGCATTTTTAAATATTAAATTAGTTATTTTACTCATTGTCTATTACCTCGTAAGTTTTATCATATATTTCATCACTACCCTGTTCTTTTTTTTCAATACTATCTTTATTAAAAAAGTAAGTTGCTATCATGCCAACTATAAGCATAAAATTATCTTTTCCTATTTTTTCTGTTATAGATAAATAGAAGAACGCTACAAATGTAAGTAGCGTTACCATTGATTTTACTTTAAGTAAGTTAATCAACTGTGATATTACTTTTTCTCTCAAATTACATCATCCTCCTTTGCATTTGGTAATTCATATAATTTTTCAACCATCTTAGTAATCATTCCGTTACCACCTAACTTATGATAATTTTCATACATTTCTTTTATATTTTCTTTCATATAGCTAGGACAATATCCTAATTCTTCATGTTTATCATATATTCTTACTATTTCATTTCTTAAAAGGGCTTTCATTCCATTTTTTAAGCTTATATATTGTGTAAATATATATATTATACCGGAAGTTATAGAAGTCATTAGTATCTCAACCCAATATTTTATTATAAAATCTATCATAATTCCTCCTACTTACTTAATATAAAAAGACATTTCTTTCAATAAAATGTCTTTTTAAAATTATGTATGTTAATACTATTTTTAACAAATTTTTATAAAATTATATAAAATAACAAATAATACCCACTAAAGTCATTTTTATTGATGATATTATGTCATTTACTTTTCAGCTTCTATATAATACCAATATTTATCAATTTTGTATTTATTTATAATTTTTCTGCCAAACTTGTAACTTTTTTCATCTTGTAAATATACTATATATTGATCTAAACCATATGGGGATGAGATAGAGAATTCTATATTATTTTCAATTTTTATAATACTTTTTATCATTGGATCATTTATCACTTTCAGAGTATTTTCATATTTATCAAGTTCTTCATTACTTAAATTTTCAAATAACTTTGAATTCTTAGAATAATTATTACCTATAGTTATCCCAGAATTAAATTTATTAAAATAAAGATTTTTATCACATATTATTATTTCATCAACTGACTTTATAAATAAAGTTTTATCTTCTTTATATTTAGTAATAACTTGTGTTTTATTATATTTTATACCTAATAAGGGTTTTAGCCTATTATATATAAAAATAGAAAGTATAAATAAAATAATCATTATTACAAAAAATGAAATTAATATGATTTTAAATTTACTTTTCATATCATATAGCTCCTAATACATTATCATTATACAAAATATTTTATTTTTTTAAAATATAATTTAATTATTCTTTATGTTGTTTTACTAACTAAATTTATAAATTAATATATATAGCCATTTTCGAATATGTTGTCGATAGTTAAATTATTATATATTATTTACCATCGACAACATTTTTTCATTTGTAAATTTTAATATATTTACATTATAGGTACTTAAATGTATTTAAACATAACAATATATTATTTATTTCTTTTTCTTTGCAAGTTCTATTCCATATTTTACACTACAAAAATCATTTCTTTTATCTCCATAATATGGGCCTTTAACTATATCAACAGAAAGACCAGAATTTTGATATCCTGCACCGGTATATAACACTTCAGGAGAAAAACCAAGCATATAACCAACATATCCATAATGAATATTACCAAAGTCTTCAGCGGTAATAACATATCCATTAAATATGAAAGGTCCATCAGTTTCCAAATATGGAACATTTATATCATTTTCCCATGGGCCTCGCGATTTATAATCCCAAGGCGCATCAGTTTCCTTTTCATTCTGGTAAAAATAATCCATAGAACCAAGTGGATTAACCTTTTTTATAGTTAATGCTTTTGCTGTATTAACCGCTAGAATTCTATTCAACTCACTTGTATAGTCCGGGTAAGAATTTATTTTAGGGTTTACAACTTGTTTTGGACAAAACGCTTGTTCTTGTGTTTTTTTAGAGTTTTGTTGTTTAACAATTGTCGCTCCAATTTTTGCAACTTTAGTAACAAATTTGACAACTGATACTACCGTACTAACTACTTGTTTTATCTTCTTAACTGCCTTAGAAACAACCTTCTTTATCGATTTGAATAATGAACCTATTCCTCTCCCTGAAGTATCACAGTTTGATATAGGGTTATTACTACAATATGAATACAAGTTATACGAAATCAAATCCTTATTTGCTCCTAACAACGTATCAGCATTCAAGAATCTTCCCCATAAAGGATTATAATATCTTTGATTCAAGTAATATAGTCCTGTTTCTTTATCATAATAATAGCTTCTATATCTATATGGATTTATATTGGCTATATGGTTATCATTATTGGAAATATCATTACCATTTTCGTCACAAATTGATAAAATATTTCCCCATGAATCATACTCGTATTTAGCAATTATATTATGACTATTATCTAATATGGCTATAACATCATCTAAAATATTTTTAACATAGTAATATGCTTCATTATTATATTTAAATCCAATCAATCCTTTTGTATTATCTCTGATGTAATATAAAATATTATCATTAGTTTTTTCATATATAGCATCGCTACCTTCTATATAATAATCTGTCTTTATACCATTTACTATTTTGTTTATTCTAATTCCATTATGATCATATAAATAACTAATAGATTTATCTGCATTAATCAATGAATTTAATTCTCGACCATTTATCCAACTTAATTTAATTTTATTTCCAATAGTTACAGGATTACCAACTTTATCATAAATAATTATATCATCATTAAATTTAGTTAATTGGTCTTCCCATTCTTCATTATTATACTCATATTTATCTTTTCGTAATAAACTAAGTGTATTCAATTCATATATCTTTTTAGATAAAATATTTCCTGAATTATCGTATTCATATATTTTAAATTCATTATTTAAATAGTCTTTTTCTTTTATTAATTCATTATAATCATTATAATAATATCTATTTTTTAAAATACCATTTTTATAGATATGAATAATATTACCCATTTTATCATACTTGTAAGAAAACATTTCATTACCAATATCAAGTTGACTAATTATAAAAGAAGTTCTTTTTCCATTGGTTAAGTATTTATAATTAGTATTAAATATAGAATTTATATTACAATTACTAATTCTTCCTAAAGAATCATAATTATAATTTACCTGGCCATCATTAAACTTAATCTTAGTTATTAAATTATCAGAGTTAAATTCATTTTCTACATTATTAGTTTCATTCAAAATATATTTAGTATTTACTACATTATTTCTGGAATCATAACTATATTTTACTTTAAAATTATTAAATCTATATTCACATAACCTCTTTGAATTATCATAAATAGATTTAATTATAGTATTATCTGATATAACTTTTATTAGATCTCCATTACTACTATATTTATAATTAAAGGTATCATCCATTCTTATAATTTTACCTATTCTATCAAATTCATCATACTCGTAATTTACAATTTGATCATTTCCAAATTTTGATGCTAGTAAATTACCATTATTTTCACCGTACTCATTTGTAATCAAATTAATTTTGTCTCCTATTTTTACAGATTTTAAATTTAAGAATGAATCATATAAAAATTTATACTGCTTACTTCCAAAATTAATTTGCCTTAATTTTGTTTCCTCATAATCAAAGGATACACACATGTTTTTACTTATTATTGAACTTATTTGATTCTTATCATTATAATTATAATTAGTTATAGCTCCGTTAGAAGCGGTAACCGAATTAAGTAATCCAGTTGTTTCATCTGCATTATATAATACTTTGTTTAATAATGAGTTTGTTGTACTTTTAATATATTTTCCATTCTCATCATAAGTAGTGTTGGTTTCTATAAACAAATCATCATCAATTGTTTCAAAATAAAATTCATAATGATAATCTCCTTCTTCGTAATCTGACATATTAATGGTTAAGTCATTATTAAATTTTATATATTTTTCATTTACTTTGCTTTTAATCAAATAGCTTCCATTTTCATTTTTAATCAATTCAAATAAGGAATTATCATCACTATAGTTACTTAACAGCAAATTATCTCCCTGAGTAGTAAAATATTTATCAATAATTATTGAATGTTTAATTTTAAAATATTCTTCATGTTTTTCTAAAGCCCATAAATCTTGGCAACAATTTCGCTCGCTTATTTTTACTGCATTACTAATATTTTTTAAATAATTATTTGTGCCTTTTAATCTTATTTTATATACTCCTGTTGTTAGTTCTCCATGGATATTGTTTTTTATAATTCTAGTAGCAATTGCATTGCCATTTGAATCATATTTTCTTTGGTTAGATATACCAAAATCTGATATACCATTAATTAAACGATTTGTTACTACATTATCATACTCAAACATATCATAATCTCCTGAAGGCGTAGTAACTTTAATTAAATTACTATTTTGATCATAATTACAATCCATATTTTTATTATCCAAGTCATTCTCACTAATAATATTACCATCTTCATCATATTCATAATATACATTTCTAATATCTTTAAACAAATTTATATTAGTAAGATATAAATCATTAGCGTCAAACTCACGACTGAAATATACAATAATTGCATCATAATCTTCTTCTGCAACAAAATCATTAGATACATATTGCCATGCCTCATCAT
>CAYVPV010000002.1:42301-97790 GCA_964453925.1 uncultured Muribaculaceae bacterium | reverse complement strand
CATGCCTCATCATTTGGATTTAAAATTGGACTAATTATTCCACAATGTCCATTATCTTCATTAATATAATGGAAACCAATATCTACTCTACTTCCATAATACATTGAAAGATTAGAATCTATACCTTCATTTTTATACCAGAAAGATATATTAAAAACATCTCCCGCTTTCCCTTTGATGTTAAAAGTTTTTTTCATACTACAACTATACGCTGGGTTAATTTTTATTTGAAGTGCTTTAATTTTATCATTAATATCAACTACTTTAAAATAGTTATTAGCAGGCAATTCTTCATAAGTTGTTGAGTTGAATATATTCATTTCCCAATCTGATAACCCATTAGAAAAATCAGAATTTTCAATTAAGTTATAATTATTTGCAACTTCACCCGTTTCTAATTGAACATCGTCAATATACGTTGTACCTGCAGAATCTAAACATATTTTTATAGTTAAAGAACTTATAACATTTTCAGGGTAATATATGGTTACATCATATCTTTCAAAATCATCATTTGAAGATATTAATTCGCTTTCACTAGTTACTACATTGTTATTTTCATCTGTGTAGTTTAATATTAATCTAACATTATTAGTATTTTTTAAATAAGCACTAAAAGTATAGTAGTTACCTTTTTCAACATCTATAGTTTTAAATATAGATTGGTTTTCTAAAATACTAATAGCTTTTAAACTATTAATTCCTGTTGAAGAAGCCTCATTAGAAATAGATAAACTAACATCATTTGTACAATTAAAATCAATTTGGTTTTTTTCAAAGCTAGTATTGGTTAATAAATTTTTAACATATTTAAGAGGTATTTCTGTTCTTAATAATTTATTATTACTACCATTGTTAATTACATTTTGACTTGTACCATTTATTTGGCTAATACCATAAGCATTTTCAATATCATCTTTATTTCTCATACTACTCACTGATACCATACTACCTTGAGAATTAAAGATAATTGTCCTGGCCCTATCATTAGAATCAACTATAGTTGTAGAATCATAACCATATATTAACTCATAATAATTTCCTAAATCATTTTCAATACCATATTCACATACTTTTTTTACTTTGTAAGGAATTTGATTATAATAATCATAAGATATTTTTAATCCATTAAGATCAATTATTTCTGAAATTAAATTCTTATCATTGTATTCAAATTGAGTTTTTCCTACTAAATGTACAATACTAATCAATCTACTATCTAAATAATTTAAAGTAACAGTTTCATTAGGACTAACTATAGAAATAACATTCTCAGTATAAGTAATATTTATTTCTTCGTCATTTGCATCAACTATTTTACTTACTTTGTTATTAGAATCATAAGATATAATATTATTATTACTTTCAACATCTTTTATTTCTCTTAGGTATGCTGTCTCTCCATTTTTAATAAACTTCATAGTATTACCAAGCGAGTCTTTAAGTATATAATTATCATCATTCTTAGTTATAGTCATATTTAAGCCATCTTCATCGTAATAAACATTACCAGTTTCTTCGGTATGATATCCATCATCATCAAACGATTCTTTCGAATTCAAGAAATAATGCAATGTACCATCTTCATCAAGATATTCAAGATATTCTTTTTCATAAATAGTAACTTCTTTTATTGTTTGATGTAAACTAAATTTGTATCCTAAACCGTAACCTAAATCATTTTTTAATACTACGTCATTAGTGTTATAAATCATTTCTAAGCTCACTGGCAATTTTCCACTCATAGTTGATCCAATATTAAATCTAGTAGTTAAATTACCATTATAACTATTAACATATGCGGTTCCTTTGCTAAAATCTTGGACTTGATAATTCATATAGCTTTCTATACCATTTTGATTTCTATATATAACATATAACAATGGTTTCGGATTTCCACCATCTATGTCATTGTTTTTGGAATAAAATGTTGGTAAAATATCTGGATTATATTTTTCATCATTTAATTTAAGCATTAATCCGTAGTTTGGTGTACCAGTGTACCATTTTCTAACCAACCTAGTAATATTTGCTGAACAGTATGCTGGCTGTATAGTTTCATTATCTAAATCATAATATCCACGCCTTACTTCAAGCATACCTTCTACCAATGAATTATACTTATCATTCATACTATTCCAATTTGCATCTGATTCATCCCAAGATGAAGTAATTTGATGAATAGTAAGCATATCACTTTCATAAGTGATTGGAGCTTGTGGATAACCATATATGTCTATTGCTGCCTCTATAACTTGACTACCTGTACCAATGGTTGGTAAATCAAATTTTATTAATGCTCGATTTATCCTGTCTGTACCATTAACTCTTTCAACTCCAACTTTTAGTATATCTTGACTATTGCGATCTATCCCAGTATCTCCCGGATAAATATAGGTGTCATATACACTATTTTCTTGATTCGAATTTGTTATTGTAGGATCTATCATTACTGGATATTTAGTTTCTTCACTATTTAACCATTCTTTATCTACATTTAATTTTAATAAATATTGATTATTCTTTGTTCTTGATAATTCATAACTAATATTATTATTAATCATAAAATCGTTATCTATCATATAAGGCGCATCAAATTCAAAATAAGTTTTATTATTAGAATTAGCTATTATTTTTTTATCTAATAACGAAAGTTCCATATTAGTTTCAATTGAAAATACTAGCTTATCTAAATCTACGTCTTTGTTCTTTAATATGATAGTCTCTTTTACCTTTGCGGGCATAATGTTGTATTCTAAATCAACATTATCTATTATATTAGGATAACATACGTTTTTATGTAACTTTGATTCAGTAATATTTTCTGTTAATTGCGATAAGTTACAATTAACTAATTTAGTTTTAATATAATTATCACCCATGCTTATATTAGTCAATTCATTCTTACTTGTTTTTGCAAAACTAACTTTATAAGCATTATTTTTATTTACATAATAATTACCAACATCTATTAAAGTATTATCTATTTCTTCATAAGTACCATCTTTTAAGAAATGAATATCTTCATCGTATACATTTGCAACTATTATACCGTTTTTCTTTAAGAAATGCTTTTCTCTTGGTTTTCTTTTTCCGATTAATTCTATCTCTTTCATAGCTAATCTCCTTTCTATATTTATTTTTCTTTAGATAAAAGTAAGTATAAATTATCTATTTGTTTTTTTACTTTAGGATAATAATTTTTCCATAAAGTTGATGTATCAACAAATTCATTACTAGCTACTTTATCTATTGCTTTTGTTACATTAGTTCCATTAATAACAATTTCGTAATACAATTTATTTTCAATTCCATTTAATTTCTGTAAATCACTTTCCATTTGCTTTATCACTTTTTGCTCGTTATCTATTAAATTAATTAACCTATTCTTTTCCAAAGCAATTTCAGTTTCGTAATTCAAAATTAAATTTAATCTTCTTTTTAAAACATTAAGTTCATAAACCGTATTAGCGTAGTTATTAATCGCTTTCATAATCAAATAATCCTTTGTGGTTAAAGGTATCATTAAGATACCCTTTTCCACATATAAACAACAAGATATGGAGGCATGTTATTATGTGATGCACTACCACCCGTATTTTGGTTAGTTGCGGTTGTGCTTAAAGCAGCATCGCTATCAACCATATCATAACTATCTCCACTCTCGTTTCTTCTTAACATATAATATCCATTAGTATTTGAAGTTCCATTAAAACCTTTAGCTCTTACTCCATGAACATGAGGATTTTGGTTATGTGTGTGGCTTGGCATTTCATTAATGGTTAATGTATGAGATGCTTCACCACCAGTTGTTCCATTTCCGTATGAATCACCTGCACCAAGTAAAAATCTATCTTTTAATTGTTCCCAAGTTCCACCAAATAATGATGAAGGATTAGCACTATTAACTGATACATAAACACTTCCGACAGGATATATCATATTGCAAACTTCTTCTTTATTTAAAGATGAAGTTTCTTCTTCCTCTTTTTTACCACCAACAGTTAATGTTTTAACAACTAAGTTACCTTCACTATCTAGGCTAAAATTATTATTATTTGAAGTAATACAATCTACACTTGCATTATTTACTTCTAAGTTAAGCTTATCTTCAGTTTTAGTGAATGCATCTTTAAAATAAATATCATCTAAAGAAAATTCTCCATCATTTTTTAACTTATGGTTATAATACATTGCATTATTTAAAAACATTCTATTTTCGGCAGTGTCTTTAGGATATATTAACTCAATACTAACATTTGAATAATTAGTATAAATATAGTTAACACCTTCAAATAAAGTAACAGGAAATGCTTCTATTTTTTTTGCTTCTAGAGTTTCTAAAACATAAGCAGTACCATCTTCATTTACACCAACCTTTCTATTTACAACAGTTTCCATTACAACATCATTGTTAATAACTTTTATTTCTTGTAATAGTTCATCTCCTACTTCACCAACACATCTTAATGGTTCTTCTAATTCAAAAAGATATTGCTTTTTTTCCTCCGTAGGATTTTCTTGTGATTCCTTATCAACAAAGATTAAAAGATCACTTTCTTCTGGTGCAACTGTATTAGCACCCATTGTTACCTTAAGCTTCATTAGTGAAGCATTAAGTGAATCTTGTAAGCTTACTTGATTAGTTCCGCTTACAGTTTGTTCTGTTAAATTCATAATATCTCTCCTTTCTTTAACAGCTTCATCATAAGATCTTTTTTACTGGATTTTCACTAGACATTTTTTAAAAACATATAAAAATTAAATTGTCAAAGATCAAACCTATTAACTAAAAAAGAAATAGGTAAAGGGAAATATATATCCCTTCACCTATTTGCTCACTTAAATAGAAAATAACAGATCAAAAATATAAACTTTTTAAAATTTCTTTCAATTTACATAAAGATTGCTTCAATCCTATATGTACCGATTGCTGAGAAACTCCTTCTTCCTCTGCAATTTCATATTCATTTTTATCATCAAAATAGTATTTAATAATTCTTCTTCTCTGGATATTTGATAACATATTTATAGCATCCCATAACTTTTCAAAATCAATAGACTGTTCAACCACATCGCTAATAAGTTTTTGTTTATTTAATGTTCTTTTATACAAAACAAAGTCATTTTCTATTATATTCAAATGTTCAATATGTCTACTAAAATCATTCAGTTCAGCTATATCATCAAGTTCAAATCTGTCCATTGCATTAAATACATTTTCTGACACACATACTCGTCTTAAAAATCCTTTTGAATCGTTAAAGATAATGTTATATTTACCTTCCGATTCATTCCACTCTAAAAAATAAGGATTATCTATTTTCCTTTTTCTCTTAGGTCTTTTCATTTACCATCCTTTCCATTGATTTATTCCAATAGAAAAGGTGGAGCCCTAGAAAAATAAAAAAGTATAAAAAAAATCCCAGATGGGATTATAAAACCACATCTAGGATTTGAATTTAAAAATACAACAAAAAACCAAAACCCATTAATCATAGCAGCACACCCCATCAATGCCACAACAATTTACTGCAACAACAAAAGTGTTTAGATGTACTGCTAAATATCTAACCCTTATACTTTAAATTATTATAATTTACTACTATAAAGGCATTGTCTCCTTTTTTGCTAGCTATTATATATTCTTTTTATGTAAAAGTAAATTAGAAATTTCTAATATAAAAAACAGAAAATCCTTTGAGATTTCTGTTTTTTTTATTACCAATAATTAAAAACAAATATACATTCATTACTATTTTCATTTATGGCTATATAAGAATAGCTATTATAATCATCTTTTAAATAATAAATAGTATAATTATAATCTTTAGTTTTGCAGTAAAATCTCGCAAAGCATTATACAGCATTACATAGGGGTAATGCAAGTATCTTATTTTCAAATATCATATTTAGTACAATTTTATTATAGGGATTGGTGATAATTTGATAAAATTAAGAATAGAAGAACGTTTAAAAGAACTTAACAAATCAAAATATTGGCTATGCCAAAAAATGGATATAACAACAAGAAATTTAAATAGGATAATTAGAGGTGAAACAAAATCTATTTCATTTAAATATATAGAAAAATTTTGTGAAATGCTTAACTGTTCTCCAGGAGAATTAATAATTATTAAAAAATAAAAACTGCAAAAACGCAGTTTTTTTGCCATTATCATAATCGTTAATATAGCAATCATATAATTTATTTTTATAGTATATTATTTAGTAATATTATTTTTCTTATTTTTAGTTTTACTACTATAACTTATTTCCGTTTCATCAAAATCTTCAAATCTATAATTTAATTTAATATACTTTCCAAATATTGAAATTCCAGCATCACTAGAAATCAATTCAAGTGTATATATCAAAAAGTCACTTAAAAGTTCATCATTATAAAATATATGTTTGTAATCTATTAATCTATTATTAAGACAATAATTTAAATATATTAAGGCTGGTATATCATACTTAGTAATGTTCTTTTTACTTAATAATTTAGTTGTATTTAGTTTTAATTTTTCAATATCATCTTTCGAGTTTATAAATAAATGTAAATTATTTATAAAAATTTTATATACTTCAGATGTTTTTCTGTTTAATTTTTTAAAGTAGTCCTTTAATAGTTTCATACCCTTCTTTTTTACTAATTGTTCCAAATTATAACTATCTGAAATAGCTTCTTTACGTATTGGATCACCAGATGGGAGAGCTTTATAAATATCAGAATACTTTTTATTTAATTTACTATATATACTATCACAATCTTCTTTAAATTTTTTAGTAAAATACATTTGTGCCCATTCAAAATTTGGACAATCCTTGTTATTGCTGAAAAGTGATTGTCGAATTTCCTCTTTTGAAAAAACAATTTGATTATCTATTTTAAAATCTTCTTCTACAATGCCATTTTCAAAATATAATTCCACAAATTTATCAATTGCTTCTTTATATTCTTCGGAAATTTTAAGTTTTTCTATGTCATCATTGCTATTTTTTCCGAAAGATAGCTTTTCAGATAAATAGTTATTTAATAACTCAAGTAAAGTATATTGTTCTAAATCATCAGTAATATATTTTGATAATTCGTTCTTAATATCAACGGTAGCCATCTTTTCAGAATGTAAAAATAATATATCTTTCGGACTAATTTTTTTATCTAAGGAACAAATTAAATAAGCAATTCTATGATAAATTAAATCGCTAAAGTTACAAGCTTCATCAGAATGGACATATATATTTTTATTTATTGGAAAATTAATTATGTAATTGTACTTTAACTCTATATCTTCCTTTACTTCATCTGAAATATTTTCAGAAAAATTAAAAGTTGGATTCAATATCTTATCTAATGAAACCATATCAGAGCTTCTTTCTTTTATTATTTCATAAGAATATAGTTCTGATTTTAATTTACTAATTTTAGCCATTAAAGCTGATTCTTTTAACTCTGTTTGATATAAAACTGGATTATCATGCCAATTATCCCCTTGATGAATAGCAACATCTCCCTTATATAATCTTATTTTTGCTAATTCATCTTCTAAATTATTTATTTCCTGTAAAAGATTATCATATTCATATTGATATATTTTTTTCATTTTCTTTTCCCCCCTAACTCATTTTAAATTAAAATTTCAATTCACCCATCGAACGAAGATCAATTTCTATTATATTATATTATATTATTACTTAATATTTAAAAACGCAATTTCACATTTATTCACCAAAAAACTATTTATTTAAAAATATATTTCATTTTTTCTACTCCGTTAAAAGAAGTATTCCATTGATAAGAATAAGGACTTATATTTTTAAAAATAACTTCATCACCAATAGCAAATTCTTCCGCTTCAGTTTCTAAATATATATCAGTTTCACAGCAAGAGCAACCAAAGAATATCGTTTTAATCAGGTTATTGCTATTAGTATTATATATTGGATATGCCCATCTTTGATTTGCCATTTTTGAAAAATTTAATGTTACAAATTGAATATTGTCATCTTTTCTAATATCAATTACTTTACTATATAGAGTACCAACATTTTCAAAAAGAAAATCTCCAAGCTCCACATAAAGGTTTATATCATTAGGAATAATTTTTCTTATTATATTAAGATAATTTATTCCGTCTTCAAAAGATAAATCTTCTAAATGACCACCTATATTTAAATTTCTTAAATTTGGAAAGAATTTTAAAATATTTTGTATTTCATCATATATTTTTTGACATTGTTCAAAATTTTTATGATCTGAATTATGAAGATGTATATAAGTAATCTCATTTCTTACATTTTCATTAATCACCTTGTAATCTACACCAAATCTACTCGTACTAAAATTATTATTTGAATTAAAATTTATTCTTACCCCATTATTTTCTCTAAATGTACTAAAGTTATTAGAAACAACGTGAATATTATGATATTTACAATCTGATAATTCAAAAGATAAAGGTCCGCTTGCACTAACAAATTGATTATCTAGATATTTTTCTATTAATTTAAATTCATTCATATTAGAAACATCAAATCCAAAGTTATTATCCACAATTAATTCTAAAACACTAGTATGATTGCAGCATTTAACCGGAAATAGAAAATTGATATCGGAGGTTGCTTCTTTTAATTTGATTATATTGTTCTTTAATATCGATAAATTAAATTCTACTCTAGGATTCATAATAACCTCATTTATTCCATATATGAATTTACATCTTTCAATTCTTGGGCATCAAATGATAAATCACGATATTCATCTGAATATATATCTATACCATTTTCACTATAAACATCATCAGTATTAATAACAATGGCATCATTTAATTTATATCCAAGCATTAAAACAACCTCATCTATTTCTTCTTTCGTAGGGCCCTCAACTTCTACATAAGGTGGTAATTTAGGCCATTTATCTATAACTATTTCTGTATTTTTATAATCGTATGCAATTCTCATCTTAATTTGATGTCTAGCAAAGAAATATCCTAAATCTTCCAGTAATTGTTTGCCATCTTCAATGCAAGGAACATTAAATTCTAATTCATGTACTGCATCTAATTCATATTCACCTTTACTATTAACGATTCTTTTAATAGCGATAGTAGTTTCATCTCCAGTTTGTCTTAATCGTACCCACTTACTAAAATTTTCATTTGTTTTTTTCATTAATTGTATAAGTTCATCAGAAAGTAATTTACTAAAATCATTATTGGTATTTTCTACAAACTCTATAAAATCGTTTGTTCCTAATATGTTTTTAATTAACTTTAAATCATCCTTATCAAAACATGGTCTTATCTCTAATATTAATTTTTTAAATCCTCTTATATCATTATTTTTTAACAAGTTAACATATTTAGTATACAATTCCTCCACGCTAGGCAAATCAAATGTATATACATTCTGAATATATTTACCTTTTGATTCAATACCATTTTTTTTCAAAATAGATTTAATTTTATTAACATCCACATTCAACAATTTTATTTCTCTTTCAATTTGACTCATAAATATCACTACCTCCCATATAAATACATTATAACATATAATTAAAATATATATTACTTGTAATATTGATTTTCAAATTTTTTATTTAATATTTTATAACTTATACATTCACTACCATCATGTACTATTGTAATAGTAATTATAATATCTTTTTCATTCAATATTAATTCATTATCATTCTCTGCATTTCCTTGTAATAAGTAATTATTAAAAACAATTCTATGTTCTTTTATTTTTTATAATAAAGGTGTTTTATAAATTCCCAAACTATTTGTTAAAATAAATGTTTGATTTTCACTTTTATATAACTCTAAATATTATGGTTAAATTAAAACTTCAGAACCATTTATTTTAACTCTATATTCTTTAGAAAGTTGTTTTACTAAATTATTTGATTTTTCTGGAGTTCTATGTCCATTATAACTAATATAACAATATTCACACTTTTAGTTATACGCTGAACTAGCCATAAATGTAACTCTATAACCTTTATATTTATTCATTTGTTCACCGCTTATATTTATTTTCTTATCTTTCTTTGATATAATACTTTTGGAGGTTATACTTATGAATTTTGAAGAATTATATGATATAGCAAAAGCCTTATCTAAAGAAATATATCTAACTGACAAATCATCTTATGGAAAAGTAGCAGTTGCTTGTCTAACAGATACTAACACTTTATACACAGGGCTTTGTTTCAAAGCGACATGTAATGTTGGATTTTGTGCTGAAACATCCGTAATTGCACAAATGTTATTAAAAGGAGAAACCAAAATAACAAAGTTAGTTGCTGTTTATAATGGTGAGGAAATAATTTCGCCTTGTGGCAAATGTAGAGAACAAATCTACCAATTAAATCATGATAACTTAAATTGTAAAATTTTACTAAAAGATAAAGTAATGTTATTAAAAGATTTACTACCAGAGTTATAATTCTGGCTTTTATTTTTTCTTAATTACGAATATTCTATATGGAAAAGGTCTAAAATATTTTTTTAAATTAAATAAAATTTTTATTTTGGTAAGATAATGGCATGATTTTTCTTCTATAATTTCTCCTCCAGATTTTTTTATTAGTTCTCGCCAATATTTTATTTCTAAAAATCTTTCGTCACCATACATTGCTTCTTTATCATCAAAGTACTTAGTTGGAATTCCTACAATAACAAATTTTGCAATTTTCATCTGCTTTTTTAATGTTGTAATTATTTCTTTATCCGAAAAATGTTCTAAAACACCATTACTGAAAGATACATCAAATTCATTTTTATTATAATCTAAATCCAATATTGAATCTAATTTGAATTTTGGTTTATTTTTTGAATTGTATTGTTTAGCAATATCCTTAGATAATTTTAATATATCTTTATCAATATCAATAGCAAGTGAATCAAAGCCTATAGAAGCAAGATATGTTGATAGTACTCCTGTTCCAGAACCTGATTCTATTATTTTTTTGTTCTTTGAATATTTTGTTATAAGATTAATTAAATTTTTTTTGGTTTTAATTTTATCGTTTATATAATTTGAAATTGTTCCTTTTTCTTCGATTTCTTTAACATAAATTTCGTACCAAGTTTTCTTCATTTTATCGCCTCATTTCAAATTAATTTATTTAAGGAATCCATTAAAGCATTGCCAACCTTTTCATCTTTTCCTTTCTTTGTAATTACAATATCCCCGTTGGCAAGTATTAGCACATATTTTTTTTCCATGTCCTCATCAATTCTAGTATCAATATTTTTAATATTACTATTTGATTTTATGTATTTAACGACCCCACTATAATCAGACAAGGATACGTCAAATGATTCTTTATTTATAACTGCTTTTTCTCTTAAAGGCATAAATTTAAAAATTCTCCAACTATAAATATTATAATCATTTAGAAAATATATTAAATCTGCAAAACTATTAATATTATTTTTACAAACAACACTATTTATTTCAATTTTTATATCATATTTTTTTTCTTTAATATAGTCCAAAATTTCCTTTATTTCTTCAAAATGATTTTTTCCTCTCCCAAGTGAATCATTAATATCATCATCAACTGAATCTATGGATAACGTAATACTATCTAAATATTTATAGATTTTATCAATTCTTTCTTTAGTTAAAAGTTTACCATTGGTAATGATTTTGTTTTTTATTCCTTTTTCATGAGATATTTTTAATAAATCATCAATATCTTTTAATAATAATGCCTCTCCCCCAGTCCAAGTTATACTTGTTATACCTGAGTTTTTTAAATTATTTAATATATTAAGATTCTCATCATAAGTTAAATCATTTATATTTAAAAATCTATGACAATATTTACAATTTTGATTACAACGAGCAGTAATATTCCAACAAATTTCTTTTTTCATTATTTAATTCTCCTTGCCAATATATAACCAAATCTATGAAAATGATCTCTCACACAATCTACATGTGCTCCCTCAAATGAGGGATTATTGTTTTCTCGAAAAGACAAAATCTCCCAATCATCATTAAAATAATTTAAAATTTCTTTTTTTCTATAAAATTTGAATTCTGGGTAATTTTCATAATCATCCTCATCAATAGCCATCATATAATCTATATATAAATATCCGTTTGTCAATACTATACTTTGTAATTTTTTAGTCTTATCCTCCAATGTAAAATCCTTATTGGCAGAATAATGTAAAGAACAACTTGTAAATACAACATTAAATTTCTCATTTGGTAAGTTTCTATAAAAATCTCTTTTTTCTATATGTGCATATTCACCTATTTTTTCAATTTCTAATCTTTCTGTAACTCCTAAAACTTTTTTTGCTTCTAATTTAAACTCTTTAGATTTAAAATTAGGTGAATATGAAAATTTTATTTTTTCTTTAACAATAGGGAAATCTTTTATTCCACCATACAAGGCAACATCATCAATATCATATCCAGTAACCTGTATATGTTTCCTTGCAAATGGCATTAAAAATTTACCATCAGAACATCCAACTATACAGGCACTAAAATTTTTCCCCCAGTCTTTTTTTGCTATATTAATTAATTTATATAATCTCGTAGGGGGATTTCCCCATATACTTTTAGTTTTCATATTCATCAACCCTTTCATTAAATTTTAAATTTTTTTTAACTGTTTCATATTTATTCTTTTCCCTCCATTAAATTACATTCATAAGAATTATTCCAAAAATCAATTTTCTTTAATTCATTATAATAATTTATTTTTTTTAAACAATGTACTGATTTTTCTATCAAATCTAAATCTTGTCCTAAAGTAAAATATCTGAAAGTAGTCTTTTCTGTTATTTCAACTTTTGAATAATCGTTTAATATAGGATTTTTATTTAAAATATATCTAAAGTCATCATTGCATAAAATTTCAAATTCTAAATTTTTATCATCATTATTAATTTTTTTTGTATTACATTGGCTATTTTTACAATTGCTACATCCAAATAAATGGCTAAAGCAATTTCTAGTATAAACTAAAGGAAGTTTACCACCAATTATTACTTGCATATTGTTGTCATCAAATATGCTTTTATTTGTTTCATAAGATAATTCTGGTGAAGTTGTAAATTCTTGTATTCCATTATCTTTTAAATACTTTAATGTTTTTTTGTTCCAGACATATATTGTATAATCAACATACTTTTTCTTGAATTTAATGTTCTTACATAAATATATTTGTGTAAATCTAGTGAACATTACTTCTAGATTTTTCAACATAGATAAGTATGGCAACAAATCCTGACTTTTCCAATTAAACATAGGTAGTTTATAAATAATCTTATTTCCGTATTTTGCTATTATTTTATCAACATTTTTTAAATTATTTATTGTAGAAATATCATATATAATTTTAACAAAACCATCATTAATAAATTTATCTACTACATTTAAATCGTTAGTATCTAAATATATCGATTTTAATTTCAAATTGTTATTTATTATCATATGTTCTTTATTTTCACAATCTTTTAAAATATATTGAATTATTTCATTATATAAATTGAAATTAATCCATATTTTATTAGCATTTTTTCTTTGATATTTTATCTTATATATGTTTATATTTGAATTATTACTTTCAATTAAATTAATAAATTTATCAAAATCTATTTCAATTAAATTTTCGTTGTTTCCAAAAAATGTTTTTCCATCACCTTTATAATTCATATATAATACTTCTTTTATTACATTATCTTCTATTAATAAATCTAACGAAAGATTTTTTTTATTAATATTATAAGATTTTTTAATTTCCGTGTAGATGTACATCACATCATCATTTAAGTAATCTTTAGAAAAGCAAATTGGAATATTATTTTCATATTTCAAGCAAATATCTTTATCATTTATATTTGCTAAATCCTTAGCTTTCATAAAAGGTTTTGTTCTAGTATTTACTTTTTCGTATAAATGATTCTCTTTAATATTAGTTCCTAATAAGTATCCAATACTTTTTGAAGTAAGAATATTATTATTAATTTTTTCTAATATATTTCTTATTTCTTTCGGATTTCTTCTTCTTCCTTCCAATTTCAGACAATCTATACCATCTAATTTGCTTTTTAAATCTATGCAGTCCATATCTGGAACATATAAATAATGTCCTTGATTATTATTTATTGAGTAAATATCTCTACAAGTTATAATACATTTTCCTCTATTACCACCACCACCATTAATTAACGTACCAAAAAAGCATAATCCAGAAAAACTTAAACACTGTGACCCCCAAATAAAGCATTCAAGCTCTATATCTGTTTTTTCTTTAATATTATTTATTTCAGTTAAAGTTAATTCTCTTGATAATATTGCTCGTTCTCCAGTTAATGATTTAATATAATTTACATCATCTACATTATGTGCTCCAAATTGTGTGGAAAAATGTAGAGGAACATTTGGAAACTCTTTATGCAACTCTTGCATTAATCCCATATCTGTTACAATAAAAGCATCTGGTAAAGTATTACTTTTTAAAAAATCTATTACTTCTTTTATTTCAGCATCCAACATCAAGATATTTAATGTTAAAAAGAATTTTATATTATTTTCATGTAATTTTTCAATTAAAATATTATATTCTTCAGCAGTGAAGTTAATTGCTTTATTTCTTGCATTCCATTTTTTTAATCCACCATAGACTGCGTTTGCTTTTCCATCTATTGCAACCTTAATGTGATTCATATTACTAGCAGGGCTTAAAATTTCCATAATGCCATCTCCTTTGTATTTTGGTTTATCTTTTTTTATAAAACTTTCTTCTTATTCTAATTCTAATATGACTTTTTCTTTTTAATATTCTTTATAATCTAATTTATTTAATTTGATTTTTTCCTTCCATAATCTTTTTTCTTCTTTCCTATTTTAGGTATATTAAAACCTTTGTTTTTTATTTCTTCTTCATTTATCGACTCATTGATGTGCATCAAATAAATTCTTTTTCTTTGTAAAATACTTGTTGTCTTTTCTAACAGTACAAGTTCTAAATGTTCTTTGCTTAATTCCGGATTATTAGATATTTCTGTATATATTTTTGCATTTTCAAATTGTAAAAAATGTTTAATATATTCAATATTGCAGTTATCAGCAGAATAGTATATTAGATTCTCATCATCTTCAAATACAAAGCAATAGCATGGTAAGGTTTCAACATGAGTTACTTTTAATATATTGAAAGTTTTAAAGCCAGATGTATCCTTCAATGTATCAGCATTAACAAATGTAATTTCGCTTGATATATCTACTAATCTTAAATACTCTTTCAAATTATTTAAATATTCTTTGTCATTAGGTAGAACCATATAATTTTTAATACATTTATTGTATTTTGAATAAAATAGCAAAGTACCAAGACTACCAATATGATCTGAATGGGTATGTGATATTAAAATATATAATTCCTCAATATTATCTAAAATATTATCGTGTATTATTTTTCTTGCTATGGACTCACCACAATCTATTAAAATCATTTTGTTATCTTTCTTTATATATGCTGATGTATTATCATATTTTATATTCCAAGCAGAACCAATTCCTAAAAAATCAATATTCATTTTATCTTACCAATTTTTTTGTATTACCTTTTAACTTCTTAACTTCATTATCTACACGTTCTTTTACCTCATCTAACGACATATTTTCAGTATCTATAACCACATATGGTAAATTAAATTTTTCCACAAAATAAATCATTTTGTTATATCCATCATCCATTTTATCTGGATCATTCAAATCCGGATCATTATTATCTCTTTTTCTTAATCTTTCCATTCTAGTTTTTGGAGTAGCATATAATATGATAGTTAAGTCTGGCACCCCAGAAGTATCAATTAATGCTTTAAAAATAGGTTCGCTTTTTAAATCACCATTCCAATAATAGTTTGAAACAAGATGTCTATCTATTACAAC
This sequence comes from uncultured Muribaculaceae bacterium, assembly GCA_964453925.1. GTDB lineage: Bacteria > Bacillota_I > Bacilli_A > RF39 > UBA660 > Aphodocola. Next base: position 81,860 of record CAYVPV010000002.1, on the reverse strand, counting down.
ATTTTCATTCTGAAAGATTCTTGATACATAAATATTCCCCAAACTAAAATACCAAGATTTAACAATAGTGTCATTAATATCATACATTTTATTAGCAATTTTCATTAAATCAGCATATTTTTTTTCTGATCCATCATTGTAAAAATAATGTAATGGTTTTTCTATAAAAGCAAATCCATGTTCTTGGCAAATATGTTTTGAAATTTCGGTTTTACCAACACCATCCATACCTTCAACTGCAATTAACATTTTCTAACACCTCCATTGATATAATAATTTAATCCCTCTGCAACACCAGAATTGTTATTATCTTTTGTTGTAATATAACTTGCTAATCTTTTAACATTTTCTGTACCATTAGCCATACAAACAGAATTTTCAAACGTAGTAAACATTTCTATATCATTATCTCCATCACCGAATATTAACATTTCTTTTTCTGGAATGTTTAAAATTTTTCCCAATTCTAATAAGCCACTTGCCTTGTTATCACACGAAGAACCAATTTCTATATAATTTATTATCTTTCCAATTATTTTTTCATCAAGATTTCTATTATATTCAGTTATGAACAAATTATATTTATCAATTATTTTCTTTAACTTATTAATATGTTTTTCTAAATTTTCTTCTGACACAATTACAATTTTTGTTATTTTATTATGTTTAATATAATCCAATAAATTTGATATTAAATAACATGAACTTTTCAAATCATCGGAGTAATTTTCATTTAATAAATGATGTTTCAAATTAAAATATTTCATTTCATCCGATACTTCGCAAGTTTCTTGATTTAAATGTATGTATAAATTATTTTCTTTACAATATTTATATATTTCCAAAACTGCTTTCGTTTGTATCAATGAACATTTTAAAGTATTTAAATTGGACATATTCATTAAATGACTACCATTGCTAAACACTCCATAATCACACTCTATTAAATTGCTAATATATTTTGTAGAAGAATATTCTCTCGCAGTTGCTAATGCTATTTTTATTCCTTTATTTTTTGCCTTTTTTATACTATTTATATTTTTTTAGAAATTGTATTATCATCACTTAATAATGTACCACCAATATCTAAAGCAACAAGTGATATTTTTGTAATAATTATCACCTCACATACGTTTTAATTATATCATTTTTTCAATAAATATAAATTATATCTTTTTTATAGTTCTATAACTTTAAGTTATATATCAGAGTAAAAAAAAGAATCATTTCGTAATATGATTCTTAATAAAATAATTTGATAAATTAGTTAGATAATCTTCAATATATACAAGGTATAATTCTAACCTTGGTAAATTATAAGAAGTTTTAAGTTCTGCTAATTGATTTCCCTCTAACTCCCTTTTTACAGATTGTTTTACGACATAACCCGTTCCAATATCTTTTTTTACTGACGATATAATCAAGTCAGTTGTTTCCACTTCTAAAATAACATTTAATTTTATATTATGTTTTTCTAATTCTTTTTCTAAATTTTTTCTTATTGAACTTCTTTCGTAAGGCATAATGTATTTATGCTTCCTTATATCATTTTCTTTATTATTTATTGATGTTATTAAACAAGTATCAAATGATGATAATGATATAACTTTCATATCTTTATTAACAATATTTATTGGAGAACTATCAATAACAAAATCTATTCTGTGTTCTTCTAATCCCTTTAATAATTCTGCTGTAGAACCGTTAACAATTCTAAAAAATACATTTGGATGTATTTCTCTATATTCTTCTATATATTCTAACAAATAGAATGATGCAATATGAGCAGGTGCTCCAATTACTATTGTTCCAACATTCATATTATTATTTTCTTTAATAATTTTTTCTCCAGCCAGTAGATAATTATAAGATTTATCAATATAATTATATAGTTGTTTTCCATCATTAGTTAGTATCAATCCATTGCTATCCCTATAAAACAATTTTGTTCCTAATAAACCTTCTAAATTTTTAATTTGTTTACTAACCGCCGGTTGAGAAACACATAATTTCTTAGAAGCTTCTATAAATGAAGTACACTTTGAACAAATATAAAACACTTTATATAAATTTAAATTTATATCATTTATCATAATATCACTTTCCTTACTTTAATAATAATATTTTTATTCAGACATTTAAACATACTTTTATACCTTGAATCATCACTTTTCTTCCATGCAGCAATCAAATTTATTGCTTCTGCCATTTGCAATGAAATTTGTTTATATTGCTTAAGTAATATGCACCCAACACTTTCCGCAAGCATTGCTATATAACCAAGCATCTTAAGTTTTACTATTGCAGTTTGCTGATAATTTTCTCTGATATTTTTTTTCTTATCACTATTCATTCTAATAAAATTTGCCTGAAGAAGATTTTCAAGTGCATCTAAAGCATGATTTTGCAATCTATTAACATAAACGTTTCTGTATTTTTTAGGAGATTTTTCCGTAATAACATTTATATATGCACATAGTTTCTTAACTACCGTTATAACCATTAATTCAGAAGCATTAGAAGGTATTTTATCAATAATCTTTAAATTAGCATCCTTTTTTCTATTTTATGCTTAACCTTTTCTAAATCAAATTTATTATTAGATGCAATTGCAACCTCTTTTTTTACAATTATCTCATCATTAATAGATTGCAAATCACTTGATTCAATATTAAGTTGCTTAGGCAACTTCAATGATTTATTTCTGCTTACTTGATTCAATACTACCACCAACTTAACAAAATATATTAAATATATAATGTTTAAATAACATTTTGATTATATCATTAATGGAAAATTATGTAAAATAAAAAATACTTCAATTAATGAAGCATTTTTTATTATCTATTTGAATAACTAGATCCTAACGCTGGGAAAGTAATTACATTTCTTGGGTTAAACGAATAACCAACAAATCCACTGTTTCCATAATATGCATAGTAATCAGTATACCATCTTCCATTAGCCATACCTAAGTGTAAATGTGGCCCTGTACTATTACCAGTATTACCCGACAACGCTATAACTGTATCTTTAGTAACAATTTGACCAACTGTTACATTTATAGATGATAAGTGGCAATAGTATGAAGTATAGTATTTACCATTTACCAAGTGGTGTATTATTATCTGGTTACCACCACCAGTATTACTTCTAATTGTTTTGGCAACATAACCAGGTGCAACAGAATAAACCGATGTACCAATTGGGGTTGCTATATCTATTGCCGCGTGTAAATTTGGTTTCCCATAAAGAGTTCTCCAACCATATTCACTTGATATTTTACCACTTGTTGTTGGTCTATAAAATGTTGTTCCAGAAGGGAGATATCCACTACTACTAGTACCTGAGGCTTTAGCTATTCTAGTTAAACACTGCGTTTGTGTTTCATTACTACTACATTTTAATTTTTTTAAATATGCAATTGTGCTTTGCATTTCTTTTATAGATTCAGATAAAGAATGTCCTTCGTCTTCTAAAGATTCTTTAGTCTCATTTAAACTTGCTAATTGCGTATTCAAATCTGATTGTAAACTAGCTAATTCAGTTTTCTTATTAGCTAATTCAGTTTTTATTTTTTCATTATCACTAATCATTTTGTTCATGTCAGCGATAACTTTTTTATTATATGAAGAAATTTGCTCCGTAATCGATAATCTATAAATTAAGTCAGTTATACTTTTAGCACCCATTATATACTCAAGCATTGCTGACCCGGATGAAGAAATCTGATAGTATCTCATAAGATCTTTTGTTTCTTCATTTTTCTTTTCAATGTCTTTTTCTAATTGCTCGCTTTCTTTTGTTTTCTCATCTATTTCCGTTGTTATCTCTTGAATTTGTGAATAAATTGTATTTATTTTTTTATTGGTTGCTGCAATTTCCTCTTGTGTCTGGGTTTTTTTTGCATTATTATTTTCAAGGTTTTTTTGAGCCGTTGCAAGTTCGCTTTCCCATTCTGCTAAGGTTTTTTCTTTGGCGCTTATCGTTGTGATTGGTATTAAAAATACTATTAATAAAATTATTATATATTTTAAAACTTGTTTCATTATATTTTTAAATACTTCCTTACTGCCCTATAACTTCCAAACATACCAACAATAACACCTAGCACTAATAAAATTATTGAAACAAAATATATAAATGGTTCAGCTGCTACCAACTTTATGAAAGGGGAAAGGAATTGACCATCAAAATGTTTGTATAAAGCAGAGTATCCATATAAAGTTACAGCGATTGGAATTAATGAACCTAAAAAGCCTAAACAAAATCCTTCTATTACAAATGGCTGCTTAATTGAAAAGTTAGACGCACCAACAAGTCTCATTATTTCTATTTCTTTTTTTCTTGAAAAAATGGTGATTTTTATAGTATTTGTTATTAAGAATAACGTTACAAATACCAACGCAATCATCGCTATTATCATCGCTTTTTCTAATACTTTAAACACTGATAACAAATTTTCTACCATCCCTTGACCGTATTGAACTTCTTCTACCAAATCCATGGATTTTATTTGCTTTGCCGTATCAGAAATCTTTTCAGTATCTTTTACTTTTACTAATAAAGTATCATATAAAGGATTACTTTCTTCTGACCAATTATCTATTATTGTTGCTAAAGAATCTGATGTTTCTTTCATTTCGTTAGCAATTTCTACCTTGGTTTGATGTTCTATCGATTCCACGTTTGAAAAAGCTTGAATACTTTCTCTTAAGTTATTTATATCTTCGTCTGTTGCTGATGTACTAACAAATGTAACAATGGTGAAATCCTCTTTTACTAGCTTTGTCATATTTTCTACGTTGTATGATGCAACGATTGCTATTCCTACAATTAAAAGAGTAATTGTTATACAAGAAATAGATGCTATTGATAAACTTAAATTTCTACCAACACTTTTAAATCCATCCCTTATATTTCTTAAAATAATTCTAATTGTCTTCATAATGACTATAACTTCCTTTCTCATAATCTTTTACTAACTTACCATTATCCAAAAGAATTACTCTTTTTTTCATTTTATCGACCATTTCCCTATCATGAGTAGCCATTACGATTGTAGTTCCCAAGTCATTAATTTTTTCAATTACCTTCATTACTTCTAAACTAGTATCTGGATCCAAGTTACCAGTTGGTTCGTCGCAAATAAGTAATTTTGGCGAGTTAACTATTGCACGAGCTATTGCAACACGTTGCTGTTCTCCACCTGATAATTGATCAGGATAACTTTTTGATCTTGCTTTTAATCCTACAAGGTCTAATGCTTTTAACACTTTTCTTTTAACTTCAGTCGTTGGTAAACCATAAATTTCAAGTGCAAAAGCTACGTTTTCATAAACGGTTAACTTTGGTAACAGTTTGTAATCTTGGAATACTATACCAATTTTTCTTCTTAACTTATAAACCTTACTATTTTTTACTTTAGCAACATTGATGCCGCCTACGTATATTTCACCATTAGTTGGTCTTTCTTCTCTATAAAGCATTTTTATAAGAGTTGATTTTCCCGAACCGGAAGCTCCTATTACAAATGCAAATTCTCCCTTCTTGATATCTAAATTAATATCATAAACTGCATTAACACCATTTTTATAAGTTTTTTCAACATTTCTAAACTTTATAAATTCCATTAATTCCACTTCCTTTACTGCTATATAACTTATTTTATAAGATAAATATAACTTCTTTTTATTGTTTTCAAATTAACTATTTATTCAAAATTTTGATTCATCTTAGTTTATTCCGATTAATTCACTTTCCTTTCCACTATACGTTCCAGAGGTTTGATATGCATCTGTAACTAATATTACTGCCTTTTTATCTATTTGTTCTATTCCTTCGCTTACTTTGAAATATTCACTGGTTGGTACAACACACATTATAATTTGATCTTTTTTATTAGTATATCCTCCTCTTGTTTCAATAAGTGTAATGCCTAGTTTTAATTCGTTTAATAGATAATCTATAACAGCATCGTCTTCGTCAGTTGTTATGTATACAGCTTTACTATTTGATATACCAAGAACTACTTTATCTACCATGATATTTATTATATATAAAACTATCATTGCATATAAAACCCTTGTCCAACCAAAGAAAAATCCACCTATTATAGTAATAATTCCATCAGTTAATAACACTGATGTACCAATTGAAACTTTAAAATATTTAGCCACTATTTGGTTTACTATATCAGTTCCGCCCGTAGTAAACCCGCTTTTAAATACTACTCCTGCCGCGGTGCCAACGCACACACCACCTATTATAGCAATAAGCAAAAGATTACTATTATCTATTTTTATATAATCCCCTATTCCCGACGTAAGATTTACAAACAAAGGAAATAGTAAAGAACCTACTAAAGAATTAAATGTTTGTTTTTTGCCTAGTAAGAAAAAGCTAAGAATTAAGAAAAATACATTTAATATCAAAATCATCACTGATGGTTCTATTAAGTTTTGGGTAATTATTGATATACCGCTTGCACCACCATATACAATATTATTCTTAAAAAAGAATAAGTTATAAGCTATTGCATATATTATGGTACCAATAAGTAAAAATATATAACGTTTAAAAAGATGTGCTTTTTCAACCAATTTTAAAATTTTATCTGAATTTTTTCCATTTAATCTTTTAAATAATCTCATTTTAACTTTTCTCCTTTTAAATTACTTTCAATAAAAGCATCTAACTCACCATCTAATACCTTATTTACATTTGACGTTTCATAATTTGTCCTATGATCTTTAATCATAGAATATGGATGCAAAACATAACTTCTTATTTGTGAACCGAACTCTATGCCACTATGATCACTTTTCATTGAATCTATTTTATCTTTTTGTTCTTTTAATTTAATTTGGTATAACTTACTTTTTAATACCTTTAAAGCTGTTTCTTTATTTTTTATTTGACTTCTTTCATTTTGGCAAGTAATAACTATACCCGTTGGAATATGCGTTACCCTAACCGCTGAATCTGTTGTGTTAACTCCTTGACCGCCAGCGCCACTACTTCTATATACATCTATTCTAACGTCAGTATCTTTTATTTCAACGCCCACGTTATCATCAAATTCCGGTATAACATCTACCGCAGCAAAAGAAGTATGCCTTCTATTATTTGAATCAAATGGTGATAATCTAACCAAACGATGAACACCTTTTTCATTTTTTAAATACCCATATGCAAAGCTTCCCCTTACTATATAAACAATACTTTTTATACCAACTTCTTCACCCGATTGTTGATCAATTATTTGATATGAATAACCTTTTTTATCAAAATACTTTGTATACATTCTAGATAGCATAGCAGCCCAATCACAACTTTCGGTACCGCCTGCTCCAGCATGAATTTCAAATATAGCATCATTATTATCAAACTCCGCGTTTAAAAAAGTAAGAGTTTCTTGTTTTTCTAATAAATTATTTGTTTCTAAAAACAACTTTTCAAACTCTAATTTTATATTAGAATCTAACTCATTTTCAGAAAATTCCTCATATTGCTTAAGAACATCAATATTATCTTTTAATTGTATAACAGGTTTTATTATTTCTTTTAGCCTATTCATTTCCTTTGTTAAGGACTCAGCGTTAGATGGGTTATTCCAAATATTTGCATCAGATAATTTTTCATTTATTTCTTTTATTTTTAACTCTTTTTTTAAAACGTCAAAGACAACTCCATATCTGATTAAATTTTGACTCTAAAATCAATATTTCTTTATTTGTAATTTCCATATAATCACCTATTGTTCATTATAACATATTATTTAAGTTATTAAAATGAAAATAAATAAAAAAATGCTGGGATTATTTTCCACAGCATTGTTTATATTTCTTTCCCGACCCACAAGGACATTTTGAATTACGGCCTATTTTCTTATCTTTCTTAATAGTTCTAGCTTTAGACACCTTTTCAGCACCTGAATTAGCACTACCTTTAACTTGCTTAACTTCTAGATTTTGTCTTATCTCAGCCTTTAATAAATAAAGTGTAGTATCCTTGCTTATCTTATCTAACATATTATCAAAGAGTTCAAAGCCTTCTCTTATATAAGCTTGCAAAGGATCTTCATTTGCATACCCTCTTAAAGATACCCCTTCTCTTAAATGATCCATGGTATTTATATGCTCCATCCAATAGTTATCAATAACTTGAATGCTTATTGCTTTTTCAAAATTATTTCTAATTTCTTCTGGTAATTCCTTTATTTTGTTTTCGTATTCATTAAGTACTTTAAATTCGATAATCTCTATTATCTCATTTATTTCTTTATTGATAATTTCCGATAACTTTAAATTCGTATTTTTAAGTAAATTCTCATTAACATATTCAACTATTTCATTACAGTCAGCTTCTAGAATAACACCATGTTCGTTAGTATGTCTTCTTACAACAGAATTAATATGATCTTTCATCGTATTAATAACCAAATCATGTATATTTACGTTATCTAATATTTCATTTCTTTTAGCATACATAATTTCACGATGTTTTCCCATTACATCATCATACTGTAATAAGTGTTTACGTGAATCAAAGTTATTTCCTTCAACTCTTTTTTGAGCAGTTTCAACAGATCTAGTAATAGTTTTACTTCTCATGTTCCTTTCACTATCTAATCCAGCCATTTCTAATATGGTTTTAAATCTATCAGTACCAAATCTTACCATTAAATCATCTTCAAATGAAACAAAAAATTGACTAAATCCAGGATCTCCTTGACGACCTGAACGTCCCCTTAATTGGTTATCTATACGTCTTGACTCATGCCTTTCAGTTCCTATTACACATAAACCACCAAGTTCTTTTACACCATCACCTAATTTTATGTCAGTACCACGACCTGCCATGTTAGTTGCGATAGTAACAGAACCTTTTTCACCAGCTTTAGCTATTATTTCAGCCTCTCTTGCATGGTTTTTAGCATTTAATATTTCATGTTTAACTCTAGCCTTCTTTAATAAATCTGATATTATTTCACTTGTTTCAATCGCTATAGTACCAACTAAAACTGGCTGACCTGTTTCATGACGTTTTTTAATTTCAGCAACTATTGCCTTATATTTTTCATCTTTAGTGGAATAAATTAAGTCTGTTTTATCTTCTCTTATTACTGGCAAATTCGTTGGGATTTGTATAACAAACATATTATATATATTTCTAAATTCCTCTTCTTCGGTTTTTGCAGTACCAGTCATACCAGATAATTTTTCATACATTCTAAAATAGTTTTGGAATGTAATTGTTGCAAGTGTTTTAGTTTCTTCCTGAATTTCGACGTTTTCTTTAGCCTCTATTGCTTGATGAAGTCCATCAGAAAATGCTCTGCCTGGCATAAGTCTTCCAGTAAACTGATCAACAATCACTATTTTACCTTCTTGTACAACATAGTCAATATCATTATGCATTGTATAATTAGCTTTTAATGCTTGATTAACATGATGAACTAATGCAGAATGTTCTATATCATATAAATTACTAATCTTAAAGTATTTTTCTCCTTTTGCTGTTCCTTGATCAGTTAAAGTAATATCTCTTGTTTTTTCGTCAATTGTGTAATCTTCGTTTTCTTTTAACGTCTTAACAAATCTATCTGATTCTTTATAAAGATTCGCAGACTTCATTACTCCACCAGAAATAATTAAAGGTGTTCTAGCCTCATCTATCAATACAGAGTCAACTTCATCAATTATGGCAAAACTAAGTGGTCTTTGAACCCTATCTTCAGCATTAACTACCATATTGTCTCTTAAATAGTCAAACCCTAATTCATTATTAGTGGAATATAATATATCTGAGTTATATGCTTCTTTTTTCTCTTTTGGAGACATTTCTCTTAAATTTACTGCAACAGAAAGCCCCAAAAAGTTATAAATTTGTCCCATCCACTCGGCATCACGAGTTGCTAAGTATTCATTTACTGTTACTACGTGTACACCTTTTTCTGTTAGAGCATTTAAATACGCAGGCATAACGCATGTTAAAGTTTTACCTTCACCAGTTTTCATTTCTGATATATTACCAAAATGAATCGCTAAAGCTCCTAATACTTGGGTATAAAAAGGTTTTTCTCCAATTACTCTATATGCAGCCTCTCTAACAAGCGCAAATGCATCTGGAATAATATCATCTAAGGTTTCTCCATTAGATAATCTTTTCTTTAATTTTTTTGTATACCCTTGTAACTGTTTATCAGTCATCTTTTGATATTTTTCATCAAGTTCAAAAACCTGGTCCGCAATCAATTTAAATCTATTTAATTCTTTATATTCATGATCAAAGATTTTTCTTAAAAATCCTAACATAGTCTCAATCATCTCCTTAAAAGATATTGTAACAAAAAAAAGAAAATAATTAAAGGTATATTAATTACTTTCTATTAAGTTTATTATTAGTTGGTTTCTATAATACCATAATTTCCATCTTTTCTTAAATATAAAACACATATTGAATCAGTATTAGCATTTTTAAATACAAAGAATGAATGACCTAACATTTCCATCTGTAATATTGCCTCTTCCTCATCCATTGGTTTCATGTCTATTTTTTTTCTCTTTAAAAGTTTTGAATCATCCTGTTCAAAACTATCTTCTAAATCGATATCAAAGTTTTGAATTATGTTCCTTTTTATCTTAGAATTGATTTTTGTCTTATTCTTTCTTATTTGTCTTTCTAATTTATCCACTGTAAGATCTATTGCAGCATATAAATCAGAATGTGATTCTTCACTTCTTAATGTATAATGCATTGCTGGTACCGTTATTTCAATTTTTTGTTCATTTCCACGAACCTTAATTACCACATTAGCATTTACGTCACTAGCTTCTTCAAAATACTTGTCAAGTTTTCCAATTTTTTCCTCAATATAAGATCTTATAGCTGGTGTTATTTCCACTTTTTCACCACGGATATTATATTTCATATTATCAATCCTCCTATATTTAAATTATAACATAATACGAAAACAAATGCTACTCATGAACAGTAGCATTTGATACTTCTTTGACATTGATAGCTTGTAATCCTTTTTCTGTTTCTAATAATTCATACTCAACTATTTGACCTTCTGAAAGACTCTTATAACCATCTTGTTTAATAGCGGTATAATGAACAAATATGTCTTCATCATTTTCGCCCTCGATAAAACCATATCCTTTTTCATTATTGAACCATTTGATTCTACCAACTTTAGTCATATACATATACACCTCACTTCCCTTATTGCTTACACTTCTAATATAACTCATGTAAGCACTATTTTTCAACACTTATCGTCCGCTAAATTTCGACAAATTTCGCGGTGAGCTATTTTATGATACTAAAATTCTTAAAATAATATATATTTTTCACTTAAAAGGTAGTTTTTTATACCCGAAAGGCTATTCCAAAATTCAATATTTAAAGAAAAATATCAATCTAAATTAAAATGTGTTTTTTAAACAACAAAAATTACCTTTTAAAAAAACGTAAGGTAAAATATATCCATAAATTAGAAAAACGAGGTGCAGTATGAAAAAACGTTTTCTATCACATATTAGAAGTGCAATAAAAAAACAATATCCAAATTATAGCGAAGATAAACTAGATGAAATAATGTATGGTATAGAAGGGATTTATCTAACTATAACAAAATGTATAATAATATTTTCTTTAGCATTAATATTAGGAATATTTAAGGAACTCATATTATTATTAATAGCATTTAATTTTATAAGATTATTTGCATTTGGAATGCATGCTAACAGTAGCATAACTTGCTTAATATTTTCTAGTGCTGTATTTATTGGAGGTGCTTATCTTTGCAAATACGTAACTCTAAATAATAATGTTCTATATCTACTATATGGGATATCAATAGTAATAATCGCATTATATTCCCCAGCTGATACAGTAAAAAGACCATTAGTAAACAAGAAAAAAAGAACTTTATGGAAAATTCTTTCTATATTAATCACAATAATATATTTTGTTATATCGCTATTAATTAAAGATAACTTTTTAATTAATAGTATGATTTCTGGATTATTAATTGAGTGTATTCTGATACTACCAATAACTTATAAAGCATTTAAAATGCCTTATAAAAATTATAAGAAATATGGTTTAAGCGCTTAAATTTAGGTGGTTAAATAAATTTAAGTAGAAAGGAGTAGTAAAAATGAAAGCAGTATTAATTTCAATTATTACAGCATTAGGGGCAGCAGTTGCTGCTACAGCAACTAGCGGATGTATTATTGTATGGGTGGATGAACCAAAGATGCCAAAAACAATGTTAGAAAAATAATAAATAAGAACTACCAAAGGTAGCTCTTTATTTTTTTCTTTTATTTTTAACTTTAATACTTAATCTAGAAACATAATATTCATCTTCTAAATTATTTTCTAATTTAAAACATTTATTATCACTTATAATATCTTTTACTAATCTTAAACCATATCCATGACCTTTTCCTTTTGTAGTGTGACCCGTCCCAATCTTTGATAAATCTATTTTACCTTTATACGTATTATAAATATTAAACATAATATTAGATTTTTCTTTAGTTACAGAAATAATAATCTTTTTATTTCTTGCTTGCTTATTTGCATCTATAGCATTATCAAAAAGAACACCCAAAATCTTAGTAATATTTTTATACATATTAGTATTTAGTGAATTAAGTTTAGTTTTAACGCCACTTTCAACATTTATTTCATACTTTATTTCCTCATCTTCCATAACAGACAACTTATAATACAATAAACCCTTTATTCCTCCATCCGGAAAATTATTAAGTTGGCTAATAAGATAACTACTATGTGTTTTCTTCGTATCCTCAATAATTGAATCAAGGTACTCTATTAATTTAGGAGAATTCATTTGTGCATAACCTCGTATAACCATTAGTTGATTTTTAAATTCATGATTGGATTTTCCTTGATCTGTAATTATCTTCTCATATTTAGTAACATAATTTAACATCTGTTTATTTTCTTCATTTATTTGATCATACTTAAACTCATTTTTTATAATAATAACTATAATTAATACAATACTAAACATAAATAATATATTAATATAATAATTTGACTTTAAGACTAACTCTAATCCGTTTTTTGATACTATCAAATATAATATTACTAAAAACACATACAAATAATTTATAAGATGTCTATTTTTATCAAAGATATCAATCACTTTATAAATTAATATTTTTATTGGTTTAAAACTTATTAATCCTATAGATAATAAAGATATTAAAATATTTGCAATTAAATTGTATAAATAATTATTAACAATATCTACTGAATTAATTCCTAATAATACTAAAAGTAGAGTAATTATTATTTCAGATATTGACACTATTATTTCTAAATTAAAAGAATATAGCAATAATTTCTTATCAGTTATATTTAAAGCAAAGTTAGTTATAATTGAAGTAACCAATATAAAAAGAATAAACCTTAACTGATTTGGAACAAATAAAAAACCTATTATACAATATAACCACATTGGTATAAAAAATTTTATTTTATTAACCTTATCAATGTTTTTTATCTGCTTAAATATAATTATTATTGCTGCTAAACTTTGTACAAATGCTGCTAATACTCCAACTATAACTTTTTCTATACTCATAATAAATTCCTCAATCCCTTTTTATAATTTCTTGATAAATAATCTGTGCTGGTATCATTTATAAAATAAATAATACTATTTTTAAAATCTACGCTTTCTATCTTATCCGTATTTATATAACAAGCTCTATGACTTTTATAAAATCTAGAGTCTAACTTTGATGTAATACTTAATAAAGAATCTCTTATAGAATATTCATTATCAGTAGTTACTATAACTGTTTTGTCAGTAGCATTATCTCTATAGATATATATGATGTTATCAATTTTTACATGATGTATTTCTTTATTGCATTTAAAACTAATTATCTTTTTAACATCTACCTTATTTATAACCATTTTAACGGTTTCTTCTATTCGTCTTTCATAATTTTCAAACTTAGAAATAAAATCAAATATTAATAACTTCTGTTTTAAAATACTTAATTCCATTTCATCATGAGAAGTTAATATAATTATAATACTATCCCAATCCACTTTTCTTATTTCCCTTGCTATATCTATACCAGATTTATTAGGAAGTTCCAAATCTAGTATATAAATCTTAATATCAGATGGAGTGTTTATCAAATTTTTCAACTTGATATTATACTTATCAAAGGAATGTACCACGTAATTAAAATCATATGGCATAGCTATTCTAGAGATTAACTTTTCATTTAATTCTCTTACGAATTTATTATCATCACAAAGTATAAAGTTTATCATCTAGCACTCACCCGATTTTCATTATAACACAAGTATAACACAAAATAAAAAAAGAATTACATTGAATTCTTTTACATTAAATTATCTAATATTATACCGGTTCCTTCTGCTACACATGTTAACGGACTTTCTGCAATTTTAGTTGGAACCTTTATCTCTTTTTCAAGAAGTTTATCTAATCCTTCTAAAAGAGCTCCTCCACCTGTTAAAACGATACCTTTATCAATGATATCCGCAGATATTTCTGGTTCTATTTTTTCTAATACCATTTTCGTAGCATGAATTATCATGTTGACACTATCTATTATTGCTTCTTTTATTTCACTCGACGTAATATTTATAGTCTTTGGTAACCCACTAAGTAAATCCCTACCTCTAACCTTCATAGTCTTTTCTTTTGCAGAGTCTAATACATTACCTATTTTAATTTTTATTTTTTCAGCAGTTACTTCTCCAATTAAAAGCTTATACTTCTTTTTAATATACTTAATTATATCTATATCAAAAGTATTTCCCGCAACCTTTATTGATTCGCTATAAACTATGCCATTTAAACTTAATACTGCTATATCAGTAGTTCCACCACCAATATCTATAACCATATTACCACTTGGCATCCCTATTTCTAGACCTGCTCCTACTGCGGCAACTTTGGGTTCTTCTTCTACATAAACCTTTTTAGCTCCGGTTCTTTCTGCAACCTCCCTAATAGCATTCTTTTCAACTTGGGTAATGTTAGAAGGACAGCAAATAAGTATTCTAGGTCTTGAAAATATAGTTTTTCCTTTTATCTTTTTTATAAAGTAATCAAGCATAATTTCAGTTTTATCAAAATCTGCTATTACGCCATCTTTTAATGGCCTTATTGCGAGAACACTTCCAGGTGTTCTCCCTAGCATTTCATGTGCTTTTTGACCAATAGCAAGAATTTTTCCACTATCTTTGTCTATTGCAACAACACTTGGTTCGGAAAGAACAATTCCTTCTCCCTTCACATATATGAGTATATTAGCTGTACCTAAATCAATTCCAATATCTTTATTTCTCATTTTATCCTTTTAAATATTTTAATTTAGTTGATTCTCCGCCTCTTAGATGTCTTATTTTTATATGATGATCAAGTATTTTAGACACCTTATCATAAAGATTTGAATCTATGTTTTTAAGTCTTTTACTTAAATCATCATGGACGGTACTTTTACTAACATTAAAACATTTTGAAATTTCTCTTATGGTTTTATTAGTAGTAATTATATAATATGCTTCTTTTATAACTCTTGCTTTAATATTATTAGGCAAAGCACGTCATCTCCTTTATAAATTATATAATTAACTATAAAGAAATATTAATTATTAGATAAATCTTTTACTGATTTATCATAAAATTTTTCTGGATTGATTACTGTACCATTTTTATAAATTTCAAAGTGTAAGCCATTTTGTACGTCACTATATAAAGTGCAAGTTCCACTCTTACCAATTATTTGACCTTGAGTTATAGTATCTCCTTTTTTAACAGCCACTTCACCTAAAGATTGATATAGAACAATAAGCTCTGTAGAATTTCTTATTTCTACTGTCTTACCTAGTAATGTATCATCGGTTACGTTAGTTACTGTTCCAGATAAAGATGCTGTAACATCAAATGTTTCATCTGATTTATAACTAACACCTGAATTTTGCATATAAATACCTTCATGGTAAATTATTGCGTTTTCTTGTTCTTCTTCTGTAGCCTCAGCTTCATAAAAGTTCTTATTGATACTAACGTTTTCTGCAGTATATGGTTTAGCTATTTTTTCATCTTGATTTACTACTGGATAGTAACTATCGAATATATAATCATTAACGTATGTAAACTCGTCATCTATCTTTGATACTGTTTGTGTACTATTATTTACTAATATTCCTATTCCTAAAGCACATACTAATAATAAAACTGCCACGATTGATACTTTTACAAATGGTTTTAATTTTCTTTTTTTCATTATTATCACCTCTCATTTTAAGTTTTTACCAAACGAGAGAAAATATACATTAATTTATTTTTTTTATTTCACAATTTTTATAATAATGATTTAAGATATCTTTATAATTATATCCTTCTTTAGCCATGCCACTTGCTCCATACTGACTCATTCCAACACCATGACCATACCCATTAACATTAAATATTACTTTATCATCACTTACACTGATTGTAAAACTTGTTGATTTTAAACCAAAAATAGTTCTTATTTTATTTGAATCAAACGTTTTATTATTTATCGTGATGTTTTTAACTCTTCCCGTATTAGTTTTTTCAATATTACCTACTGTTATAGAAGAATCCGTATCAAGTCCTAAGTTAAATAAAAATTCTGATTTTGAAACTTCTTTTGAACTTGAAAAGGCTGGTGATTCAGTTTTATCCCAACTAGAAACTACACTAACTAAATATGGCATACTGTTTGAAAATACATCTCCGCTATTTTCAGTATAACCATTACTAGTTGAGAAAAACATTGCATCTATTAAATCATTATTGTATAAAATTACTTCTCCTTTTGTTTCTATGACTGCTTCTTTAATCTTTTTTACATAAGTATCATAATTAGTTTGCCATTTTTCTTTCATTTCATCATAATTTATATATACTTGGTTACTAGTAGTATCGACAACATCATAATCACCTTTAGAACTTTCTGATTTTTTTAAAACATATGTTCTAGAAGCAACCGCTTGTGCCTTTAAAGCTTCTATATTAAATGAAGCAGGCATTTCGCCTGCTACTACACCAATTACGTATTCTTCTAATGGAACTTCTTCGATGTCTCCAGTACTATTTCTCTTTACTTTTATCACTTTGTTACTTATACTACCATATTTAATTTTATATAATAGTTCTTCTTTATTATTTAAACCAATAATTAAAACAGGAATTAATACTATTATTAAAGTAAATAAAAGAAATTTTTTCATAGAACCTCCTTATAAAAGACTGATTGTACTATAAATATCAACTAAAAAGTTTACTAGTAAATATGACAAGCACAAAGATAATGCTAAATAAAAAGAATGTATTTGCATTATACTATTTTTTTTAAATATTTTATCTAAATTAGTTGATGTTATTATCCATATACTAAATGGTATAAAAATACAGTACAAAATAAGTTTAATATTCATTAGTTTCCTCGTATTTTTCTACTTGTTCTATTCTCATTTTATAACTTGGATCTGAAAGTAATGTCGAATTGAGGAATATATCTACCATTTCTTTAATTTCTTCTGGGGTATGTGATTGTGCACTAAATGCTATTACGTTTGCGTCATTATGCTCTTTTGCAGATTTTGCTTCTTCCTTATTATCAATTTTTGCGCAACGAACACCTTTTACCTTATTACATGCAATTGATACGCCAATTCCGGTACCACACATAACGATTCCTAAATCAACTTCTTTTTTTACAACAGCATTACCTAAAGTTATTGCATATTTAGGATAATCTATTCTTTCATCAGAATAACATCCGTAATCAACGATATCGTAATCATCTAATAAACTTTTTAATTGTTCCTTTACTTTATAAGCTCTATGGTCATTTGCTAAACCTATTTTCATATTTTATACCTCCTTTAATATCTTAGTTAATTCTTTCTTCAATTCTTTTTTATTATTATACTTAATTATAGTATTTGTTTTATTACCATCAATCATGTAAGAAAGCTTCTTATCGCTATTTATATCATACAAGCATACTACTTTTTTATTAAGTTTTTCTGCGTATGAGATTTCATATCCTACGCCAAGTGATGGGACCGATACTTCTGCAATTATAATATCACATTCATCTAACCATTTAGTATCTCTTATATACACATGTTCTGCTTTATCAGTAGAATACTTTATTTTTTGGATTTTCATTACCAACATGTTTATCTAAAACTACACCATATTGTTCTAAAAAATTTATTAGCTTTTTATAGTCAGCCTGCTTTTCTCGCCCCCTTTAATTAAACCGCTAAAATATATTTTTATTAAATTTCCTCCATGTAATTATTATAACAAAAAAAGGCTATTATAATAACCTTATTTACTTATTTTTACTATTATTTGATAAGTAGACTCAAAATCAAATTCTTCGAGTTCTATATTAGCTCCATCAGATTTTAATTCATCAATTAATGATTTTATTTTATCAACGTTTTTAGATACTAATCCTGTTGATTCATCTTTTGATATATCTTCCTTATCAATATTAGATAAACTGTTATCTTGTATATCATCTTCTTGAGTTATATCACTATCTATATCCATTATCTCTAATGTATCTGGTTCAGAAAAATCCGTTTCTATACCTAAGTCTTCTAGCTTAGTTTTGTCAGTTTCATTATCTTTTAGTTCTGTTTTTTGTAATTCATCATTATCAATAATAACATTAGAATCTTCAATTTCTTTTGTTTCTTCTATTTCCTCTTTAGGTTTTTCAGTGATAGAAACTGACGAAGAAGGCGTTGTAGAATCATGTTCTGTATACTCAGAATTGTTGTAAATTTCCTTATCAGTTACTTCTTTAGAAATTGCAGAAGTTACAGAATAATCCATTTCATTTGAACCAGATTTATTAATAGATAAATTAGAATCATTATCTAAAGAAGGTAACGAATTGGTTAAAGAATCATTTGCTTCAGTATTATTAAAGTTTTGCATACCCATTGGGTTATATCCAAAATTAGTTGAATTCGAAATAGGATTAGTTTGATATGTGTTTTGATTTTCAACGGGAGTTACAGGGGTCGTAGCTTGTGACGAAAATTGGTTTTGCATAGGCATAACAACATTAGTATTAACATTTGGATAGGTATTATTTATTAAATTAGAATTCGGGTTAAAAGTATTTAAATTTGATTGATTATTTGAATAAGTTGGAATAGGATTTTGCGTATTATAATTTTGTTGTAGAAAATTATTATTAATGTTCATGCCAATATTAGAAACATCACCTGAAAGGTTTAAATTGCCACTTTCATAAGCATCTAATGGATCTTGTTTTTGAGGCAAACTCTCTGGCATAACATTCATTGGTGCTAAAACATCCATAGTTGGTGCACTCGCTACACTTGCATCACTTAAATTTTTTATCTCACCTAAATCTGGTGGAATATCGCTGGAAACAGACATAGCAGAATTATACTCGCTAGTTAGTATACTATTATATGCATCATGAGATTGCCCTACCGAATTTTGTATATTATTATTTTGTTGCCAAGGTTGTACAAAGCTACCATTTGGACTATTATCAAAACCAGACGTTCCATTTTGGTATCCATTATTCATATCAATATTATTTTGATTGTTACTAAACAATGGTGTTCCGTTATTAAAATTTCCATTATTATTCATATTGTTATCAAACATATTGCCATCCCCTATCTTTATCTAAATAATACAATAAAAAAGCCACTATTACAATGGCTTTTTCTTAATTTCACTAAACTTTCTAGGATATTTAACACTTGTTTTCACTTGTTTTTCTATTTTTATAAGGGTTCTTGCTCCAGTATCATTTGGAAGACTAAATATAATGGTACCTATTATAACTCCTCCTAGTGTTTTAATTGCCTTTTCTGCAGTTTTTAATTCGTCTTTTACATCAGCTTTCATTGGTATGAAATAACCACCTACTTTTACAAACGGAATACATAATTCAGATAACGTACTAAGATTTGCAACCGCACGGCTTGTTACTATATCAAAACTTTCTCTTTTCTTTAGAATATATTTCTCTGCTCTTGCATGAATGGCTTCTATTTCTTTTAAATTCAATTTTTCTATAACAGAATTTAAAAACATAATTCTTTTATTTAATGAATCTACTAGAGTTACTTTTAAGTTAGGAAACACTATCTTTAATACTAATCCTGGAAACCCTGCTCCCGTACCTATATCGAGTAAGGTCTGATTATCTAAGTTAATAGCTTTAACTAAAGTTAGGCTATCATAAAAATGCTTTAAGTAAACTTCTTTTTCATCGGTTATTCTTGTTAAATTAGTATGGCTATTATACTCTATAAGCATTTTATAATAAGTATCTAAATTACTTAGCTGTTTTTCTGTTAATGCAATATTTAACTCCTTTAAAGCTTTTACAAACTCTTCTTTATTCATTATAAAACCTCTTTAAGTATACCATTAATATTGCTATATCAGATGGATTAACGCCACTAATACGAGTTGCTTGATCTATTGTTCTAGGTCTTACCTTTTCTAATTTTTGTCTTGCTTCTGTTGCTAAGTTATCTACCTTTTTATAATCAATGTCATCTGGTATTTGTTTTTTGCCTAACTTAATCATTTTTTCTGCTTCTTTTTTAGCTTTTATAATATAACCCTCGTATTTATGATTAATTTCTACTTGTTCTAATACTTCTTTATCATAAGTCTTACTTAATTTATTTACGTAATCTGTTATTTTAACTTCTGGTCTTTTTAAATATTCTGATAAATTACATTTATACTGTGGAAAAGTTATGTTTTTTATATCTTCTTCTAATTCTTCAATTTGATTTAATTTATTTAGTAACTTATTATGTCTTTCTTCACTTAATAAACCAACTTTATATGCTTTTTCACTTAGTCTCAAGTCTGCGTTATCACTTCTAAGTAGTAATCTAAATTCAGCGCGAGAAGTAAGTAATCTATATGGCTCAATGGTTCCTTTTGTTACTAAATCATCTATTAAAACACCAATATAAGCGTCACTTCTTGATAAAATAAGTGGTTCTTTATTATCTAACTTTAAACTTGCATTAATACCGGCAATAAGTCCTTGCCCTGCAGCTTCTTCATAACCTGACGTACCATTTATTTGACCTGCGGTAAATAAGTTTTTTATTACTTTAGTTTCTAGTGATGGTTTAAGTTGTAATGGGTCTATTGCATCATATTCTATTGCGTATGCATATCTTAATATTTTAGCGTGTTCTAGTCCTTTTAAAGAATGAACCATATCTTCTTGTACGTTGTGTGGCATAGATGTTGAAAAACCTTGTAAGTATATGTCATCATAATACATACTTTCTGGTTCTAAGAACAATTGGTGCCTTTCTTTATCTTTAAAACGAACTACCTTATCTTCGATTGAAGGACAATATCTAGGCCCTGTACCTAACTTTTCATAAAATCCACCGTACATAGCAGATTTGTCTAAGTTATCCATTATTATCTTATGAGTTCTTTCATTAGTATAAGTTAAATAACATGGTTCTTGATTTTTATAATCATAATAAGCTATGTTATCAAAACTAAATGTTAGTTCTTCATCATCACCGTCTTCACGAGAAAGTTCACTAAAATCAATCGATGATCTTTCTATTCTAGGAGGTGTACCAGTTTTTAATCTTAGTAGTTTAAATCCTAACCTTTCTAGGTTTTCACTTAAGAAGTTAGCTCTTTTTTCTCCATGAGGTCCTTCAGGAGTTCTGCAATCACCAACTAAAATATCTGCTTTTAAATAAGTTCCCGTTGTTAATATACAAGCATTACAAAGATAAGTTTCACCATCTTCGGTAGTAATTCCAGTTATTTTGTTATCATTTACTAAAAGGTCTGCTACAATCGCTTCTTTAATTGTTAAATTATTAGTATTTTCTAGTGTTTTTAACATTTCTTTTTTATAAGTTACCTTATCTGCTTGACTACGTAAAGATCTAACAGCTGGTCCTTTAGATTTATTAAGCATCTTTATCTGAAGTAATGTCTTATCAGCATTACGTCCCATTTCTCCACCTAGCGCATCTATTTCTCTTACAACGATACCTTTAGCACTACCTCCAATAGATGGATTACATGGCATGTCTGCTATGTTTTCTTTATTAATTGTTATAAGTAATGTTTTTTTACCTAGTCTTGCTGCTGCAAGTGCTGCTTCACATCCAGCATGCCCTGCTCCTACTACAATAATATCACATTTCATGCTATTCACCTTCTTTTAATACTTTTTCGTATATATAATTTTCTTCCTTTGTTCTACCTGGTTCTCCAACTGAAATTGTAACTACCTTTATCTTTTTACAACCCATTAATTCATAAAAATGATAATTACAAGACTCATCTGTTAATATTTGCATGTTTTTCATGTTATCTTGCTTAGCTAAATAAAATATTTTATTTAGCAAGGCTTTACCATAGCATTTTCCTCTATAGCTCTTATCAATTATTAATATACTTAATTCACCATCAAAATAACCTTCTAAATCATCTGGTATACCATCATAAGCCTCATTATAATCATGTATTGCTTGCTTATTTTTAACAAGTGGACTATTAATAAGAAGTTTAGCTAATAAACCATAAAATATTTTTCTTATTATATGCTTTTTAGAATTCCACTTAGCATACCCAGCAAAACCTACAAGCTTTTTATTTTCATATTTTAAAACTAGTTTTTCTGTTTCACTAAGTATTTCAAACAAATAAATATATGCGCATGTTTTTCCTTTGGCACCTGATGCTAACTTCGCCATATCCCACTCTTCATATAGTAAATCTGTCATTTTTTTTAACTTAAAAATAAGCATAATACACCTTCATTTCTTTTGGTATTATACAATATAATTAAAAAAAAGTTAATTCCTAACTCTTTCTACATCATCTATTTTATAACTTATCATATAAATAGCATCATCATTTACATATTCCATTATAAATTTATCATTCTTTTTAGATATAATCAAATCAATTGTTTTATTATGATGTTTCTTCTTTATAGTATTATCTACTATTTTTCTATATAACTGTATTTGACTGATATCTTTATAGTTAGTGTTGTTAAGTTTTAATTCTACTGACATGTAACAATTTAAATTTGTATTAAAAAGAAGCATATCAATATAAAAAATCTTATTTAAATAAGTAATTTTGTATTCACCTCCTACATATAAAAATCCAGTTTCTAATTGTAAAAAGAAATCCCTTAACTCTTCTAATATATATTTTTTTAGCATTTTTTCACTTAATATTTTCTTATCTGGTGATTTTATAATAATAGGATCCAACAACATATCTTTAATATCATAAGTATTTTCTTTATTATCAATATTTATCAACTTTATATTATTCTTATCAGCATAAGATAATCTATCAAAAGCTTTTTCTTTTATAAGCTTAATTAGTTCTCTTTTTGATAAATTATTTAAAATGCATTGATTTATATAATAATTTCTTTCATTTTCGTTTTTAATTGGTAATAAATATTTCCAATGAGTCCAAGTAATATTGAATTGGTGCTCAAGCGGGGCACTTTTTTGAGTAACTATATAAAATTGTCTCATTCTCTTTAAATTTAGATATGCCATAACCTTTTCCATATTGCTCTACTAGCCTTTTAGACCAATTTTTAATAAGTTCATTTTCATATTTTGCTCTTATCTCTCCACCTTGAGCCTCTACTAATAGCTTGCCTATTTTATAATAAGCATTTAACGTATCTTTATTAGATTGTAATCTTCTTATCCCTTCATTTACTTCTTTATTTTCTATTACGTTTTTAATTTTCTTATAATAATCCATATATATCTCCTTTCGGGTCATTTATTATATGGGTTATTTTTAAGAAATAGCTCGAATATTATGATAGAATGCAAAAAGTTAGCCCACCAGGCCAACTTTTTAAACTATATTATTTTCCTAAACAAAATCTACTAAATAAATTATCAACCAGTTCTTCCGTGTAATTAGCACCTATTATATCACCTAATTTTTCCCATACTAGTTTTAAATCTATTTCTATCATGTCTATTTCTCTTTCTTCGTTAACACCACGCTCTACTTCTTCTAATGAATCTATAGCAGACTTAAGTAACGCTATTTGTCTTGCATTAGTAAAGAAAGTTAGATTTTTACTTAGGAAAGCTCCTACGTTAAATAATTCTTTTATCTTTTCTTTTACATCCTCAATACCAATATTTTCTTTAGCACTTATTCTAATAAAATCTTTATCATATCCGTTATTACCATCTAAATCAGTCTTATTCATTATAACTATTCTTTTTTTATCTTTTGTTTTATCAAGTAAGAATTTATCTTCTTCCGATAATTCTTCAGAAGAATCAAGAACCAAAAGCACAAGTTCAGCTTCATCTATTAAGCTAATGCTTTTTTCTATTCCTATTTTTTCAACAACATCGTTTGATTCTCTAACACCTGCAGTATCAATTAAATTAAGCTTAACACCACCTATTATAATACTTCCTTCAACTATGTCCCTAGTAGTTCCTTTGACATCTGTTACAATAGCTTTTTCCTCTTCTAATAAAACATTTAAAAGAGATGATTTACCTACGTTTGGCTTACCTAATATAACTGTTTTAATACCATCTTTTAATGTTTTTCCATCTTCCGATAGTTTAAGTATTTCAAGTAGTTTTGTTTTCATTTCTACTACTTCTTTTCTTATTTTATTTATAGTAACTACTTCAATATCTTCATATTCTGGATAATCTATGTTTACTTCTATATTTGAAATTAAAGCAACTATTTTATCTCTTAGTTTAGTAATTAACTCTGACACTTTTCCAGATAACTGATTAACAGCAAGTTTCCTAGCTAATTCGTTTTCCGATTCAATTAAATCCATTACCCCTTCTGATTGTACTAAATCAATTCTTCCATTTAAAAATGCTCTTTTAGTAAATTCACCAGGTTCTGCTAGTCTACATCCAGAAAGTAATAATATTTCCATTATCTTATTAACAACTGCAATAGAACCATGAGTATTTATTTCTATTACATCTTCTTTAGTATATGTTTTTGGAGCTTTCATTATAGAAAGTAAAATCTCATCTATTATTTCGTCTTTATAAACTATATGTCCATAATTTATGGTATGGCTTTTTACTTTATCTAAATCCTTACCTTTAAATAAAGGATTAACTATACTAATAACATCTTCTCCAGATACTCTAATAATAGATATGGCACCTTCTCCTAAAGCTGTTGATATTGCAACTATAGTATCATTCATAGTTAATCACTTCCTTTTGATAGGTATTATAACATAATTATTTTAAAGTTGGATCATCATTATAATATTCAAGATATCTATCGTTACTCCCATTATTTATATTAATATCAATAAGTTCAAAATTAGAGTCTTTGTTTTGCTTTTGATATGTAAAATTACCTGTTTTTCTATATTCAATCCTACATTCTATAATTTTTGATTGATCACACAAAGATAACTCATTTTCTTTTATTTCAACGTATCTTTCACCATCTATTTTTCTTATAGAATAAGTGTATAAAATACCATATTTATTATTTGAATTTTTTCTTTGTTCCAATATTTCACCACATAAATTTTCTGGGTAATAATAATAAATTCTTACAAGTCCTGGATATTCATTTACTTTTTCTTTATTAAAATAATAAAACTTTTCACTAGATAAATCGACACGTTTATCATTTAAAATATTTGTTAAATACATATGAAAATATTCATTAGTTATCATATCATCATTTTTACCAGTATAAAAAGCTTCTTGATACATTTTTGCTAATATTCCAACAATATTTTCTTTTATTGAATAAACCGTTTGTAGTTCTTCTTCTGTTAATATTTTGCCCCTGAATTCTGAATAAGAATCCATTTGCTCATATAATTTCTCACACAAATTTTCTGATACTCCAGCCATATTTAAATATGAAGTTAGCAAATTTAATATTGATGTTGAAAACTTATCACTCTTATCATATTTGCCTGCATGAATTTTATAAAAGCATTCTCTTCCATTTTCTTTCCCCATTAATTCACATAAAAAACGTATAGTATTTGATTCAACTGGATATGATTCTAAACAATCATTATATTCTAAGTCTATAATACTAGCATACCCTTCCTCAATCCAAGATACCACATGATTTTTTGATGTACCATGTGCAGCAAATTCATGAAAGACGTCAGATTCCTTTCCCAATTTTATTTTTCCAGGAGTTATTAAATTTCCCTGATCATCAGTTGAATACGAGTATGTTGAAGATATTTTTGTTTTTGGAAAAACTGCATCTCTTTCTACTATTTTTACATTAAAAAGTTGATTATAAACATATTCATAATCTATGTACGGATTATCACAAAAATATTTAATTATATTCTTTAGCTGTTCTAAATCTTCTTTATTAACACTATCATTTGAAATTAAAGCATAAAATAAAATATACGCTTTTGTTTCATTAATATCTGAATTCTTTATATAACTTACCGTATCACTTATTGATTCAGCTTCTAAAAAATTTCTTGCTCTAAAGGCTTTATAATTAGCACTAAAATCGCTTGATGAAATCTTGTTTCCTTCAAATGGATTTTCATGATCTATTTCATACTTAACTGATGTTTCTATTGCCATGGCAGAACAAAATATTTGACAAGCCATTAATGCACTTATTATTCTTTTATATCTATCTTTTCTCTTTTTTTTATCATATAATGATTTATTATATATATAAGTATCTTTATCTCTATAGAATTTCATTTTATCCTCTCCCTAATTATCTTTATTATTTTTGATATAATAAAGAGGAGAAATATTTCTATTTCTCTAGTGGTTTAATTATAACGTATCTATTAGGCTCTTCCCCCTCGCTAATTGTTGTTACACCTTTAAATTCTGATAATCTATTATGAACTAATCTTCTTTCAAATGAGTTCATTCTGTCCATCTTAACTTCTATTCCTGTTTTAACAACATCTTTAGCTAATTTTACGGCTAATCTTTCAATGTTTCTTTGTTGTTTTTCCTTATAATCGTTAGCATCAAGAATAACGTTTATTCTGACACCAACCTTACTTTGAATTGATTGTCTAAGTAAATCTTGAAGCGATCTCATAGTCCTTCCATTTTTTCCTATAAGAATAGAACTATTATCTGACATCATGTTTACCTTAATATAATTTTCTCTTTTTTGAGTTTCAAATTCAACATTAATTCCCATCATAGAAGTTACTTCTTTAAGATATGATTTAATATATTCAATAATATCTTCTTTTAATATAACCGTAACTTCATATTTTTTTGTCTTAAATATTCCACCTGATATTTCTTCACTTATATTGTAATAAACCTCATTTGTTGAAGCATTAAGTTCAGACAAAGCTTTGTTTAATACATCTTCGCTATTTTTTCCTTCAAATTTATGACTTTTTAATTTTAGCACTATTACCACTCCTTGCTACCAATAAATTTTGAATAACAGTGAATAAACTTGAAGTTATCCAATATAAACCTATGGCAGTTGATAATTGAAATGAACTTATTGTTATTATAACCACCATCATATTCATCATCATTTTTGTTGAACCCGCTGCCGGGTTTGAATTATCAGCTACGTCGTTCTTGGTCATTTTAAATGAGAAGAACGTTACTATAAATACTAGTATTGGTAATATTATGTACCAAAAATGTCCTTGAGATAAAGCAAACCATGGGGTTGTTCCAAGTTGTAAACCTAAAAACTTACCTTCAAATATCGCTGGGGTTCTATTAATCGCTTCTAAGAAAGCAATGAATAAGGGTAGTTGGATTATAGCAACTAAACAACCTCCAAATAGTGAAATATTATATTTTTTATATATTGTCATCATTTCTTGTGATTTAGCCATCATAGCTTGTTGATTATCCGTTTTATTTGCATATTTTTTTTCTAATCTCTGTAATTCTGGTTGAGCCTTTTTTAAATTTTCAGATTGCATTGCACTTTTTTTAGTTACAGGATAAAGAATAAGTCTTATTGCAAGTCCTGCTAAAATAACGGCTAGACCAAAGTTTTTAACAAGATAACCAAGCTTTAATATTAACCAAGATAATGGTTTAATGAATATATTATCCCATAATCCATCACTTGATTTAATGGCAGGAACAAAATTTGAACATGCAGCAAGTTCATCGGTGTCAACACCATTTTCTTTATATATAGTAATTAAATCTTCATCTTGTGGTCTACACAAAATATTTTTAGTAAGTGTTTGTCCTGTTGCATTATCTCCTTTATTATATTTAACTACTGTTTTAGTTTTTTTACCATCATCATTAGTTTTTTCAACAACTAATTGTTTAGTACAACCAGTTAATAAAAAAACTAGTAAAAAAACTATTAATATTTTATTTATTCTCTTTAGTTTTTTCATCAAGTTTATTATCTCCTATCTATATTTTTTTTAAAATATCAATTAAATCTTCCTTTAATTCAAAATACTTAGCATCTTTAACACTTTTCTTCAATACAATTATATAATCTTTAGCATCAAAATGCAACTTAGATTTATCAAGAATATCTTTTACTCTTCTTTTTACTTTATTTCTTAAAACTGCTTTACCTATCTTTTTTGAAACACATATACCAAAGCGGTAATTATTAACATCATTTTCTTTAATATATATATATGCATATTTTGAAGTTATCTGCTTTCTTAACTTAAAAGCTTTATCAAAATCTTTTTTTTCTTTAACTATGTTTATTTTTTTCAATTTAATCACCTCTTTGATAACAAAAAACCACTTACCTAAATAAGTGGAATTATGCTGATAACTTTTTGCGTCCCTTTGCTCTTCTGTTATTTATAACGCTTGTTCCAGCTAATTTTCTAGCAAAAAATCCGTGTTTTTTCTTTCTTTTATGATTATTTGGTTGAAAAGGTCTTTTCATATCTACACCTCCGTTTTTCTAGTTTTCGTCTTTTTCTTTTTTAACACATGTATTATAAGGGTTATTTAAGCAATTGTCAACCTTTTTGATATACAGTTACATTTATTATTTGTATTTCTTATGTTTATCTTTTAAAAAAAGTTTGGAAACTTTTTTTACTACCATTTATTTTTGATTTTTGTTCTTCATTTTCAAAATATAACCTTCCCATCGCCTATTATTCCATCATTCCAATGATTAATTAGCAATAAAACTTGTCAATAGCTTTTCCACATTTTCTTAAAAAAGTTTATTTTGATGTAAAATAGTTAATAACATACTTTTCCACAGATTTACATAGTTTTTCTTTATATTTTATAATATTCTTACTAATTATTAACAACTTGTGGAAAACTTTAAAAAGTTTATAAATCAAAAGTTGAAAAAAAATTTGTGGAAAGGTGGATTTTGTCGAAATTTGTTGGAATTACATAGGTTTGCTTGTGGAAAACTATTGTGGAAAAGTATTTCTATACTAATATACATTGTTTTTCCACAGTTTTTTTGGTAAAATAGGTGTAAACAACCGAGGTTTTATAGGGGGAAGGAGGTTACTATGAACATAGATAATCTATGGGATAATTTCCTAGAAAAAATTAAACCAAAGATATCTTCATTATCATATGATACTTGGTTTAAAAATACAAAGTTAGTATCTCTTGATAATAATGTAGCGAAAATACTTGTTGATTCACCATTGCAAAAGAAAAGCTTGCAAGAAACATGGTATCAAACAATATCTGACGTATTTAGTGAAATAACAAATACTAGTTTTGATTTTGAGTTTGTATTTGAAGATGAAGTAAAATCAAATTCAAATATTACTGTGGAAAACATCGGAGTTCCTTTAAATACACCTGAAAAATCAAACCTTAATGAAAAATATACGTTTGATTCATTCATAGTAGGTGATAGTAATAAGTTTGCTTATATGGCAGCGGTATCAGTTGCAGAAAATCCAGGAAAAACTTATAATCCATTATTTATTTACGGAAGTAGTGGACTTGGTAAAACTCATTTAATGCATGCGATAGGTAACTTTATTATTGAAAATTCTAATAAAAAGGTACTATACGTAACAAGTGAACAGTTTATATCAGACTTTCTTAATTTAAATAAAAAGGATGAATCTGGTACCAATTTTAGTTACATAGATAGCTTTAAAAATAAGTATAGGGGAGTTGATGTCTTAATAATTGATGATATTCAGTTTTTAGGAGGTGCAACTCAGACGCAACAAGAATTTTTTAACACCTTCAATAATTTATATGATGATAATAAACAAATTATTATTTCATCAGATAGATCACCAGATGATTTAAAAAAACTTGAAGATAGGTTAAGAACAAGATTTAATTGGGGATTAAGTGTTAACATTTATCCACCGGAATATGAAATGCGTGTTGAAATACTACATAAAAAAATAATAGGGCAAAACATGGCTGGTACAATAAATGATGATGTTATCGCTTATATTGCTAATAACTGTGATTCTGACGTAAGGCAACTAGAAGGGGCTTTAACAAGGGTTATCGCTTATGCAACAATGTTTAATACTAGTAATATAGATCTTAATTTAGCTATTGATGCGTTAAAAGATTACTTATCTAAATCATCTTTTGTCAAAAATAACATTCAAAAGATACAACAAGTAGTAGCAGAATATTACAATATAACGGTTGAAGACCTAAAATCAAAGAAAAGAAAGGCAGATATTGCTTTTCCAAGACAAGTTGCTATATATTTATGTAGAAATTTAACTGATGAATCATTTCCTAAGATAGGAATACAATTTGGCGGTAGAGATCATTCAACAGTAATGCATTCAGTAGATAAAATTGATAATGAACTGAAAACTAACCCACAGTTTAAATCAATATTAGATGTATTAAAAAGTAAAATAAAATAAGCCTGTGGAATAAAAGGGGAGTTATAATCAGGGTATGTGGATTAAAAACATTAAAATTTTCTTTATTTCATAAAGAAAAAGTAAGTTATCCACATTATCCACAGTAATAATAATAACATATATAATAAAGGAGAAAATAATATGAAATTTAGTATTAGAAAAGATGTTTTACTTCATAGTTTAAATTCAGTAAGTAAAGCTTTATCAAGTAAAAATTTAATCCCTGTATTATCAGGTATAAAGTTTAATTTAACAAATGAAGGATTATTCCTAAGTGCAAGTGATAATGATATAAGTATAGAATCATTTATTAATAAAGATAAGTTAGAGGAAGTAGAAGTAGTAGGATCAACTGTAATCCAAGGTAAATATATATTAGAAATAATAAGAAAGTTAGAAGGAAGAATAGTAAATATAGAATTATTAGATAACATTAAAGTATTAATTTCCTGTGGAAACTCTGAATTTAATTTAAATTGCATGGATGGAAATGAATTTCCTAATTTAAATATGGAAGAGAAAAAAGAACCTATTATAATTAGAAAAACAGAGTTTAAAAATTTAATTAACAAAACTTCATTTGCGGTATCTACCCAGGAAACAAGACCAATATTAACTGGTATTAACTTTAAAATAAACAAAGATAAGTTAGAATGTATTGCAACTGATTCTTATAGACTTGCTAAAAAGTATGTGACTTTATCAACAAAGATAGAGGAAGATATTAATATTGTAATTCCAGGAAAAAATTTAATAGAATTAACAAAAATACTAGAAGAAAATGAAGATGATATTGAAATGCACGTATTTAGTAATAAAGTGCTATTTAAGTTTGATAATACTTTATTTCAAACTAGAGTATTAAGTGGAACATTTCCAGATGTTGATAGGTTAATACCAGCTTCATTTGAATTAGAAATAAAAGCTAATGAAGTAGAGTTTTTTAACGTAATTGACAGAGCAGCATTACTAACTAGTGAAAAAGATAAAAACATTGTTAAGTTTGAAACAGAAGCCGATGCGGTAGTGGTTTCATCTAATTCTCCTGAAATAGGACATGTTGAAGAAAAAATGAATGTTGAAAAAAATAATGATAATAATATAAAAATAGCATTTTCATCTAAATTTATGATGGATGCATTAAGAACCGTTGAAAGTAAGAACGTGGTATTGTGCTTTAACAATGATGTTCAACCAATTATTATAAAGGATGACAAGGATAAAACATTATTACAATTAATATTACCAATTAAGACATATTAAACTAGCTAAAATGCTAGTTTTTTCTTTGTTTATAAGGTATAATTAAGTTAGTTAGGGAGGTTTTGAATATGTATGTAAACCCAAATACATTATATGCAAATAGATTAGCTGAAGATGTAAATAAAACATATGAAGAAAATACAGGAGATAAAATAAAGCCTGGTGAAGATCTTACCAAAGTTGTAGAATTTTATGGGATTTTAGTAGAATTTGAAAAGCTTGATATGGATTGTGTTAATATTTATTCTAAAATAATTAAAACACAAGATACTTATAAAATCATCTTTGATGAAGAGTATGCTATAAAACTTAAAGAAAGTGGCATGGGCAATTGGAACTTTTTTTTAGGAAAGATGTTAGGTCACATAATGTTGCAACCCAATGATATTTTTGAAAGTGCAGAAGAAGGTACTATTTTTTATCCTGAGCAAGAAACAATGCAGGAATATTATTGGAAAATTAGTAAAAAATCAAAAGAAGAAGAAAGAAAAAAGAAAGAATTATTATCTCAATTAGATAGATTAGATTCTGGAAAAGTTAGAAGCGAAATAATTAAAGAGTTATCAGAATTAGATAAAGATTTAGCTGATTCAAAAGGATTATCAAAAAGAAAAAGATATAAAATTAAAGGACGTAAGATTGGTAATTAACAACAATAATATATTTTTGAGCTGCAAAAATATTTTTTTCTTGCTTTTATTCAAAATCTGACAATTTATTTAAAAATACTGTGGATAATAGATGGCAATATTTTTAAAAAGAAAGGGTTTTGGATATGAATGAATATGAAATAAACGCACAGACGCTTGCGATAATACCAATTGGAGAGGAAAAAAGTAAGGTAATTGAAGTAAATGGTGATTTTATAATTAATGCATCACCAATAAAAATAGTAGATGACAGCTGCAAATTTTTTGGTAGTAGCTATGAGGGAAGGTTTAGTGGTACTAAAACTTTAACAGGGATAAGCCATAAATCTCCAATAATAGTAGAGGAAAGTAGAAAAATTATCTTTTTTCCTACTAAATCTCCTAGATTAAATACTTGTATTTGGTTATCTTTTAACAATATTTCAGATTATGATGGGGATGGGAAAGATTCTGTAGTAAGATTTTCTTGTGGAAAAACTTTACGCTTACATACATCTTATACCATACTTGATAATCAAGTATTAAGATCAACTCGTTTAGAATCTGTTTTAGGTAAAAGATTACAGAACTTTTTAAAAAGCATATAAAAATATGCTTTTTTTATTAAATAATAGCCAAATTAGCCTCATTTTATGGTATAATTAATTTGTATGTAGTAGTATATTCAAAATAGGTGCAGGTGGTTTAAATGGGTGTTAAAATACAAAATAATGTTTTTAAAGAGTTTAGAACTTAATAATTTTAGAAATATTTCTAAATTATCATTAGAATTTAATAAAAATATAAACATTTTTATAGGAAATAATGCCCAAGGAAAAACTAACATACTAGAAAGTATTTATTTTCTTGCAATAACAAGATCACACAGAACACATAATGAACTTAATTTAATAAAAAATGAAGAATTATACACAAAAGTATCAGGAGTATTTGTTGATGATACTGAAAAAGTTCATTCTTTATCAATTTTATTAAACTCTAAAGGTAAGAAAGTATCCGTTGATAATCTAGTTCAAAAAAGGATTAGTAATTATCTATCAAGACTTAATGTTATTATGTTTTGTCCTGATGATTTGGAGATAATTAAAGGATCTCCTTCTGTTAGAAGAAAATTTTTAAACATTGAACTTTCTCAATTTAGAAATGATTATGTATTATTGCTTAAAGAATATAATCAGATTCTAAAGCAAAGAAACGAATATTTAAAGCAAAAGAGCAATGCTAAGTTTGATAGGACATACTTTAACATTATAACGGATAAGCTTATTCAAAAAAATATAGGTCTTGTTAAAATTAGGTATGATTTTATAAACAAGATAAATAGTAATTTAGAGTCTGTGTTTAATGATATTGCGAAAATGGGTAGTCTTAGAATAAAATATAAAAGTTTTATCCATGAAGAAGACTTAAAAAGAGACGATTTAAAGGACTTTTTACTAGATAAGTATAATTCTTTATTCATGAATGAATTACTTCAAAAAACAACACTTTTAGGTTGTCACAAAGATGATTTTAAGATGTACTTAAATGAATTAGATGTAACTGAATTTTGTTCACAAGGACAGCAAAGACTATCAATACTTAGTTTAAAACTTGCAGAAATAGAAGTATTTATTAAAGAAAAGAACACTAAACCTATTATTTTGCTTGATGATATTTTTAGTGAACTAGATGAAATAAAGAAAAACAATATAATTAAGTATTTTAAAAACGATAATCAAATATTTATTACTACTACTGATATAAAAGACATAAGTGATGATTTAAAGAAAAAGTCTGATATCTACATCGTGGATAATGGTAATTTTAAGAAGGAGGTTTAAATTATGGCAGAAAATAATGAACACTATGATGCGTCTGATATACAAGTTTTAGAAGGATTAGAAGCCGTAAGAAAAAGACCTGGTATGTACATTGGTACTACTGATGTAAAAGGTTTGCATCATTTAGTTTGGGAAATAGTTGATAATGCAATTGATGAATCTTTAGCTGGATATTGTAATAATATTGAAATTGTTATAAATAAAGATAATTCAGTAACAGTAAAAGATGATGGTCGTGGAATCCCGGTTGATATTCATCCAAAAACAAAAATATCAACGGTAGAGACCGTTTATACAGTGCTTCATGCTGGTGGTAAATTTGGTGGAGGCGGATACAAAGTATCAGGAGGCCTTCATGGTGTTGGTGCATCAGTTGTTAATGCATTATCTAAATGGGTAGAAGTAACCGTTTATAAAAATGGAAAAATACATAAAATAAAGTTTGAAAATGGTGGGCATACTACAAGTCCTTTAAGCGTTATTGGTGAATGTGAAGAAAATAGAACAGGAACTTGGGTAACATTCAAACCAGATCCAGATATTTTTGATACTGATATTTATGATTATGAAACTTTAAAGGTAAGAGTAAGAGAACTTGCTTTTTTAAACAAAGGATTACGTATTACCCTAAGAGATGATCGTGATGAAGAAGATACAACTGGTGAAACATTCTTATATGAAGGTGGTATTTCTGAATATGTAAAGTTTATTAATCAAGGAAAAACACCAATTCATGAAAATATAATTCATTTAGAGGGTATTGAAGATAACGTATTTTTTGAAGTTGCTCTACAATATAACACAGGTTATAACGATAATATATATTCATTTGTTAATAACATTAACACCCATGATGGTGGAACCCATGAAGAAGGTGTTAAAAGGGCTTTAACAAGGGTTATTAATAGTTATGCAAAAAAAGCTAACATACTAAAAGAAAAAGATGATTCTTTAACTGGTGATGATGTAAAAGAAGGTATAACTATGATTATATCTTGTAAACATCCAAATCCGCAGTTTGAAGGTCAAACAAAAGGAAGACTTGGTAATTCAGAAGTAAGAAAGTTAGCCGATAAAGTATTTTCTGAAGGTTTTGAAAAATTTTTACTTGAAAATCCAGAAGAAGCTAAAATTATTGTTAATAAAGCAATGCTTGCATCACGTGCTAGAAACGCCGCTAAAAAAGCAAGAGAAATAACTCGTAAGAGCGATTTAGCAACAACTAACTTCTTTGGAAAGTTATCTGATTGTAAGAGTAAAGATCCAAAAATATCTGAAATCTTTATAGTCGAGGGAGATTCGGCAGGTGGATCTGCTAAAAAGGGTAGAGATTCAATGACTCAAGCCATTCTTCCATTAAGAGGTAAGATATTAAACGTTGAAAAAGCAAGACTAGATAGAGCACTTGGAAACGAAGAAATAAGAACTATTATTACTGCGTTTGGTACTGGTATTGGTGAAGAGTTTGATTTAAGTAAGTTAAGATATGACAAAATCATAATCATGACCGATGCCGATGTTGATGGTTCTCACATAAGAGTATTATTACTTACTTTATTCTATAGATTCTTTAGACCAATTGTTGAAGCAGGTCACGTTTATGCAGCCCAGCCTCCATTATTTAGAATAATGCATGGTAAAACCCGTAAATACGTACTTGATGAACCAGAAAAAGATGCTTATTTAGCATCACTTGCTGAAAACGTTCGTTCAAGAGCTGAAATTGCACGTATGAAAGGTCTTGGTGAAATGGATGCTGAAGAATTAAACGAAACGACAATGGATATAGAAAAAAGAGTATTAAGAAAAATAACGGTAGATGATTGTGTCGCAGCAGATGCTATGTTTAGTAAATTAATGGGTGAAGAAGTAGAACCTAGAAGAGAATTTATTGAAACAAACGCACGTTATGTTAAGAATTTGGATATATAGGAGGTGTAATAAATGGAAAATAAAGAAGAAAACGAAATAAAAAAAGAAGAAATTAATAGTGAATTTGGCGGAACTTTCCACGAAAGAGATTCACATGCCGAAAACGATATCGTAAAAGAAATTTCTGATTCATTTCTTGATTACTCAATGAGTGTTATTACATCTCGTGCAATACCAGACTTAAGAGATGGGTTAAAACCAGTTCATAGAAGAATATTATGGTCAATGTTTGAAGAAGGAAATACTCCAGATAAACCTCATAAAAAATCAGCTACTACGGTTGGTTATGTTATGGGTCATTACCATCCACATGGTGACTCATCAATTTATGATGCAATGGTTAGACTTGCACAAGACTTTAATCAAAGATACATGATGGTTGATGGACATGGTAACTTTGGTAATATTGAAGGTGATGGAGCTGCAGCATATCGTTATACTGAGGCAAGATTATCCAAAATATCACTTGAAATGTTAAGGGATATAAGAAAAGATACTGTTGATATGATGCCAAACTTTGATGAAACAAGCCCAGAACCAGTTGTTTTACCATCTAGAATACCGAACGTGTTAGTAAATGGTTCAATGGGGATTGCTGTTGGTATGGCAACTAATATTCCACCGCATAACTTAGGAGAAGTAATCGATGGATGTATCGCTTACATTGATAATCCTGATATAGATGTAAATGGATTAATGAATTACATAAAAGGGCCAGATTTTCCAACTGGTGGTATAATTTTAGGTAATTCAGGAATTAAAAAAGCTTACGAAACAGGTAGAGGTAGCATTACGATAAGAAGTAGAGCATCCATTGAAGAAGTAGGAAATCATAGTCAGATAGTAATTACAGAAGTTCCTTATGGAACAAATACGTTAGAATTAAAAAATAAAGTAGCAGAACTTGTTCATAATAAAATAATTGATGGAATTTCAGACTATCATACAGATTTAAAAAATGGTGTAAAAATAACAATAACACTAAAAAAAGATGCTAATCCGCAAGTTGTGTTAAATAATCTATATAAACACACTAGTTTCCAAGTAAATTATGGAATAATATTCTTAGTAATTGATAATGGAACTCCTAAAACGTTAGGATTAAAAGACATTATTTCAAAATATGTTGATCATCAAAAAGAAGTTATTATAAGAAGAACTAAGTATGAATTAAATGAAGATGAAAAAAGAGTTCATATATTAGAAGGATTGAAAATAGCATTAGATAATATTGATGAAGTAGTTAAAATCATTCGTGGTGCGGATGATGATCAGGACGCTAGAGAAAAATTAATGACTAAGTTTGGTCTTGATGAAATTCAAAGCAATAGTATACTAGAAATGCGTTTAAGACGTTTAACAGGCTTAGAAAGAGATAAGATTGAAAACGAATTAAATGGTTTATTAAAAGAAATTGAAGAATTAAGAGCCATTTTAGCATCAGAACAAAAAGTTCTTGATATTATCAAGGAAGAAATGCTTGAAATCAAAAAAAAGTATGCTGATGAAAGAAGAACTTCTATTGATATGACTGCTATTGATTTCATTGAAGATGAATCATTAATTCCAGTTGAAGATATAGTTGTTGCATTAACTCATAAGGGTTATGTTAAGAGAATGGCTAGAGACACTTATAAACTACAAAATAAAGGTGGAGTAGGAATAAAAGGTATGTCTACTAATGAAGAAGACTTTGTTGAAATTCTTAAATCTGGTAAGACACATGATTACGTTATGTTCTTTACCAATAAAGGTAAAGTATATAGGATAAAAGGTTATGAAATTCCAGAATTTTCAAGACAATCTAAAGGATTACCAATAATTAACTTATTGCCAATCGAAAAAGATGAAAAAATAAATAGTATCTTATTAGATAACGGTAGTGAAGATAATAAATATTTAGTAGTAGCTACAAAGAATGGTATAGTTAAACGAACAAATGTATCAGAATTTGAAAATATCAGGAAAAATGGTAAGATAGCTGTTACATTAAGAGAAGACGATGAGGTACTATCTGTTCATTTTACTTCTGGTAATGATGATGTAGTAATCGCTGCTAATAATGGTAGAATGATTAGATTTAATGAAAATGAAATAAGAGTAATGGGTAGAACTGCAACAGGAGTTAAAGGTATAGAATTAATGGAAGGTTGCTACTGTGTTGGCTGTGAAATTGCAAAAGAAGGTCAAGAAGTTTTAGTTGTAACTGAAAAAGGGTATGGTAAACGTACTAGTATTAATGAATATAGATTAACTCATAGGGGTAGTAAGGGTGTTAAAACGCTAAATATTACTGAGAAAAATGGTACATTAGTAGCATTTAGAACAATAACCGATGATAAAGACATAATGATAATTACTGATCAAGGTATTGTCATAAGGATTTCTGCTGATAAAGTATCAAGAATGAGCAGGGTTACACAAGGTGTTAGATTAATGAATTTAAGAGAAGGCCAAAAAGTAGCTACTGTATCGATTGTTGAAAAAGAGGACGAAGAAGAAAATGAAACGGAAACGCCTGAAACTCCCGCAAAGGATGAAAAATTAAATGAAGAGACTGATAAGTAGTCTCTTTTTATGTTCCACGTGAAACATAGTTAATAATACTTGATT
The DNA here is from genome assembly GCA_964453925.1 of uncultured Muribaculaceae bacterium. Classification (GTDB taxonomy): domain Bacteria; phylum Bacillota_I; class Bacilli_A; order RF39; family UBA660; genus Aphodocola. The sequence continues at coordinate 42,608 of CAYVPV010000002.1, read as the reverse complement.
AATTTTCAATAATATAATAAAATGTTTTTGCACAACGGAAAAGTTAGAACCAGGTCAGGACCGAGAGGTAGCAGCCTTAATAACCTCTTTTCGTGTGTGCTTTTTATTTTGTATTAATAAAAAGTGCAATTTAAGTGTTAATAGTGTCGTAATGTTCCACGTGAAACATAGTTAATAATCGAATGTTATCTATGCATATAAAAATATTTAATGTTCCACGTGAAACATAGAAAAAAATAAAAAAGGGAAACTTAATGTTCCACGTGAAACATAGTTAATAATCGAATGTTATCTATGCATATAAAAA
>CAYVPV010000002.1:0-42201 GCA_964453925.1 uncultured Muribaculaceae bacterium | reverse complement strand
TATTTTAATGTTCCACGTGAAACATAGTGTAACGGTATTTAATATGAATAATAAATTTATGGAATTAGCTATTAAACAGGCAAAAAAAGCTTATAAAAAAGCAGAAGTGCCAGTAGGATCAATAATTGTAAAAGGCGATAGAGTAATAGCAAAAGCATATAATATGGTAGAAAAGAAAAAGAATGTAGTATTGCACGCCGAAATAATAGCTCTTTCAAAAGCATCTAAAAAGTTAAAAAACTGGAGATTAAATGGTTGTGAAATGTATGTTACATTAGAACCTTGCACGATGTGTATGTCGGCAATTGAACTAAGTAGAATTGATAAAGTATATTTTTTAGTAGAAAAAGATAAAGAAATTAATTTAAAAAAAGAAAAATATAATTGTATAAAATATAAAAATGATGAATACTTAAATTTAATTCAAAGTTTTTTTAAAAAAATAAGATAATTTTCCACGCGAAACATAGTAAAAAAGTATATTAAAAATTATATACAATGTTTCACGTGAAACATTATTTTTTAGTTTAAAATTATGTTTTAAAATGTTATAATATAAAGCAGAGGTGAGTGTATGGCATATCAAACGTTATATAGAAAATATAGACCAAAAACATTTGAATTGGTATATGGTCAAGACACAATTGTAAAAACGCTTAAAAATGTAATAAAAAATCAAAAATTAAGCCATGCATATTTGTTTACTGGGCCAAGAGGTACTGGTAAAACTAGTAGTGCTAAATTGTTTGCAAAGGCGATTAACTGTTTAAATAATCAAAACGGCGATGCTTGCAATGAATGCGAAAATTGTAAATCTTTTAATGAAAATAGTAATCCAGATATAATTGAAATGGATGCAGCATCTAATAATGGTGTGGATGAAATAAGAGAAATAAAAAATAAAGTTAATTTAGTACCTTCTATTTCTAAATATAAGGTATATATAATTGATGAAGTTCATATGCTTTCAATAGGGGCTTTTAATGCATTATTAAAAACGTTAGAGGAACCACCTGAATATATAATTTTTATTTTGGCTACTACAGATCCTCAAAAATTACCTGCAACAATAATATCTAGGTGTCAACGTTTTGATTTTACTAGTATATCTCATGATAAAATGAAGGCTTGTTTGGAAAATATTGTAAAAAAAGAAAACATAAACATAGAAGACTCTGCTTTAGAGGAAATAATAAATAATTCTAAAGGCGGAATGAGAGATGCGATTGGTATGCTTGATCAGGCTTCTGTATTTGCAGATGATAAAGTAACAGTCACTGATGTTGAAGAATTATCTGGAAATATTTCTAATAAAGAGGTTAGAAAATTAATAGATGGTATTTTAAAAAAAGATTACAAGTTAGTTTTTGATAAAATTAATATTTATTCTTCATTAGGAAAAGATTTTTCTTTAATTTGTGAAAAAATAATTAATTATGTAAGATCTGGTATTTTATTTAAGAAAAATGTAATTAATAATGATGTAAATGAGGAAGATGAATTATTATATAATTTAATTGGTGATAGTGTATTATACTTAATTATTGATTTTATATCTGAGTCTTTATTAAAATTAAAAGATAGCTATCAAAAAGAACTCACATTTGAAGTTCAGATGATACAGTTGATTGATAAAATAGAAATTTTTTCATTAAATAAAAAAAGTAATGTTCCACGTGGAACATTACTTGAAACTCAAAATAATGAGCAACAAGATATTATTATTGATGATGTTCCACGTGAAACATCATTTAATAATAAAAATATTACAAAAAAATCTAATCTTCCACGTGAAACATTAGAAAAAAACAATGAAATGTTAGATAAGATAAAAAATATAAGAATTAATAATATACTAAAAGAATCTACTAAACAAGACATTAATTTTATTATAGATTTATGGAATAATATAAATGATTATTTAATTGATGAAAAATACAAAATAGTAGCAGGAATTCTTAAAAATTCAAAACCGGTTGCAGCATCTAAAGATGGTATAATAATTACACTGCCTTTGGATTCTATAGTTAATAGAATAGAAAAAGAATATGATAATAGTAAAGAATTACTAAAAGAAATATATAATGAATCATATAAATTGGTTTATATAACCGATAATTTTTGGCAGGAAGTAAGGCCAAAATATGTTGAAAAAGCAAGAAATGGAGAGTTAGAATTAATAAATGAAGAAGAAGCTCTCAATGAATTAAAAAAAACAAATATAAATAATTCAGTAAATGAATTCACTGAATTGATAGAGATGGAGGAAATTTAATATGAATTTACAAGCTTTAATGAAACAAGCACAATCAATGCAAAAAAATTTAATGGATTCTAAAAAAAAGATAGAAGCAATGACTTTTATAGGTGAATCTGAGTTAGTAGAAGTAAAAATGAACGGAAGAAAGGAAGTATTATCTGTTAAAATAAAATCAAATGAATTAGAAAAAGATGATTTAGAAATACTTCAAGATATGATTGTCATAGCTTTTAATGATGCTATTAGCAAGATAAATAAAGAAATTAATGATAAATTAGGAAGTCAAGCAGGAGCATTAGGTAGTTTCCTATAATAGGAGAAATAAAATGAATTATCCACGAAGTTTTCAAGATTTAATTGATTATTTTAAATTATTGCCTGGAGTAGGGTCAAAAACAGCAGAAAGATACGCTTTTTCTATAATTGAATTAGATGAAGAAAGGTTAAAGGGGTTTAGCGATTCTATATCTAATATTAAGGAAAAAATAACCACTTGCCCTAATTGCGGTTGCTTATCAGATGCGAACAATTGCACGATATGCGGCGATGAAAGTAGAAAAAATGATATTATTTGTGTTGTAGAAAATCAAAAAAACGTCTTTATTTTTGAAAAATTAGGTGTTTTTAGAACAAAATATCATGTTTTAGGGGGATTAATATCTCCTATGGATGGAGTTAATCCAGAAGATTTATCAATAAATAAGTTAACCCAAAGAATAAAAACTGAAGATATTAAAGAAATTATTCTAGCACTAAGACCTGGAATAGAAGGAAATACAACATCATTATACATAACTAAGCTACTTGAAAACACAGGTGTTAAGGTAACTCAGATAGCACAAGGTGTTCCAATGGGTGCGGACATGGAATACTTAGATAATTTGACGCTTGAGATGGCATTAGAAAATAGAAGTGAAGTATCATAAATGGTAAAGAAAAAACATATTTTCTATTAGAGGTGAAAATATGTTTAAATTTATACTAAATGTTGTAAAAAAATTAGTAATAGGAATGATATTATTATTTGGTTATAATACGTTTTTATCATCACTTAACTTAATGATTCCAATAAATGTTATAACCATAGTTATTGCAAGTTTATTTGATGTTCCTGGGATTATAGGGCTTGCTATCTTTTTATTACTTAATTATTAAAAGAGGTGGTAGTATATGACATCAAATGATATATTTATTAAAAATCAGCCCATTTTAAGCAAGATTTTTAATAAAATAAGAAATACTCAAAATAATGTTCAGGCATATATTTTATTTGGTGAATCTAAGGAAAACTTAGAAAAATATGCTATTTTATTTAGTAAAATATTAGTTTGTCCACATAAATATGAAGAAAATTGTAGTAAATGTAACATATGTATGAGAATTGATAATAGTTCTTATGGTGAACTAAAGGTAATAAATCCAATAAATAAAATGATAAAAAAAGAAGTAATACTAGGATTAAGGGATTATTTTCAGACTGAAAGTATTGAAGGAAGAAACCAAGTTTATATAATAAATGATATCGAAACGCTTAATGTAGTTGCAGCTAATTCAATTTTAAAATTTTTAGAAGAACCTGATAGTAATTCTGTAGCAATTTTTACAACAACTAATTTAGATGCTGTAATAAGTACCATAGCGTCTAGGTGTCAGATTATTAAAATAAATAACGTAAAAACTAAATTTGGTATAGAATTTGTACAAGAAATAAGTGGATTTGAAGAAGATAACATATATAAGATAACAGATTTTGTAAAAAAAATAGAAAAAAATCCGATTATGGCTTTTACAAATATTAAAAATGATTTTATGAAATCATTTGATACTAAAGATAGTCTTAATTCAGCGCTTCAAGTTATGATATTATATTATAAAGATATGCTTAATTATAAGATTAAGAAAAAATGCTTATACTTTGAGGTTAATGATTTGAAAAATATTGCAGATTCGCAAACAATTGATGTTATAACAAAAAAAATATCATTTATTTTAGAAAATATATCAAAAATAGAGTACAATGTTAATATATTATTATTTATGCATAATTTATTAATTGGAATAGGGGAAATAGCTAATGATAAAAGTAATAGGAATTAATTTTTTAAATGCAAATAGAATCTATTACTTTTCACCAGGAAAAACGAAAGTAAAAAATGGTGATTATGTAATAGTTGAAACGGAAAGAGGAATTCAGTTTGGACAAGCTGTAACTGATGTTTTAGACATGCCTAAGGAAAAGGTGTTTTTGCCTTTAAAAGATGTAATTAGGGTAGCTAATGATACAGATGAAAAGTTTAATAAAAAGAATTTTAAAGATGCCCAAAAAGCTTTAGAATACGCTAAATCATTAGTTATAAAAGAAAAATTAGAAATGAAGTTATTTGAAGCTTCATACACGTTTGATAGAAAAAAATTAATTTTTAAGTTTATCGCGGATGAACGAGTTGATTTTAGAGAACTAGCTAAACTTTTAGCAGCTAAATATAAAACCAGAATAGAATTAAGACAAATAGGAGTTAGAGATAAGGCTAAAGAAATTGGGGGCCTTGGGCCTTGTGGAAGACCATTATGCTGCAGCGAATTTTTAACTAATTTTAATAGTGTTTCTATAAATATGGCTAAAAATCAAGGAATAGCTTTAAATCCTACCAAAATAAATGGAGCGTGTGGTAGGTTACTATGTTGTTTGGGATATGAAGATGAAGTTTATACTGAATATAAGAAGGATTTTCCGAAACTTGGAGAATTTGTTGAAGTAGAAGGAAAAAAAGGCAGAGTAAGCGAATTAAACGTATTAAGTGGTAGTTATAAGATAAAAACAGCGGATAACGAAGAAATAGAAGTAATGGTTGGTATTAATGGAAGTAATAAATGATTTATTAAATTATAATAATTTAAAAATAGTTCAAAACTCTGATTGGTTTAACTTTTCAATAGATTCTGTTTTACTTGCAAACTTTGTTAAAACTAACAATAAACAGAAAATAATGGATTTTTGCACAGGTAATGCACCTATTCCATTATTTTTAAGCACAAAAACAAAAAGTAATATAATAGGTGTGGAGTTACAGAAAGAAGTTTATGATCTGGCTTTAAAAAGTGTGAAAATAAATAATTTAGAAAATCAAATAACGATAATAAATGAAGATGTAAAAAAATTATCTAATATATATGAAACAGATACGTTTGATTTAATTACGTGTAACCCCCCATATTTTAAACACAGTAAAGATAACAATATAAACCATATAGAAGTTAAAGCAATTGCAAGACATGAAATTTACTTAAATTTAGATGATGTGTTTAAATGTGCTAAAAAATTACTGAAAAATAATGGTAGAATAGCAATGGTTCATCGAACAGATAGATTAATTGATATAATAGTTGCTATGAAAGATAATAATATTGAACCAAAAAGATTACAATTTATTTATCCATTTATTAATGTTAAATCAAATTTGATATTAGTTGAGGGCGCTAAAAACGGAAGTGCTGGTTTAATAGTAGAGAAAAATATAATTGTGCATAATTCTGATGGTGATTACACGAATGAGATAAATAACATCTTTAACGGAGGAACAAAATGAAAATAAAGTTAGTTGTTGGGTTAGGGAATCCTGGAAGAGAATATAATAATACAAGACATAATATGGGTTTCATGGTAATAGATGAAATTGCTAAAAGATTAGATGTTTTTAAGTGGAAGGAAAGAGACGGAGCGTTATACTTTGATTGCTTTTTAGATTTAGCACATATTATCTTTATAAAACCTCAAAGATATATTAATTTATCAGGAGATGTAATGATTAATTTTGTTAAGTATCTTGATATAAAAACTGAAGATATACTAGTTGTAAGCGATGATCTAGACTTACCCATAGGTAGTATTAAATTAAAAGAAAAAGGGTCTTCTGGTGGACATAATGGTTTAAAAAACATCGAAGCTCAATTAGGAACCAACGAGTATAGGAGAATAAAAATAGGTATATCTAATGATAAAGAAATGGATACGAAAGATTACGTATTAGGTAAGTTAAACGCAAAAGAAAAAAGGGAGTTAAAGAAGGTAATAGACATGGCTGCAGATGCCGTTTTAGCATCTTTTCACACGCCATTTAATGAACTCATGAGTAAATACAATACGAGAATAAAAAATTAAAGATTGGGTGATAAAAATGTTATCAAACATTTTTAAATGCAATATATTAAATAATGATAAACCTGTGGATGTGTTAGGTTTAAATAAAAAAGTCCAAGCAGCTTATGTTTGGAATCTTTTTGGTGTTGGTAATAAAAATGTTTTAGTGGTTACCAATACTCTTTATGAAGCTAATAGTTTATATAAATCAATTGCTATTAATAGCCAAGAGGATGTTTTATTATTTCCGATGGATGATTTTTTAGTAAGTGAGATGGTATCAAGTTCACCAGATTTAATGGCAAAGAGAATAGAAACTTTAAATGAACTGGCTTTTTCTAGTGGTAAAAAGATTGTTATAACAAACCTTATGGGGTATTTAAGATTTTTACCATGTAAAGATTTATGGAAAAAACTAAATATAACTTTGAAGGTAGGTAATTATTTTTCACGGAACGATTTAATAAAAAAGCTTAATATGATTGGTTACAAAAAGGAAAGCATAGTAACTAAAACTGGTGAATATGCAAATAGGGGATATATATTAGATATATTTCCATATGGGTATGACAATCCAATTAGAATAGAATTTTTTGATGATGAAATAGATAATATTAGGAGGTTTGAACCAACTTCTCAATTATCCACAGAAAAAAGAGATGATATAACAATTATGCCTTTTACCGAATTTGTCAATGAAAAAGATATAGAAGATATTCCTCAAAGGCAAAGTTTGTTGCCTAGGGTTGTTAATAATGTATCAGATTTAAAAAGTTATGTTGATGATAATATTACGCTATTTACAGATTTAGGTAATATAGAATTTTCTTATGAAAAAATATTAGAGGAAATATTAGAATTTAAAGAAACAGATACATTTAATATTTCAAGTTATATGCATGATTTAAATGGTTTAATACCTAATAAATACGTAAATATTTTATCAGTGGATAATTATGCTAAACCTTCTAAAAATACTGTTGAAAAATATTTTACGGCTGAAATAGAAAACTTTAATGGTAATTTTGATAGAATTAATCATTATTTAAAAGATATGTTAGGAAAAAATAAAAAGATTATTATTTGTCTCGATGATAAATATCAAATATCTGATTTTAATAATAAAATATCATTAAAAAACACTATTACTAATTTTAATAAAATAGAAGATGGTGTTTTAAATGTAGTACATAAAACTATCTCGAATGGCTTTGTAATAGATGATAAAGTCTTTTTATCTTCAAATGAAATATATAGGAAAAATCAAACTATAAATTATAAAAGTAAATTTAGATATGGCTCAAAAATAAAGGATATAAATAAACTTAAAATAGGTGATTACGTTGTTCATACCGCGCATGGTATAGGTAGATACTTAGGAATAGTAACTCTTACCGTTAAAGGTATGAAAAAAGATTATTTACATTTAGCGTATAAAGATTCAGATAAATTATATATTCCTGTGGAAAAAATAGAATTTATAAGTAAATATTCTTCTAATGAAGGTGCTAAACCAAATTTAAATAAATTAGGTGGAACAGAATGGGCTAAGCAAAAAGCAAGGATAAAAGGCAAAGTAAAAGATATTGCAAAAGAATTACTTGAAACTTCTGCTAAAAGAAAGTTAGTTCCAGGATTTGCTTTTTATGCTGATGATGAAGATCAGGCTATATTTGAAGGGAAGTTTGCCTATGATGAAACAGTCGATCAATTAAAAGCCATAAGAGAAATTAAGGAAGATATGGAGCAACCTCACCCAATGGATAGATTATTATGTGGAGACGTTGGTTATGGTAAAACCGAGGTTGCCTTTAGAGCAATATTTAAAGCAATAAAAGCAGGGAAACAGGTAGCATTTTTGTGCCCAACAACGATTTTATCTAAGCAACATTATGAAAATGCTTTAGATAGATTTGCTGGTTTTGGTATAAATATTGCAATATTAAATAGGTTTATAACACCGAAACAAAAGAATATTATTTTAAATGATTTAGCAAGTGGTAAAATCGACTTAATAATTGGTACTCATAGGCTTTTAAGTAAGGATATTAAATATAAAGATTTAGGTTTTTTGGTAGTAGATGAAGAACAAAGATTTGGTGTGACTCATAAGGAAAAAATTAAGGAATATAAACAAAACATAGATGTTTTAACGCTTTCTGCAACACCAATTCCAAGGACCCTTCAAATGTCCTTAACGGGTGTCCGAGGTTTATCTTTAATTGAAACTCCACCTGCATTTAGATACCCTATTCAAACTTATGTTTTAAGGGAAAATGATCAGGTTATAAAAGATGCTATTTATAAAGAATTAGCAAGAAACGGACAAATATTTTTACTTTATAACAACGTATCTAAAATAGAAAACCAAGTTGATAGAATAAAAAGATTAGTTCCCGAAGCAAACGTTACTTACATTCATGGACAAATGAGTAAAGACCAAATAGAAAGAACTATGGAAAGTTTCGTATCTAATGAATATAACGTCCTTGTTTGCACAACAATAATAGAAACAGGCATTGATATAGAAAATGCAAATACACTCATAGTATTAGATGCTGATCATTTTGGATTAAGTCAGTTATACCAGATTAGGGGTAGAATTGGTCGTGGAAAACAAATAGCGTATGCTTATTTAATGTATGATAAAAATAAAGAGTTAAATGATGTTGCTGTAAAAAGGTTAGATGCTATAAAAGAGTTTACCGAACTTGGAAGTGGGTATGCTCTTGCGGTAAGAGATTTAGCTATTCGTGGGGCAGGAGATATATTGGGTTCTGAACAATCTGGTTTTATAGATACGATTGGTTATGACATGTATCTTAGAATACTAAATGAGGAGGTTGAAAGATTAAAAGGTACGATTCCAGAAGAAGACTTAGAAAATGTTTTGGTGGATGAAAGACCATTTATTCAAGTTACGACACATATAAGTGATAAATACGCAGAAAGTGAAGATTTAAAAATTGAAATTCATAAAAAAATTAATATGATTGATAATTATGATTCATTTGAAAGAATAAAAGCTGAACTTACTGATAGATTTGGTAAGTTAGATGAAGATATAATAATTTATATGTTAGAAGAGTTATTTCAGGTTAATGCTAAGAAAAAAGGGGTATTTAAAGTGGACCAGACAGATTGTATAGTTACTGTTTATTTTGATAATGATCATTCAAAAAATATAGATGGCGTGGAACTTTTAAGTTCTTTATTTAAAATAAACTCTTCATTTGAGGTTCAATATTTAAATAATATTTTAAGAATAAGTTTACCTATAAAAAACTTAAAAGAGCATTTCTTATATTATTTAATAAAAATGCTTGATGTAATTGAATAAATTTTATGTTTTTATGCATTCTAAAAAGGAAGGGAAGAATTGTATGAAAACAACAGGAATAACAAGAAGAATAGACGAATTAGGTAGAATTGTAATACCTAAGGAAATAAGAAAAAATATGCATTTGAAAACCGGTGAACTTTTAGAGATTTTCTTAAATGATTCAGAAACGATAATGCTAAAAAAACACTCAATTATAAATAAAGATCAGGAATTTTTAAATTATTATGTAAAGACTTTATCAAATAAGTTTGAATGTGATGTTTACGTAACTAATTTGAGTGAGATCGTGTTCTCGAATGATGATAACATTGTTGGTGAAAAGATAAGTACTGAGTTAGAAGATTTTATATCAAACTCAGTAAATTTTAATAATTTGGATAAAATATCTATAACTAAAGATATTACTTTGAATAATATGTTCCACGTTTTTTCACTGTCCCCAAATGGAGACCTTTCAGGACTGGTAATAGTTAACTTTAAAAAGAATAATTCAAAAGAATGTAGTGAAGTGATGAAGCTTTCCACAGCATTTCTTGAAAATTATCTAGAAAATAATTAATTTTATGTAAAATTTTTGTCTAATTTTGAAATTAATTGTCTGGACTGTTTACTGACAATTTCTAATATGTTATATTTTAAACGTTGTATCAAGTAGTATCAATTAGTAACAGTGGTAAAAATCAAAATTGAAAGGAAGATCTTTTGATGCATCGTACAGAATTAACTGGTAATAGAAAAGGTTTCTTTATTAAGGTTTTATTTTTTCTTGCCTTATTATCTTTTTCTATATCAATGTATTTAGAAAGCCATATGATTATGGATGCGGTTTATTTTAGTATCGTATTAGTTTTGTTTATAAGGTTTTTAAGAGTGAAATTATATCAGTAGTATGGTATAATTTTTTTGGTGATAGAAAATGTTAATAGATTCTCATTGTCATTTATTAAGTTCAGAATATGATGACGTAGATAATGAAATAAAAGAAGCTATATCTTCTGGTGTAGAAATATTAATTATAAATGGTTATGACTTAAAAAGTAGTATAGAAGCTGTTGAATTATCAAAAAAATATAATGAAGTATACGCATCGGTTGGAATAGGTCCCGAAAACATAGATGGCGTAACAGAAGAAGATATATCTAAAATAAAAGAACTTACTAACAATAAAAAAGTAATTGCAATTGGAGAAATAGGGCTTGATTATTATTGGACGAAAGAAAACAAAGAAGAACAAATAAATGTATTTAAAAATATGCTTTCTATTGCAAAAGAAAAAAAGTTACCTGTTATCGTACATAATAGACAGGCAACAGAAGATACATATAATTTAATTAATGAATATAATGTAACAGGTGTGCTTCATTGTTTTTCGGGTAGCACTGAAACAGCAAAAGAGTTTATAAAAAAAGGATTTTTGATAGGCATCGGAGGAGTAGTAACATTTAAGAATGCAAAAAAGCTCAAAGACGTTGTAAAAGAAATTCCTTTAGATTATATATCACTAGAAACAGATAGCCCCTATTTATCTCCAGAACCATTTAGGGGGAAGAAGAATAATCCTTCAAAATTATCTTATATTGCAAAGGAAATTGCTAGTATAAAGAAAATTACAGAGCAAGAAGTTATAGATACTACGGGTCATAACGTAATTATCAAATTTGACTTATAGTACTATATATGATATCATTAAAAACGAACCCCGATAGAGGGGTGAGAGGTGAAAAAGTGAAACATTTTAATAGAAAAATTAAAGGTGCTTTATTCATTCTTTTTGTTTGTTTAATAGCATTTATTGGTTTTTCAAAGGCCGGAATATTATTTTCGGATAGTGGTAAAGATGTTATAACAGTTTCTACCACTAAGAAAACGTTTGATCCTAATAATTATGTTGCATCAGTAGCATCGGTTACTAAACTTCATGAGGAAGAAATTACCACTACTGAAACAACGACAACAACAAAAGTCACTACAACAACAGTTGTTACGACTACCACAAGCGGATTAACTTATGAAGGAAAAAGTGTAAGCGAAATAGGGGAAATTTTAAACAAAACCCTTGGTGGTGTTTTAGCAGGCACTGGGGAAACGTTTGCTAGATTATGTTTAGAAAAAGGTATGGATCCTTATCTTTTAGCAGCTATTTCGGCACATGAAACTGCAAACGGCACAAGTTCAGCTGCAAGAAATAAATATAATTTTGGTGGTCTTATGTGTTCATCAGGGCTATGTAGATATTCATCAGTAGATGATGGGTTAGTAAGTTATGTAAATGTTGTTTATAATAATTATTATTCAAAAGGATTAACGACGGCTGAGGCAATGAATAAAAAATACGCTGCATCATCAAGTTGGTCAGCTAAGGTAAATTCATGGTATAATACAATAAAAAACAAATAAAATTATTTTATTTGTTTTTTAATATAAAGGTGAAATTATGAATATAAAAGAAATTTTAAATGAAAATAGTTTTGTATTTAAAAAGAAGTTTGGACAGAACTTTTTATTGGATCAAAACATATTAAATAATATAGTATCATTGGGAAATATAACAAAAGATACTTTAGTTATTGAAATAGGCGTTGGGGCGGCAGCTTTAACTAGAAAACTTGCCGAGAAAGCAAAATTAGCAATTGGTTATGAAATAGATACCACTTTAAAAGAACCATTATCAAAGATATTAGAAAATTATGATAATATCGATATCATTTATGATGATTTTTTAAACAGAAATATAAAAGATGATTTAAAAAAATATGAATATAAAAATATTATGGTTGTTGCAAATCTTCCTTATTATATAACAACTCCTATAATAACTAAGTTTATTGATGAAGAAGTAGATGTAGAAAAAATAGTAGTTATGGTTCAAAATGAGGTAGCTGATAGGTTTTCTGCTAAGGTTGGAAGTAAATCTTATAATTCGCTTACTATATTTTTAAATTATTATTTTGATATAAAGAAAGCTTTTATAGTTTCTAGAAATGTTTTTTATCCAAAACCAAACGTGGACTCTGCAGTTGTGGTTTTTAATAAAAAAGATAATAAAATTAAAGTAAATAATGAAGGATTTTTCTTTAAACTTGTAAAAGATGCTTTTGTTCAAAAAAGAAAGACGTTAAGGAATAATTTAAAAGGTTATGATTTAGATAAAATTGATAAAACTTTGTCTAAATTTAATAAAGATACTAGTTTTAGAGCTGAAAATATAACCATAGAGGAATTTGCTATAATTTCAAACGAGTATAGTAGTAAATAATATGTAAATACTATCTATATATTTTTTTTGACAAATATGTAGATATGTTATAATAAATTTAGAGGTGAATTGAATGCTATATACTACTAAAATAAATAGTCAGACAGATATTGAATATCGAAAATTTATAGAAATATGTAACGAGGTACTTCCATTAAAAATTGAGACATCTTATATAAATCTTGATAACATTATAGAGGAGTATTTAAGTATGCTTTTCGCTATGGGGTGGAACGATAATGAAACGTTAAAAATGGGGTTAATAAGCGGAAAGTTAAATGATAATATTAATAAGCAGTATAAAGATGAATTTAATGTATCAAGAAAAATTAAAGAAATAGTTCAAAAAGATTCATATTCTTCCTCTGATTATGAAGCGTTAATTATTTTAGCTCAAATGGGAAAAAATCTGGCGGTAAGAAAGGAACAAAGTTTAAGTACCATTAATAAAAATCAAAAAGAAACAATCCAAAAAAATGAGTCATCAAGTGAAATTCAAAATATTATTCCAGATGTTATTTCAAGAATGAAAGTTATACTCAAATCTATTTCTGAATTAAACTTAGATAGTAATAAAAGGTTAGATAATCTCAAGATTACAGAAAGACATATAAATCAAATAAATAACTTAAGTATGGATGATAAAAGTAAACAAAAGGCTTTATCTTTATTAAATGAATTTTTAAAAACAAGAAAAAATGCATTTAAGGTAATAGAAGATTTTGCTTTTCATATTCTTGAAAAATATCAACGAAGAGAAACGGATTTTTCAAAAGAGCTATTTGAAAAATATAGATTGTCATCTATAGCTTTAGAGGCTTTTGATCTTGGAGATGGTGTATTTAGTAAAGGTAATTTTATTTTTAATGATAGTTATTCGGATGAATTATTAACTACGTCAAAAATATATAATGCATATATGAATGGTGAAGATATATCACTAGAAGAGCTTAAAAACGCTCGAGAAAAAGAAATGGATTATAATTGTAGTCTTTTAATTGATGAAGTAGAAAGTGTCATAAAAAGGCAACTTAATAGTGGATTTAATATGTAATTTTAACTAAACGATCATGTTTAGTTTTTTTTTGCATATATTTATTTAGGTGATGATAATGTTTAAGGTAGGGGATTTAGTAACTAGGATATCACACGAAAATGATGTGATATTTAAAATCGAAAAGATTGTAGAAGGTATTGCATATTTGAAAGGCATAAACGTAAGATTATGTGCGGATAGTGATGTTAATGATTTGGTTTTAGTTACAACAAAAGAGAATACTGAAGATCGTGAATTTTATGAAAAGCTAGAAAAAATAAGAAACTTCGAGAGAAGTGATTATTTTTATATACCAGGAAAAATACTACACGTTGATGGGGATAGAGAGTATTTAAATAGATGTTTAGACTTTTATAAAAAAGCAAATGTTTTAGCGTTTGGGGTTTATTCGCGTGAGGATCAAATGGCTGCAAACATTGAAAAGTATTTAGAAGATATAAATCCAGACATAGTTGTGATCACTGGTCATGATTCATTAATCAAGCAAAATTCAAAATATTTTTCAGAAGCAGTAAAGGTATGCCGTAAATATCAAAGAGATTATGATAAGTTAATAATAATAGCCGGTGCTTGTCAATCTGAATATGATAAATTAATAAAATCGGGAGCTAATTTTGCTTCTAGCCCAAAAAAAATAAACATTCATGCTTTAGATCCTGCAATAATTGCTTTATCACTTAGTTTATCTGATAAGAATAAAAACGTTGATTTATTAGAACTTTTAGAAAAAACGAGTAATGGTAAAGATGGTATTGGAGGAGTTAATACAAGAGGGGTAATGACAACCGGGTATCCAAGGTAAAGGAGATGAATAATGTTATCTGAAATAAAGGAAAAACTTGAAGAATTAAAAGGGAAACCTATAAAGATTTGGGTTGATATAGGTCGTAATAAAAATGAAACTTATGAGGGGTACGTACTTGATACGTATAAAAATATTTGGACATTTAAAACGAAAACTGATATAAAAAGTTTTTGTTATTCTGACATATTAATAAATAGTGTTGTAATAAGTTCATGATATATGGACTTTTTTTGTTGTGTTTATTGATTTTTATCTTCATTTATGGTTAAATTAAAATGTATATGCTAGAATGGAGGAATACTATTATGAAAGCAGCGACAAAAAACAAAATTAAGGATTGGTTTATAATAACAAGAATCCGTTTACTTAACTTTATTAAGGAACATAAGATTGTTTCTGCCATAATAGGTATATTTTTAATATCTATAGTTGTTGTTTTTGTAGTTAGAGCATTTGATGAGACAATATCAAGTACTCCGGTTTCGGTTAGTGGAGAAAATCGCGGAATTGTTTCTGTAACTACCGAAAGTGAAGGAGACGATAAAACTATTGCGCCTAATTTTACCAATGTAATTTATGCGCTTGCTTATTCGTTAGGTGAAGGGGATTCAACATGTAATAACATAGATAATACATCTAGTTACAAGGTAGATGAAGTAGTTATAGAGGCTGGTATTCCAATTAATGCTAATATTAAATGGATTGGTAGTGATGAAACAGCAATATCTGAAATAAAGCTTGGTGATGAAAATTATAATATAATTGATGATGAGAAAAATGCTAAAACTTCAATTTTAAAAATAACTATACCAAGTGTTAATGTGTGTTCTTCCCATACTCAAACTTTTTCGTTGCAAGTTCTAAATGCAGAAAAAGATACTCAAATAAAACCTAAAATAAAAATAAAAGGTGGTTCAAATGGCACTTTTATTGATGTTCCAGATTCTAGTTCTTTTACACAAATTAAGACGTCTTATACCACTACCAAAACTTTGAAACCAATGGTAGTCCCAGGATTAGCTAAAAAGACGGCAGACGGAAGGGATGTAATGTTTGGTATTGTTTTGGGAGTTGATTCAGATTTAAACACAAACTCAATATCATTAAAAAATACGTATTTAAATACTTCGGTTGATGTAACATTAATAGCAACACAGGGCTCAAATAAAGAATCTATTGATTTATATACTACTAATACAACTAAATATAACGGTGATCATGATGGGAATTTTTATGGTATAAATAACGACTCAAGACACTTTTTTACTTCAGGAAATATGCCAGATTTAACTAATACTTCTGGTAAGATAACTGGTTTAAATTTAATTTCTGCATCAGAAGTAACAGAAGGTATTACAGAAAATATAAATACAGCACCAGTATTAACGCTAACTGGTGATAAAAACGTAGAAATTGAAAAATATCCTAATTCATCAGATGAAACATATAGAAGTGCAATTATAAATAAAGCTATATATGATGCAAGGATCAGTTCTTCTGGTAGTTCAATTACAACAGATGAGTCAATATATGACAGTAATGGTAATAAGTTAGATGAAGCTGATTTTTCATTAAGTGAAACAGGAACTTATGAAATAAGATACGAAGTATCAAATAATAATTCTAAAACTACAATGATAAGAAAAGTTAGTGTAGTTAATCCTAGTAGCAGTAATTATTCTTTAGAGGGAGCAAAAACTTTATACTTAGAACTTAATGCTACTAATTATAAGGAATTGGGTATTTATAATATTGCAGAAGAAAGTTTGGTTAATAAATCTGATTATACTATTAGGTATTTAAATGGGAATACCGAAGTATCTAAAGAAGACATGTTAAAAAGTGAAGGTACGTATACACAAGAATATGTTATAACTGATACTTCTGAAACTATAAAAAGAACGATAGTAGTAGGAACATTACCATCTGTTAATTCAGATAAAATATCTGTGAAAACAGGAAATATATATAGTGGTGAGAATTTTAGCAACCATAACATAATTGTAAATGACGGTGCACCAGTAAAATGTGATAGTGAAGCTAGCTGTTCAGTTACAGATTCTAATAACAATACTTTCATATATACTATTAATAAAAAGGATAATTCAAATTATATAACTGAGATAACTAACACGGTAAATATTATTCCAAAACAATATAGATTATCTATTTCTGATATAATACCAAGTGTCACTGCAACAAAATTAAGTGATAATTTTTATGGAATAGGTGCTTATTATGTTACTGCTAAATCTATAAGGAATATATCTGATAATTTTGATGTTAATTTAAAAGCGATAGTTGGGGAAAACCAAGATACCAATAAGGTGGAAAATCAAGAATTTGCTAGCGGTGAAACTACAAGTAGCGTAACAAACAAAATGTATGTATCTGAAAATTCTGAATATGTTGAGGTTACAAATTCTAGTAAATCTAATTTAACCGGTGATTACTTTACTGCCTCAATGGGAGAAGATGTTCTTTTAAAATCAACTTTTGAATATGGATATGACGCTGATGAGGACATTGATGAATTAACCGTAAAAATACCAGTAAATGGTAACTTAATACCAATTGCTTATAATTCAGAAATAACTGACAAAGGTTCTTCATATTTTGGATATGAAATTAAATATAATGGGGAAAAGGTTGATGAAATCCCAGGATATGATATAAAATATTATGATTCTGCTGACAAAGAAATAATTCCAGAAGATTTTAATTCTGAAGAACAAATAGTTAGTTATATAATCATAACAATAATGCCAAATGATGATAAATCATTTACTATTAAACCTGGAACATCTATTCAGTTGATGACTAAATATAGGGTTAAAACATTTACGGGAACTAGTGATGTTGCAAATAATTTAAATGATTTAAAGTTTAACGCAGGTGCTACATTTTCTTGGAAAGTTTCTTTAAATGGAGTAGACCAAGCATATACTCTTGGTGCTGATAAAGATACCCCATATGTTTATATAACTCCATATAAAGTAAGAACGATTGTTGGTATAGGTAGTGAAGATAATTATAATACTAATAAAAATGTAACACTTGATGCATCTAAAAATGAGGTTTATACAGTTTTTGCTTCAACTGATGTTACATCGCCAGCGATGAATATAAACTCAAATATTTTTGGATATAATAGAATTAGTAAAATTCCAGTGGTATTTGAGCTTCCTGCAGGAATTAATTATGTATACAATAAGGATTATGTTTTAGAACCATCAATTACCCATAAAGATGGTAAAACTATCTTAACTTATAATTATGATTCTGTAGAACCAAATAGCTGGTTAGAACCTATATATTTTGATTTTAATGTTGATGTTTCGATGACCACTGGAAATTTTGATATTAAGGTATCTACGGGTGATGTTAGTGGTACGAATTTTAAAATTACAAATGATGTTTCAAGTATAGACAAATATAAAATAATAACTAAAAACATTACGATTGTAAATGTAGAAAAAGTATCATATGGACAATACATTTATGATGATAATAACACCTATATATCAAATATTGATAAGGAAGATAGCTTTGTTTTTTCAACTAAGTTACATAGTAATGTTGGAGAAGATATAAGTGATTTAAACGTTTATACAGTTTTACCTTACGTTGGTACTGAAAAAGAATCGTCATTTAGTGGTACGTATGAAATAGAAGATTTACCATCTACGGCTTTATGTACGACTGATGAAGCTAGTATGGTTACAAAATCAGAATTGGTTGGTCAAGTAACATGGCAATCATGCTCGGATTTTAAAAAATCAAATAATAGATATTCAGGATTTACTGCACTTAGAATTACATATGATAATTTGACAGCAAACTCTGACGTAGAAAATAAATTTAAAATATATACAATTGGTAATCAGCCCGATGATGTTTATACTTTCAAATCGTATTTGCAATATAAAGATTCTGATTATAAGAGTTTTGAAGATGTAAACCTTGAAGTTATAAGTAAAAAGATAACAGGTGTAGTTTGGGAAGATTTCAATGTTGATGGTATAATGGATGATAGTGAGAAAAAAATCTCTGATGTTGCTCTTAAATTATATAATTCGTCTGATGAATTAATTAAGACAACCACTCCTGATGAAAATGGAAGATATACTTTTACTGCAGTACTAAGTGGAGATTATTACATTGTAGCAGACTTTAATACTGATAAGTATGGTGTAACGGGCAATCCCTCAGAAGATTTTTATGATAAAACAAGACTATCAGTATTTACTGCCGTTCCAATAACTGAAGAAGAACAAGAGATATATGATGTTAATGAGATAAATGATGAAGACGAAATAGAAGAAGATAACTTTGACGAAGATGATGATTATGAAGATGAAACAGAAGAAACAAATGAACCAATGAGTATAGTCAAAACAGATATAATAACAGTGGATAGTGAAACTAGAGTGATTAGAAATGTTAACTTAGGTTTATCTTTAAGAAAGGTATTTGGTGTAAAGGTTAATAAATATATCACTAAAGCAGAAGTTACAAATGCTTTAGGGGTTGTAACATCAAAAGATTATGGTAAAACTAAACTGGCTAAGTTAGATGTTAAAGATATAAATAATGTACACATTAAAGTTGTTTATACATTGGAGATAGAGAATATTAAATATTATCCGGGGTATGCTACCTTAATTACCGAATTAATCCCAGATGGAATGAGTTTTACCGCTGAATATGCTGAAAACCAAGGTTGGGAATTATCAGAAGATGGAACGCTAACCAATAGAACTCTGGCTAATGAAATAATAAATGCAGGCGAAACAAAATATTTAACAGTAGCCTTTGATATAACAAGAAAAGAAGCAGGATCTTTTGTAAACTTTGCTTCTGTTGATGAGTTACAGATATTAGGAGGTATAAGTGATGAAGAATAAGATATTGACGTTATTATTTACTTTTATAATTTGCTTATGCCTTTTCCCAAGTATTACATTCGCAGAAACAATAACCCAAAAAACAATTTGGAATCGTGCTACATCTAGTGGAGGCTTGGGATTTAGTAATCAGACATATAATACAAAGGGTTATGGTGAAAGACAAACAAAATATTTAGGAGGATGGAATTTAGACAGTGGAAATGGATCTCGTGTTTTTTGTGTAGAGCCAGGAACAGCCTTTCCAACTAATGGTACTGTCTCAGGGTACACTTCTACAACTACTGCTCCAAATGGAAATTGGGATATAAGTGGTGATGTGGTACATCTAGAAAAGGTATTATCTTGTTGGTCTAATAATTCTAATAGTATAACTGCGACTCAAGCGATAGTTTGGGAATTAATTTCAGAGGAAAGATCAAGTATCAATGCATCTCAAATATTTAGTGGGGACTATACCCCTTATCAATCAGATGGAACCGTTTATGGAAACAGTAATAGACCATCATTGTTTATGCGTATTAAAGCACATTCTGACACCTATGCTGCATATAAAGCCGTATTACGTTGCGCAGCAAGATTTAACATAAAACCATCATTTTCGTACGAAAGTGATTCTACCGCTAAATCTTCTGCTCAGATATTGTCTAGCTATGATGATGAAACACAAACTTTTTCTAAAACATTTAAACATAGTTCAAGTGTAGATTCTAATTTGTTAAAGTATTATGAGGTGACTTCAGATAATAGTGACGTAAAAGTATCAAAGACAGCTACTGGTATTACAGTATCAACTACTAAGGAGTACAAAGCAAAAACAGATGCAATAAAAATTACTTTAAAGTATACATATAAAGATGACGGGACATCTAAATTAAATAATGATGGACCACTTAAATTTTATGTTAAAAGTAAATATCAATCATTAGCTATGGGGTCTACCACTAAAGAAACCTATTTATATGTATATACTGGCGCTAAACCAACTTATCAGTTAAGGGTACAAAAATTAGATGAAGATGGTAATCCAATGAGTGGAATTAAATTTAACGTGTATAGTGATTCTTCTTTAAAAACTAAAGTTGGAACAACAACTGCATCGGATAAAAGTGGTTGGGCATCTTTAACTGGTATTAAAAAGATAGGAAAATACTATGTACAAGAAGCAGAAACTCCAGATGGATACGTAACTAATAAAGAAATTGTAACTGTTGATGTTAAAGGTGAACATAGAACTGGTTCTACTAAATGGCCTACTGCCTCAAGTGTTTTTACAAATAAATTTACACACCTAAATTTATCAAAAAGAACCATAGATGAAACCGGAAAAGAAATAAGTATTTCGGACTATACAGGAAAGAGTTGTACTGGAAATTATATAGGTCCTGTATTTACAATAAAAAAAGGTAATAGTGATGTGTGCGTAACACCAATATCAGGGAGCCCAGGGCACTATAAACTTGCGTCTTGTACGGATAGCGGTGCAACAAAGGAAATAAAGACCTGCGATGGTAAATTTGATATAGAAGGAATTACATCTGGTTGCTATGATATAACAGAAACAACGGCTCCAGATGGATATACATTACCTCAAAATCCAACCCAACAAGTATGTGTAACAAAGGGAGAAAGTGCTACAGCTACGGTTATGTATAATGGTGTGTCTGGAGTTATATTTAACAAAGTAACTGAAAATGGTAATCCTATAGATGGTGGTAAATTTGCACTTCAACAAAAAGTAAATGGTGTATACCGTGATATGTTATTAAAACACGATACGGGCGCAATTTATGTTTATGAAGATGGACTAAAAGAAGACACTGAAAGTGTAGGTTATGTTTTAGAAACTTCTAATGGAACAATAAATGTTAAAAACTTACCTCCAGGAGAGTATCGTTTTGTTGAAAAAGAAGCCCCAGAAGGGTATGATGCGATTAGTGATAAAGATTCTAAGGCCACTTTTACTATAAGTGATAAAGGTATATTTGGATCAGACGGAAAACCAGCAACTGACTATTATCAAGTTAAAATGGTAAACCAACAAACAAGAGTAGAGGGAAGCTATGATTCAGCCGAATTAATTGTTACAATTATAACCGGTAGAAAGGTGATTAATTACGCAATCGTTATAGTTGGACTTGCTGCATTATTAATAGCGTTAATCGTATTAAGAAAGAAATTTAAAAAATAGCAATTCATTTGCTATTTTTCTTCTTATTATGGTAAAATTATTATAATGAAAGCCTAAAGGAGTGATGAAACATGGAAGTAACTAACGTTATAGTTCAAAAGGAAGAAAGGGTTAATTCTAGAGTTAAGGGATATGCTATAATAGAATTAGACGGAGTTCTTAAAATTAATGGTATTCGCATCATAGAAGGAAACGAAAGAATGTTTGCGGCAATGCCAAATAGAAAAGTATCTGATGATAAATATATTGATTATGTATATCCTATTAATAAGGAATTAAGAGAAAAAATAGAAAATGCAATAATTGAAAAATACAATAAAGAGGACTAGCATAATCTTCTTTTTTTTTAATATAATTTATCAGGAGGCCTTATGAATAAAGAAACTGATAAAATAGAATTATTAAATCATAATTTAATTATTACCGAAAGACAAAATGTACAGGTAAGTGGAGTAACTAAAATAGATAGTTTTGACAACGAGGAATTTCTCCTTGAAACAACAGCGGGACCACTTGGTATAAAGGGAAAAGATTTAGAAATAATAAAGCTAGACACATATGAGGGAACAATAGTTATTAAAGGAATAGTTGATGCTTTTTCATACTTTGATTCGGGTAAATCAAAAAAAGAAAATGGAATGATAGCAAGGTTATTTAAATAATGAATTTAGAAGAACAATTTAAAGTTATTTTTTATTCCTTTATATACGGAATGTTTTTTCTTGCAACAATTAAAGTATATAAATTTTTTAAAATAAAAAGGAAAATATCTAGATTTTTTTTAGAACTTTTATTTTTATTACTTCATATTGTCTTGTTTTATTATTTATTATATAAAATAAATGGTGGTATGATTTCAATTTATGTAGCTATATTTTTCATATTTGGAAATATCTTTTGTCGTTTTCTTTACTTTAACGACAAAAAAAGTTGA
This sequence comes from uncultured Muribaculaceae bacterium, assembly GCA_964453925.1. GTDB lineage: Bacteria > Bacillota_I > Bacilli_A > RF39 > UBA660 > Aphodocola. Next base: position 19,310 of record CAYVPV010000002.1, on the reverse strand, counting down.
AATTAGAAATATCTTTATTATATAATGAAATTATAATGGAGATGGTATAATGAAAAACAAATTAAGCATAAAAGAACGTCGTAGAGTTATATTAACATTTATTTTTTGTTTTTTTATAATTGGATTATCAATTATATCATCAATTAATAACATAGTAAAAATAGGAGAGAAAAAAATAGAAAAAAAGGAGTTAACAAAGACACTTGAAGAACTTAAAGAAGAAGAAACCACGTTATCTGATGATGTAGAAAAATTAAAGAACCCAGAGTATGCTGCAAGATATGCAAGAGAAAAATATTTATATTCAAAAAATGGAGAAAAGATTTTAAAAATAGATTAACAAGGTTTATTCCCTTGTTTTTTACATTCTTATGTGTTTTAATACTAGTGGATGTGAAGAAGTATGAATATAAATGAGGTTAATCCTGGTGTTTTAGCCTACATAGGTGATGCTGTTTATGAAGTGAAAATTAGAAAGTATTTAATTAAAAAAAGTGTTAACGTAAATAAACTTCAAAAACTAGCAACAGACTATGTTAGTGCAAATGCCCAAAGTAAAATATTAGAAAGTTTATTAAAAAAAGAAATATTAACAAAGGAAGAATTATATACTATTGGGCGTGCTAGAAACTATAAACCAAATTCAAAGCCAAAGTATGTAGATATAAAAACATATAAGAAAGCAACTGCTTTAGAGGCATTATTTGGTATGTTGTATTTAGAAAAGAATACTAAAAGAATTAAAGAAATAATGAAAGAAATAACAGGTGAATAATATGTATGTATACGGAAAAAACGTTGTAAGAGAACTTATAAATAACGGAAGAAAAATTAAAAGGGCGTATTTATTAAATACTTTAAAAGAAGACGAAATTAGTAAATCTCTTATTAACATGAATGTCCATATAACTTATTTAAATAGAAAGGAAATGGATAAATTAGAAAAAGGAAATCACCAAGGTTTTATTTTAGAAATTCCTGATTTTAAATATTATGATGAAAAAAATATGTATTCTAATTTAGGAAATAATCCTTTTATAGTAATTCTTGATCATTTGGAAGATCCGCATAATTTCGGCGCAATAATTCGTACGTGTGAAGCCGCTGGTGTTGATTATATAATAATACAAAAAAACAGGAGTGTTTCGGTTAACTCTACGGTTATGAAAACGAGTGTTGGAGCTTTAGATAGCGTAAAAATTGTCGAAATTACTAATCTTAATAATACTATAAAGAAATTAAAAGATAATGGTGTATGGATAGTAGGTACTGATATGGAAAAAAGTGTTCCTTATGATGAAATAGATTATACAACACCAACGGCTATTATAATAGGAAATGAAGGTTTTGGAATGAGTGAATTAGTAAAAAGAAATTGTGATTTTATTGCAAGAATACCAATGTATGGTAAAATAAATAGTCTTAACGCATCAGTGGCAGCAGGTATAATGATATATGAGGTAGTAAAACAACGAAAGTAGGTGTTTAAATGCCAAAGAAGAAAAAATATAATAATTATGAAAGTGATAGCGAACTATTATATTTGATATCCGATAATAGTGAGGAAGCTAATGAGGTTATCTATAAAAAGTATGAACCTGTATTATCCTTCTACGCAAAAAAGTATAGTTCTTTAGTGGAAGGTAAGGGAATTGATTATAATGATTTATATCAAGAAGGGTTAATTGGGCTTATTACTGCTATAAATAATTTTAAAGAGCAAAAAGATATTAAATTTTCTACCTTTGCTTTTATATGTATAAAAAGAAAAATAATTAGTGCAGTAAGAGATGCTAATCGAAAAAAGCATAGTATATTAAATGATTCTTACTCATTAGATTATAAAACTGAGGAGGATACAAGAGGATTTGATAACATACTTACAACTGATGTTGGAGGCCTTGAAGATTTATTGGTTAGTAAAGAAGACAATGAATACTTCATTAAACGTTTAAATGAAGAACTATCAGATTTTGAAAAAATGGTATATGATCTTAGAATAAATAATTTTAACTATGATGAAATAGCAGCAACACTAGGTAAAACCCAAAAATCCATTGATGGTGCACTGGGAAGGATAAGAATAAAGATAAAAAGTATTTTGAATGAAATAGATTGACTGTTTTTTCTATTTGTGCTAATATTTAATTAATTAGCACTTAAAAGGTGTTTTTATTTTGAATTAATAGGAGATAAATATGGCTAAAACAAAGAAAAAAAAAGGATTATTTACTTTTCTAAGAGATTTTCTTAGTGATGTAAAAAAAGAGTCAAAAAAAGTTATGTGGACCTCAAAGAAAAATTTATTTAAATATTCTATAGCAACGTTAGTGTTTATGCTATTTATATGTTTATTCTTTGTTGGTACTGATTTAATTATCGCATTAATATCTTACGTAAAGGAGTTAATTGGTTAGTATGGAAGAAAAAAAATGGTATGTGGTTAATACTTATTCTGGACATGAAGCTAAGGTTAAAGAAAAATTAGACATGAGAATTAATTCAATGGAAATGCAAGAAAACATTTTTAGAGTAATAGTTCCAGAAAGAAAAGAAGTTGAAATAAAGGATGGAAAGAAAAAAGAAAAACTTAAAAAGTTGTTTCCTGGGTATGTACTAGTTGAAATGATAATGTCAGATGAATCATGGTATATAGTACGTAATACTCCAGGTGTAACAGGTTTCTTAGGATCATCTGGTAAAGGTGCAAAACCAGTTCCATTATTTGATGATGAGGTAGAAAGGTTATTTAAAGAAATTGGTTATACTGGTGAAAATGTTGTAGTTAACTATGAAGTTGGTGACAAGGTTAAGATAACTGATGGACCATTTAAGATGCTTGCTGGAAAAATCATTGAACTTGATATCGATGGAGGTAAGGCAACTGTTTCTATTGATTTATTTGGACAAGAAACAAACGTTGAATTAGAGTTAACCCAATTCATAAAAGAATAAAAATAAAAAATAACTTGCTTTTATCATATATGCTGTGATAAAATGTTAGTCGCAGCTATATATTTTATATAGATGATGAAAGAAAATTAGTGGAAGGCGCGGATTTAAAATAAAAGCTATTTGACCACTCGCGAAAAAATAATTTATAGGAGGTGTTTTTCGTGGCAAAGGAATTAGTAAGAAAATTAAAATTACAATTACCAGCAGGTAAAGCTACACCTGCTCCACCAGTAGGTACTGCACTTGGACCATTAGGTGTTAACTCTGGTGAATTTTGTGTTAAATATAACGACGCAACTAAAGATAAGATGGGAGATATCGTTCCAGTTGAAATATCAGTTTATGATGATAGAAGTTTTGAACTTAGATTCTTAACTCCACCAACTGCATTCTTAATCAAGAAAGTTGCAAAGGTAAAAAAAGGATCTACAAAAGGATCACAAGAAATCGTTGGATCTCTTACGACTGCTCAATTAAAAGAGATTGCAGAAATTAAATTACCTGATTTAAATGCATATACTGTAGAAGAGGCTATGAAAATAGTTGAAGGAACTGCAAAAAATATGGGTATTGAAATCAAAGATTAATAAAATAATAAAAATATAAGTCATATAGATTCATCTATGTGGGAGGAAAATCCGCTATATACCACAAGGAGGTAATAAAATGAAAAAGAAAAGTAAGAAATATACTGAGGCTTTAAGTAAAATAGAAAAAGGCAAATTATATTCACTTGAAGAAGCAGTAAAGTTAGTTAAGGAGACTTCCGTTTCTAAGTTTGATGGAACCGTTGAAATAGCAGTTAGATTAAACTTAGATACAAAGAAAAATGACCAACAATTAAGAGGTGCAATTGTTCTACCTCATGGTACTGGTAAAGCTAAGAAAGTATTAGTTTTAGCTAAGGGTGATGCTGCAAAAGCTGCTAAAGATGCTGGAGCTGATTTTGTTGGTGACGTTGACATGATTACTAAAATTGAAAAAGAAAACTGGTTTGATTTTGACGTAATTATCGCAACACCAGAAATGATGCCATTACTTGGTAAATTAGGTAAGGTTTTAGGACCAAAAGGATTAATGCCTAACCCAAAAACTGGTACCGTTACAATGGATACTAAAAAGGCTGTTGAAGACGTTAAAAAAGGACGTGTTGAGTACAGGACAGATTCATATGCTAACGTACATGCATTAGTTGGTAAAGTTTCATTTGACGATGAAAAATTAGTAGATAATATTAAAGCATTCATGGATGTTATAATAAAATCTAAGCCACAAGCTGCTAAAGGTGTTTATCTTAAAGGCGTATCTTTAGCATCTACTATGGGTCCTGGTGTTAAAGTTGATTTAACATCGTTTGACAAATAACAATAAATAATATAAAATATTGATTAGTTAACCCAATTAGGGATTAATTATAAAGTACCAAAGACAGTAGGAGCTAAAAAAGCGTAACTATTATTCCTACCGAGGACGAACTTAAACATAGGATTTTAAGGTCTTCATGTCTACGGATGGTGAAGACCTTTTAATTGATACAAGGTACTTATTATACTAATAAAGGAGGAATAACGATGGCAAACCAAGCTATAATTGCTAAAAAAGAAGAAGTAGTTAATGAAATAGCTGAACGCGTACAAAGTGCTGCAAGTGCAATTTTATTTGACTACCGTGGTTTAACAGATGCAGAAATAACTGATTTACGTCGTAAACTACGTGAACAAGAATCTTCTTATAAAGTATATAAAAATACTTTAACAAAAAGAGCATTTGACAAGTTATCTATTAAATTAGATGAATGTCTTGAAGGTCCATCTGCTATGGCAACATCAAATGATGCTATTGCACCTATCAAAGTTTTATCAGACTTTGCTAAAGATCATCCTGCACTTGAATTAAAGGGCGGTATCGTAGATGGAAAAGAAACAAGTTTAGAAGAACTAAAAGAATTAGCAAACGTTCCATCAAGAGACGGCTTATTAACAATGCTTGCCGCTGGATTAATGGAACATGTTAAAAACGTTGCTATATGCCTTGACTTACATAGTCAAAATTTAGAAGAAGAATAACTTAATTAAAAATAAGGAGGAATTTAAAAATGGCAAAATTAAGTACACAAGAAATTATTGATGCAATCAAAGAAATGAAAATTCTTGAAGTAAAAGAATTATTAGACGCAATGAAAGAAGAATTTGGTGTTGATCCAAGTGCTGTAGCTGTAGCTGCTGCACCAGCTGCTGTAGCTGCTGCTGAAGAAAAGACTGAAGCTACAGTAGTATTAAAAGATGCTGGATCAGCTAAAATCCAAGTAATCAAAGCAATCAGAGATATTACTGGTTTAGGATTAATGGAAGCTAAAGCATTAGCTGATAACGGTGGAAACGTTAAAGAAAACGCTCCAATGGATGAAGCTAATGAAATTAAAGCTAAGTTAGAAGAAGCTGGCGCAACAGTTGAACTTGCTTAATTTAGTAAATAAGTACTTAAAGAACTACATTTGTAGTTCTTTTCTTGATATAATCAAAATTATTATTAGTGATTAAAATTAATTCATTGAACAAATAAAAACAATATATATTATATATTAAATAAACTTATTGGTATTATGATAAAAACGACAATTATTATTAGCGTATTATAAATTATCTAGTGAATATTATTTTAAAATAATAAGTATATGAAACATGATGAAAAGTATACTAGCAAAGTAACTGATATATATAATAGTTGTAAGAAAAATAGATTAAAAAAAGAGTTATTGATAATTTATCTCTTATGGTTATGATATAATTATATCAATAGGAGGCCTTATGAATAATAAAGGATTATATGATTTAATGGTTAGCATTTTATATGGTGAAATTATACCAGAATGTAAAAATGGTGCCTTATTTATTGGTGATTTAAATCCTGCTATATCGTTTGTTACTAACTTAGAAGGAATTGTTGATACTAATAGTAATAAACCATGCTTAGTAATAAAAGATAAAGATATGTTTAATAAATATATTTATGATTATCTTATAGAATCTATTAATTTTTATTATGATGGATTATATACCCATGATAATATTAAATCGGCTATATCATTTTTAATAGCAAATTTAACGGATATAGAATTAAGTGATCCTATAAAAGCAATTCAATCTAGAACAAATATGTTAAAAATAGATATTAGTGAAGATATTAAAACTAGTTTTCTTAATTATGATTGTGATGTAAAAGTATCAAAACTACAGTCTTTTTTAGAAACACCATATGCATTTAATATAAATATAAATAATGGAGAAGATTTATTTAAATTACCAAGTGTAATGTTTGGTATAGATAATGATAAATGCGTTATATATGCTATACAAAATAAAGATAATTCTAATAATAATTTAAAAAAGAAATTGAATAGATTATTTTATAAATTTAATGATGGTGTAGAAGATAACTTTGATAGCGAAACCTTTAATATAACTGATATAACAATGAGTTTTGTAGCATCTATTATTATGTTTATCAACTATTTAAATGAAAAAGGTATAAGTAAAGTAGAAGTTAAAGTAAATACACCTATTAGATATAATAATCATTTTGAATCTAATAAGAGAAGATTAAATTACAAACAAATGCAATTAGACCATGGAACAATTACAATGAACGAATATAAAGAGTATGCTGATAGAATAGAAAAACAAAATAATGCATATAAAAGTAATATTATTTTAAAACTATTAAGAACTTTTTATAGAGTATCTAGCTATGGAAACGTTTTAAGAATTGATACTATGCCATTTAGTGTTAGTGATAGTATAATGATGACCATTAGAGAAGATGGAACATTTGATAATAAATTATGCAGCGAAATATATAAAAAGAATGATAATAAAAAAAGTATATAGATTCAATTTAAAAATATATATTTCTTATGGTATAATATAATACTTCATCTAAAAAATTTAGAGAAAAAGTTAGCAAAAATTAATGAGAAAAATATTGGTAAGTCTGATACTACTAAAACATTAACTAGAAGAATTAGAGCAAAAACTTAAAAATCCATTTATTCTTTGTTAACCATATTTATTTTAATATAATAGACTTTGTCGGAGGTGTTTATGGCACATTATTTTACTAATGATGAAAACTTAAAATCAGAAATAAAAAGAGTTGATGCTGTTATCCACAGTACAAGTTATTATTTTTATACTGATAATGGAGTATTTTCTAAAGGAGAATTAGATTTTGGTACAGAATTGTTGTTAAAAACTTTTGAATATAATGACACGCATGAAAAAATATTGCTTGATATGGGGTGTGGTTGTGGGCCAATAGGAATATATGCATCTAAACTAGGTTTTACTGTGGATATGTCTGATGTTAATAAAAGAGCTATTCATTTATCAAAGATGTCATTAAAAGAACAAGGATTAAAAGCAAATGTATTTGAATCAGACGCTTATGAAAATATAAATAATAAGTATGATTATATAGTATCTAATCCTCCTATTAGAGTTGGCAAAGAAAAGTTATATGAAATTATAATGGGCGCTAAAGATCATTTAAAAGAAAATGGAGAGTTATGGATAGTTGTTAGAAAAAGGCAAGGCGCAGAATCATTAATAAAAGATATGAAGGAAATATATAATAGTGTTGAAACGGTTACAAAGAAAAAAGGCTTTTATATAATAAAAGCAATTTGACAAATTATTTAGACAATGTTAGTATATAAACATTTATGAATAAAGGAGAAGTAATAATGAAATTTCTGTGTAAAAAAGTAAAAGTTGATGACGAAAAATTATATGAAGAAAAACCTTTTGATAGAAAACTATCATGAAGTTCAAAAAAGACATAAAAAAAAGAATGGAAGAGTTAGAAAAGTCTAGAAGAGCAGCTTTTGATATGATGGAAGAAGCAGAAAATGACGAATATTTTGAGCTTGAAAACGTTATTGGTCCTGGTTATGATTTTCACTTTGATGACAAAAAAATAAGTTTAAAAAAAAGCTAAGAGAAAAGTTTCATAATTTTTATGCTTCAGTAATCAATGGAATATTAGCTGGAGTAAGTTTTCCAATATTTTTTATGAAAGATATAAAAAAAGTATTAAAAAAAGATTTGCGAGAAATGCTTATGAAACATAAAGAAAACATTGAAAAGTTGGATAAAGATGATGAAGATTATGACAAAACAAGTCATATCACAAAAAATAATTCAAAGAAAAATAAAAATGAAGACCAAGTATTTTCTAATGATATTTCACGAGAGATTAATTATTTATATTATGTTGATGCGAGTGAAAATAACTTGGATTTATTAAATGATAATTTTTATGATGCATTTGATGAGAAAGTAGAAGGTGTTTCCTTGATAAAAGTTAATAAACTTAAATAAAATATATATGACACTAAAGAAGAATTATTAGACTTTAAAAAGCATAATTTTGTATAATTATGTTTTTTTTTTATTATTTTTTATGAAATTTATTGACAACACTAGATTTTTCCTGTAATATTTTAAATTGGTACTGTGTCTTTAATTTTAGACATGTTCTTTAAAAATTTATATAGTTTAGGGGTGGAATTGCGTGGCTTATAAGATAAGAAAAGTAAACGAATACCGTGAGAGAAGAGACTTCTCAAGAGTTAACAATTCGCTTGAATTAGCGGATTTATTAGAGATTCAAACGAAGTCCTATAACTGGTTTGTACAGGACGGAATTAAAGAGGTGTTAGAAGAAATAAGCCCAGTGGAAAATTTCTCTGGAACATTATCTTTAGAATTTGGCGAATATTCATTTGATGAACCAAGACATACTATCAAGGAATGCAAGGAGAAGAAAACTACTTATGCTGCTCCTTTAAAGGTTCAAACTCGTTTGTTTAATAATGAAACGGGTGAGGTTAAGGAACAAGAAATATTCTTGGGTGATATGCCACTTATGACAGATTCAGGATCATTTATATTTAATGGTTCAGAACGTGTTATAGTATCACAATTAGTACGTTCTCCAAGCGTATATTATGGAAGAGAAATAGATAAAAATGGACGCTCTATTATATCTTCTCAAATCATACCTACTAGAGGTACTTGGTTAGAATACAAACTTAATAGTAAAGATGTTGTTGATGTTAGAATTGACCGTAACAGAAAGGTTGTTGTTACAGCGTTTTTAAGAGCCTTTGGATTATCTAGTGATGAAGATATCTTAAAATTATATGGCGAAGATGAGTATTTAAAAAATACTTTAGAGAAGGATTCTACTAAAAATACAGATGAAGCTTTACTTGAAATTTATGAAAAGTTAAAACCAGGCGAACCAGCTACATTAGATAGTGCAAAGAACCAATTGATTACTAGATTCTTTGATAACTTCAGATATGATCTAGCTAAGGTTGGACGTTATAAATTTAATAAAAAACTTAATGTGGTTGATCGTTTATTAAACCAAAAATTAGCTGAAGATATCGTAGTAGACGGTAAAGTTGTAATCGAAAAAGGAACAAAAGTTACTAATGAAGTTCTTGAAACTTTAAAACCAATATTAGCTAATGGCTATGGTATGATAGATGCTACTATTGATAAGGAACTTGATGATCATACTAATGTACAAATTATTAGTATATATTCTCCATTAGAACCAGATAAAATAATAAAAGTAATTGGTAACGATCAAAGTATTGATACTAAAACACTTACTATATCAGATATATATGCGTCTGTTTCATATTATTTAAATCTTTTACAAAATGTTGGTTCGATAGATGAAATAGATCACTTATCTAATCGTCGTTTAAGACAAGTTGGTGAATTATTACAAAATCAATTTAGAATTGGTGTTGCACGTATGGAAAGAGTTATTCGTGAAAGAATGACTACATTAGATGTAGAAACTGCAACTCCTAAAACTTTAATTAATATAAGACCTATAACTGCTGTTATTAAAGAGTTTTTTGGATCAAGCCCATTATCACAATTTATGGATCAAATTAATCCATTATCAGAATTAAATAATAAACGTCGTTTATCAGCTTTAGGCCCAGGTGGGTTATCACGTGATAGAGCTGCGATGGAAGTGCGTGACGTAAACGTCTCTCACTATGGTAGAATTTGCCCAATTGAATCTCCAGAGGGTGCTAACATCGGTCTTATTACATCGCTTGCTAACTATGCAAAAATAAATGATTATGGATTTATCATGACTCCATATAGAAAAGTTAAAGATGGTAAGTTACAAGATCAAATAGATTATTTAACAGCTGATGAGGAAAACGGTCATATTATAGCTCAAGCTAGGATAGAAATGGATGGAGATACAATTATTCAAGAACACGTTCCAGCACGTGCTAATGGCGAAAATATTTTAGCTTCACCAAAGGAAATTGACTATATCGACGTGGCACCTCAACAGATAGTATCTGTTACAACAAGCTGTGTTCCATTCTTAGATCATGATGATGCTCACCGTGCATTAATGGGATCTAACATGCAACGTCAAGCATTACCTTTATTAAAGGCAGAAGCCCCTCTTGTTGCAACTGGTGTTGAAGCACAAGCGGCAAAAGATTCTGGAGTTTGTGTTCTTTCAAAATCAGATGGCGTTGTAGAATACGTTGATGGTAAGAAAATAGTTATTAAGACAACTAAAGCTAAAGATATATATATGCTTAAAAACTTCGAAGGTTCAAACGCTGGTACATGTTATCACCAAAGACCAATTGTTAAGGTTGGGGATAAGGTAAAACGTGGACAAATAATTGCAGATGGCCCTTCAACTGATAAGGGTGAAGTAGCATTAGGTAAAAACTTAGTAGTTGCATTCATGACTTACAATGGTTATAACTACGAAGATGCTGTTATCCTTAATGAAAGAATGGTTAAAGATGATGTATTAACATCAATTTATATAGAAGATTATGAAATTCAGTGTCGTGATACTAAGTTAGGACCTGAAGAAATCACTCGTGATATTCCTAACGTTAGTGAAGAAGCTCGTAAGAACTTAGACGCTGATGGTATCATAAGAATTGGTACAGAAGTTAAAGAAGGAGACATCCTAGTTGGCAAAGTAACTCCAAAAGGTATGGTAGAACTTACTTCAGAAGAAAAATTATTACACGCAATCTTTGGTGAAAAGACTCGTGAAGTAAGAGATACATCACTACGCGTTCCACATGGTGGTGCTGGTATTGTTCATGATATAAAGATTTATACTAAGAAAGATTCTGATGAACTTCCAAGTGGAGTTTCTAAAGAAATCCGTGTATACATCGTTCAAAAACGTAAGATTCAAGTTGGTGACAAGATGGCTGGCCGTCATGGTAACAAAGGTGTTATTTCACTTGTTGCTCCACAAGAAGATATGCCATACTTACCAGATGGTACTCCAGTAGATATCTTACTTAACCCACTAGGTGTTCCATCTCGTATGAACCCTGGACAAATACTTGAAATGCACTTAGGTATGGCTGCTAAAAAACTTGGCGTTCATACTGCAACTCCAGTATTTGATGGTGCTAAATGGTCAGACATTCAAGAAATGATGGCTGAAGCTGGTATGGATCCAGATGGTAAAACTGTTTTATACAATGGTAAAACAGGTGAACCGTTTGATAACAGAGTAGCGGTTGGTGTTATGTACATGATTAAACTAGACCACATGGTTGATGATAAATTGCATGCTCGTGCTACTGGTCCATATTCATTAGTTACACAACAACCACTTGGTGGTAAAGCACAATTTGGTGGTCAAAGATTCGGTGAAATGGAAGTTTGGGCATTATATGCATATGGTGCGGCTAACGTACTTCAAGAAATTTTAACGGTTAAATCAGATGATGTTGTAGGACGTGTTAAGGTTTACGAATCAATCGTCAAGGGAAAACCAATTAACCAAGCTGGTGTTCCTGAAAGTTTCCGTGTTCTTGTTAAAGAGTTCCAATCTTTAGGATTAAATATTGCGATGATAAATGAGGATGGTAAAGAAGTAGGTGTTAAAACTCTTGAAGAAGAGGAAGAAAAAGAAGGTACTCCATTATCAATCGAAGAAATTGATAATGTTTCAATGGTAAAACCAAAAGAAAACGTTGGTGTAATTTCTGAAGAAGAAGCTAAGGTAGAACAATCAGAAGAGGTTACTGAAGAAGAGGAAGATGATTACGAAGCTGAGATAGAAGATCAGTTAGACGAATTAGATGATTCATTAATGGAAGGGGATGAAGAATAATGTTAGATGCAAATAGATTTGAGGGAATTAAAATATCTATTGCTTCACCCGAACAAATTCATGAATGGTCATATGGAGAAGTAAAAAAACCAGAAACAATTAACTATCGTACTTTAAAACCAGAAAGGGATGGCTTGTTTTGTGAAAAAATTTTCGGTCCAACTAAAGATTATGAATGCGCTTGTGGTAAGTACAAAAGATTAAGATATAAAGATATCGTATGTGATAGATGTGGTGTAGAAGTAACAAAGGCTAAAGTCCGTCGTGAACGTATGGGTCACATTGAACTTGCTACTCCAGTATCTCATATTTGGTTCTTTAAAGGTGTCCCATCTCGTATGGGATTAGTACTTGATATGTCTCCAAGAGATTTAGAAGAAGTATTATACTTCGTATCATATGTAGTAATTAATCCGGGGGCTGCTCCGCTTGAAAAGAAACAAACTTTGTCTGATAAAGAATATCGTGCATACTATGAAAAGTATGGAAATACTTTTGAAGTAGGTATGGGAGCTGAAGCTATCTTAAAATTACTTAAAGAAATTGATGTAAAAGCAGAAATAACTAAAATTGAAGAAGAGTTAGAAGATGCTACAGAACAAAAAAGAACAAGATTATTAAAGAGGTTAGATATCTTAGATTCATTTGATAAATCTGGTAATAAGCCTGAATGGATGATATTAACAGCACTTCCTGTTATACCTCCAGAATTAAGGCCAATGATTCAATTAGATGGTGGTCGTTTTGCAACGAGTGATTTAAATGATTTATATAGGCGTGTTATCAACCGTAATAATCGTTTAAAGAAATTATTAGAGTTAAACGCTCCATCAATCATTGTTCAAAACGAAAAGCGTATGCTTCAAGAAGCAGTAGATGCTTTGTTTGATAATGGAAGACGTGGCAGGAATGTAACTGGTCCATCAAATAGACCGTTAAAATCAATTTCTTCTATGTTAAAAGGTAAACAAGGTCGTTTCCGTCAAAACTTGCTTGGTAAACGTGTTGATTACTCAGGACGTTCAGTTATCGCAGTTGGTCCAACACTTAAGATGTACCAATGTGGTATACCAAAAGAAATGGCTCTTGAATTATTTAAACCCCACGTTATTCATGGTTTGGTAGAAAGAGATATTGTTCATAATATAAAATCTGCTAAAAAGTTAATTGAGAATCAAGACGAAAGAGTATGGGATGTTGTTGAAGATGTTATTAAAGAACATCCTGTAATGTTAAATCGTGCTCCAACGCTTCATAGATTAGGTATTCAAGCATTTGAACCTAAATTAGTAAGTGGTAAAGCAATTCGTTTACATCCACTTGTTTGTGCTGCGTTCAACGCAGACTTCGATGGTGACCAAATGGCTGTTCACGTACCGCTTTCTGAAGCAGCACAAGCAGAAGCTAGAATCTTAATGCTTGGTGCTAATAACATTCTTTCACCAAAAGATGGTAAACCGATTGTTACTCCATCGCAAGACATGGTTTTAGGTAATTATTATTTAACAATGGAAAAAGCTGGTCTTGAAGGTGAAGGAAGAGTATTTAAAAACGCTAATGAAGCAATTGAAGCATACGAAAGAAGAGAACTTACGTTACATGCAAGAATTGCTCTTCCAGCAAAAACCTTGAAGTACAAGATGTTCACTGATGAACAAAAAGAAATGTACTTAGTAACAACCGTTGGTAAATTAATATTTAATGAAGTGTTACCAGATGGATTCCAATACATAAACGAACCAACTGATGATAATTTTGAAAATTTAACCCCAATGAAGTACTTCTTAAAACGTGGGACTAATATTCCTGAAGCTATTAAATCAATGGAATTAGTAAAACCATTTCCACAAGGTGCTTTAAAAAGTATTATTGCACAAATATTTAAGCGTTATAAAACTACTGAAACTTCAATAATGCTAGACCGCTTAAAAGATTTAGGCTTCAAATATTCAACACTTGCTGGTATATCAATATCTATTGCTGATGTTGAAACTAGTGAAAAAAAGCACGAAATAGTTGAAAAATCACAAAAGGTTGTTGATACAATTAATAAACAATACAGACGTGGTTTAATCACTGATAGAGAGCGTTATGAAAAAGTTTGTGAAGTGTGGAATAAAGCTACAAGCGAAGTAGAAGCTGAATTAAAAGCTAAAGTAGAAGCTCCATCTGATAATCCAATTATGATGATGATGAACTCTAAAGCACGTGGTAACTTATCACAATTTAGACAGTTAGCTGGTATGCGTGGATTACTTGCTAAACCAAATGGTGAAGCAGTAGAAATTCCAGTTACTTCTTCATTCATAGATGGATTATCAGTATCTGAATTCTTTATTTCTACTCACGGTGCTCGTAAAGGTAACGCCGATACAGCATTAAAAACAGCGGATTCTGGATACTTAACTAGGCGTTTAGTTGATGTTGTTCAAGATGTTATTGTAAGAGAAGAAGATTGTGGAACTATTCAAGGCGTTGTTGTATCGGCGTTTATTGATGATAATGCTGGAACTGTTATTGAAAGTCTTCATGAACGTATCGTTGGTAGATTTACTAATAAAAAGGTTGTTAATCCTGAAACTAAGGAATTAATAGTTGATAAGAACCAATTAATTACTGAACCAATCGCAGATAAGATTGATAAAGCTGGTATTAAAGAAGTTGAAATCAGAACTGCCTTAACATGTAAAACCGAAAATGGTGTATGTAGACATTGTTATGGTAATAATTTAGCTACTGGTAATATCGTTGAAATTGGTGAAGCTGTTGGTATTATGGCTGCTCAATCAATTGGTGAACCAGGTACTCAGTTAACCATGAGAACATTCCATACTGGTGGTGTTGCATCTGGTGAAGATATAACTCAAGGTTTACCTCGTGTACAAGAGTTATTTGAAGCAAGAATACCAAAAGCTAAATCTACAATAGCTGAAATAGATGGTAAAATAACTAAGATAGATGAATTAAATGGTAAATATAAAATTGAAATTACTAATGACGTAGAATCAAGAGAACACACTACAAACTATGGTGTTAAACTTTGTGTTGAATTAGGGCAGGAGGTTAAAGCCGGTAATAAACTTAATGTTGGCTCTATTAACCCTAAAGAATTACTTGCTGTAACCGATCCTATTACTGCTCAAAACTATATTTTAGCAGAAGTACAAAAAGTTTATAAATCACAGGGTGTTGATGTTTCTGATAAACACATTGAAATTCTTGCACGTCGTATGATTGCACGTATTAAGATAGTAGATGGAGGGGATACAAATTTAGTATCTGGCAAATTAGTCTCAATGCATGAATTTACTAGAATTAATAAAGAAACTATTATCCAAGGTAAGAGACCTGCTACTGGTCGTCCAATAATGCTTGGTATTACTAAAGCATCGTTAGAGACAGATTCGTTCTTATCGGCTGCATCATTTCAAGAAACTACTCGTATCTTAACTGACGCTGCAATCAAAGGTAAGGTTGATCACTTAACTGGATTAAAAGAAAACGTTATTATTGGTAAACTAATACCTGCTGGTACTGGTTCTAAGTTTTATTCAAATGTTAAATATTCATTAGAAAGCGAACAGGTAGAAGAAGATGCACTAGATGTATTAGAAGAACAATTAACTGATTAAGAAAGCTTTTTAGCTTTCTTTTTTTGCACTTTTTAAAAATAATTAAAAACATATATAATATATGGTGTTTTTATAGTTTTATGTTACAATATACGGTAAGGTGATTTTATGACGGAAGTTTATAATTTTTTAGAATCTTTATGTATAGAAAAAACAGATATTCTTGTAGTAGCAGTTTCCTATGGGCCTGATTCTATGTTTTTACTTAACCTTTTAAAAAATAAGTACGTTAATAATAAAATAGTATGTGCTCACGTTCATCATAATCATAGAAAAGAAAGCGATGATGAAGCGAAATTATTAGAAGAGTATTGTGATAATAACGGTATTATATTTGAGTTGATGAAAATAGAAGAATATACTAATAATAATTTTACGGAAGAAGAGGCAAGATTAAAAAGATATGAATTTTTTGATACTATAATGGCTAAGTATGAATCAAAGTATTTATTTACTGCCCATCACGGAGATGATTTATGTGAAACAATTTTAATGAGGATTACACGTGGTTCAAGTATTAATGGATATTCGGGTATAAAATTAAGAAGTGTCCGTAAGGATTATGAAATGATAAGGCCCTTACTTTATATGACAAAAACAGAAATAGAAAATTGTTGTAAAGATAAAAAAATTCCTTTTGCAGTGGATAAGTCCAATGAGAGTGATTTATACACAAGAAATAGATATAGAAATGGTGTATTAAAACTTCTTAAAGAAGAAAATAAAAAAGTACATGAAAAATTTTTGAAATTTTCAAAAGAATTACAAACTTATGAAAATTATGTAGAAAAAGAAATAAATAAAGAATATAAAAAAGTAATTAAAAATAAAGTTATAATAATTGATGAATTTCTTAAATTAGACGATTTAATTAAAACTAAATTAATTGAAAAATATCTTTTAGAGGAATATAAAGAAAATATAAAAAATGTAACTAATAAACATGTTTTAAGTATATTACAGGCTGCTAAATCTGATAAAAAAAATATTAGTATATCAATGCCTAATGGAAAAACTATAATAAAATCATATAATAAGCTATATTTTGACAAAACTGATTGTTATAATAGCTATTGCTATGTTTTTGATGATTACTTAGATGTACCTAATGGTTATATAAAAGAAATAGAAACTTTGGAAAACATGTCTAATTATGTTACTGCTTTTGATAGTAAAGAGCTTGATTTTCCACTTTATGTTAGAAGTAGAATAGATGGAGATAAAATCGATATTTTAGGTCTTAATGGTTCAAAAAAAATTAAGGATATTTTCATAAATGAAAAATTAGATTTAAAATCTAGAGATACATATCCTATTTTAGTTGACAGTAAAGGAAGAATTTTATGGTTACCAGGGCTTAAAAAGTCTAAATACGATAAATCAAAAACAGGAAAGTATGATATAATATTAAAGTATTACAAGGAGGAGAAATAAATGCAAAATAATCAAAACCTTAAAAAGGGAATGTTTCCTTATGCTATGTTACTTGTTATAGGTCTTGCAATATTATTTTTCTATAATATGACTAATAACTTAAATAAGAAGTTAACATATAATGAATTTAATAAGGCGTTATCTAAAAATAATGTAGAAAAAGTAGTAATTACTCCCAGTACAGCTGCTTATACATATCAATTGTCTGGTACGTTAAGAGATGCTAAAAAAGGAGAAACATTTAGTGTTAAAACGCCGCTATCTGATACCGTTATAGAAAAAATAATAAAAGCTAGTGAAGAAAAAGATTTCGAAATTGTATCTAAATCAGATCCAACATCAAGCGCTTGGTATGTGTTCTTAATGAATATTTTACCTTATATCATTTTAATTGGTATAGCTTTTTGGTTTTTCACTAAACAACTTGGCGGTCAAAAAGGTTCAATGGATTTTGGAAGAAGTAGAGCAAAACTTAACCCTGATAAAGGAAAAGTAACGTTTAAAGATGTAGCTGGTCTTCCAGAAGAAAAAGAAGAGTTACAAGAATTAATAGACTTTTTAAAAAGTCCTAAAAAATTTACTAAGTTAGGCGCGAGAATACCTAAAGGAGTACTTTTAGTAGGTCCTCCAGGAACTGGTAAAACATTACTTGCAAAAGCAGTTGCAGGAGAAGCTAACGCACCATTCTACTTCATATCAGGTTCTGATTTCGTAGAATTATACGTTGGTATTGGTGCATCACGTGTTCGTGATATGTTTAAACAAGCTAAACAAAATGCACCATGCTTAATCTTCATTGATGAAATAGATGCAGTAGGACGTCAAAGAGGTACTGGTATTGGTGGTGGACATGATGAAAGAGAACAAACACTTAACCAATTATTAACTGAAATGGATGGTTTTGGAGCTAATGAAGGTATTATTATTATCGCAGCAACAAATAGACCAGACGTACTTGATCCAGCACTTTTAAGACCAGGAAGATTTGATAGACAAGTAACTGTTGCACTTCCTGAACAAAAAGCAAGAGAAGAAATATTAAAAGTACACGCTAGAAATAAAATCTTATCTAAGAATGTACACTTAGATAGTATTGCAAAAAGAACCGTTGGTTTTTCTGGTGCAGACTTAGAAAACTTACTTAACGAAGCAGCACTTCTTGCTGTTAGAAGAGAAAAACAAGCTATTACTATGTCTGAAATAGATGAGGCAATAGATAGAGTAATTATGGGACCTGCTAAGGTTACCAAGAAGTATACTCCAGAAGAAAAGAAGTTAGTTGCATACCACGAAGCAGGACATGCTGTATTAGGTATAAAGTTAGATAATGCAAATGATGTCCAAAAAGTAACAATTATACCTCGTGGGCAAGCAGGAGGATACAATTTAATGCTTCCAAAAGAGGAAAAATATACAGCTACTAAAACTGAGTTATTAGAACAAATAATGGGATTACTTGGTGGTCGTGTTGCAGAAGAAATAGTATTTGGAGAAGTAACAACAGGAGCTCATAATGATTTTTCTAAAGCAACTAAGATAGCTAGAAGTATGGTAACTGAATACGGAATGTCATCACTTGGACCTGTTCAGTTAGAAACCCCAGAAGGTTCATCATTCCTAGGAAGAGATTATAACAAAAATAGAAACTTCTCTGAGCAAGTAGCATTAGAAGTTGATAATGAAGTTAGAAAAATAACCAATGATTGCTATGCTAAAGCTAAGAAAATTATTGAGAAAAATAGAGATTTACTTGATCTAATAGCTAATTCTTTATTAGAACACGAAACATTAACTAAAGAACAAATAGATTATTTAGCAGAAAATGGTAAGATGCCAGATGAAGATATGCTAGATGATGTTCCTTTAACAAAACTAAAAGAAATGGCTAAAGAAAAAGAAATCAAAGGTTATAGTTCAATGAATAAAGAAGAGCTAAAGAAAGCTTTATCAGGTGAATTAAAAGAATTAGAAGAAAATAAAGATGAGAAAAACGACTAGAAATGGTCGTTTTTTTGTGCACAATTTTGCACTAGTCAAGAGAAAGTAGACAATTTATAGAAAAAATATGGGGGTTAATAA
>CAYVPV010000001.1:0-123267 GCA_964453925.1 uncultured Muribaculaceae bacterium | reverse complement strand
ATAAGGATTAACCTTGTTAGATATATACATACCAGTATTTTATTTAGCAAGAGTTTTGAAGATATATTTAAAATAATGGCCCCCAGAGGAGAGAGAAGAGGAAAAAAGAAAAGAAGAAGAGCAAAGAAAATACTATGAAGGAGTAAAAATAAATTTTTTAAATCTAGCAAGATCTTTACCTGGAAGGGAATATGAAACGCCTAATGATCCATTAACAGCCATAAAAGGGGATATAGCAGGTAATAAGATAGTAAACTTAAGAACTTTAACTAGCAATAGAGCTTTAACCGAAGGTATTGATAACATCTTTAGTAATAATAATGATAATTATTTTGAATATACAATAAATAATGATGTTACTCTAAAATGTGATACTATACCTGAAAACTTTCAAGAGATTATGTCCTGGATTTTAACAGTAGATGGTATGGATAATGAAAGTGATTATAATAATGGAAAAAGTAAATAAATAATTTATAAAATGGAGAAAATAATGGAAATTTTAAACGCAATAAAAACAAGATGGAGTAATTATAAATATAAAAATAAAGAGATTCCAAAAGAAGTAGTAGAAGACATACTTAATTGTGGTAGACTTGCCCCTTCAGCTAAAAATAGACAACCTTGGTATTTTGTTGTTACTACTAAAGAAACCAAAGATAAAATAACAAGCATTATGCTTGATGAAGTTAAAAACATAACTAATAAGGATGAGATAAAAAGAATAGGGCACCCTTGTAGTCTTTTATCTACCGCAAGGGTAATAAAAAAGTTCCTGTATTGGTATTAGTATTTAGACCTAATGACATAGCATGGGCAAAAGGTGATCGTTTATCCCTTGGCGCATGCGTAGAAAACATGTGTTTAAGAGCAACTGAATTAGGCATTGGTTCTTTATGGATTTTAGACACTGTATACGTTGAAAAAGAAATAGAAAAGATAACTAATCATGAAGATATGGAATTAGTATGTGGTCTATTACTAGGCTATCCAAATCAAAAGCCTAGAAGAAAGATTAGAAATAAATTAAAAGATATGATGGAGTGGCAGGAATAATGTACAAAATAAAAGAAGTAAAATATAGTAATAAAGATTTTATGAATTTATGCAAAAAAATAGATGATTATCAAAATAATTTAATACCTGAAAGAAAAAATTGGGGATTTTCATCATTAGATAATATAGAAAGTTTAGAAAAAATACTGCTTATGTATGACAAAGAAAAAGCTGTTGCTTCAGCATCAATTAGAAAAGTAGATAATAATACTGCTGAATTATGCAGTATATATACAGAAGAAGATTATCGAAATAGAGGAATAAGTACTTTGCTTATAAACAAATTAATAAGATATTTACGCAATAATAATTATAAAAAACTTATTTTATACACGTTAAAGGGAAGTGTTCCTGCTATTTCTTTATATAATAAATTAGGATTTGTAGAAGTAGATATAGAAGAAAAAGAAGAGGATGTAGATCATATGTCATATTTAGATGATAGTGTGTTAGAAGAAATAGATAAATATACCGTTTATATGGAAAAAAATTTAAAGAATTTATACTAGTTATTACTTATTTCCACAATTGACTTTTACAATCACTATGATATAATACCTAATCAAAGAGGGAATAATATGAAACAAGCCTATTTACAAAATCTAGGAATGATTGTAACTGAAAAATGTAATTTAAATTGTACTCACTGTATGCGTGGAGATAAAACTTGCAAAAGTATGAACAATGATGTTATAAAAGCAACATTAAATAATGTATATGGTATAGGTAATTTAGCTATTTGTGGCGGAGAACCAACTATGGCATGTGATGTCATAGAAAAGATGTTTAATAGCATAGTAGATGAGAAAAAATGGATTGAAAAAGTATCAGTAGTTATTAATGGTAGTATATATAGCGAAGAGTTCTTAAGTTTATTAAAATATATTAATGAATATATAAATAAATTTTCTAAAAAGAAAAGAAATATATTGTTAATTGTATCGTTTGATGATTACCACCTTAATGAAATTATAAGATTAAATATGACAGATTTATATTTAGAAAATTTAAAAAAATACCAAGAATCAGAATTTTTTTATGGCCTAAAAGGCATTAATGGAAAATTATTTAATGAGGGTGCTGCTAAAGATTTAAGTAATAACATAACAGAAAATTTAAGACCAATGTCAATATATTATACTTATACTAATAAGAATAAATTTAAAAATGATAAAGAAAATGGTAGTTTAGGCATAGGACCACTAATTACCGTAAATCCTGAAGGGATAATTACTGAAGCTAATGCTTCAATAGAAAGTCAAAATACAATATATAACTATGGTAATATATTAACAGAATCTTTAGAAGAAATTGTTCAAAGGCAAGGAATACTTACTAAACCAATAAATTGGTATAGTGATTGTAAAAAAGCAATTAAAGAATCCAAAAGATATAGAAAATATTAATGACTAACACTAGTCATTTTTTTAATAGTAATGTATAATTTTAGTAGGAGAAATGATAATGGCATTATTTAGTAACTTATTTATCGATGGTGTAAAATATAACAAAAGTAATATACCTAATAAAAATATTTACCCATTTAACATACCATCAATTAGTAATTTAGATGAACTTAAATTTAATAAGAACGTTACCTTCTTTATTGGAGAAAATGGAATAGGAAAATCAACGTTTATTGAAGCACTAGCAGTATCTTTAGGATTAAATCCAGAAGGAGGTACTCAAAACTTTAATTTTAAAACAACTGATTCTCATTCTAATTTATCTGATTATTTAACCGTTTATTCAAGTGGTAACGTGCCTGATACAAAATATTTTTTAAGAGCCGAAAGCTTTTATAACGTAGCATCAGAAATACAAAGGCTTGCAGAAGAAGATGATTATCATGATATATATAAATCTTATGGTGGTAATTTGCATGAGTGCTCACATGGAGAATCATTTTTAAAATTAATAAGAAATAGATTTGGCGATAATGGGTTATATATTTTAGATGAACCAGAAGCTGCTTTATCACCAACTAGACAAATGACTTTATTATGTATGATAGACGATTTGGTTAAAAGAGGATCACAATTTATTATTTCAACACATTCTCCTATATTGTTATCTTATAAAAACGCTGAAATATATGATTTAAATGATGAATTTAACAAAGTGGCATATAAAGATACAGAAATATACCAAACATATAAAACGTTTTTAGATAATCCAGATAGAATGTTAAAATATTTATTAGAAGGAGAAGATTAAAATGAGAATAGCAGTGGATTTAGATGGTGTTATATTTGATACGGAAAGAGATTTTAGAGTATTATGTGAAATATATGACGTTGACAATTTTAATAAAAATAACGTTATAGATAATAATGCATTAAAATTTCAAGATAGGTATAGTTGGGATAATGAAGAAAGTGAAAAATTTTATTCTGATAATGTATTTGATATAGAGGAAAATTCTAATTTTATTCCTGGTGCTGTTATGGTACTAAAATTATTAAAAGAAATGGGTCATGAGTTATTTATAATTTCCGCTAGAGGTATTTTTAGTGAAAAACAAATAGAAATATCTAAAAGAAGATTAATGGAAAATGGTCTTGATATATTCAAAGAATATATTTTTAAAACAAAGAATAAGGAAAAATATATAAAAAAATATAACATTAATATAATGATAGATGATAATTTAGATATATGTAATAATTTAAAAGATATTTGCACGGTCTTATATTTAAAGGATGCCCCAAATATAGAAAATAAAGATAAAAAAATAACAACGGTATATAATTGGGGTGAGATATATAGATACATTAAAAATAGGGGAAATAGCAATGAAAATTAAGAATTTTTTTGGTCATCTACACACGGTTAATAAACATAGATTTTTAGTATTTAAATTAAGTGTTAAAGCAGGTATACCTATAAGAGGATTATTACATGATTTATCTAAATATTCACCACAAGAATTTTTTGAAGGTGTTAAATACTATAATGGAAAGGTTAGCCCTATTAGAATGTGTGGTAAAGAAAAAGGATACTCTAAAGCCTGGCTTCATCATAAAGGAAGAAATAAGCATCATTTTGAGTATTGGTATGATTTTGCAGCGCCAGATAAAACACCTATAATTCCATATAAATATACGGTAGAATTAATTTGTGATAATATCGCAGCATCACTTACTTATTTAGGTAGAAATTGGACTGCTAAATCGCAACTAGAATATTTCTTAAACAGAAAAGATTTAGATTATATAAATGATAATATTAAAAAATTATTAATAGACGTATATAAACAAATAGAAAAAGTAGGCATTAATAAAACTATAAATAAAAAGAATTTAAAAAATACTTATTGTAAATATATTAAAAAATAAATTAATAAGTCCCCTATTATTTATTAGATTTAAGGTAGGGGAGTTAAGTACAAAAAGCGTAGATCACATATAACTATTTGATCTGCACTTTTTATAATTATTTGATATTTATACTCTTTTTTAATAAAATTAGCGTGCATTCTAACGCATTTTTTATTTAAAAGATGTATAGTTGTTCATCTCAATTTGTTTGACGAACTACTATTTTTTTTTACATTTCCCTTACTCTATGTAATTATGTACTATAAGAGGGGAGTAAAGTGGTATATTAGCCTCTTTTTATATTAGAATGATTAAATATATATTAAATTATTAAAGAGGCTTAAAATAGCTAATAAAATGTATTTTGGATGAAATTTATATATGAGCAATTATAAGCTTATATTATACTAACTATGTAACACATTACTAATAGGTAAGTATAATATAAAATAAAAAGATAACTACATAATATAATAGCTATCTTTATTTAGAAAACAAAAAGTTAACATAATATGTATTATATGAACTAAGATATAGTGGTGAACTAAACATCTCGAGACTGTATCTCAGCTATCTTAGCCAATACCTCAGATGCGTTTTCTCTTGTTATTTCAGAGTATCCTAATTCATGAAGTGCCTGGATCTTTGCTGTGTTTATTTCTTCAGTTCTTCCAAGTTTTTCTTCTTTTTTATGTTCAATTTCTTCCACAAACTTTTTGTGTTTTTCAGCAAGTTTTGTTTTTGAGGCACCACCACTACGATATAATACCATAGCTGAATGCATTATACTTTCATATATAAATTGTTCTTCTTCATTGAAAACATATTCCTCAGGATCAATAAATCCTAATAATTTATCAAAATATCCCACGGTGTACTTTAGTTCTTTTACGTTTTCTAATCCTTGTATAAAATGTAAAAGATATTTATATGTTACATATGCATCATTAGACCCATCTATAAAGCGTTCTTTAATCATAAATATAATATCATTAAGCAATTCTTGTTCACGTGGCTTTAATTCCTTAAATTCTATAGTTTCTAAATGAGAAACACTAATATTAGAAGATTCGCCACTTAATACCATATCAACTTTATTAATAAATTCAGCATCAACTTTTATATCATCAATTTCTGAGGCTTCCTTGATATCTAATAAATTAAATAACTTCATTTTCTTATCTTTTGGCCATCTAGAAACATCATTCATTTCTAAATAATTGTAAATCATTTGCCTAGAAACACCTAAATATTTTGCTAGCTTTACTTTAGAGATTCCAACTTCTTGTAAAATTTCGTTAAGCTTCTCCATATTATCTCTCTCCTCTACTCTATCTACTATACTTATAATTTTACACTTTTTTACAAATTTGTCAATAATACAACAAAAAATTTCTAATTATGTATAATTAGAAATTTTTACTTATAGTTATAGGTTTATATGGATATTTTCTGTTTTTCTTGATCTAATTTATTAGGATCATCAAAAGAAAAAAACTGGTCGTAAATAATAAAAACAATATCTTTTTACTTTTTATTAAATTGTTTAACTTACAAGATTTTTATATCAGGTTAAATTATAAGTGTAAATAATTTAAGTAAAAGTGGTGTTAAAAAAGATTCTAAGAGGCAGCATACAAACATTAAAATAATCGAAATTATAAACGACAGCAAATACTTTCCTAAAAAACTTTTAAAATTTAAATTATCTTTTTTAAAAAAAGCTTTCAAAAATTTTATGGATGCATGTGCTGCAAAAAACGATATAAATATATATATAAAGGTATTTATTATAAGGGTTGGAAATACATATAAAAATATTCCTAAAACACCTTTTAACTGATATTTTAATATAATTGAAGAAAGTGTTGCTCCTAAAGTAAATCCTTTAAAGAACAAAATCAAAATGACAGCGATTATACCGATCATAGAAACTCCTAAGACAAATATAATAAAAAGCTGTGAATAATTATTTAAAAGTCCATCCAACAAAGCATTAACTCCAAAAACTCCGCTTGATAATTTTTTTATGCTATCAAAAAACGTGGTTACCTGATTGGTTAAAATATCTTTATCACCTTGGCTAATTAAGTTTATAAATAAAGAACCTGCTATTAACCCCACTAGAAATATTATTATCATAAATATTACTATCTGCTTTTCTTTTTTTATTGTTTCATTTAAATAGTTAATTATTTTCTTCATGTTTTTCTCCTTAATTAACTATATTATTATAAGCATATTTTTATTACTTTTATTTTAATTTATTTTGTATTATAATTATTTAGAGGTGAATAAAGTGACTAAAAAGAAAAAAAAGAAAAAAATAAACTGGGCTAAATTATTTATATGGATTGCATTAATTGCAATGGTAAGCTCTGCTTTTGCAGCAATATTATCTCCCCTATTTTATAACTAGAATACTGTCGTATTCTTTTTTTTATTAAATATAATTTAGTATGAAAAATAAAACGCAGATAAACAAAGAAAAAATAAAGTTTTTAAATTTACAACAAATTGCTACAGTAGGATTTATAATAACGTTAATAATATCCTACTTTCTTTCATATGATAAAAAATTATCTCTTGAAAATAAGAATCGCATTTTTAACGAAAATGAAGCCCAAAATTTAGCCCTTTTTCAAACGATATTAGTGTTTATTATAGCGGCTTGTTTTTTATACGTTAACTATAAGCAGTATAGACTAGCTAAAGAAGGAGATGATGCTGATGAAAATGATTTATTACTGCAAATAGAAACATCAATATTTGCAATTATATCTGCGATTATAGGACTATACATCGTATTTAAAAATTATCATAATAGAAATCTTAGTATATCAGAAACAGAATTATTCTAATGATAATTTTTAGTTTTTATCCTATTATCTTTTATTTTTGTATAAATTTTTATATCTACTTACGCATGAAAAATAATACATATAAACAAGCATGGTATTGGTATTTATTATTTTAGGAATAGTTATATAAAAATCTTTTATTTACTATTTTTAACATTGATTTTTATATAATCATTAATTGAATCAAAATCTTTAACTCTTTATAGAATTAATATATAATATCACAAAAAATTAATATTTAAAGAAAAAAGGAACAAAAGTTCCTAATTTTCTGCTTCTTCTAACATAGATGTTATAAGTATTCCATAACCTCTTTTTGGGTTGTTTACTACCACGTTAGTTACCGCGCCAATTATATTATTACCTTGAATTATTGGCGACCCACTCATTCCTTGAATAATACCACCAGTTTTTTTAATCAATTCTTGATCAGTTATTTCAAAAAGTATGTTTTTATTATCATTTTTTTCATTATTAACCTTTAAAATATTTATACTATATTCTTTTTTTTCATTTCCATCTAGTACTGTAATTATTTTAGCTTCGCCTAATTTAATATCCTTATATCCTGTTACCTTATACAGCTTATCTTTATTAATTTCTTTTGTATAATTACCAAATATACCAGATATAGTATTTTCACTTATATTTCCATATACATCATTTGAATCTACATTTGCGTTTTTTGCACCAGGTTCTCCCCTGACTGATTTTTCTATACCAGTAACGTTAGAATTATATATCTTACCATCTTTAACGTTCATCATTGTACCAGAGGATGATTCTATCACTTCATGACCTAGCGCTCCATATAATTTAGTTTCTGGATCAACAAAAGTCAAAGTTCCTATACCTGATACCATATCTTTTACATAAAGACCGGTCTTAACTACACCTTCATCATTTATTAAATTTAAAGTCGTGGTTTCTTCTTTTTTATTTCTTCGATAAACCAGTTTTAAACTTCTTTGATTACTATCTTTAATTGATGTTATAAAATCATCAATAGTTTTAACCTCTTTACCGTCTACTTTAACTATTGTATCACCTTTATTCAAGTTTGCATCATAGCCTGGATAAACATCACCAATTTTGTAAAAACCAGCTACTATTATTCCATTATTATTAATTTGGAGTCCTATGTTTTCTCCACCTGCAACTATATATTCGGAATAAGCAAGTATGCTTTGTGGCATAATAAATGTAGCAATTATGAGAATTGCTATAAAACTTTTTAATTTTTTTAAAAACATTTTTATGCTCCTTTTGTAATTCGAATTACATTATTATTATGCATGAAATATTTTTAATAATTAGTGATAAAAATTGGTAATAAAAAAGGAAATTAATCCCATAAGTTTTTAGGATACTTTCCTTCATCTATCATGTGATTAATCGCATTAACTAAGTCTTTTTTATCTTCTTTATAAGTAACTCCATACCATTTTTCATCAGTGTTAAGTACTTCCATAGTTATTTTTCCTTCGGCTATTCTTTTAAATACAGAAGTTGGTATTAAAAATTCGCATTTATCTAAATCATTTTTATGTGCTTTAAAAAAGTCTTTCATTTCGTCTTCTAAATAATTAAATATAGAAGGATTAAAACCAAAGAAATTCATTGATACTAATGTATCTTCCTTAATTTCAAAAGGATTATTTTCATCTTCAAGAGGAGTTGCAATTATTTTACCATTTTTATTTTCAATTGAAGATTCAATCAAGCCAGTAAGTAAGTTTTGTTCATTTTTAGAACACACTCCTCTTTTTACAGAACCATTTTCGCTCATTGTGTTAATTGTTTTATAACCAATCATTGCATATTTATTTTCCTCTTGTGTATTAGCAAAAAACTTTTTAATTTTATCATATGGATCAAAACCATAAAAATCATCGGCATTAATTACTGTAAAAGGTTCATTTACAAAATTTTTAGCGGACAAAATCGCATGAGATGTTCCCCAAGGCTTTACTCTTCCCTCTGGAATTTCAATTCCTTCTGGCACATCTTCTATTTTTTGGAATGCATACTCAACTTTTATTTTAGATTCTATTCTCTTTCCAATAGTATCTCTGAATAATTCATAATTTTCTTCTTTTATTATAAAAATGACTTTTTCATATCCAGCTTTTATTGCATCATATACTGAATAATCCAAAATAAATTCCCCGTTTGGGCCTACTGGCTCTACTTGTTTTAATCCACCGAATCTAGAACCCATTCCGGCAGCCATAATTACTAATGTCATATTATTTCCCTCCTTAAAGTATTAGCTAGCTATTTTGTTAATTTATTCTACAGTAAAATCTTCTTCACTTCCTACCTCAGTAAGAATCTTATTTACGTTTTTTTCTGCATTTTGAAGTTTTTCAGAACACTCTTTAGCAAGTTTCATAGCAGTGGTATATTTTTCTATTGCATCGTCTAAATCTATGTTCCCTTGTTCTAGTTCACTTACCATTTTTTCAAGTTCATTTAACTTATCCTCAAATTTGATTTTTTCTTTAGACATATTTCCTCCTACATACATTTATATATTCTTTGAGTACAAAATATAATTTATACAATAACAACTTCAATATATAAAAATTATAATTTTTTGTCATTTTATTATTCTTCATATAAAACCTCCGTTACTTTAGCGTTTATTTTACCATCTTTTAGTATAATGTTAATATTATCATTTACTTTTAAAGAGTTCACGCTCGATACACATCTATCTTCTTTTTTTGTTAATGAATAACCTCTTTTTAAAGCATTTAATGGGTTTAATATATCCAATTTTTCTATTAAGTGATTAGTTTTTTTTAATTTATTCTCATATAAAATACTAGGATTTTTAAATATAATACTATTTTCTATTATTTCTAATTTTGATTTATTAGTGTATATAATAGCATTCATACATGTATTTAACTTATCTATTATACTATCTAATTTTTGCTCTTTTATCTCATATAAGCTAAGTGGATTTTTAAGAACATAACTTTCAGATAACTTTTTAAACCTTAATTTATTATTATCCAAAACTCTTTTAACAGCATTGGTAAGCCTTGATTGATTATTATTTATTTCAATTAACAAATCACTTAGTTTAGGTACTGCCCTTTCCGCTGCTCCCGTTGGTGTTTCAGCTCTTACATCAGAAACAAAATCACATATGGTAAAATCTATTTGATGGCCTATTCCACTTATTATGGGTGTTTTACAACTAAATACTTTACGCGCGACTATCTCTTCGTTAAAAGACCATAAATCTTCAATTGAACCACCACCACGTCCAAGTATAATAACATCCAAATCATAATTATCTGCTATATCTAATTTTTTTACTATATCATCTTTAGCAAGTTCGCCTTGTACTAAGCATGGGAAAAGAACTGTTTTACATATAGGAAACCGTCTTTTAATAGTTGATAATATATCTTTTACCGCTGCTCCCGTTGATGCTGTAATAATACCTACTTTCATGGGAATCTTTGGTATTTCTTTTTTATATTTAGAATCAAATAAACCTTCATCACCCAATTTCTTTTTTAATTGTTCAAAAGCAATATGTAAATTACCAACGCCATCTTCGTTCATTTCTTCTACGTATATTTGATAATTACCGGTTGATTCAAAAACACTTATTTTTCCTTTAACTAATATCTTCATTCCATCTTCTGGCATAAACTTAAGCTTAGATGTATTAAAACTAAACATAATGGCGTTTATACGAGCGTTTTCATCTTTAATGGTAAAATAATAATGCCCGCGAGTATGTGCTTTAAAATTGGATATTTCACCTTTTAAATACACTTCCTGAAGATTCTTATCATTATCAATTTTATATTTAATATATCTAGTAAGAGCTGTAACACTTAAATATTTATCATCCATATCTTCACCTATTTTTCTTATAATTATATTGTAACATTTTTCTTATTAAGACGCAATTAATAAACAAAAAAAGTACCATATTAGATACTTTTTAATTTGGCTTCTATTCCCTTAATTTTTTTATTCGAAAGTTTTTTATTTTTTCTTCTTAGTTCCTTAGGAACTCCTTTAATAGCATGCTTTATAGAATCTTCATCTTGTGTACCTTTATAACAATCAAGAGTATAAGATACACTTTCAACAAATTTATCTATACCATTATCTAAAATTTCTTCTGCATATTTACTTGATAATCTTTTACAATATAAATATTCCCACATATTATTAGGATCAGCATAAAAAGAATCATACATACCAATGTTAAAAACCGGCTTAATCATTTTTTCACGCGTCGGTAATTTCTCATAAAATTCATATGAATTTTCTAAAGTATAATCATCGTTATTATCAGTATTAGTTTTAGCTAATGATTCCAATGTTTTAAATAATTCATTATTATAAGCATCACCAAATTTTAAATAAATATTTTTTTTATTTTTTTCAAAGCCATCATAGATATCATTATTTTTCATATAATAATAACCATATGCTAATAAAACTGCTTCATGGTAAGTATTAGTTAACTTTATGGTTTCAATTAATTTATCATTACTACATAAAAGTATTTTTTCATTAATAATAGTATTTATAAGAGCACATATATCAACTAATTCTTCGTTTATTACAATTGGATTTTTTAACCCGCATGCTAAAAATCTAGATAATTCAACATCTCCCATAATTTAACTTTTTTCAACATTATCATAACCTTTAGATTTTTTTTCATTAATTATGTTAAGTACCCTTTTTGAATATTCTTTGATAGTCTCATTAGCTAAAGGAACCATATAACTAAAATATTTTTCAGTTCTATTTTTAAAGTCTTCTTTTACCTTAGCTTTAATCAAATTAAACTCTAGCTTTAATTCTTCATCCTTTTCAAATTCTTCCGGAGACATTCCTCTAAAAAATCTAGCTCTTATAAATTTTTCATAGTCATCAGAAAATTGAGATACCATTTTTACAGGTTCTATTTTAAGCATCTCTACTGGAATAGACATTCTTGCTAAAGTCTCAAGATTTATCATATCTTCCTCGGTACAATTTATTCCTTTACAAATCTCCATGGTCCTTTTTTCTATCCTTGATTTATATGGAGCTGTATACTTCATTTCATTTTGCTCCCTATTAAAATAACTAAACAACTTAAAGCCCTCCTTTTAAGTAATGTTATTATAATTCCATTTATAATAATTTGCAATATTTTTTTTAATGTTATATTATTATCTTGGTGATTTACATGAACGAAAAAAACTTAATTACCTATTATAATAAGTTTAACGAAGATAAAAGATTAACTCATCGTCATGGTATTGTAGAATATGTAACCGCGATGAAATATATTCATGGATTATTAGAAAAAATGGATTGTCCTAAAATTATCGAAGTAGGAGCAGGAACTGGAAGGTATTCGGTTAGCCTTGCAAACGAAGGCTATGACGTTACCGCGGTAGAACTTGTAAAACACAATCTGATGACTTTAAAAGCTAAAAATAGTTCTGTTAAAGCATATTTGGGTAATGCAACTAATCTTTCTTCGTTTAAAGATAACTCATTTGATATGATACTTCTATTTGGTCCATTATATCATTTAATAAAAAAAGAAGATAAATTAAAAGCATTAATGGAAGCTAAAAGAGTTTTAAAAAAAGAAGGCGTTATATTAATTAGTTATTATATGAATGAATACGCAATAATAACTCATGGGTTTAAGGATAATAACATATTAGATGCAATAAAAAATAATGAAGTAGATAAAAACTTTCATATAACTCCAAAACAAACTGATTTATATAGCATGTTAAGACTAGAAGATATAAATGAATTAAATGAGCTTTCTGGTTTAAAAAGAATAAAAATATTAGCCCAGGATGGTCCATCTGACTACATTAGACCAATAATTAATAAAATGGATGAAAAGACTTTTGAAACATATATTAAGTATCATCTATCTACGTGTGAAAGACCTGAACTTTTAGGTGCATCAAGTCATGTATTGGATATATTAAAAAAATAATATTTACATAAAAATAATATTTTTGTATAATTTAATTTTGTAACGAGTTTTAATTTTTTTAAATTCTTGCATGTTTGGATAAACTAAAAAATTATTATCTATCAATAAATTTTCCAAAGAAAGCAATTCCTTGTTTACTTCTTTTTTTCCTTCTTCCTTATCTAGCTTATAAAAACCGCCTGTTGCTACTAAATTAACGCCTAAAATCATCATTCCATTTAATATCACATAAGCCATTGTTTTATCTGTTAATAATTTTAGTATATAGTAGTAGTTATAGTTAAAGTAGCTGCATTAATTGCTACGTTATCAAATGAATCATCAACAAATTTACTTTCATTTTCTTCAATAATATTTGTTTTTTCTAACGATTTTGAACATCTTTGTTTTATTTTTTCTTTATCTCTTTTTATATCATCGTCCGTTAACAGATTTAAACATAAATACATAGCGATATTAACGTATTCATCAAGCTCTTTAATCCCTGATAAATCACTGGCTTTTATCATAACTGGATAGTAAGAAGATTGTCTAAACGTTTTAAACTTAGAATAAACTTCATAAAAATATGATTTTATATCCTCATCCGTGGGATTAGAAATCTCATTTGTCCCTGCATAATAAGTTAATACATCCTTCGTCTTTACCTCATCAGATAAAATAAAGGTTACGTATTGTTTTAATTTGTTTAAAGCCGATTTATCTAGGTTTGCAATAAGCATACGCATTAAAATTTCTAAATCAATGGTAGAATAACGTTCAAATTTAAATAATATCAAATATTCTCTTGCAAAATAGTTGACCATTCGTCTAGCTTTAGTTAAATCTTTCATACTCATAATATCACCTTCTCTACTAACTTATTTTCTCGTGATATACTTTATCTAAAACACCATTAATCATGTTTTTAACCTTATCATCAGAATACTTTTTAGCAAGTTCAACAGCTTCGTTTATCGCTACTACTTCTGGTGTGTTGGTGTATAAAAGTTCATATATTCCAAGAGATAATATTGCTTGATCAGTTAAACCTAAACGATCCATTTTCCAATCTTTTAAATTACTATTTGCAATGTTAAATAATTCATCCTTTTTATTTAACACACCATTTACCATTTCTCTAACAAAATCATTATCTATTTCAAGGTTTTCTTTTATAACTTCATCGGCATCATATTTAATATTATTTTTTTTATACATAAATATTTGATACAAAATAGTCATTATAACTACCCTTGCTTCATTTCTATTCATATATATCACCACCAATTATTGTAGTTTATCATCAAACTTCTTCATGCATTTTTGTCTTAATTCATCAGTTGTAACTAAAGCACAAAAAGCAAAATAATTTTGATCCATCTTTGTAAACATATCATTTACTATTATTTGGTATTTTTCTAAAAGGGTAATCTCACTTGGATTCGTTTGATTCATAACTCTTCTTTGGATATACATAATACATAATTTATCTAATACATCTAATAACAATAAAGAGTTTTTATCAGTTAATGTTCTATCTAAAACAATGTCATATCCTTCAAAATACATATCATGTAATACTCTATTTTCATTAATACCTTTACATATAAATAATTGTTTCATTAATGAAATAACTAGGTTGTAGTTATTATACCCAGCCCTTATTTGGATTTTTTTATCTCCAACCATTTCGTTGTCAGTTCTTGGCATAACGATTCTAGAACCATTTGTGTCCATGTTATATATCTTTTCAGCAGCCATATTACATAAAGAATTACTTATTCCAATATGATTATCATTAGCATTAAAAATAACTTGAGTTACCGCTTTATAATAGTTTATTTCATAAAACATTGGATTATCATCTTTTAAGGCACCATTAATATATAATACCCCGTTATTAATTACGTAGTAATCCATTTTGTTTACGTTATTATAATTTAAAACTATTAATTTAATAACCTTAGCGAACTTATCAACCATAGGGACCAAATCCTTTGGTTGCATAAAACCAAGATTTAAACATGCAATAAAATACTTTCTAAGTAAATTAAATTCATCTTCTTCGTATCTAGCGCCATTTGAGGTCATAGCCTGTTCAACAATTGCTTTTATAGGAATTTTTATATCTTTTGATTCTTGACTTTCATTCATTTTTAATCACCTAATCCTTTTTATCCATTTCTTTTTTTAAATCATAAAGTATGTTTAACGCTTCCATTGGAGAAACCTCAAGTGGGTTTACACCATCAAGCTTCTTTTTTATTATATCATATTTATCATTAGTTTCCACTGTTTCTTCTAAATTCATGCTAATCTGGCTTAAAACCTCATGATTTTGATTATTATCCTCATAAGATTTTAATATTTCGTCGGCTCTTTTTATAATAGAACTCGGTAGTTTTGCTAATTTTGCAACATGAATACCATAACTTTTATCTGCCGCTCCAGCTTTTATTTTATGTAAAAAAGTTATGTTTCCATCTTCCTCATAAGCAGATACATGAACGTTTTTTATGTGTTTTTTATGTTTTTCTAGAATCGTTAATTCATGATAATGGGTAGAAAATAAAGTAATAGCTTTGATGTTATCATGAATATATTCAATTATTGCTTGAGCAAGACTCATACCATCATAAGTAGCCGTACCACGACCTAGCTCATCAAATAATATTAAACTGTTTTCAGAAGCCCCTTCTATTGCTTTATTCGCCTCCATCATTTCTACCATAAACGTTGATTCACCTGATACTAAGTCATCTGAAGCACCAATACGAGTAAATATCTTATCAAACACCGGTAAATAAGCTTCTTTAGCAGGCACAAAGCACCCTATTTGAGCCATTATAACAATCATTGCCATTTGTCTCATGTAAGTAGATTTACCTGCCATATTAGGGCCAGTTATAAGCTTTAGATAAGTTCCTTCTCCAAAAATAATATCATTTGATACAAATTCACCATCTAAAACTTTTTCTACTACCGGGTGTCTACCATCTATTATTCTAACTTCCTTACTAGTATTTAAAACCGGTCTTATGTAATTGTTTGATTCAGTAACGGTTGCAAACGATTGTATAACATCTAATTTTGCTATCATTTTAGAAGTTAATTGAATAGTTGGAATAACTTCCTTTACTTTGTTTCTAATTTCCATAAATAAAGCGTATTCTAAATTTATTATCTTTTCTTCTGCACCAAGAATTAATTGTTCTTTTTCCTTTAACTCCGGAGTAATAAATCTTTCGCAATTAGCAAGGGTTTGTTTTCTTTCCCAACCGAATTCTTCTTTAACTTGTTTACAATTCCCTTTTGATACTTCAATATAATAACCAAATACACGGTTATAACCCACCTTTAGATTTTTTATTCCAGTTCTTTCTTTTTCTACGTTTTCTAATCTGGCAACAAAATCTTTACCACCACGTCTTGCATCTTTTAATTCGTCTAATTCTTTATTATATCCTTCTTTTATTAAGTATCCCTCTTTTAACCCAATTGGAGGATTTTCATAAACACTTTTGTCCAGAAAAATATAAAGATCTGTTAAATCATCGATAATTAAATTAAAACCTAACTTACTTACTATTTCTTTTATTTTAGGGAGAACCTTCAAAGAAGTTTTTAATTGAAGCAAGTCCCTTGCGTTTGCGTTGCCAAAAGAAATTCTACCCGATAATCTCTCTAAGTCATATACTTTATCAAGCAATTCTTTTAATTCATCTTTAAGTAAAAATTCCTCTAAAAGTTTAGACGTCATATCATATCTATTTTCAATTTCCTCTTTGTCAACTGATGGGTTTTCTATCATGCTTTTAAGCATTCTTGATCCCATTGCTGTTTTAGTTTTATCAAGAAGCCATAAAAGTGAATACGTTCTTTCTTTTGACCTTAAGTTTTCAGTTAATTCTAAATTTCTTTTAGTATGAATATCCATTTTTAAATAGGTTTTATAATCTTTTACCGATACGTTTTGTAAGTGCTCTAGACTTCTTTTTTGACCGTTAACTAAATAATTAATTAAAACACACACTGAAGATATAATCCTGACATCTGTTACATTTTTATAAAGATGTTTATATTCTAAAAGCTCTTTATCCTCTTTTTCGTAAGATATTATAACGTTATATCTTGATTTTAAAGTATTTACCACCCTTGAATCAATGTTACCATTTATAACTAGTTCACTTATATTATCATTTACTATTTCGTTAATTATTTTATCTAATTCATATTCTACTAATACAGCGTTAAACTCACCGGTTGATAAATCAGCGTAAGCCAAAGAAAAACAATGTCCTAAATCCTTTATAGAACCAATAAAATTATTACTTCTTGCATCTAGCATTTCATCAGACATTATAGTTCCTTTAGATACAATTCTAATAACTTCTCTTTTAACGATTCCCTTAGTTTGTTTAGGATCTTCTACTTGCTCACAAATAGCAACTTTATATCCCTTTTCAATTAGTTTATCTAAATATATATTTGCAGCATGATGAGGAACGCCACACATTGGTATTTTTTCATCTAATCCTGCATTTTTACCAGTTAAAGTAAGTTCAAGTTCTCTTGAAACGTTTATCGCATCATCAAAGAACATTTCATAAAAATCGCCTAATCTATAAAAAAGAATGACATCTTCATAATTATCTTTAGTTTCCAAATATTGTTTCATCATTGGGCTTACTTTTTTTCTGTCTACTTCACTTCTAGTCACTTTAATCACCTATTTATAATTATATAATAAAAAATATAAAAAAGCCACGAAAGACTTATCAAAAAACATTTTTTTCAAATAAATACTAATAAATTTTAAAAAAACATATCCTTAAATAGGTGGTTTTTATGACTTCAAAAAAAGATTTACTTATAATTTATGTATTTGTTTTTCTTGAACTTTTAATTTTGCTTAATTCTCATCTAGTAATTGATAGCGTAAAATCTTCCATGGTAATGTTTATAACAAAAGTTTTCCCTTCGCTTTTTCCTACAATGGTAGTAGGAAATATTTTAATTAAACAAAACGTTCATATTATAATACCTAGTTTTATTAAAACAATATTTAAAAAATTATTTAATTTTAACGATGTTATGACGGGAATTTTTATAACGTCCATGTTTGTTGGTACACCCAGCAACGCACTTTATATAAATGATTTTTTAGAAAAAAAAATCATAGATGAAAAAGAAGCTGAAACGCTTTTTTATACTACTCACTTTATAAATCCTTTATTTGTAATTGGAGGTGTTGGGATATATGTATTTAATGATTCTAAAATAGGTCTTTTACTACTTTTATTAATATGGATAAGTAACTTTATAAAAGCGTTTTTAAACAAAAGAAAAATAGATAATAAAAATATAAAAAAAGCAGAGTTTAATAATACTAATTTAATAAACTCCATAACAACTTCAATAAAATCATCAATGAACGCTTTGCTATTAATATTTGGAATAATCATAATGTTTAGTATTTTAATAACATTAATTGGAAACATATTTAATCTTCCCAAAACTTTAGAAATAATAATTGGTGGCCTACTTGAAATGACTGGTGGAATTATTAGGTTATCTAACACCTCATTTAACAATGTAATAAAGTTTATCCTTTGCTACTACTTTTTAAATTTTGGAGGGTTATGTATTCAAATGCAAAGTATTGGAATGTTTCAAAACAAAAATATAAGATATTTAAAATACCTTATATTTAGATTATTTTAAGTGGTTATTATTGGTCTTCTTCAAATAATTCTTCATCATCGTCAAAGTAAATATCATCACTATTATTTTCTTCTAATATACCATCTTCAACGTAATCTTCCGTGTCACTAGGCGTTCCATTTGAAATATCATTCTCTTCTTTGTATTTATAAAAATTAAATTCTGTACCATCAAGCATTGTTACCAAATAAAAATTTATATTTGTTCCAGAAATAAGGCCAGAATTAACAATATTATGACATTCTAAATCATAATATGCACAAAAATTTTCAGGTAACTCGTCATACTCGTCAAGATAAGCATTTAATATTCTTAATACATAATTTTTATCTGCAAAAGCTTGTGTTTCGTCCCTGGAAACATTATATACGTTCTTTACCGTATACAAAGTTTGAAAGAAATATATTATAGCAACGCCCACTATTGCAAAACTAACAATAAGTTCTACTAAAGTTAGACCTTTATTACTTAATTTTTTCATTTTAATTTCCTCCTAAATTACAACCTCTAACTGGGTTAGGGTTTTCTATTTTAATAGAGGCATATCTTTCTTCTGCGTCTTCTTTAAATAAACCAATTAATCTGTATGAACCACTATCATATGTAGTTTTCTTTAGTCTTTTAAGATACTTATTAAAGTTGTAATTATCAGAGGAAGGACTTGCCATATAACTTACAATGTATAATTCATCAATATTTAAATATGATAATACACTATCTGTTATTCTTCCGTTATTTAGACTTGATATATTTTTACATCCCACACCGTTAGTATCTGTTGTAGGATTACTAATCAAATCAGCTTTTTCATTAATTAAATATTTGTAAGCAGCTTTTAAAGTGTATAAATCTTCCGTCTGATCATAAAACTTAGTCCTATTTTTATAATTATCATATAATTTAGTAACATTTGGATAGACAAAAGCCATAACAGTTGTGACTAGTGCTATTACAACGATTGTTTCTGCTAAAAAGAACCCTTTATTACTCTTTTTCATTTTTATCACCTTTTCTTTATTGATATCTTCTAAAATATATTATATAATATTATCATAATAAAATCTAGAGTAAAGATATAATTATTAAAGAGTAAAAAAGAATAATAAAGGGAGCGATTGTGAATGTTAAAACAAATAGATTTTACTAAATTACCAATTACTGAAATAGTAAACGAAATTATATATATAGCAGCACAAGCTGGCGCTAGCGATATCCACTTCGACCCTACTGAAACAACCATTAAGATAAGATTTCGAATAGACGGAGTTTTAATAGATTATACAACAATTCCTGAGAGCATCAAAAAGAATTTAATAGCAAGATTAAAAATTATCTCTGGTATGGATATAACCGAATCTAGATTACCCCAAGATGGTGCCATAAAAATAACGATAAAAGATATTAATCTTGATATGCGTGTTTCGTCACTTCCTACCAACGAAGGTGAAAAAATAGTTATCCGTATTCTGGATTATTCAGCGTCTTTAAATGGATTAGAAAGCCTAGGTTTCTCACCTACTAACTTAGAAAAAATGAAGGAATTAATTAAGGAACCAAACGGAA
Source organism: uncultured Muribaculaceae bacterium (assembly GCA_964453925.1). Taxonomy (GTDB): domain Bacteria; phylum Bacillota_I; class Bacilli_A; order RF39; family UBA660; genus Aphodocola. Next base: position 102,763 of record CAYVPV010000001.1, on the reverse strand, counting down.
TAATTTTGGTTACCGGAGCCACTGGTTCAGGTAAATCCACTACGGTTTATTCTTTATTACAGATTCTTAATACACCACAAGTTAACTTAGTTACCGTTGAAGATCCAGTAGAAATGAATATAGCTGGCATAAATCAAATACAAGTTAATAGTGAAATAGGTCTTACCTTTGCAGAAGTATTACGATCTATTTTGCGTCAAGACCCAGACATAATAATGATAGGTGAAATTCGTGATGATGAAACCGCAAAAATAGCCGTTAGAGCATCTATTACTGGTCACTTAGTATTATCAACAATACACACCAACAACGCACTTAACACAATTGAACGTTTAACTGATATGGATGTTGAAACATACCTGCTTGCAAGTTCATTAAATGGTATAGTTTCACAAAAATTAGCTAGAAGAATTTGCCCTCATTGTATGAAAAAAAGACCTGCTATTGAATACGAAAAAAAATTAATTAAAGCAAATCTGGGCGTTGATATCAACGAGCTTGCTTACGCTGAAGGTTGTGCTGAATGTGTTGGCGGTTATAAAGGAAGAATAGCTATTCACGAAGTATTAGTAATTTCACAAGAAATAAGAGATGCAATTTCAAATGGTATACCAAAAGAAGAATTAAGAAAACTAGTATATCAAGGTGATACGACTACTCTTCTGCAAGATGGTTTAAATAAAGTATTGCAAAATATAACAACCATAGAAGAAATTTTAAGATTAGTTGAACTTGATGATGAGTCAGTTAAAATAGTAACTGGTAAAGATCAAAATACTCAACCTATTCAAGATATTTTTAATCAAAATCTCGCTACATCTACACCTAATATTCCAACAGATGACATGGAAATGATTGATATATAATAAATAAGAACTAATATAAAATTATTAGTTCTTATTTATTATCTTTTTAGTTTTACTCTCTCTTTGATTTTCGGTATCATTAAGAAATAAGGCACTTAAAATATTTTTTATTTCCAATATATCTTTATCAACACTTTTTAAAGATATTAACTTTCTAAAATATGACTCTGCATGTACCATCAATCCTTTTTCATCAAAAAATACACCTTTCATCTCAATCCACGTTTTTTCTTTTTCATTTTTAGGTAATGCAAAATTAATTTCAGAAATAACTTTATCATATAAATTATCTTCTATTTCTGTTACGAAACTTTCCAATGCACCTCTTTCACCTATTCCAACTGACTTAACCATAAGTTCAACAGGTTCTTTACTTTCCGGATTTTTCTTATCAATATTATATTTTTTTATAGTAATGTAATCATATATTGTTGTGGTACTTTTCTTATCAAAGTTGGATAAAAGTACCTTTGTTGAATCGTCTATATATTTAACATTTAAAGTCATCATTTCACGCTTCCTTTAATAAAGTATACTAACATAAAATTATAAATAATACAATAAAAATGTTAAAAAAGACGTTTTTATTTGGTAAAAAAATTCAAAATTGTATTTAAATTTAAGCTGGTAAGCATTATTATAGTAGCAGCAAGTGATAGATATGGTCCGAAAGGCAAAACATTATTATTACATCTTATTAAACTAATTATTGATAATGGAAGCGCTATAAAAGAAGCAATAAATATTGTTACTATCGACATATCAAAACCAATGGTTAATCCTACAAAGAATAATAACTTTATATCCCCACCACCTAAACTTTCTTTTTGAAACAAAGCATCACCCAATACTTTAAATAAATATAATACCGCAAATGCCCCTGCTCCATTTAATAATGGCATTAATATACCATTGAAGAAGCCTATGTCATTAATAATTACGTTGATAATAAACTCAATCAAAATAATTATTGTACCAACAATTAAAACTTCATCTGGAATTATATAGTATTTAATATCACTTATGCTAATTATAATTAATATCGAGATAAAAGTAATTGCTATTATAAATTTAAAGTTAAGCCCAAACTCTAAATAAGATAATAAAAACAACACTCCTGTTAATAATTCAAAAAAAGGATAGAAAATAGATATACTTTTTTTACATGATTTACATTTTCCACCAAGAAATATATAAGATATAACAGGTATTAGCTCGTAAAACTTTAATTTATGATTACAATTGGTACAATGTGAAGGAGGAAAAGCAATTGACATATTATTAGGTAATCTATATCCAACCACGTTATAAAAAGATCCAAATATAAGTCCAATTATAAATATCATAATTCCATTAAAGACTTCTAAACTCATGGTTACTCCTTTCTATAACGCATCATACATACCATACATCGGAATAATTACGGCAAGTAATATTCCACCAACCAACACTGCTAAAGTAACAATCATTATTGGCTCAATTAATGCTTTCATTTGATTAATAATGGTTCTGTGTTGTTCCTGGTAATAATTTGATACCCTTTCCATCATAGAACCTAATCTACCGGTTTTTTCACCAGTAATAAGCATTTGATAAGCTATATTAGGAAATGCCCAATGATCTTTAAAAGCTTTTGAGATAGTTTCACCTTTAGTAAGATTTTTAGCAGTATCAAATATTAGTTTTTTATATATTTCATTTTCAGTGATTTTACTTAATACGTCCATTGAATCAGTAATAAACACATTATGGTTTATTAAATTAGCAAATGTTTTAGCAAAAATAGTAACTTCATTATATATAATTATATTACCAAAAACAGGTAAATGCATTGCAAATTGTTGGATTGACTTTCTAAATGCTTTAACATTTTTAAATAAATATATAAATAAAAGGACAATTACTATTATCACTATTAGTATAAATATTAAATAATTTTTCAAAAAGTCACTAATCGCAATTACAAACTTTGTGATTCCTGGTATATCACTACCTAAATCTGCATATATGTCAACAAATTGTGGAACTACCCACATTAAAATAAAGGTTACAACAACAGCAGCAAATATAGTAACAATCATTGGATACATCATTGCTGATTTCATTTGTTTTTTAGTTGATTCTGACTCAGAATAATAGTCTACCATATCATCTAATGTTTCTGGCAAGTTACCAGTCATTTCAGCAGTTTTTATCATGTTAATTAATAGTCTTGGAAACGTATCTTTTCTTTTTTCCATTGCAACAGATAAAACATCGCCCATAGATAAATCATAATAAACCGCTCTCCAAGCTTTCTTTTCGTTAAGTTTTTTTGCTTGTTCATCTAGTATTTTAACTGCGTCAGCAAGCGCTATACCAGATTTTAAATAGGCTGATAATTGAGAAAGATAAAATATTAATCTAGCCCTTTTCATATGGTAAGTTTTTATATTCATCTTAGTTTTAGCAGCGGTTATCTCATAGACCTCATAACCTTCAGCTTCTAAAAAAGAATGAACATCAACCCTTGATAAAGCTTCTATCGTGCTTTTTTCAATTTCTCCGCTTGTATTCCTAGCCGTATATTCAAATAATAATGGTTTGGTAAATCTAGAGGTTTGGCTATCTTTATCTTTAAATTGTTCATCTAAAACAGTCTTTTTTGCCTCTAATTCTAATTCTTCCTTTTTATTATAAGTAAGTTTTTTATAAAAGGCTTTTAGTTTATCAGCAAAAGTTACTGGTTCACCCTTTGCTTTTAGCTCTTCTTCTTTTTTTTCTTTAGCTGCTTCAAGCGCTTCTTCACGTTTTTGTTTTTCCAATAATCTAGCTTGTTTTTCTTTTTCTCTTTTTTCGTTTTCAGTTCTAATTCTTTCTTGTTCCTTAACTCTTTTTGCTTCTTCTTGTCTTGCTTTTGCAACAAGTTTTTCAAAATCTTTTTGTTTTCTTAAAGTATCTTTTTGTTTCGTTTCGGCAATCTTGGTTGGATCAGTTTCCTTTGGAGGCGTTTTTGGTGTGCTATAAGCTGACCTGGTTTGTTTAATAACCTTTACCTTTTCGCCAGGTTTAATTTCAGGTATTGTGTTTTTTTGTTTTTTATTACCTCCACCAAATACATTACCTATACCTATAACAAAATAATAAGGCAACAATATAACAGATATAAATCCTCTATAAATAAAAACAAATGGTAACAATATTATATCTAATGCATTCATAAAACACCTTCCTATTCTATAAAAACATTATATCATACATTTAACTTTTTTTAAACACATAAATGTTTATTTTAATACTTTAATTAAACCATTTTAAAAGCTTGCATATACTATAACAAGAGGTGATGTTATGTACACAGGATTTCCTTATATGATGCCAAGCATGGGTATGCAAACTGCTGCACCAGTGGCAAATACCCTTGCAAACGCAAGTAATTTAGGTACTGGATTAAGCGCGGCTAAGGCGGCGGGGACTTCATTATTTAATAAAATTAATTGGGGATCTATACTATCCAACACCCAAAAAACTCTTAATGTCGTAAATCAAGCAATACCACTTTATTATCAAGTTAAACCAGTTTTCAAAAACATTAGAGCATTGGGGCGAATCGGAAAAGAATTTTCTAAAATAGGAATCAACGGTAATAATTCAAACAATGAAGTATCAACAAACAATAATGGAAATACTCAAACCAATTTAACTCAAGAAACTTCTAATACCGTAGAAGAAGTTCCAGAGCCTACCTTTTTTCTATAATAAAAAACCTAACTAAAAGTTAAATACTTTTGTTAAGTTTTTTTATTATTTTAGCATCAAATTTGTTTAAAAATTATACTATACAACCTTTGATTGAATTTTGTTTCATCACTATCTATCATAGCGTTATTTAAATAACAATTTTTAAATGCTTGACAAAATTAATTCCTACTTGTTTTTAATTATTGGCTGCTTTTTTAATTGCTATTGCAAATAAGCATCTTCTTCATTTTATAATTATTTATTCTTAATTTAATTTTTTTCAAGAATTTGGAATTTGGTAACTTATCAATAATATGTTTATTTTTATCAATCATACTATTAAGTAATTCATCAAAAAGTTTATCTTTATTATTAAGTAGTATAGGTCCATAAAATAGTTCTTTAGAACTATACCTTTTTTTACCTTTTTTAAACTTTATAATAGTATAAATAATATTTCTTTCTTTAACTAATATTTCATCTGTTATGTAATACCCAATAGATGTTACGTACTTTCTTATTTTGCTAATACCTGTATTAGACTGTATTATAATATAATCAATTGTTTGTAATTTATTGACATTATTATTTAATATACTAATTATTTTTCCATTTCCTAAACCAGACATAACTATGGTAGTGACCTTATCATTTTTATTAATTACATCTAGCCCGTCACCCAGTCTTGTTTCAATATTAGTTATTTTATTAATCGCGATATTTTTTCTTGCTTGATTTAATGCACCTATTGTAATATCGCAAGCAATTGATTTTTTTACTATTTTATTTTTTGATAAATAAATATCAAGAAGAGCATGATCACATCCTATATCCGCTAAAACAGCGTTTTGGTCAACCATATCTGCGATGCAGTTTAATCTTTTGGATAATTTTATATTAGTCACTTAAATAATCCTTTAATTTTCTTGATCTTGAGGGATGTCTTAATTTTCTTAACGCTTTTGCCTCAATTTGTCTTATTCTTTCACGGGTTACACCAAACATATTACCAACCTCTTCTAAAGTATGACAAGTTCCACCATGAAGACCAAAGCGTAATTTTAACACTTCTTCTTCACGAGGGGTAAGAGTGCATAGTACCTCTTCTATTTCATCTTTTAATACTTCATTTATCGCGTATTCTTCTGGACTCATTGAACTTTCATCCTTAAGGAAATCACCTAAGTGGGAATCATCTTCTTCTCCTATTGGCGTTTCTAAAGATAACGGATCTTGGGAAATTTTAAATATTTCTCTTACTTTTTCTTCGGTTGTTCCCATTTTTTTAGCAAGTTCCTCTTCACTAGGCTCTCTATTTAACTCAAGCGTTAATTGTCTTTGAATTCTTTTTAATTTATTAATTGTTTCAACCATATGAACTGGTACACGAATTGTTTTAGCTTGATCCGCAATAGCCCTTGTTATAGCTTGTCTTATCCACCATGTTGCGTAAGTAGAAAATTTATATCCCTTTGATGCATCAAACTTATCTACTGCTTTCATAAGTCCAATATTACCCTCTTGAATCAAATCTAGAAATGATAAATTCCTACCAACATAACGTTTAGCGATTGATACAACAAGTCTTAAATTAGACTCCGCAAGAATTCTTTTAGCTTCTTCATCTCCTTGTTCTACCCTTTTTGATAAAGCAAGTTCTTCTTCTAAACTAAGTAAGCTTATCTTACCAATTTCTTTTAAATACATCCTAACAGGATCATTTATACTTGCGTTTTTAGGTAACGATACATCTTCTATTACTAAGGCATCACCCTCATCAGACGAATCTTCTTCATCTTCAAAATTTTCAGATATTATTTCAATGTTATTATCATGAAAAGCATTATATAATTCATCTAAAGAGTCAGCATCCAACTCCAAACCTTTTAAATTTTCCGCTAATTCTTCATAAGTTAATACGCCTTTTTCCTTTCCTTTTTCTAATAATTCTTTTTTTCTTTCATCAAATGTTTTAATCTCTTTCATTATTTACACTCCCTCTTTTTTAAAACCCTTAATTTTTCTAATAAAATCACCTTTTTTGCTACGTTTGATTCCACCGCAATTTGTGCTTTTATCTTTTCTATTTCCTGCTTTAATATTCCTGTATCAATTGTCTTGATATAATCTTTTATAGTATCAAGGCTTATCTCATCTGGAAGGTTTAAACCATCTATCCGTAAGACCTCATTTATTAAATCCTTTTTATCTTTTAAAAACAAAGTAAAATCAGTTACGTTTATATACTTATTTCGTTCATAAAATTCTAATATTTCCATTGCTATTACCGATAATTTTTTATCAGTTAAATAAGAAACACTACTTTGATAAAGCAATATAGCATCCGTACTTTTAAGCATGTAGTAAACTAAGTATTCCTCGGCTTTTACATATTTATTTTTGCCATGATCATTTCTTTTATTAATAACTTTTATCTTTGTTTTAGGTATCTTACAAACCATGCTATTTATAGTTTCTACATCAACGCCTGTTTCTTTAGATATTTTTTTTACAGTAAGTTCATAAACTACTTTATCATCTATTTTTTCTAACTCTTTTGATATGTTTTTTAAATAACTTGATATTTCATTATAATCATTAAAGTTAGTTTTTGATTTATTTATATCAAGTTTGAATACCACCGAACTCATAGTGTTATTTAAATGATTTAAAAAAGCATCAGCACCTTTTTTTATAATATAATCGTCTGGATCTAAATTATTTTCTAAACGCATTATTTTAGGTTCTATTCCAATTTTTTCTAACGCATCTATTGCACTTATAGTTGCTTTTTCACCGGCTTTATCCCCATCAAAACATAAAACCACGTTCTTTGATAATTTCATTATTAATCTAGCATGTTCTTTTGTAATGGCAGTACCCATTGTTGCAACCACGTTTTTTATACCAATGGTAGAAAGTCTTATTACATCCATAAAACCTTCTACAACAATTATCTGATGTTTTTCCCTTGCATGATTTAGTGCCCGATGATAGTTATAAAGCAACATACCTTTTTTAAATATCACCGATTCCTTAGAATTTATGTATTTGCTTTCATCTTCGCCATTATATATTCTTCCAGAAAAACCAATAACTTGTCCAGTTAGATTATATAAAGGAAACATAATCCTGTTTCTAAAAGTATCATATATAAATTTGTCTTTTTTTCCACACAACCCAATATCTATAAGTTCATTAATATCATATCCTTTGTTGGATAATAATTTATTTATATTATTATCGTTCATTGAAAGACCAATTTCAAATTCTTTTATAATATCATCTGTTATACTTCTTTTATTTAAATATTCTACCGCGCTTTTACCATATACACTTTTTATGTTATTTTGATAATATTTATTAACCACATCAAACATTTTATAATATTTTTCATATTTATCATCAATTTTCTTTTTTGAATTAACTTTAGAAACATTTAAAGCCATTCCAGCTTTTAAGGCTACTTTAGCAACAGCTTCAGTAAAACTTATTTTTTCATATTCCATAACAAAGTTAAAAACGTTTCCAGACGCTCCACACACAAAACACGTGTATATTTGTTTTTCAGGAGATATACTCATACTAGGGTTATGATCATCATGAAAAGGACATATCGCAAAATAATTTTTACCTTTTTGTTCAAGTGGAAGATATTCAGATATAATATCTACTATATTTACTTTCCGTTGAATATCTAAAATAACATCATATGATATCTTCTCCATAAAAATGTCCTCCTAAATTAATTATTCTCCGTTTTTTTTAAAATTCCCCTAAATTTTTGAAAAAAATTAAAAAAAAATAGCAAAAAGTGCTATTTTTTGCTATTTTTTATTCTCCATCAATGATATCTTCAACTTTCGTCATAGCATCATAAAGTGAAATTTCTTCAAATTCAGATTTTTTTCTTTCCTTTATTTCCACTATTTGATCTTTAATCTTATTGCCAATGGTTATTCTAATTGGTATACCTATTAAATCCATATCGTTAAATTTAACTCCTACTCGCTCTTCTCTATCATCTAAGATAGTAGATATATTTCCCTTCCTTAATTCTCCATATAAATAGTTAGCAGCATCCATTTGCGCTTCGTCCTCAATATTAACAACGATAATTGATACTTTAAACGGTGCTATTTCCATAGGCCATATAATTCCCTTATCGTCGTTGTGTTGTTCTACAACTGAAGCCATACACCTTCCGATGCCAATTCCGTAACATCCCATCCATACGGGTAAACTTTCATTTTCTTTATTCAAATAATAAAGTCCCAAATTTTCTGAATACTTAGTTCCAAGTTTAAAAGTATTACCTACCTCTATACCGTTTTTAAAAGTTAATTTTTTACCACATTTAGGGCAACAATCCAAGTCAGTAATACATCTTACGTCACTAACAAATAAATAATTAAAATCCTCTAAATTAGCGTTTTTATAATGATAATCAGTTTTATTAGCTCCCACTATGAAGTTTTTCATATTCATTATTTCATTATCTAAGATAACTGGTATATCTAAACCTATAGGGCCTGCAAACCCAAGTGCCGCTCCAGTTACTTCTTCTACTTCTTCTGGGCTTGCCAATGAGATTTCATTGGCTTTTAATAATTTTTTTACCTTAGCTTCGTTAACTTCATTATTTCCTTTTACTAAAACGGCATAATACTTTTCATCAATCTTATATATTAAAGTTTTAACAAACTTTTCTTTATCTTCTTCTAAGTATTTAGAAACTTCTTCTATCGTACCGGCGGATGGCGTTTTAACAAGCTCTCTAATTTTTATATCTTCATCTGACTTATCAGTTAAAAGCATACATTTAGCAACATCACTATTAGCAGCATATCCGCATTCATCACAAATAACTAATTTATCTTCACCAATATTGGTTATAGCTTGAAATTCTTCTGATAAAAGTCCCCCCATTGCACCAGTGTCAGATTTAACTATTTTATAATCTATTCCAAGTCTTGTAAATATTTTTTTATAGGCATTATACATGTTATTATATGAATCATTAAGCCCTTTTTCATCCACATCAAATGAATAGGCATCCTTCATCAAAAATTCCCTTACACGGATTAAACCATATCTACTTCTAGGTTCATCCCTAAATTTATCTTGCACTTGGTAAATACTAAAAGGTAAGTCTTTATACGACTTTACTTTAGAAATTGCCGCAACCGTAAATAACTCTTCGTGAGTAGGTGCTAATACATAATTTTTATCAAACCTATCTTTTAAAGAAAACATATCACTGCCGAATGCTTCTCTTCGTCCTGATGATATATATACGTCTTCTGGGATTAACGCCGGCATCAAAAGTTCCCCAGCATTAATGTTTTCCATTTCTTCTCTTACTATTTTTTCTATGTTTTTCACAACCTTATACCCTAGTGGCAAATACATATATACACCAGATGAACTTTTCTTTATCATTCCACTTCTAGTAAGCAGGTTTCCACTTATTGATTCTTCATCTTTTACGTTTTCTCTTAATGTATAAAAATAACTATGTTTTAGTTTCATATCAAGGCTTCCTTTCAAGTTAAAGTATATATCAAAACAGGCTTTTATGCAAGAAAAAAGAAACTATTTCATAGTTCCCTTTTTGAAAACGCTTCCAGTTTCTAAATCAGCATCCTGATCAACTGCTACTTTCGTAGGGTACTTCTTTCTGAATTTTTTATATTCAGAAATATCAATTACCGTTTTACCATCATTTGTAGTAGCTATTATTTTACCTTGTGGCCTTGTTTCTAAAAACAATAAAGTACTTTGAATATTTTCTTCGTCTACAAAAAGTTTTCTTGCTTCATTAATTAATTTTTCTTCATCAAACAAGACAACAGGTATCTCGTTTTCGTCAAAAGAACCATATTCTTTATCAAATAATTCCAAAACGGATACATCAACAAATTTATCAAACATTTGCTTTGTATTTTCTTCTAGTTGTTTAGTAATAATTTCTCTGTTTCCTAAAGATTTCATACATTCTAACATCCAAAACCACCTATCCTTTTTAATTTAGTTTATCCATAATAATATTTAATTTATTTTCTTCGTCTTTTAGCTTTTCTTTTTCAGAGTTAACAATTTTTTCTGGAGCGTTAGCTACGTACCTTTCATTAGCTAAAAGTTTTTTTCTTCTTTCAATGCTTTTTTCCAAGGCATCTTTTTCTTTTTTTAGGTTTAAAATATCTTCTTCAGTAACCTTTTTTCCTTCATAAACCAAGGTTAAGCTTCCATAAGAAAATACTAATTCCAAATTAGATGCTCCCTCAAAAGAAGATAGTATAATATCACATTTTAAAAGTCTTGTCAATATTTCTTTATTATTATCGATTATGTACTTATCATGGTCATTAAATTCGTTTTTAATTCCAAACCCTTTAGGGATATCATTTTCAGCTTTCGCGTTACGAACGCTTGCAATAATTTCTGCTAAAGCATCAATTTCCTTTTCTTCTAAATCATACATATTATTTTCATCATATACTGGATAACTAGATAAAATTATGTTCTCAGCTTCTTTAACCGGAATGGAATCATATATTTCATCAGTAACATAAGGCATAAACGGATGAAGCATTTTAATTATATCAGTTAAAACAACAATTAACGTAGATTTAGTTGATACGTTTTCAATTGATACTTTACTATATTCTATGTACGTATCACAAAAATCTTCCCAAATGAATTTATATAATTCGTTACCAACTAAGTTAAAGTCATATTTATCCATGTTTGTTCTAACGTTTTTGATGGTTTTATTTAATTTGGTTAAAATCCATTTATCACTAGATGTTAAATTATTCAGATTAATTTCTTTTAAATCTTCGGTATTCATTAATACGTATCTAGATGCATTCCATATCTTATTGATAAAGTTCCATGTTGCTTTAACCTTATCTTCGTCGTATCTTAAGTCTTGACCGGGTGCTGAATTAGTAGTTAAAAAATACCTTAAAGAGTCAGCCCCATACGTATCAATAACGTCCATCGGGTCTACGCCGTTACCTAAAGACTTAGACATTTTTCGTCCTTCTTTATCACGAATAAGACCATGAATTAAGCAATCCTTAAAAGGTCTTTTATTAGTAAACTCAAGTGATTGAAATACCATTCTGCATACCCAAAAGAAAATAATATCATAACCAGTTACTAATACGTCATTAGGAAAATATCTTTCTAGGTCAGACGTATTATCTGGCCAACCTAAAGTACTAAACGGCCATAAAGCGCTTGAAAACCACGTATCTAAAACATCTTCATCTTGCTTCCAACCATCACCTTCGGGTGCCTCTAATCCTACGTATACTTCATCATTTTTATACCAAGCAGGAATTCTGTGTCCCCACCATAATTGTCTTGAAATACACCAATCATGACAATCACTCATCCAGTTATTAAGTATTTTTTCAAATCTAACGGGCACAAAGTTTACCTTAGTATCTTTATCTCTTTGATTTTCTAAAACATGCTTAGATAATCCTTCCATATTAACAAACCACTGTTTAGAAAGATAAGGTTCGACCATAACACCGGTTCTTTCTGAATGACCTACATTGTGCGTCATAGGCTCTATCTTTATAAGTAAATCCTCTTCTTTTAAATCTTTAAGTAAAGCTTCACGACACTTAAATCTTTCCATACCAGCATATTTACCAGCGTTTTCATTCATGGTAGCATCTTCTCTCATTACTACTATTCTTTCTAAGTTATGACGGTTACCAACTTCAAAATCGTTAGGATCATGAGCTGGAGTAATTTTAACAACACCTGTACCAAACTCTGGGTCAGCGTGTTCATCTCCAACTATTGGTATTAATTTATTAACGATTGGTAAAACAACGTTCTTACCAATTAATTTATTATACCTATCATCACTTGGATTAACCGCAACGGCAGTATCTCCAAATAAAGTTTCTGGTCTTGTTGTTGCAACCTCTAAATAGTCATTAGTTCCTTCTATAAAATATTTAATGTGATAGAAAGCACCTTCTACGTCTTTATATATAACTTCTTCATTTGATAAAGCAGTTTTTTGAACAGGATCCCAGTTTATAATACGTTCTCCCCTATAAATCCATCCTTTGTTATATAAGTCAACAAATACCTTAGTAACCGCTTTATTAAGCCCCTCATCAAGAGTAAATCTTTCTCTTGAGTAATCAAGCGCAAGACCAAGTTTACCCCACTGCTGTCTTATTGTATTAGCATATTCTTCTTTCCACTCCCATGCTTTTTCTAAAAATCCTTCGCGGCCTAAATCTCTTTTGTTAATACCTTGCTTTTTTAGTCTATCTACAACCTTAACTTCTGTTGCGATTGCAGCATGATCCATTCCAGGTAACCATAAAGCATCATAACCGTCCATTTTTTTATAACGAATTATTATGTCTTGCAGAGTTGTATCCCAAGCATGTCCTAAATGTAACTTACCTGTTACGTTTGGTGGCGGAATAACAATACTAAAAGCTTCCTTAGTTAAATCACCCGCTTTAAAGTAATTATGCTTAAGCCACTTATCATATTTTCCTTGTTCTACCTTACCATGATCATATTTTTTTTCTAACATATTTATTTACCTAACCTTTCTCCTAATATTTCACATACTTTTATTATTGTTTCTTCCTCCACGGGATTACTTTTTATATACATCTCTTTTATCTTATCTATTAAGTTATCATTAATTATTCTCTTTTTTGTATAATCAAAATTTATATCATTAAATAATCCTAGTTTAACCAGTGATTTATCACACAAATCTGGATATTTACTAATGTTCAAAGTTTTACCATTTATAATATCATTTAGTGCAGATTTACTATATTTTGAATCAAAGTTTCTAAGTTTTATTTTTTCTTTCTTATTAATGGTTCTAATGACAAATCATATTTAGAAATATAATTATTAAAGAAATCTATATAATTCTTCAATTTTTCACCTCCTATAAAATTAAAAAATCCCATCCTAACTAAAGGATGAGTTTTATACCCACGATACCACCTTAATTCATATCATAAAGATATGCATCTTAACTCCTTAACGCGGCATACGTAATTATTTACTATTATTTCTATAATTAAGCTCCCAAGCTACCTTCGGTTATTATTTATACAAGTTTACATCAACCACTTGCTTTCTTTAATAAACCAATAACTTACTCCTCTTGTTCATTGCTTTTAAAATATGCTATTAGTATAACAAATAATTTTAAATTTAACAAGTTTAGTAACAAATATCTTTTAAAATTACTTCCTCTCTGTTCCCATCATCATCTATGAAAGTTAGTTGCCCATAGTTTTCATAATTTACTTCGGGATTTACATTATATTCAACTCTGATTTTCCCAGAAATAACCCCAGATTCTAATTTTACCGTATCATCAATTTCAACGGTAATATCATTTCCTTCAAAATCCCTTGGCCAATACTTCGTACCATACTTATTTTTTATTTGAATTATTGTATTAGAAAGGGTTACACCATCCGTAGCTTGATACCACATATAATCTTTATTAGTACCACATTCTTTTCCATTTTCATATGTCTTAACTTGAATAACATCAAAATCACTTCCATTTATTAGGTCATTGTTTGCCTTTCCAATTAGACTACTTGATGATGAAAACATAGCAAGTGCTGCACCTAAAAACATCAAGAATGCAATTAATAAAGTATATAAAACCGCAGAAACAGCGAAACCTTTATTATTAAGCATATCAACCACTCCTATTCTTTATATATAATAACATTTTTTAGGTAAAAAAACCATATTTTTATAAAAATATGGTTAGCAACTTTTCTATTTAATACATATAATAAGGTAAAGGTGATGTTTATGCGTCCTAATAACTTTTTTGGTGGCGGATTAACTAAATATGTAATATTAGTGTTCGCGTTTTGTTTTATAACATTTTATCAAGCTATACTTGCTCTTATATTATGTGCTAGATTTCATGTATTTTTATTATTCATAGATCTTATTATTTTGTTCTTTGGCATTTTTTGCCTCATTTTCCATAAATAATTTATCAGTAGTAACTAAATAATTACATAATTTTGATACCTCGATTGTTGAGTTGATCTCAGAATTAGAAAACGTTATTTTAGGTGGAATAAAAAGAATGATAAACATAAGTTTCCTCTCTTCAATAAGAAGCGGAAATCTTTTTAGATAGTCACGATAAAGTTCATTGAAATCATATTTATAATACATTTTCTTATACAAACTTATAAAATCATATATTGGCAAATCTCTTGTTACGTTATTCCAACTAATAAGTACGTTATCATCGGATCTTACAATATGTTTTAAATCAAGATTATTATGTAATAAAACTACTCTTTTTTTTGTTTTACTTTGCATAATTGAATACCAATCATCTAATTCTTTTTTACAAAAATTAAGACAAGAAAAGATAGATGAACAATTTCTTACCAACATATATTCACTAGGTGACATATATATTTTAGATTCTATCATTGTTACGATATCATCATAATAACTAAAAGTGTTATCTATCTTTTCAGTTAAATTCTCATAAATTTCTTTAACTTCATCTATTGAAATATCTTTATAATACACCGTTTTGTTATGTAACAAAGCATCAATTTTTATAAGATCACTTATCCGTTGTTCATCGGGAGTATTGGTATCTTCTACATACTCATATACGTAAGTGTTATCATCACAATATTCAAGTCTAGGCAAATAGGAAAATCCTCTAGAATTTAAATAATTATACATTTCTAAAATATTATTTTCATTATTTTTTACTACATGTTTTTTTCCTTCAGTATCTTTATATATTATGGATTTTTTATATATTTCATAACGTTTTACGTTAGGACATCTTTTTTTTATTGTTTTTCTAATCGCTTCTTTATTCATTTGAAAGCGGAATTACTATCTTTGTACCTAATACTATATTATCTAACGTATTATACTTTTCTAGTTCTTCAGTTGTTACATTGTATTTTGCTTTTATCTCTTCTAATGTTTCACTTTCTCTTACTATATGTACTTTATATGTAGTATATTTTTCAGTTTCTGAAAGAAAACCTGAGGTTAAATTATTTGCGATGTTTACGTTATTCACTGCCGGAGCACTAGTCGTTTCTTCTTGTTCTTCTAGAACTATACATCTTTCTTCTTTAACATCATCTTCATTTGTTTCTTGAATAAGAATTTCTTCTTTTTTAGGCTCTTCAGTCATAATTTCAATACCATCCTCATCTTTCCTATTTTCCTCTTGATTTGAAAAAGTTAAAATTTCAGGTTCTACTTCTTCTTTTACCGTTTCAACTTTATTATTTTTAATGTAAACCAAGTTATTTGCCAAAACATCAATATGAACTCTTAAGAATTCATCATTAATTATTTCGTAATAAAAATCATCAATATCTATTTGTACTTTTGACGCATCATACTTATCATCTAACGTAATATCAAAGGGAACTTCTTGTTCAAAAACTTCCTCATTAATACTAATATCATTAATTTTATACTTACCACTTACTAAAAAATTTCCTACTATTGAATCATTGTTTTCCATTTGCAAATTATGTTCTAATGCTATACTTGTTATTTCAGATATTTTTGTTTGAAAGCTAATATCCTTTACAAATGGTATTACCTGTTTCATATACTCATCTCCATTCAATAAAAAGATATGCAACAAAAAAGAAGAAAATGTTAATTTTTCTTCTTTTTACTAAATATTTCATTATATATCTCTTTATAATCTTGAACTATTATTATATTTAAGTTTTTTCTAACTTCATCAGGTATTTGATCTATATCAGCTTCATTTTTCTTTGGGATAATTATATTTTTTATTCCCGCACGATATGCACCAATTGATTTTTCTTTTAACCCTCCGATTGGCAATACCTTACCAGTTAAAGTCATTTCTCCAGTCATGGCATATGACGAATCTACCACTTTACCTGTTAAACTGCTTATTATTGCAGTTGTAAGCGCAGTTCCCGCTGATGGACCATCCTTTGGTATTCCACCTTCTACAGCATTTACATGAATACAAGTGTCATCTAATTTTGATACATCAATTTTATATTCCTTTGCATGGCTTTTTATATGGCCAAGTGCGATAGATACGCTTTCTTTCATTACGTCACCTAAATTACCAGTCAATTTAACTAGCTCTTTAGAAGAATAAGTCACTACTTCTAAAGGAAGTATATCACCACCAAAACTAGTATAAGCAAGACCATTTACAATGCCTGGCACATCATCACTTAAAACGCTAGTATTTTCAAACTTTGGTTTTCCCAAAAATTCTTCTAATTTTTTATCTGTAACTCTCACGTTTAAAGTATCTTTATTTGATTCAAGCATACCCTTAACATATTTTCTAATCACTTTATTTATAACTCTTTTAAGCTCACGCACACCAGCTTCTTTAGTATAATTTCTTATAATTTTAAGAATTATATCATCACTAAACTTAATATCTTTATCAGTTAAATTATATTCCTCACATGAAAGTTTTATCAAATGTTGCTTTGCAATGAATAGCTTTTCATATTCAGTATAACTCGATAAATCAACGATTTCTAATCTATCTTTTAATTCACTTGGTATTTGATCAACATAATTTGCGGTTAATATAAACATTATTTTAGATAAATCATAAGGTTCCTCCACATAGTTGTCATAAAATTTATCATTTTGTTCTGGATCTAGAACCTCAAGCAAACTACTTGCTGGATCACCCTTAATATCCTTAGTCATTTTATCAACTTCATCAATTAGAAATACTGGATTATTAGAGCCACATTTCTTTAAGGCGTTTATAATTCTACCAGGATTTGCTCCCATGTAGGTCCTTCTATGTCCTATTATTTCGGCGGGATCATTAACACCACCAACTGATATTTTAACAAATTTACGATTCATGGCATCTGCTACTGATTTTGCAAGCGAAGTTTTACCAACTCCTGGAGGTCCAACTAAACAAATAATTGGTGCTCTGTTTGACACGCTTCTTTTTTTTACTGCTAAATATTCAACGATCCTTTCCTTTATGTCTTCTAAGCCATAGTGGGAACCATCTAATACTTGTTTTACTTTTTTTAAATCACTATTATCTTTAGTATAAGTATTCCATGGTAAATTAATTAAAACATCAATATAGTTTCTAACTATCCCAATCTCTGGAGATGCCGAAGGAGTAGACTCATATTTATTTAATTCTCTTTCTAGCTTTTTAATAATGTTTTTAGGGCACCTAAGTTTCTTTATTTTTTTTCTTATCTCCTCTATTTCATCATCCTTAGATGAAATATCACCTAATTCTTCTTTGATAAGTTTTATTTTTTCCCTTAAAATAAACTCCGTTTGAGTTTTATCCATTTCTGCTTTTAACTTAGAATCTAGTTTCTTTTCTATTTCAAATACATCTAGTTCCTTTTGAATGTCTTCTAGGTTCATCATAACTCTAGTATGAGGATTAATAGTTGTTAAAAATTTGTGTTTACGCTCAAACGTAAGTGGCATGTAATTTGCTACAACGTCCGCTAAACGGCTTAAAGTATTTATTTCATCTACTACGCCTAATATACTATTTGAAGCATAAGGAACCATAGTTATATAATTTTCCAATTCTTGTTTTAATTTTCTAACTAAAGCTTCTTCATCACTTGCATCTATTGCATATCTAGTAGGCGCAGATACGTTTCCTACAAAAACATCATCAACGTCATCATATGGCATATAACTATTTATAACAGCACGTTTTTTACCTGCGATTGTAACACGTATACACCCATTAGGAAGTGTTGTTTTTTTAGTTATTTGCCCTACTATTCCTAACTTTGGAAGCTTATTTATTTCAATTTTTTCTTCTAAATAATTAAGTGGTGAAACTAATAATACATAACCATCATGATTATTACTTGCAAGTTCAATTATTTTTGTATCTAATTCCTCTATTAAATCTATTTTAAGTTCTGCATAAGGAAGAACGATAATTCCTCTTAATAATATTACTGGTAAATCTGTTTTGGTCATAAATAAATCTCCCTTCACACAAACATAAATTTTACTTTTTATTATAAACTAAGATGCGTAAAAGTCAAGATAATCTCTTCATTTATTATTGGAAATTTTTATAATAAAAAGATCATTTAAAATGACCCTTTATTAGTGATATTTATATTAAATTTTCTATACATAGATCTTACATAGTCTTCAAACGAAGTCTTTTTTGTCATTACTAAATCACAATCAGTATAAAAGGATATCTCATTAATAGCAGGATTATAGCAAAAAGCTCTATAATATTCTACTTCATCATCTTTATATGATTCTAAAGTACCACCTGTACTACTAATAGTTAATTTATCCAAATTAGTTGTAATATCTTCTTCATAGTAAACCGACGATATTTTTTCAAGCGTTAAAATACCGACTCTAAGTAAATTATATCTTTTAACAATAGGGTTTATAGGTTCAGGTGTAATCGTTAATATATTACTAAAATGATCATTAAACTGTTTTACCTTAATAATATTTTCATTATCAATGTTAACTTCTAAAGTACTAGATTCACGTTTACTATTAAAGCAACGATATATTTCACTATATTTACCAGTTTTAGGAGTATAATCTCTTTTAGGATCAATAACACAACACTTTTTATAAAAATCATTTAATATCCATTCGTAATTTTTATCTATATTTTCTAAACCCACACTTTTTATTCCCTCTTCTAACACATTTAATACTGTTCTTGACATAATTACCTCATAATAAAAGACAAACTAGTTGTCTTTTGTTTTTATTTCTTTAAAATATCTAATACTTTTTGTACTTTTATATCATATTTAAGCATTTCAATTCCGCCAAACGATTTGATGTATTCATCTTTTTCAATGCCATGTTTTTTAGCCTTTTCTTCAGCATCTTTTTCTGCTTCTTCATTAGTAGCATCTATTTTTTCAAGTTCGATTATTTCGTCTATTGCAAAACGAAGTTTAACTCTTTTTTCTGCTTCTTCGTGCATTTGTTCCTTTAATGCTTCTTCAGAAGAGTTAGTAAATTTATAAAACTGTTCTAAAGTAAGACCTTGCATTTGTAATCTTTCACCATATTGTGCAACCATTCTGTCTAATTCCTCATGGATTAATTCATGAGGAACTTCAACACTTGTTTCTTTAAGTAATGCTTCAAATAACTCATCAACGTATTTATTTTCAGCTTTATATTCCATTTGTTCAGTCATTGTTTCTTTAACTGTTTTTTCTAAATCTTCTTTAGTTTTAACATCTTCTAAGCCTAAATCCAAGAAGAAGTCTTCGTTTAATTCTGGATAAACTTTCGTTTTTACTTCGTGAACAGTTACTTTAAATACTACTGGTTTTCCTTTTAAATCTTCAGCATGATAATCCTCTGGAAAAGTTACGTTAACATCTTTTTTATCTCCGGCTTTAACGCCAATTAATGCTTCTTCAAAACCAGGTATAAATGAGTGACTTCCTAATTCTAATGCGTGATTTTCTGCCTTTCCACCTTCGAATGCTTTATCTCCGTCAAATCCTTCAAAGTCGATTATAACGGTATCCCCCTCTTCTGCTTTTCCATCTTTAACTTGTAAGTCAGCATATTCTTTTCTCATTTTTTCTATTTCAGCATCAACGTCTTTTTTAGTTACTTTAACAGTATCTTTTTTTACGTTTAATCCCGTATATTTTTTAATTTTAACCTCTGGTTTAGTAGTGAACGTAAATACATAAACTACTCCTTCTTCGTCAGCTTTATCAATTGCAACGGTAGGTTGCATGATAGGTTCGCCCTTGAATTTTTCTAAAGCTTCTTTGTAAGCATCTTGCATGCATGCATCTACTGCTTCAACAACAAGTGATTGTTTCCCGTATTTCTTTTCAAAAACGCTTCTTGGCGCCTTTCCTTGCCTAAAACCATCTATTTCAACTGTTTTAATTACTTTTTTAAACGTCTCATCCAGCTTTTTTTTCCATGCATCACCATTTATTTTAACGGTTACTTCATGGATGTTTTTAGCTTTCTTTTCTTTTTTCTCTGCCATAAATTTAATTCCTCCCTAAATCACTTAGTATTATAACGTATTTATATTCGTTTTACAAGGACTAACCTTCATTAATGTAAAAAAAACAGCTACATACGTAAACGTAACCATTTTTATTATAAATATTTCCTATTTTACTTTTGCTAAAGTAGTTCCTTCCATTTTAGCTTCACTATCTTCATAATTAATTTTAACGGTATCTACGTATGCTCCATCAAAAGATATATAATCATTTAAAAATCCTGTTGTTAATTTACAATTCCCGTCGTTATCTTTGAAAAAATAATAACTATTTCCTATTTTTTTCTAAATAGTCTTTATTAATATAACCAGAACTTTTTACAAGAACGTAATCTTTAGATGATAAAATGTTCTCAAAAGAGGTGTAATATATATTATATACGTCATTATATATTTCTAAATCTAATGTTTCTTTACTTAGCGCGTCATAAAAAGATGTTTTTTCATCATTCATAAAGTAACCATATTTTTCTTTTAATTCACATGAATTGTTCTATATTTCTTCAAGACCAATTACAACTAGTTCCATGTTTTCTTCATTTTGTAAATATATTTTATCACTTGCATTTTCTGGTTCAGTTTTATCTATTTCGGGTTTACAGCCCGAAATAGATGAAGCCATAATTTCAGCCAAAGCTAGTACTCCTATTTTTTTAGTGCTTTTTTATTTTTCATACAAATTTTTCCCCTTTAAATCGGATGTAGATTATCGTATAACACACACCATATCAAAATTTAATCAATGCTATTTAAACTTAATTTTAATAGAATCACCATGTTCTTCTATACTACCATATGAATTTAAATTGGCGTCTGAATAATGTGTATATTCAATTTTATCACCTATTTTTGCAGATGAAATCATAGAAATCAAACTAGTACCAAAAGCTACTCCCGCAATTACCTCCAGTGGTTTAATATTCCCTGTAATATTTAACACATTATAAAAAGTAATCCCTAATCCTGCCATAAACTCAATACAACTTGAAGCAGTCAAAGCCCTTTCTACTTTTAAGTCTCTTTCTTTATCAATACCAAATCTTTTCATAAAAAAACTCCTCGTATAATATAAATTATATTAACATATTATTTTTCGTATAATTTATTTTGCAAATTATATTAACATAAATTAATTTTAAATGCAATATTTATTTTGCGTTTAGGTATTTGTTAAGATTAATGTAAAAGAAAATAATTAAAAATTTAGTATAATTTTATTTAAAGAATAAATGTCGGTCTTTAAAGGAAACCTTTGCTATAATCTCATTTGCATCATAGTCATATTCTGTTTTTTTACTCTTGTGCCAGTTATGATCTTACTTCCAAAAACAAAGAATACCCTTATTATTTCTTTATGCTCACATAAAACTCTAAATACATTTTCCAAATTCATTAAAGCATCTGTTCCTGGTATTCCATAAGATGCTTGATCCCCTGTAAATACAACTGGTTTTCCTATATTTTGAAGAGCAAAAGAAACTACTGCGCATGTATACCCCCCATTGTATTTGTTCCGTGAGTTACAACGAAAGCATCATAGTCATCATAATTATCAGAAATAGTATTAACAATAAACTTCCAATCTTCTGGGATTATATTAGAACTATCTTTATTTAAAATATTTTTAGAATTTATCACTTCAATACCTAACTTTATCCTGAAATAGCAAATAGATTTGATACAACTGTATCACCTGTTGCAGAATTTTCATTACTTACAGCAATACCATCTTCGGTATGAATTTGAGAAATTGTTCCTCCAGTTGATATCAATAATATTTTTTCATATAGTAACTCCTTTCTTATCATTTACATTATTTGGTTAGGTTTAGTCATTCTCAATACCTCAGGTGGTATATCTAAATCCTTTTCATTATTATTTTCATCAACATACATCATAGCATTATATAAAATAACATCTAAATCGTCATAATCGTTTGAATTATTTAATATTATACTTATATTTTTCTTAGCCTCTTCTAAACTTATAGAATTAATTATAATATTCACCTTTTTATCAAAATCAGAACTACATAAACAAGTTTCATCTAAACAAATTTTTTCTAATAAGCCTAAATAGTCTGGATTGATATAGTGAATTGAATTAATAATAAAATAAAGATGTTTACTTTTTTGAACACTTTCACTAATTAAAACATTGTACCACGTCTTAATTTCATCAATATTTTTTACAATGTCCATACACTTTAATTCATAAAGAAAATCCTTAGATTTTCTTACAGTTTTATTTGTAACAAAATTTGCTATCACTTTAGCAAAAGAAGCCTCTTTTTTTGCAATAGTCATTATTACTTCTTTTTTTGTATTTAAGTCATCTAAATATAACTCACTTGTTTCTACTTTTTTTATTGAATCAGCTACAGAACTATCAGTACTATCATAAATTAACTGCATGGCTAAATTATGTGTTTTACCATTTATTGAATTTTCATTTGAAGCCAAATCTATCATTTTAGATACACAATCAGACAACGTTTTTAATTCACGGGATGATACTAATATTCCATTTTTTCTCATTATATAACAGTGTATTTTTTTCGGTTATACGATTAACATCATTGTAAGCTGTATCATTTTCTATAGCACTCTTGCATTCCATTATTTTTCTAATACCATGTGCATAAGAATTAAACGTATCCTTATGTTTGTATAACATTTCATTTAGCTTTGAAAACAGTACATCAACAACTTCATTAAATTTATCATAATTTAATAAGTTTAAATTTCCCAAAACATCTGCGTAGTTAATTAAATAAGTATACCATTCATTTTCATTCATAAAATCTTTTTCTTCGGGATTAAAATCCAAAATATTGTTTATTTGCCTTTTATTTAAACTACTTATAAACGCAAAAGAATCTTCAATATATACTTCATATTTTCTTAGCTTTTCTATAACTTTTCTTAGTTCTTCAATATTCATATGTTCTATCTCCCTTTGATTAATTATTATACTTTTAAATTACTAAAAATCAACAAAAAAGATAGCCTACGCTACCTTTACTATTTCTACATCAAAACTTCCGTTTGGAGATTCAACTGATACTTTATCTCCAACCATTTTACCAATAACAGCCTTTGCAATTGGAGATTCATTAGAAATCTTATTTTCGAATGGATCGGCTTCGTTTGTACCAACGATTGTATATTCTTCAGTATCATCTTCATCGTATGCGATTGTAACTACTGAACCAACACCAATTACTCCGTCACCTTTATTTTCAATTATTGTTGCATGTTCTAAAGTGTATTCAATTTCTTTTATTCTAGCTTCTAATTTAGCTTGGTTTTCTCTTGCTGAAGAATACTCTGCGTTTTCGGATAAATCACCTAATGCTCTAGCTTCCTTAATAGCTTGAATTATTTCTGGTCTTTTAACTTGTTTAGCATCATTAAGCTCTTCTTCTAACTTTAAAAATCCTTCACTAGTTAAATAAATTTCTTTTTCTTTTTTCATAATGTTCACCTCAAATAAAATTAAACATGGCTATCATATTACTATATTTTTTTATTTTTGTCAATCCAAAAAGTTGACACGCATTAAATCATTTTTATTAACCCTTATACCACAATTAATTCTAACTATTTCCCTTGGATGTCTTGCGGCATCTAGCGTGTTTCCATCTTCATCGGTTAAAGTATTAATAACAAACGAATAATCTTCTTTATCTGGTCCAAAGATAGTTACTTTATCACCTGGTTTAAAATAGTTTCTTTGTTCAATTATAGCTTCCTTTTTTTTCTCGTCATAGCCTAACACTATTCCTAGAAAATCTTGGTTAGAGTCTTCTTGCCTAGAACCGTAATATTGTTCTTTTTCGCCCGGTTTTTTATCAAAAAATTGAGCAGCCACATCACGGTTGGCACATCTATACAATATTTTCTTTGCTCTATTAATATATTCTTCATCTTTTAAGTTGTTACTATACATATCAATTATTTTTCGATAAACTGAAACAATCGTTGCAATGTAATAAACAGAACGCATTCTTCCTTCCAACTTAAATGATGATACACCTATATTAATCATATCATTAATGTAATCTACTAATGATAAATCTTTTGGCGCAATTGAAAAATTGTCATCTTTTGATATTTTATTTTTATTATCATCATAAAGATTAAAGTTAAACCTACAAACTTGGCAACAGCCACCACGATTAGCATCTCTGTTTGTAAAGTAGTTTGATAGTACGCATCTACCTGATAAATTAGTACACATTGCACCATGAATAAAGCATTCTATTTCTACTCCTGTTTCATCTATTATGTTTTTAATATCACTTTTAGAACACTCTCTTGCCAAAACTATTCTTGATACGCCTTGTTTTATGTAATAATTAGCGGCATCTTTATTTAAGATAGAGGCTTGGGTACTTAAATGAAGTTCTAATTTTAAGTTATTCTTTTTAACTATATCTATTACTAATGGGTCACTAAATATTACCGCGTCAACATCAATATCATCTAGTTTTTTTAAATACTCTTCTAATCCATTTACATCATCATTATGAAAAACAATGTTAACCGTTACGTAAACTTTAGCATTACGCTTATGTGCATAGTTTACAGCTTCTTTAATTTCATTTAGTGTAAAATTCTTTGCGTTTGCACGTAAACTATAATTTACGCCACCTAAGTAAACTGCATCCGCACCATAACTAATTGCCCACTTTAACTTTTCAATATCACCCGCTGGTGCTAATAATTCTATTTTTTTATCTTTCATCTTTCTTCACCTTGTATATGGTTTTTTTATTAATAAAACCGGTATCAGCGTTATAAGTTTCATCAATTAATTCTTTTTTAGAAACATCACCATTTATAAATACATTTAAAACGTCTTTGACATTATCAATTAAATATCCGTCTATTATTTCATAATCAATGTTTAAGTCTTCTCCAAGTAAATTAAGAATTTTATCACCAAGTATATGGCTTCCAAACTCATCTTCAATAATCTTATATACATTATTACTATTATTTTCTTTTATTTCATAAAATGAGGAATTACCTAAAAGTTTAAAATGGCTTAAATAGTTAGTTACTAGCTTTCTGTTTGAGGTAGATAAATGAGGGTATCCAAAAACTTGTTTAAATAATAAAACATTCGTGTTATTCTTAATTTCCTCAATTTCATTTTTTGTTATATCATTTGTTAATAAAACCCCTTTTAAACCATTATTTTGATAATGATTGATAGTATAATAACTATTATTTAAATGTAATTGATCAAGTATAATATCGGTCTTTAAATCATACGTTAATGCGGCTACATCACCAACGATAATACCATTTAACCCTAACTTATCTATTTCAAGTAATTGATTCTTATAATCTTGTAATTCATTATTAAAAATAATTCTATTAAACGATACAAAAATTTCTTTATTTTTTTTCTCTTCTTTTATTTTTTTTATTTCTTCTATGTTATATCTTTTTTCAAAAAGCCATGAAAACTCATTAATACCCAAAATATACCCATCAGCAGGGTACATTAATTCTTCATCTTTATTTATTTTTAATAATAATTTACTCATTTTTTTTCTTCCTTTTTCTTGATATAGCAACACCATCGCCAACTTCAAAAAACCTGGTCTTAAATTCCTCATTATCTTTTAAAAAGTTAATATATCTTTCAAGCTTAGTAATTAATTGTCTTAGATTTCTAGACATCTTACTTTTATCAGAATTAGTTAAACCATGAAAATTAATATTATCAGTTACAATAAATCCTTTTTGCTTTAAATTCTTAGAAAATTTATTAAAAAACTTAATATACTGACTTTTTGCAGCATCAATAAATATAAGATCATATTCTTCGGAAGTGTTAAAATCAAGCGCATCCGCAAGAATTAACGTTATTTTAGAATCCAAACCTAGTTTTTTAACATTTTTTACAGCTTCTATATACCTATCTTTATCTCTTTCTATCGTCGTTACGGTAACATCCTCTCCTGCTAAAGCCATGTTAATTGCTGAGTAACCTATCGCACTACCAATTTCTAAAATATTTTTAACGTTGTTTAATTTTATAAATTCTGTTAAAAACTCCATACCTTCTTTTTCCATGATAGGTACACCTTTTTCATCCGCGTACTTTTCTATCTTTTTTATTAAGAATTCTTGATCCATAACAACACCACCTAAAACTAATAATAATTATATAAAAAAAAGTGATAAAAATCAATTTTTTATCACTTTAAAGTAAACATTGTTATTCACTTTTATCAGCATCATCCTGTGAAGCTGATAAAGATGTTAAAATCCCTTCTATTAATTTCCATTCTTCATCGGTTTCAATTGGAAGAAGTACAGGATTTTCTTCTTCCGGATTAAAAATTGAAGCATATACTTTAGTATTTCCCTCTTCATCAGTTGTATTATCAGTGTATGCCATATAGTTTTTTTTAGTTTTTTCATCTTCATAAGTGAAAAGTATTTCACACTTAATTTCTTTTCCATCATCATTTACAATCGTAAACGTATTGTCTTGTTTTACTTCGTTTTTGTTATCCATTTTCTTTTCCCTTTCTTATATCTAAATAATTTTGCAAAATTATTGTAGCTGCAACACCATCCACCTTGGATTTTCTTTTTTTTCTTGAAACATCTGCCTGTAATAAAACGTTGTTTGCACTAACGGAAGATAGCCTTTCATCCTGCTCATATATTGGAAGTTTAAATTTATCTTCTAATGTTTTTATAAAGTTTCTCGTTCTTTCTACCGCTACGCCTAAAGTATTATTCATGTTTTTGGGGAGCCCAATAACGATGTAAGAAACACCATATTCTTCTATTATCTTATTCAACTCATCTAAACACTCTTCTGGTCTATTTTCTTCAAATCTTAAAGTAGTAATACCGGTTGCAATAGTTTCCGTTAAATCGCTTATTGCAACACCAAGCGTTTTCGTGCCCAAATCAAGTCCTATTATTCTCATTAATTTAAATATTCCTTTATTAATATTTCAAGAATTTTACTTCTATCTATCTTAAGTATTTTATTTCTAGCTTCTTTATGATTAGAAATATAACCAGGATCCCCACTCATTAGATATCCAACTAACTGATTAACTGGATTATATCCTCTTTCTTTCAATGCCTCGCATACTTCTTTAATCGTTTCTTTAACTAATGCTTCGTTAATATTTTCAATATTAAACAAATAAGTCGTAGATGACATATTATCAACTCCTATCTTTAATAAGATACTTATATTTTAGCATTAATTAAAAGAAATAGCAATATGACTATTTCTTATTTTATCCATCCTTAATATTAAATTTTTAATATTTTACAGTTTATATCATTATCTCCAAAATGGTTTTGATTTAATCATCTTGTTTTCTTTTATAGGAATATCAAAATCCTTATAATATTGTCTTAAAAAACAATGTTTATCAAAATCATTATCAAAAATTAGATCACATAATTCGAAAGCTTTTTCATCAGAAGAAATTTTTTCTAAAATATCAACATTTTTTTCATTAACATATCTGTATTCAAGTTTTTCTAAATCAAAATCTTCTTTAGTAACCGCCAGCATCATTTTAATAAATAAATTAATATTATTTTGCCATATAATATGATTTAATGTTAGATTTGGTGATCTAAATTCCACGGTTACATTTTTGTCATTATTAAAATATTTATCTGGTGAAATATATTTTTTAATATTATTAGGGTTTGAAAAATCTATATTTTGTTCTTGATACGTAAGCTTATTAGTAATTCTTTTTTCTCTTTGCAACTCTTCATCATTTAACCATTCAAAAATTATTTTTTTACTTCTATCAGCATAAAAATTCATCTTTTCTCTATCAAAATAGTATTCACCATTAGTAAACCTTATAATTTCTTCCTCATAACATGCCCATAACTTTAAAAACAATTTCCATTTTTCAAAATCATTTCCAATTATCTGCATACCTGCATGGACATGTGAACCTCCCTCACCATTATAGTAAGCACCTTTTTCAATTAAGAAAGATAATAAATATTTTAGGGTATCCCATGTATCTTTATCATCACCTAAAACATCCGTTTCAACTTCTATTCTAGATCCTATTTCATCTTTTATTTTCCATATTTTAGGGGTTCCTATACTGTTCATAAATTCAAATGCAGTAGTACTTCCGTAACCTGCCTTTTTTAAATTTTGCTTATAACTATAATCATAGCCTTTAATACTAAATTCTATCTCCCCACCAAAACTAGCATATTTAGGCAAATCTAAACTTTTTCTATATGGTATATAAAAGTCCCTTAATTCATGAATTAAACGTTTTTTATCTGATACATCTAAAGAACTAAACATAGTTGTACTCATTAAATCACTTCCTGGTTTCCTACTATATCATAAAATTACGTAAAAAACCAGTATAAATTATCAGAGTTTATATTATGCATTATAAACATAAAAAAGATTATTATTTTTTTTATGATTTGTTTAAAATTTAAATCACAACATTTACTTTTTTTGCTATGAAAAAGAAAAAAGTTCATGATTTTAATACGAACTTTTTATAATTCTATCCAGTTCCCGGACTCTTTTAACTCAGATATTACCTTTAAATGTTCTTCATAAGTTTTAGTAAAATGAGTTTTACCAGATTTGTCCGCTACAAAATAATAATAATCACTACTTATAGGATTTAAAACTGCGTCTAATGATGTCTCAGAAAAATTGCATATTGCTCCAACTGGTAATTTGCCATTCATTAAAGGTCCCCTTGTATTATAAGGATTATATGTATTTATTTCAGTTGCAGTAAGATCTCTTTGACCTAACTCAACCTTAAAAGCATAATACGTTGTAACATCACTTCCAAGTGCCATTCCGGCGTTTAACCTATTATAAAAAACACCAGCAATACCTTTTCTATCTTCTTCATATATTCCCTCTGATTCAACCATTGAAGCAAGCGCGACTATTTCATTAATACTATATGAACTAGCATCTATTAATGATCTATATTTACTAAAGACTTTATCACTTTGATTAAGCATCGTACTTATTATATTTTCTATCGAAACATTTTCAGCAAATGAATAAGTGTCGGGAAATAAATAACCTTCTAATGAGTAATATATATCTTCGTTTTTTATATCATCCGTTAAAAACCAATACTCATCAATCAATGAGTCTATGTACTGTTCATCCTCTAATTTTTCATAAAACTCGCTTTTACTAATATTAGTATGTTCAGATATTTCCTTTGCGACATTCCTAATGTTTTTACCTTCTTTAAAGGTAATTGTAACACCATTTTCCTTATAATAATTACCAGTTAATATGTCGACTATATCTTTAGTGTTATAACTTTTATCAAGCTTATATACCCCTGCTTTATAACTATTAATTCCTTTTAACCTAACATATATCTTATAAGCTAAATTACTGCGAATTATTTTTTCATTTTCTAACTTTTTTCCTACAGAATAAACGCTAGATCCTTCTTCTACTGTAAATTCTATTACTTCACTTTTTGAAGAAACTGCTGACAAAAGAAAGTTAAACGTTATAAAAAATATTACTATAAACATGATAACAATCATTAATAAACTTATAAACACCTTTACCCAACGTTTTAGTTTTCTTTTTTTCTTTGGTTTTTCATCAAAATCTAAGGTTTCAACTTTTTCCATCTCATTACCTCTTTTATTCTTCCACTATTTTAGATTTAACATAAGTTAAAATCATATCTAACTTATCAGGGTTTGTTCCTCCTCCTTGTGCAAACAAAGACGATCCACCACCATTTCCCTCGGCTATTTTAGCAACATCCTTAATTAATAAACCAACGTTTATTTTATCTTTTAATGAATCACTTGCTTTTGCTATAAAGTTAATTGCGTCTTCTTTTACGTTTACAACAAATACAACACCGTTATCTAACTTAGATGATATGGCCCCCACAAGTGATTTTAAAACATCCATATTCTCATTTTCAAAAGTTTTTATAACGACATCCCCATAAATACCAGTTATTTTTTCATTTACATATTCATCAGTTTTTGAAAGTGCTTTTTTAGATAATTCTTCTGCGTATTTTTTTTCTAATTCAGCTATTTTTTTTCTAACCATTAAAACTTCGTCTTTATTTTCTAAAACATCTTTATAGCAAAGTGGTTTCTCGTTAGAAATATTTACATCAAATGAAAGTTTTATACCATTATTATCGGCATCTTTAATTATGCTTTTTGCCTTTTTAAGTAAAAGTACCATTTCGTCATTATATGGTTTAATCATCTTAAATATCTCAGTTTCTAAGTTAGTATCGCAAACAGCTTCAATTCTATAAACATTAAGCCCTTTAGATTCGATAGATTTAATTGCAAAACGTCTTATGTTACCAGTATTTGTTACGTGAGTACCACCACAAAGTTCAATGGAATCACCAAATTTAACAACGCGAACTTTATCACCATACTTTTCCCCAAATAAGGCCATAGCACCCATTTTTTTTGCTTCATCTATACTCATCTGTTTTATTTCAGCAGGTAAACAAGCGTCAATCATTTCATTTACCAATTCTTCTGTTTTTATAACTTGATCATCAGATATCTTACCTGTGTATTTAAAATCAAATCTTAAAGTTTCGTTATTAACAAAGCTTCCTGCCTGATGAACTTCATCTCCTAATACTTTTTGAAGTGCTTTTTGAAGTAAGTGCGTTGCTGAATGATTTTGACAAGTAGTAAATCTGTTTTCTTTGTCTACTGATAAAGTTACAACATCACCAATTTTTATAGTACCTTCAATTAATCTTATATAGTGCAGGTTTTGTCCGTTTGGAGCTTTTTCGGTTTTTAAAATCTCTGCTTTTAATCCATCAGCAGTAATTACGCCAATATCGCCTAATTGACCGCCCATAGTTGCATAAAATGGAGTTTTATCAGTTATTATAACGCCTTCTGAGTATATGTTGTCTACGTTTCCATCATTATTACCAACAAACGTTACTTTAGCAATTTCTTCTAATTTTTCATAGCCAGTAAAAATACTTTCTTCCTTAAAGTTTACAATATCGCCTTGAGCATTCATCCCAGATAGTTTTTTAGATGCTCCTCTTGCCATTGTTCTTTGGTGCTCCATGCATTTATCAAAATCTTCTTTATTTATCTTAATACTTTGCTCTTCTAATATTTCACATGTTAACTCATAAGGAAATCCATATGTATCATAAAGTCTAAATACATCTTCTCCAGTTATTTTTTTACCACTTTTTACTAGCTCCTCTAACCTTTTTTCACCAGAAGATAAAGTTTTTAAGAATGCGTCTTCTTCTTTTCTTATTTGTCTATCTATTAACTCCTTATGTTCTGATAAATATGGATAAGCATCTTTCATTATTTCTATAACACTATCAGTTAATTTATACATAAATGGTTCATTTATTCC
The DNA here is from genome assembly GCA_964453925.1 of uncultured Muribaculaceae bacterium. Taxonomy (GTDB): domain Bacteria; phylum Bacillota_I; class Bacilli_A; order RF39; family UBA660; genus Aphodocola. Next base: position 70,651 of record CAYVPV010000001.1, on the reverse strand, counting down.
TAAGTTTCTTCCAAAACGAGATGCGCGCCTTAATATTCTTCTTAAAACGTATCCTCTTCCTTCGTTAGAAAAAGTTGCTCCATCAGATAATGAAAAAGTAAGCGTTCTAATGTGATCTGCAATAGATCTAATTTCTTTTTGATCAGTGTATTTTACACCTGACATTTCCTCTACTTTTCTTATTATTGGCATAAATAGATCGGTATCATAGTTTGTTTTACAATTTTGAAGTGTACAAACTAATCTTTCAAGCCCCATACCAGTATCAATGTTTTTATGAGGTAGTTCTGGAAAATCTTTTCTATCTAATCCTTCTACGTGATTAAACTGACTAAATACGTTGTTCCATATCTCAATATACCTGTCATTATCTATTTCATCTTTAATTAACTCTGGGCCTCTTTTATCATATTCTTCTCCTCTATCATAAAAGATTTCAGAATCAGGGCCGCATGGTCCTGGACCTATATCCCAAAAGTTACCTTCACAAGCAATGATATGTGATTTATCTAATCCTAAAGAAACCCAAGTATTAAACGTATCTTTATCATCTGGATAAACCGTTACATATAACTTTTCTTTATCAATGTCAAACCAATCTGGACTAGTAAGTAACTCCCAAGCATAAGAAAGCGCTTCTTCCCTAAAATAATCGCCTATAGAAAAATTACCAAGCATTTCAAAAAAAGTATGATGATAAGTATCACCAACTGCTTCTATATCATTGGTACGAATGCATTTTTGAGCATTAGTAAGTCTTCTTTTAGGAGGTACTTCTCTTCCATCAAAGTATTTTTTAAGTGGTGCAACTCCTGCATTAATCCATAAAAGTGATGGATCATTATCCGGCACTAGTGATGCTGATGGAACGACTAAATGTCCTTTACTTTCAAAAAAGTCCAAAAACATCTTTCTTATCTCAGTACTTGTTAATTGTTTCATTTATAACACCTCATCTATTAATTTTTCTATTTTTTTGTTTAAATCTTCGATGGTTCCATCATTTATTATTACATAATCATAATTATTATAACCATCTAATCCTATTTCAGTACGATGCATCTTTTCTCTATTATTTAAATTATTATCAAAATTAGGTCTTTCTATGTTTATTCTAATTACGTTATCAAAATTTTCATATATAGAGTCTATTTCTTCAGGTAACCTTGCGTCACTTATTGTAATAGCATCACAATAATATGAGTAAACCTGTATATCTCCTATTATTCTTTTGATAAAGAATTCGTTATCTATTTTATCCCTAATAATACTGGTTCCAATTTCCTGAAGTAAGCTTCTAGGTTTCGTATTTTCCTCACCATTCCAACCAGAAATAACTTTAGCGTACATTTTGATGTATGAAGAAAATTGTAAGTTTACACTTGTTAACTCTTTTAACCTAATAAGGTTATTTATAAGATCGCAAGTAGTGTCCTTTCCTGAGTTCGCTTTACCAGAGACAATAAATATCTTTGGATTTCTTTGTTTTAATTCCATAATTATCCTCCTTCTATTAAAAAGAGGCACCAAGGCTATCGCTAGGAACGATTATGCCGTGGTACCATCCTATTTTATTCTTAATTAAATAACGGGTTTTAAACCGGTAGCTGTTAACTACTCTCCGAAAATAGCTTCAGTAACATTAAGTATCAGCTTTCACCAAATGCTAACTCTCTTTAAAATAATAATTACTTACTAATTTTTCATCAACAATTTAAATATGTTTTAATTATATCAGATATAATTATTATAAGCAATTCTAAAAAAGAAAAATGTAAAAATAGATCAATATTTTTACATTTTATTTTAATATGTTGCACAACTACTTGTCATACCAGTTCTAACGTTGCCTGCTCTATCTTTTAAATAATACTTTAATTTATAACAACGTCCAGAACCAGGTGTTCCCATCGTAGTACAGGTAGGCCCCCAGTTATGATCATGCGAGTATGAACTAGCACCTGCGGTTATACTTCTGTTACGCCAATATGACGAACTAGCACTTGGTAGTGAAGAATCATAACCATAATAATCTTTTACCACTGACAATCCAGAAGTTGCATCATTAGCGGTATATTTAGTACGAATTGAGTATTTTGAACCACATTTTTCTTTTTTAGGGCCATAAGTTATACTCATCGTTGGAGCAGTTTTATCTATATTAAAAGCACTTATAGTACAAGTTCTTTTATTGCCGGCAGCATCCGAAACAATTACTTGACCTTTTAAACTTTTACCATCTGTACTTATTGATTTGGTTAATTTACCAGTGTTATTACTCCAGTATTTCCATGAACCATTACTTGTTTGATTCGTATACCATTGCCATGATGCAGTATCACTTGTTGGATTAACTGTTATTGATATACTTGACCTATACCATCCATTATCACCCTTTGTTCCGCTGTAAGAGAACGCTGGACAATTAGGTGCTGTTCGGTCTATTTTCATTTCACTAGAATAACATGTCTTACTATTTCCAGCACTATTAGTTATTATAACCTTTAACCTTCTTGTTCCTTCGCCAGTAATGCTAACTGTTTGAGTCCCTGTTTTTGTTCCCCAAGATACATAATTACCAGTTTTAACATCGTTTGAAAACCACTCCCAAGTATCAGTAGAACTATTAGGTGTAATTCTTATGCTAACACTAGAACCAACATAATACCCGTTATTAGTAGTTCCCGAATAAGTAAATGTTGGGCACGTTGCAGTACAACCTGTTGGTGTACATGCCTCTTGACTAGTAGAGGTTTTTTTACCGCATGATTTTCCAGTGTACTTATCCGTTAAATTTGATGTTGTTGTTATTGCACGTTGCTTTGTTTCACAATCACAGCTACCAGTTGTTGTATTAGAGTCTCCAGCAATAGTTTCACCACATTCACTATATACCTTATATTCGTTACTATTTACATTACTAGAATTGCCAACAACATCTTTAACAATAATTGATTTTACAACTGTTGTGCCGTTTTGTTTTTCTTCACCGCTCACATCAACACTTGCAATAGTTTTAGACCAATCTTTAATTCCAGGATTTCCATCAAAGTATTCTTCATAACTATCTTCGTCAGTTAAATATTGAACGGAACCAATTCCACTGGCAGAGTCTGCGGCAAGCAACTTTATATTAGGATTATATACATTATAATCTTCGTTTGATGAATTAATAGCTATATTTCCACTTGGAGCAGTCCTATCAATATTATATATTTTACTAGATCTTAAACTAGTACCATTACCATTATTAATAGCCGCTGTTATATATTTGGCTTCTCCTTCAACATCGTCTAAATATCCTCTTATCTCATCTTCACTTCCAGTCGGATATAAACTTTGAAAATCATTAAAATTATTGCACATAGGCTCATTACTAACACAGTAACCAACTGTCGCATCGTCTATATTACCTTTCAAATTAATTATTCTTGGAGTAACATCATACTGGTAACACCAATCACTCGTATTATTACCAGTTGTGTTCCCATTTCCATCATTAAAACGACAGGCCCCTTCCAATTCGAATTCTGGACCACTTGCTTGACTTACTATAACTGAATCGTTACTGTCGCAAGCTGTTTCAGTTGCATCACTAATAACAGACTCATCAAATGTCGCACTATATTTATTACCAGATCTATCTATTTCTACATAAGCGCATTTAGGAATCGCTTCACCAGTTACCGGATTGATAACTATACTGATATAATCATTTTCAACTAAAGTACCGATAGATATTTTTCCATAGATTCCATCCGAAACATCTCCTAAACCTTCAAACATATATTCGTTGGAATTAAAATATTCTATTGCGGCAGTTTCAATTTGTTCTTTTATCTGGTTCCACGCTTCCTCTTTTTTTCTATTACTTATGTTTATAAAACTTACTATTGCTATTCCAAGTATAGATAGCATCAATGCTATAGTCACTAATAATTCTATTAGTGTAAATCCACTTTGTTTTTTTCTCATAATGTGCTCCTTTATTCTAAAATAATATTAACATATATACTTTTTATTTTCAACTCTATATTATCCTATTAATGATAAATTATGTAAATAAAAAGCAGTACAAAAAGGTGTAACATTTTATATATGCACTGCATTAATATGATTTATAACCACAATCTGCTGTATACTCAACATAAAGTCTTATTTTATTACTAGTTATTCCTGCTGGAGAAGTATATTGATATTCATGAGCTGTAAAATTAACCCTTTCACCAGAACTACTACCACACGTTTTAAAATAATAATTACTAGATGTTTTACAACCATATCTGCTTAAAGTAGTTACTCTTTTCATTCCTGAATCACTTGTGCTACCATCAACCTTAACTATTTTATTTGTACCAGAAGAAGCAGAAGTAACATAAAAATATCTATCATAAGTATTTACGTACATGCAAGATCTTGCAAAGTATGTTTTAGAGCACGTTGTTGATTTTGTAGAATCTGTTTTACATTTTATATTAGTGCAATTACCAAAGTCGCACGCACCTTTACTAGTATCAAAAACCGCTTTACCATGACTACTTCCACCTGGATTATAAGATTTTACAGTATTGGTTTTTTCCGAATTAAAACTCATAGTAACTTCTTTTTCTAATTTAACCGTTTTATTACAGCTTTGTATATTACCGGCCTTATCTTTAACATAACCATACCACTTAGTGCCTGCGGTTTCGGAAGACTGAGTTCCGCTTGTTTTATTGTTATAACTAGTAGATGAAGAAGTGGTTAAACCATATGAACCAACGCCACTATTAGCAACAGAACTACCCGTATCGGAAGTACTTAAATTAACTGTAACATTATTTTTAATGAACCAACCATTTTTTCCAGAAGTACCCTTGAAAGCAACCGTGCATGAAGGTTTTGTTTTATCAATATATATATTTACTGTACATTTTTTTGTATGCCCTACATTATCTTTTACGGTTATAGTACCAGTTGTTGCTTCATTAGTAAATGATTGAGTAACAGATTTACAACCAGAACCATTTCCATCCGAACAAGTTTGAGTTATATTTCTAGTACCATTAGTCCAATTAGATGTGGAACCTTGACCAGCCGCAGTACCGCAAGTAGGTGCATCTGCATCAACATAAACATTAGCACTACAATTATTTGTATTTCCAGCTTTATCTTCTATTTTTATCGTACCAACTGTAGTTGTATTTGTAAAAGTAACACTATAATTATCTTTCGTACATCCGCTTGTCTTATCAGTGCAATTCTGTGTTATCGTTCTTTTATCTTTAGCCCAAGTTGTTGTTCCGTTATTCGTGCTACAAACAGGATTTTCCGTGTCCTTTTTATATGTAACTTCACCAGAAACGGTATTACCTGATACATTTGTCGCAATAAAAATTGTAGTTACTTTATTACCATCAACACCGGATGAATTATTTTTTATAGAATAATTTGTACCATAATAATCATTTTCTTTCCCAGATTTAACGGTTAGGCTTTCATAATTCTCACAATCAAGTGAATCTGTTATAGTAGAGCAATATTTAACTTCATTTATTGGACCATTTCCACCGGTACTAACCGTTGCTTTTATTTCTACATCACCTATATAATAACTATCATTTCCAGTTGGTGCATTCTTCAAGGAAACAGAAATTAAAGGAGCACCTGGTTTACTTACAATCGCATAATTACCAACGTTACAAACTGAATTATCATTATTTTCTACATAATTATATGAATAACCAGAATTATTTTTTGTAACTTCAACATAGTCACAATTATTAAGTGCTTTACCACTAATTGGATTAACGGTTTTAGTTAAAAAATCTTCTTCTACTAATTTACCTATACTAATTCTAGCATATCCACCTTCAGTTGTTAAAGATTCTAAATAATACTCGTTAATTTTATAATATTCTTCAGCTGCTAGTTCAGTTTGTTCCTTAACTTTTTGCCAAGACTCCTCTTTTTTTCTATTACTTATGTTTATAAAACTTACTATTGCTATTCCAAGAATTGATAACATAAGAGCAATTGTAACTAATAATTCCACCAACGTAAAACCCTTTTTATTTCTCATAGTACACCACCTTATTATATATTTATATATTATCATAAAAATATTTTTAATTCAATTTATATAAAATAAAACCTACTCGATTGTAAGGTTTATTTTTTTTCAATATATATTTTATTTAAATCTTCTTCATTTTTCTTCAAAATAAAGTTATCAATTATATCTAATACTGCGTATATAATAATAAATATACCAATAACTTGAGTTGTTACTAAAACACTTTCAAGTGGATTCAATAAAAGTATTATTCCCCAAACAAAAGTTAAAAATGATATTAATAAGGTATATTTCCAATCTGGTTTATCTAATTTTTTAAGTACTAAAGAATATTGAAACTTAGTAACCGAATTAATTATTATCCATATGCCTAAAATTATTGGAAATATAGTTGCAAGCATAGTTGGATTAAATATTAAATATAATCCCGCTATTATAACAAGTACCCCATACACTAAATCAAAATCAAGTGCATTAATACCACAATCTGATCTAAAATATCTTAATATTGATAAAAGTCCTAATACTAATAATACTCCTCCTATTATATATGATATAGTAGTTATTGTTGCATCTGGTCTTATGAACAAAAACAAACCAAGCACTACAAATATAATTGATGTTATAAGTGACAAACTAAAGTTTTTCTTTTTCATATAATCCTCCTAGTTATATTATAACACTTAATTAAACAAAAAAATTGGTAAATTTACCAATTTTTATTTTAATAATTTAGTCCTGTTAAGGTTGTATGTAACACTGTTATCATTGGTATGTTTCACATGATAATCGATAAACATATGACTCATGTGATAATTCGAATAATCTCCTTCATTCGAATGTGTATTACTATAACCCATCTGTCAAGTATTTTTTGTGCAAAAATAAAGGATAGCAATTATTTGCTATCCCGCTTCTTTAAAAGAAACTATTGTTCCATCATATTTTCTAATTTTTTACTTGCGTTTTTCTTAACCTTATTTATTGTTTGCTTTATGCCACCATTACAAGAACATTCATTATAACAATAAAATGCACCAGAACCTACAGCAACACCTAAAAGCATCCATCCAAGATTATTTAGTGCTTTCATTTATTAATCACCTTCTCTTAAAAAATATGAATTCGGCATATTTAATCATGCCATTATTAATATGAAACATTTATATTTATTTATACTATAAAATGTTATCAATTAATATTTTTTTAAGATTAGTTTTTCTTTCTTTGTTACCTTCATTATAAACAGCCTTACAAAAAGCAGATGGATTGCCTAATAAAATAAGAGATCTTTTAGCTCTTGTTATTCCAGTATAAACAAGTTTTCGGTAAAGCATCAGCCTATAATCTTTTATAACTGGCATTATAACTATTTCAAATTCACTGCCTTGAGCTTTATGAACACTTATAGCATAACCATGTTTAATAGCTTTATAATCTTTAGGTTTATATTTAACCTTGTTACCATCAAAATCAACGGTTATTTCGGTCCCACTTATTTTTTCAATAAAACCTATATCCCCATTAAACACGTTATCATCAGGCATGTTTTCTAACTGAAGTATTTTATCTCCTTCTCTATAAATAACATCTGCATCATACGTTTCATTTTTAGAATCATTCTTAGGATTAAATATTTTTTGGAGTATTCTATTTAGGTTATCTATACCATTTATACCCTTGTACATTGGTGCTAAAACTTGTACGTTTTTTAAATCATATCCTTTATCTATCGCTTTTTTTGCAACGTCAGCGCAAGCTTTTAACACATCACTATTTTCACACCTTATAAAATTATAATCATCTTTCTTTTCTAAAAAACTTTCCGTTAATTCACCAGTATTAACTTCGTATGCAAGTTCTGTTATAAATGAATTTTGATCTTGTCTATATATTTCCTTTAAAAATATTGTATTAATCATTTCAGACTCAATAAAATCTTTTAAAACCTTTCCTGGGCCAACACTTTCTAGCTGATTATAGTCACCTATGAATACTAGTTTTATATTTTTTGGCATTGCTTTAAAAAAATTTGCCATCAAATCTATATCTATCATACTTGTTTCATCAACAATTATAAATTCTGCACTAACTTTATTACGTTCGTTGTATTGAAATTCACCAGTTTCTTTATTCCATTTTAAATATCTATGAATAGTTGATGCTGGGTATTCGCATGATTCACTCATTCTTTTTGCAGCTCTTCCCGTTGGTGCTAAAAGTATCATGCGTTCTTTTAATTTTTCAAATGAATATCCTGAAGTCATTTTGTATAATTGAGTTATACCTTTTATAATAGTGGTTTTCCCGGTTCCGGGGCCACCTGTTATAATAGAAAAGTTTTTAATCAAAGCTTGTTTTATTGCACGTTTTTGTTCATCATTATAAAAAATGTCAAAAAAATTTTCTAGCCTTTCAATCTTAATATCAATGTCCTTTATTTTAGTATCTTCTTTATTTGATAAATCATATACACTCGTTGCAACATAATGTTCGTTTTTATAATGATCAATTAAGATAAACTTATTGTCTTCTATAATTATCTTACCCAAACTATTTAGTTCTACTAAATAAAAGTTTATTTTTTCTTCGCTAATACCTTCTTCATAAACGTTTTTAACAGCACTATAAATTGTTTCTAATTCTAAATAAGTATCCCCGGTGGTAAAGCAAATTGTTTTCATAACATAAATAATTAAAGCATGTATTCTTCTTTCGTCATTAAGCTCAACATTAGTTTTATTCCTCAAACTATCTATTTTAGAGAAGGTAATACCATCTATCGTATCAATTAATTCATAAGGATTATTTTCTATTACTCTTATTGTATCTTCTAAATAATGATTATAAATTTTAAGTGCGTCTTTCATGTTAAATCCAAAATTTGTTAAATAAATAACTATTTCATAGCTTTCATTATACTTAATTAATTTATTATGAATATCCATCGCTTTTTTCTCTGTCATTTTAGGAACCATAAGTAAACATTCATAATCATTAGTTATATCCTTTAAACAGCTTTCACCTAAAGTATCAATGATAGATTCAGCAGTTTTTTCCCCAACACCTGGAAAAATATCACTTGATAAAAACAAAATTAACCCATCTTTATCTTCTGGCATTATCTTCTCATATTTATTAACTTTATATTGAATCCCATATTTAGGATTATCAGATAAATTCCCATGGAAAATATAATCTTCATCTACGTTTAATTCGGCGAATAAACCAGTAAAGGTAAATTGTTTTCCTTTATATTCTAAAAGGTCCTGATCATCAGTATCTTTTATTTTTATTAACCCAACTGTATATCCATCATTAGAAGAAAAAATAGTTCTTTTAAAAGTTCCTTTTATATATGTTTCCATTTTTACCTCCTAACATTGCAATATGATTTTATCATAAATAATAGATTTTAACTAGCATTTACTTTTTTCTCCTACTATACTTTTTTATCAAAATAGTTCATATATTAGTTTCCTTTCTTTCGGATCTTTATTATATAAACTATTTTTAAAAACTTTGTCGAAATAAAAAGCACTATAAAAATATTAATTTTATAGTGTTTTTCCTATTAAAATTTTATCTTTATATTCTTCTATATGTATTTTTATAGTCTTACCAATTAATTCTTCACAACCGCTAAATTTAACTTTTAAATAGTTATCAGTGTGTCCAGTTAAATATCCTTCAGAATAAGTCTCAGGAATTACTATAACTTCTTTTCCAATATGTTTTTTATAATATTTTTCTTCTAATTCTTCAAATAATGCTATTAACTTCTTACATCTTACGTGTTTTTCCTGCTTAGTTAATTGTCCACTCATCTTAGCAGCGGGGGTTCCATTTCTAGAGGAAAATGGAAATACGTGGCCTCCGGCAAAATCTATTTCTCGAGCAAAATCCATTGTTTCAGAAAAATCTTCTTCTGTTTCGTTGGGAAAACCAACTATTATATCTGTAGTTATTGCCATATTAGGTCTTATTTCTTTTATTTTTTTTATTCTGTCTAGATAATACTTCTTATCATATCTTCTATTCATTAATCTTAAAATATGGTCACTACCAGCCTGAAGTGGAATATGTATATGATTTACTATTTTCTTTGATTTTTTTAATACACTTAAAAATTTATCATTTAATTCAACTATTTCTATAGATGAAATTCTAATACGTTCTAAACCCTTTATTTTTTCTAATTCAGTTAACAAATCACTAAAGTCAAAGTTTTCCAAATCAAAACCATAATGGCCAGTATGAATACCCGTTAATACAATTTCTTTATATCCATTTTTAACTAACGAATTTACTTCTTCTAAAACTTTTTCTGGTTTTTTACTTCTTACTTTTCCCCTTACATATGGAATAATGCAATATGAGCAAAAATTCTCACAACCATCTTCTATTTTAACAAGTGCTCTTGTTCTGGTATTAAAATAACTTATTTCCATATCATCAAAATCCTCATTAGCCATGTCTTTTATATTAAGAATCTTTTCTCTATCTTTTCTATACTGTTCTACTAAGTCAACTATTTTACTTTTATCAGTATTTCCAATTACAACGTCAACAAAATCCATTATTGCATTATCGTTGTTTCTAATTTGAGTAAAACATCCCATTGCAACTACAACTGCATTTTTATTTTTCTTTCTAGCTTGTCTAATCATTTTCCTTGATTTTTGATCACTGGTGTTTGTTACAGTGCACGTATTTATTAAGTATACATCAGCAGAATCATCTGAAAAATCAGTTAGTTCATATCCTTTTTTTATAAATTCTTTTGCAGCATACTCACTTTCATATGTATTTACTTTACATCCTAATGTATATATTGCCACTTTCATATAAAATCACTCCTAAAAATAAAAAGCTTAAAATTAAGCTCTTGTGTCATTATTATCTATTGCTTCTTTTTTTACACCATATATAGGTGAAATTATTTGTGAAACCTTAAAAGCTTTAACTTCAGCATTTGAATTTGAATCCATGGCAGTGTCTATCACTGTATCTATCTCTGCAGGTTCCAAATTATACTTTTCTAAGTAATTTATTCCTGTAGGTTCTTCATCTTCTATAAGTTCCAATTCTTTTGCTTTTCTCATTAATTCATCAATCGATATAATAGCGGTTTTTTCTTGATCTTCTTCAAAATTAGTAAGAGATATTGGTTTTTCCTCTTCAAGGGCATTAGATATAGCGCTTGCAATATCTTCGATTTCTGTTTTTTCACTAGTATACAAAGGTTCTTTTTCTTCTACCTTGTTTACATTAACAGTTTCTTTTCGTTCATCAATTAACGAACTTATATTTTTCCTTGTATCATTTTTTATCTTTCTTAATTTAGCTTTAGTCTGAATTCCTTGTATAACATAAGTTATAAAAAGTAATATAACTAATAATGTTATAAGAAACATTATTATAGAAAAAATCATTTGCCCCTGCGTATTTAAATTATTATAAAAATTATTGAATGAATAAGACGCTGCTGCAAATAAATTTTTCATACTACTCACCTCATAAACTCATACTTTATCATGCTAAGTGCTACAACTGGAGCAGTTTCAGCCCTTAAAACATTATTTCCAAGTGACACACTTATAAAACCATTTTTTAATAAATATTCTTCTTCTTTAGAATCAAATCCGCCCTCAGGACCAACGACTAGTAATATTTTAACACACTTATTATCATTTGGAAGCACTTTTTTAATATTTTTTGTATTTTTATTTAAGGAGCATAATAATTTCAAATCATATTCTTTTTTTGTTAAATCAGTTAATTCACATACTGAATTAACAACTGGAACGTTTGATCTAAAAGATTGTTCTGCAGCTTCCTTACATATTTTTTGCCATCTATCTTTTTTCGATAGTTCCTTTTCCCTATTAATTTTCACAACACTTCTTTTGGCGTTAACCGGGAAAAGTTCATTTACTCCTACTTCGGTTGTTTTTTGTAAAAGATAATTCAGCTTTTGCTCCTTTATAAGTGAAAAAGCAACATCTACCATTAAATTATCTTCTTCCTTTTTATTTTTAGAAATTACATCAAATGAAGATTTATTTGATACATTAGTAAGTTTGCATTCGTATGAAACACCATCATATACTACTTTAATAACATCACCTATTTTCATTCGCATTACGTTTTTGATATGATGATAATCGCTATCTTCTAATTCTAGAACTTTATTTTTAGCAAAATATTGTTGCATTACTCACCCGTATTAACTCTTCCGTAAGCGTAATATATTTACAATAAACAAATCTTAATTCTTTATTTTGAATCATTCTTATTATTTCTTCTTTATGTTCCATGTCATCTGGTTTTATAAATCCAAAAGTATAATAAGCTTTTTCTTCATTATTTTGTTCCATACCAATTTCTCCTTGTAATGAATATTACTATACCAGAAAAAAATTCAATAGTAAACAAAATAACTTAAATATTTTTAATTGATAAATTAGTAAAATTAAGCATTTTCTGTTATAATATTAAAAGTACAATATTCACATGAAAGAAGGTTTTATTATGGATGAAATGTTTGACATGATTGAAGATGAAACGTTAGCGCTAGACGATGATAAAGAAAAAAGTAAAAATGAAGAAACATTAGAACCAAAAAGAAAAAGTGTTCTAGAATCTTATGGTGAAAATTTAAGTACTAAGACGTATGTTACCAATCCTGCAATAGCAAGAGAAAATGAAATCGAAAAAACAATTCTTACTTTACTTACGCCAGATAAATCAGCAATATTAGTTGGTAAGGCTGGTATTGGTAAAACTGCAATTGTAGAGGGAATCGCCTATAGGATACAAAATAACAGCGTACCAAACGCTATTAAAGGTTATGATATTATAAAGGTTAACACCTCATCTTTACTTGGAAAATATATAACTGAAGATGGAACGGAAGAGCTTAGAATAAACGTTTTGTTAAAAGAAGTAGAAAAAGCCTCAAATACAATTTTATTTATTGATGAAATTCATACTCTTGTTATTGAATCAAGAAATAGTGGTATAGACTTTGTAAACGCAATGAAACCAGCTTTATCTAGAGGTGATATAAAAGTTGTTGGAGCAACTACACTCGATGAATATAACCAGTACCTAATTAGGGACAAAGCCTTTTTAAGACGTTTTGAAAAAATAGATGTAGCAGAGCCTGACGCAGAAACAACCGTTAAAATATTAATGGGATCCTATCCTAAAATAGAAAAGCAAACTGGTGTTAAACTTGCTTACTCTTCTTTCGTAATAGAAAACATAATGAAATTTATCGTTGATATGACTAGTGAATACAAAAGAGTTTATGAACTTGGTTCAAGGTACCCAGACAACTCTCTTGCTCTTTTATCAAAAGCATTTAGTTATGCTAAATTTGATAATAGTGAGTTTGTTACATTTAAACATATATATAAAGCAATAATGAATTGCCAAAGTGTTTACTCTGACGTTATAAAAAAAGAAGCCGAGGTATTTAAAACAAAGTTTAAAGATTTCCTAGAAAAAGAAAACGTAGATTTAAATGATTATTAAAAAGACCTTTTACTGGTCTTTTTTTGTTTTTCTAACAAACTTTTTTGCTGATCCATCATCCACAAACTCTAATAATAATCTATCTTTTATTTCGTCTACGATAATATCAATCTTTTCGTCTATATTTTCATAATCATTTATAACTATTATTGGGTTTTCTAGATAGTCATATCTATGTGTAAATTTATCTAGTTCATTTTTCTTATGTGTATCTAAATCTATATTTGATAAATATTTTGAGTTCCTATGAAGTTTTTCTATAGAACTTGGTTTTACTATAATGTTGATAACATCAAAACCTTTCATTTCCTTTTCACTAAAAAAGTGAAAAGCATATGTATCTGATAATATAATTACATTACGCCGCTGGTTTACAATATCATTAAGACTTGGTCTTTCCACAATTGTATCTGTATCGATATGCAATCCACCTATAACATAACTTAACTTATTAGCTATCTTTGATTTACCTGAATCTGGCATTCCATTCACAAGAATTAAAAGAGAAGTTTCTAAGTCAAATTTTGCATAAGAATACTTTTTCTTATAACGGCCGCATTCATCATCTTTATATTTTGGAATTTCTATTGTAGATAAATACTCATTTAAATAACATAAAGTTTTATCTATACCTAATCTAAAAATATCTTTATTATTTTCTAATATAATTTTATCCATTAAATTATCAGCATCACTAATAAGATTTTTTTCAAACATCCAAATATTTCTTTTGCAACATATTTTTTCAGAGCTTTTACCCCAAATTTTACGTGATTTATATTCATATATATTTTTCGATATATAAAAAGCTAATAAAACTGGATATGTTAAATATTCATCTTTAATCAAATATTCATTTTTTTCATTCATAAAGTTTATTCTTGTTGGGTTACCAAGCAATAATTTTTTAACAAACTCTTCATCCATACAATTTTCTGGTATAAACGGGAATTCAACATCTAATTTAAATATATCGGGTCTTGAAAAAATCAGTTCTACAACATCTTTTGTTCTTAAATCTTTTTTTATAGTTGATAAAGTACATGGTCTATTATGTTTTGGTGCATTAATATAATCCATTACTTCTTGATATACCATTTCTTCATTTTTTTTCATAACCAAAACCTCCTTAAAATTAACTATATTATACACTACTAAAGTTTATTTATCAATTAAAAGACCAAATACTGATATTTTACAAATCTCTATTTATTCTAGGATGACCACATGTACCAGGACAATGATATCCAGGAAACGTGCATCTTAATTTTTTTACATATGGTTTTACCTTCAAAGCTAACTCACCATTTCCATTATTTTGTAAACTCTCATATATATTTGGTATCATATCATCTACATATACTCTTTCTATTTCTAACTGCGCCCTATCACAAGCTCTTTCCTGAGCAACATATTTCAAAATATTTTTTAGTGTTCCACAACGATTTACCTTAATTAACTGCCCTTGTGGATATACGTTTTTAACACTAGTTATATCTTTTATCCATTCATTAACTAAAATTTCATCATCCTCTATTATTGGAGGAACATAAGCCATAAATTCATCTGGAATTAACATTTCACAACTGATTGTCCTATGTCTTTGTTCTTGAGCTAGACATGCAAAAGATTCAAAATTATTATATGATATATTATGACCATATTCATTATCGTCATTAATTGCAGAAAATACATTTCTATTTGCAAACAAACTTAAATCAACATCTTTATTATTTTTATAAATTAAAGTTTTATCGCCTTTATAATCTTTTATTTCAGGATGTTTTTTTAATAATTTCTCTCTATCTTTTTCATCAGATAAAAGATTTCTATAAATGCTGTCTTTAGTTATCGCTACATCTAAATTAATACATGTATTAATAAATTCCTTAAAATAAGGAACTAACAATTTTTCCAAATCGTCAATTGGATTATCAATCACCTTTTGCATGTACACAAGAATTTTATTAATTTGTATCCACGGAACTGTGTAAGTTGTGGTTGTAGGCATAAAAACACTAACCATATATCTCGCGTTTTCTTGAGCCATTTTTAAAATAGATTTTTTATAAGCATTCTCAGTTTTACTAAATTTACGGTAAAAATCTCCCATTTTCTTTTCTATTAAATTAGTAAAAACACCAATCCATTTATTATACAATTCAACTTCTTTTTCCGTTATGTTATTATTTGGTTCTACCTTAGTATACCTAAGGGATCTTTCATCAGCCGTATATTGTTTTTCATTATTTAATACCATGCAAAGTATTTTTGGTATACCAACGATTTCTAAACCCACATACTGATGCTCACTAGGTGTTGTATGTTCTTGAAAAACAGTATTTAGTCCTCTACCAACTAAAGTAGCAAAATCCTCTTCGTTTCTTATCATATCTTGACTTACTGGCATTCCATCTTTTACTTCCTTAAAACATATTGCTGCTTTAACTCCCGTACTCCCAAAAGCTTTACGTTGATCAAATAATCTTTGTTTTGTTACATATCCTTGCATAGGATCTAATTTTATTTCCATAACTACCTCCACTACTATCATTACTAGTATTATATCAAACATTAGTTTGTATTTCAATTACTTTTTAAAGATAATTTTATTAACTGTTTCAATATCAGAAAAATGATACTTTACACCTTTTATTATTTGATAATCTTCGTGCCCTTTTCCTAATATCATAAGTATTTTTTTACCATTAAGTAAGTTTACACCTCGTGTTATTGCTTCTTTTCTATCAAATATAACCTCATATTTACCTTTAGCACCTTTTAAAACATCTTTCATTATTTTTCTTTCATCTTCCATACGTGGATTATCATTAGTAAATATTACATACCTAGAATATTTACATGCTATTTTAGCCATTAATGGTCTTTTTTCTTTATCTCTATTACCCCCACAACCTATTACTGTTACAATGCCTTTATTTTTTATTTTGCTAACCGTTTTTAATACTTTTAATACCGCATCAGGTGTATGAGCATAGTCAACAAAAATAACATTGGAGTCATATTTTATTTTTTGCATCCTGCCTGGTGGCTCTGATAAAAGATAAAAATTATCTCTTAGTTTACTCACATCATATTCCATTTTTTTTATTATGTAGTATGCAAATAAAAAATTATATACGTTAAAATCTCCTACCATTGGTAAAACAAAACCACGTTTTACTTTATCTTTAATAACTATAATAGTTTTATCCAGTTGATTAATTATTGAATTTATTTTTATGTCTTTTCCTATAATAAGGTTGTCATTTTTCTTAGAAACAAACTTTTTATAATGCTTACTTTTTTTATTTAGTAAACATATCCGTTTATTTCTTGTCATTTTTATAATTTTCTTTTTACTTTCTATGTAATCATCCATAGTTTTATGATAATCCAAGTGGTCCTGGGTTATGTTTGTTACGGCAATAGCATCAAATAAAAGTCCATATACTCTATCTTGTTTTAACGCATGAGAAGATACCTCCATTACCACAACTTCACAACCACTTTCCTTAGCATCCTCTATTAAATTATATAATATATCAATACTTGGAGTTGTATTATCAAGAGATTTAATACTACCGTCTATATAAAAACCAATAGTACCAATATAAGCTGTTTTAACATTTAAAAAGTTAAGAATTTGGTAAATAAGATAACAAGTCGTGGTTTTACCATTAGTCCCTGTTATACCAATTAATTTAATATCATTAAAATCAAAATAATTTTTAACATAATCATTTATACTATCCACTTTTATCGTTTCTATATTATACGTATTATCAGTTTCCGTAACTATTTTAGAAATACCATTATTTATTGCATCTTCTACGTATTTTTCATTATTTTTATCAACCAAAAAAATATCATTTTCTTTAACATAGTTAGAATTTTTCCAAATACGCATTTTATCACCTTCTATATTCTTTTATGAAATTATGACAAAAGTGCAACAAAAAAAGAAAGATTTATCATCTTTCAAAGTAAATTTAATAAATAGTTTTTATAATTAATAAATTCTATATTATTTTTTTATTCCATTATCTAATTCGTTTGAGTAATCGCATACATAGTAACTAAGTACGTTTTTTATGTAATTAGCATCTCCGGGGTATGATGAAGTTACATAATCTAACCATCCTAAATCATTTGGATTATCTAATATTTCTTCTATGCTATGTCCAGAAGCTTTTGAATATTTTGGAAGAATTTTTTTGACTACTGTTCCATAACCCATATTATAAGTTTGAATCGCTAACAATACGTTTCCATGTGTTTGGTTTAAACAATTTTGAAAAATAGCACAACCAGTTTTAATGTTAAAATCAAGATTCTCTAATTTTTCTTTAGTAATTTCAATGGTTTCATAATCTTTTATGTCATAATTATATACCTTAAGATTAAAGTCATCCCAAACAAGAACCTGAACTTGCATAAGTCCGATTGCTCCGCCTTTATCAATTTTATCAGAATGAAAGCCCTTTTCCTGAGTTGCGATAGCACAAATTAAGTTAGAATCAAGACCATACATATCTGAATACTTATCAATTATGTCACCATAATTTTCTTTTACAAATAATAATTTAAGCGAATCACTTCTAGAACCTGGGTTTATGTTTTCTATCGCCATCATGTTTTCATTATCAATTACATTTTTTATTGTTTCTTTTTCTTCATCGTCTGGTACCAAAACCATGGAATCATTTTCTTTTTCGTTTTCTAAATTTTCATCCACATAGTTTGTCGTAGAAATATCATCTGGTATCAAATTTACATCAGCTAGATCTCCATAAAAATCAGACTCATAAACAGGAGTAGATAAAATAATTCCTATAAAGGCACCTACTGTTACAGCCTTAAAAATGGTTCTTTTAATTTTGTAACGCTTACTTCTTATTTTTTTATTTATAAATTCAAAATTTTTATTATGTTTAAAATCTTTTCTATCTTTTAAAATTATGCTTGTACCATCAATCTTAAATAATAAATCATTTTCTTTAAAATCTATACCTGAAATTTTATTATAATATTTACTTAAATTATTTATACATTTTATACAGCTATATTCATCAAGAAATTTAAACTCATTTAATATTTCATCATAAAAAAATCCAGACAAATGATTATTTTTATTAAAAAAAGTTATTTCGTACATATTATCACCTAACATGAAAATTATATCATTAATATTAAAATTTTTCACTAATTAATTATAACGTTTAACTTTACATGGCATCTTTTTATTATCATTTAATATTTTTTTAAATATATCATCCTTAATTTCTTTGTCATCTTCATGATTAGCAAACCATTTATCAACACTTTCCATTATATCTTTTACATTATAATTTTCCGGTTCAAGACCTAATTTTTTTATTTTATTTTCTATTGCATGTCTACCAGAGTGAACACCAATTACCATGTTATCTACGTATACACCATATGTTTTAGGATCCATTATTTCGTATGTTTCTTTATTTTTAAGTACTCCATCTTGATGTATTCCAGCTTCATGTTTAAAAGCATTTTTACCAACGATGGGTTTATTATTTTGAACCATTGAACCGGTTACATAGCTAACAAGCAAGCTTGCTTCATATATCTTAGATTTATCAATATCAGTATAACAGTCATAGTAGTTTTTTCTAACATCAACGTTTGCGACTATCTCTTCTAAAGCAGTGTTTCCAGCTCTTTCTCCAATACCATTTATCGTACATTCTACTTGATTTGCACCCGCCTTTATAGCTGACATGGTATTTGCGGTTGCCATTCCTAAATCATTATGACAATGTACAGACATGTTAACTTTATCAATGCTACTATTATTCTTTATATAGGTTAAAAAGTCATAAAATTCAGCAGGTGTAGTATATCCTACCGTATCAGGAATATTTATTGTTGTTGCACCACAGCTAATTGCAGTATCAATTATTTCACATGCAAAACATTTATCCGTTCTTGTAGCATCCTCCAAAGAAAATTCCACATCATCAAATTTAGTTTTTGCATAACTAACCATTTCTTTTACGATGCTTTTAACTTCTTCTTTAGTTTTTCTTAATTTATATTTTATATGAATGTCACTTGTTGCAATAAACACATGAATTCTTTTATGCTTAGCATTAATTAAAGACTCATACGCTTTATCAATGTCATTCTTATTACATCTTGCAAGTGACGTTATAACGCTATTTTTACATTCTTTACTAATCTTTTTTATAGCTTCAAAATCATTTTCATTAGAGGCAGCAAAACCCGCTTCAATAACATCAACATTCATTTTATCTAACATTTTAGCAACCTCTACCTTTTTATCCATACTCATAAAACAACCTGGAGATTGTTCTCCATCCCTTAACGTTGTATCAAATATTTTTATCTTTCTCATCTTAATCTCTCCTTCTTTCGTATATAAAAAGACCTATTACTTGCACTTAAACATAGTAATAGGTCTTTAATTTATAATTAAATGTTTTATCCACGCAAAACTAACCTATTACTAAAGAGTCGTAATAATAGGTCTAAGAGATTAGTATTATTAGTTTTTATAACTTTATAAAACATATTAATCATCCTTTCTAGTGAAATGCAAAAAGCACGCAAATCACTTATATTAAGTGACTCCGTGCTTATTAGTACGTGTAGGATTTATCCCTTTGAGGCTAGAGTTTAAACTCATACTCAAACTCACTTGATAACAAGATATTAACACTTTATTATGAATGTGTCAACTCTTTATTATATTCTATGCATTTTTCTTCTAATAATTTAAAATTGCAACATCAATCAAAAATTGTTTTATTAATCTTATTAGCATTATATAAACTATATAATCTTTTATTTTTCTTTCTAACTTCTATATGATGTTCATTAAACCATGATAACTGATCTAATAACAAATTATAATATTTAATATCATTCATTTTATCGAAATTATCCATATCAATCAAATAATAGCTAGTATCTAATACTGGAATCATATTATTAAAATTAAGTGCCCCTAATTTTCCATTATCTATCTTTAAAAAATCAATCATATTACGCATAGTTTTATGTTTTTCTTTTGGACTAGATAATAGTGCGAAGTATTTAATACCATCTATCTCAAACAGGACTCCTATGAAAGGTCTATTTTCTTTTTTAGAAAAATTATAAGGAACCCTTTCATCAAACTTTCTTAAATAATCACAATATTTACTATCAATAATAACTAATTTTAATTTTTTGTTCATATCATCACCTCTTTCTTTTTTTGAATACATTTGTTCGTTATATATAGTAAAATAAAAAGCTAGCGTAAAATTAATTACTGCTAGCTAACTTTTTTCAGTTCCTGTTATGGTCGGAATCACCGCTTTATTAGGTTCCTGTTATGGTCGGAATCACCGCTTTATCAAGTTCCTGTTATGGTCGGAATCACCGCTTTTTTAGCTATCTTAAAGATAGCATTAATATTATATGCAAAAAGGTGCATAACATAATTGCTTATGTATCTAAATATTACTATAAATAAATTTAACTGTCAATAAAAATCATAAATTTAAATAAGCAGAAATTTCTGATATACAATAGATAATTTGGTTTAGTAAAAGACTCTTAATAAGTAATATTACAATCTAAATCAACTAAAATATTAAACTTTTGAGTCTAATTTTTTTATCCTATATTATATCAATTTATTTTTTCAATTATAACACTGCGCTCTTGTTTTTAGCATAGATGATTCTCTACTAATTCTTTTTTCTTCTGAATCAATGAACTTTTTACGATTTATTTCAAACTCTATTTCTAAATCTACTGGTCCATATTTTAATCTTTCTTTTTCCATTTCATCTGCAAACGGTGCCTTTGATGATATATACTCTAACTTAGTAAAATCATTTAATAATACATCATTTTTACACGCTAGATAAAGTTGCATTTTACACCAATAATTTGGCATACTTGCTATAAGTTCTAACGCTTTAGTATTGTTTCTAACCTTATCATCCTCTAAAGCAATACGAATAGCCCTTAAATCCCATATTGTTTTACTATCATCCATAAGTTTAATAAAATATTGATTATTCTTTATTTCTGGAGTTTTAATAGCAGCTTCATATTCTACAACAGGTATAATAGGATCATATAAATATGTACTTTCGTCTGATAATATATTTTTCTCTGCCATAGCTAAATAACGTTTAACATCATCTTCTGTATAATCGGGTTTTTTTCGAATTAGATAAAGAAGCGTACGAATTTTACATAAATTACCATTTCCCAATTTTAATAATAAATCTAAAGTTTCTTTATCGTTTCTGAGCGTTTCATTAGACATAATTTCTGAAATAAAACTTAGTAAATATTTTCCTCTCAAATTTAATTTACCTATGCGTTCTAAAATCAAGCAACAATCTAAAATATTTTCATCGTTAATATAATTATCCAATTTCTCTCCAAATAATAAAGATTGAATAGAATCATCGCCATCAACCATGTGAAAAAAAGAATCTATTTTATGCTCGAAAACCAAGTTTTGAAGTTTCTTATATTTTTTGAAATTTTCACTTTTCAACAATCCACGCCATTCATAAAAATCTTCTGAATAAGCTTTCAAAACTCTTTTAAATAATCCAAAGTCTTTTTCAATATCAATTTTATCCATAGTTTCTTCCAAAAGCATATAAATACCATGAGATGATAAACTTTTTATTAGTTCAACGCATTCACTATTTTCCCTTATTTTTCTTATCTTAAACAATGATATTAATCCTTCAATTGTATGTCCAGAAGTATGAGTAATTATATTTTCTAATATTTTTTTATCATTTATTATATCCTTTTCATTAAATAATTTTTTAATTGCATCATTATACCCTTTTTTCCAATTAGGTGAATAAGTCCCCTCATACCAATATCTTTTTTCAAAATTCGTAGTAGTATCTACCTTTAAATAAGCCATAATTTATTCCTCCTTCAATTTATATATTCCCTTTTCTTCTTTCAATTTAATTATATCCTTGGTTTATTCAAAAATAAAATATATAATGTTTATGTTTTTGATAAGCGGGGTTTATGACATGATTGATTATAATTTATACAAAGTATTTTGTGTGGTCACTGAATGTGGCAACATAACTAAAGCAAGTGAAAAATTATTTATTTCACAACCTGCTGTTAGCTACAGCATAAAAAAAATTAGAAGATATATTAGGTGGAACACTTTTTGAAAGAAGTAAAAAAGGAGTTACCTTAACAAACGAAGGAAAACTTATTTATGATCAAATAAAACTTTCAATAAATAAACTTGATTCTACCATAGATTATTTTGAAAAGTTAAAAAAACTAGATTTAGGAGATTTGAGAATAGGATCTAATACGTCTAACATTAATATAGCTATAATGAAATACATAAAGGGATTTAAAAATAAATATCCAAATATAAACATTACTTTTAATTGGGAAAATGCTGATAACATTAAAAAAATGCTAGATTACCAATTATTAGATATTGCCACCGTAAGTTATAATAAAAATGATGACTATAGCGATTATGAAATAGTAAAAGAAATATCTATAAACGAATATTTTGTATGTTCTAAAGAGTTATATGATAAATATAAAGATATTACAATAACAAAAAACAACATAACAAATCTTCCTTTAGTATTATTAACCAAAGGTTATACAACAAGAAATAACTTCGAAACATTCTTAGAAAAAAATAACATTAATTTAAGTCAAATATATGAATTTGATAGTTATTCACTAGCATTAGATTTTATAAAAAATGGATTTGGTATTGGTATAGTAAATAAAAAGTATATTGAAAACGATTTAAAAAATAAAAATTTATATATCTTAAAACATGAATTAGATTTAGAAAAAAGAAAAATTCTTATTATAACTAATAAAAAACATACATCAATTGTTAAGGAAAACTTTTTAATTATAATTAATAATAGCTAACATAAATAATTTATAAAAACAACAAAAGCAAGTAAAAATTAATTACTTGCTTCTTCTATTTCTTTTAATTTCTTTTCTTTATCTATTCTTGCAAATAATACTTCTGGTTTCATATCCCCGTAAGTATTATCTTCATTAAATTTATTTGTTTCGTCTTTAATATTTAACTGTCCGAATATTTCATCAGATGTTTTAGTTAAAAATGGTCTTAAGAAGTATGCGCATACCCTAATAGATTCTAGTAAATTATATAAAACGGTTTCTAACCTATCTTTTTTATCGTCTTCTTTAGCTAAGCTCCAAGGCATAGTTTCATCTATGTATTTATTACTACGTCTTAACACATCAAATATTTCATCAAGTGCAAAACCAATTTCTAGTTTCTCCATCCTTTTTTCTACCTTAGAGTCTAATTTATTAATCATAGAGATAAGCTCATTATCCACTTCTTCATTTACCTTTTTATTAGTAACAATACCATCAAAATACTTATTAGCCATTGATATTGTTCTGTTAACTAAGTTACCTAGCGTGTTAGCTAAATCAGTATTGGTTCTTTCAATTAATAATTCATAAGTTAAATTACCATCGTTTGCAAATGGTATTTCATGTAAAACATAATATCTTACAGCATCGATCCCAAATAAGTCTACTAAGTCATCAGCATATATTGCGTTACCCCTTGATTTACCAATTTTATCATTATTCGTAAGTAACCATGGATGACCAAATACCTGTTTAGGTATTTCTAAATCTAAACTCCATAAGAAACATGGCCAGTAAATGGTATGAAACCTAATAATATCTTTACCAATTAAATGAAGGTCAGCAGGCCACCATTTATTAAATTCTTCACTTGATCCGTCTGGATCATATCCTATGTTTGTTATATAGTTAGTAAGTGCATCTAACCATACGTATACAACGTGTTTTGGATCAATATCTACTGGAATACCCCAATCAAAGGAAGTTCTAGATACACATAAATCTTGTAATCCTGGTTTAATAAAATTGTTTAACATCTCATTTTTTCGTGATTCTGGTTGTATGAATTCTGGATGAGATTCAATGTATTCTACTAGTTTATCTTGATACTTAGATAATTTAAAGAAGTAAGCTTCTTCTTTTTTTTCTTCTACCGCTCTTCCGCAATCAGGACACATTCCATCTACTAATTGAGATTCAGTCCAAAAAGATTCACAAGGAGTGCAGTATAGCCCTGAGTATTCGCCTTTATAGATATCACCTTTATCATACATTTTATTAAATATCTTTTGTACTATCTTTTCATGTTTAGGATCAGTTGTTCTAACAAATTTATCATAAGACGTATTCATAACATCCCAAATTCTTTTTATTTCACCTGCTACTTCATCAACAAACTCTTTTGGCGTAACTCCTTTTTCTTTTGCCTTTAATTCTATTTTTTCACCGTGTTCATCAGTACCAGTTTGAAAGTATACGTCATACCCTTTTTGTCTTTTGTACCTTGCAATAGCATCAGCCAAAACTATTTCATAAGTATTTCCTATATGAGGCTTACCCGAAGTATAAGCAATAGCAGTTGTTATATAATATTTTTTATTATTCATAATTAACACTCTCCTTCATATATTTTATTATTTTTATAATTATTAATTATTTTCTTAGATGGTTCACACAAGTTCTCTGATAAATTATCTAGGTCATAAAAATTATAATCAACATGTTCTAAGGTGTCACCTAAATTTATTACTCCACTAAAGTTATCAGATAATAAACCAATGGTTAAGGAATGTGCATAAGAATTTATATCGTCCGCTATAGATATAACTTTTATATTATCAATATTTAGATTAACTTCTTCTTTTACTTTTCTTTTAGCAGCATCTTTTATTGTTTCCCCAACCTTTACTTTACCAACTGGTAAAGTAAAGGTTCCTTCTAAATGCATATCACTATCTGCCTTTATTGGATCATCATTACGTAATATTAATAATACTTTGCCTTCATCATCTAATATCATTATACCTATTCCTACACCAGGCATTTTATCCAACTTGATTACTTCCTTAAAAATTAAAAAAATTCATCCTAATTAAAGGATGAACTTTATTAGTCCACGGTACCACCTTTGTTCTAGATATTAATCTAGCACTTGAATCTCGTAACGTGAGATAACGTTTTAATCTAATTATTCGATTAAACAGCTCCAGAACCATCTATATAGTTATTATCTATTACGTGTTTTCACCCTTTCACGCTCTCTTTTAATAGTTTTAGCTATACTCTTTCCTTCAATGCATTTAACAAGTTGATTATAACACATTAATTATCATAATTCAAATATTTATTTTTATGCTACTAATTTTCTAGATAACACTATTGCATTACCTTTTTCTATTTTCTTAGAGTCTTCGTATACTAAATGTTTATTTTCTACTAGTTCTTCTACGTTTTTATCATCTAATAAGCCATATTGATACAAATTATATTCCATATCTAGTTGTTTAACTAAAACCTTATAATATCTAACATTATACACCATGTCTATTTCATCTAATAGACATCTTTGCTTTTTATTTAAAGTATCCTAAATAAACCAATTACTTTTCTTTTTAATAAATATATTAAGCAAGTTACTTAGTAATTTAAACAACCTTGTAGATATATACATAAGTGGTAGTAGTATTAATAGTGAATTAGGAGTTAACCAAACAAGTGAAAATATACCTCTTCCAACGGGTATTAGTATCATAAGTAAAAATATACATGTTAATAATACTAATAAGGATTTTCTAAGTAAATTAAGAGGTTTACTTATTCTATATATTAAAAGTATTGCGGTATATGCTGTTATTATTACTGCTATAGTTGAGGTTTGTTCATTTGGAATATTAAGAAGACTTGCAACAAACACAAGAAGTAAGATGTTTACAACCGTTGTTATACCACTTGGAATAGCTTTACTAATTACATTTATAAAAAATCTTCCTTTAACTCTTGACTTATTAGGTTCTAGGGCTAATATAAAAGCCGGTATTCCAATTGTTAGACTATTAATTAGCGTCATTTGAATAGGAATAAACGGATAAGTATAATTAATAAATAAGAACATTAACGCAAGAAGTGACGCATATATCGTTTTTGATAAGAATAAAGTAGCAGATCTTTCTACGTTATTTATAGTTCTTCTTCCTTCTTTGACTATTTTAGGCATTGAATCAAAGTTAGAATCAAGTAGTACTAATTCTGATACGTTTCTTGCAGCGTCAGACCCATCGTTCATCGCAACTCCGCAATCTGATTCTTTAAGTGCCAAAACATCATTTACACCATCCCCGGTCATTGCAACAACATGTCCATTATTTTTAAGAGCACTAATAAGCATCCTTTTTTGTTCCGGTCTAACACGGCCAAAAACGGTGTTTTCTTCAACCACTAGATTAATGTCTGTTTCTTCGTTTATATTCCTTGCATCAAACGCGCCTTCCACATTAATTCCAACTGATTTTGCAACGTTTGAAACAGTTGATACACTATCACCTGATATGATTTTTATATTAACGTCATTATCCATAAAATACCTAAGTGTATCAACAGCTTCACGCCTTACCTTATCACGTATTAAAATAAGCGCTATAGATATTTTATTCATTGGTAATTCATTATTTTTAATAACATTAGTTTTAATCAAAACTAAAACTCTATTTTCCTCTGATAATTCATCTATTTTCTTTTGATATTTTTTTATGTCATCACCAAGTACAAACTCAGGGGCTCCCATGACATATGATTCATTTTTTAAAGTTACTCCAGAATACTTTCTATCCGATGAAAAAGGAATATTTCTTAAGGCTTTTACACTTGAAGCGTTACCATACTTTTCATTTATTGCATTAAACGTTGGGTTTTTATCTTCAAGATTAGTAGATATTATTTCAAGTATTTCATCTATTTCGTTAATTGTATGACCATCTAAAGGAACAACATCAATTACTTCCATTTTACCCTCGGTTATAGTACCAGTTTTGTCAAGGCACAAAGTATCTACTCTAGCAAGTGTTTCTAACGCATATAAGTCTTGCACTAAAACATTATGTTTAGAAAGTCTTAAAACACTTATAGCAAGTACCGTAGATACAAGTAAAATAAGTCCTTCTGGTATCATTCCAACAACCGCTGCTACAACCGTTACAACCGCGTTTTGAGTAGAGTTTCCATCTATCGAAAACTGTCTTAATAAAAGAAGAATTCCAATCGGAACTAAAGCGATGGATACATATTTTACAATCTTATTTAAAGACCGCATTATCTCTGAGTTTATTTCTTTTTTCATTTGTTTAGCATCATGAGAAATAATAGAAGTATAATTGTCTAATCCAACATGTATAACTTTAGCTTTAACGTTTCCGCTTACAATAAAACTTCCAGAAAGAACAGTATCTCCTTCTTTTTTATAAATGGTTTTAGCTTCCCCTGTTATAAACGATTCGTTAACTTCGCACTCACCACTTAATATTTTGGAATCCGTAACTATTTGGTTCCCAAGCTCGTATACTATAACATCATCCAAAACTATATCATCTAATTTTATTTCTTTTTGTTTTCCATCCCTTATAACTTTAGCCTTAGAGGATGATATAACAGATAACTTATCCACTATTTTCTTAGCCCTTATTTCTTGAATGGTACTAATTAATGTATTACATATTACAACCCCTAAAAATAATAAGTTTTTATAAGAGCCAACAAGTATTATTGCAACACCAAGTACAATATTTATGAAATTAAATAAAGTAAAAGTATTTTCTATTAGTATTTGTTTAACACTTTTACTAGGAGTCGTAGTATCATAATTTACTTTTCCCTCTTTTATTCTTTTTCTTACTTCACTACTAGATAATCCGTTTATTTCCTTCATAGCATCAGTCTCTTTCTACTTTATATAAATTATTATACCACCATTTACATAATTTAAAAAATAGAAATAAAAAAAAAGACAATATGATTTTTAAAATGTAACCTATAAGGTTTAATCTTCTTTTTTAAGAAGTCCACCTTATAGGTTACATTTTATTTAACTTAATTATCCTTTTTTTACATACTTTTCAAAAACGGTAAATTCACTTGACTTTAAATTAGTTTTATTTAAGTCTTCTAAAAGTTTCTTTTGTTTTCTATCTAACTTAGTAGGTGTTACAACTTTTAATATTACGTATAAATCACCGGTTCCACGCCTTGTGGGGCTCTTAAGTCCTTTACCTTTAATTCTATGTTTTTCACCAGATTGGCTACCTGCTGGAACACTTAAAATAACGTTTCCTTCAAGCGTTGGCACTTCTTTTTTACAACCAAGTGCTGCTTCTGCAATGGTAAGTGGTAAAGTTACATATAAGTCTTCATCATTTCTTTCAAATAAAGGATGATCTTTTACTTTTATTTCGATGTATACATCTCCATTAGGTCCACCGTTTTCTCCTGCTGGGCCCTTACCAGCTACTCTTAAATGATCCCCTGTGTCAACACCTGCTGGAACTTTAACAATAATGTCTTTTTTCACTTTTTTCTTACCTGTTCCTTTACAAGTACTACATTTTGTTTTATATGTTTCACCAGTTCCACCACATTTAGAACATGGACTTTGGGTTACAAAAGCTCCTAATATACTTCTTTGTTGTTTTCTAACGTAACCTGACCCACCACATTCAGAACATGTCTCTACACCGGTACCACCATGACCATCACAATCAGGACATGTGTCATCTATGTTTAATGAAACCGTTGTTTCTGTTCCAAAGGCAGCTTCTTCAAAATTCATTTCAAAAATAACACTTATGTCTGGCCCTTTTGTTTTAACATTAGTTCTTCTATCATTTCCACCAAAGAAAGATGATCCTCCACCAAAACCAAATCCAGCTCCAAATATATCTCTTAAAATATCACTTGCATCAAAGTCTTCGAATCCAGAGAATCCTCCTCCAAAGCCTCCGTTTCCTTCAAAAGCAGCATGACCAAATTGATCATATTTACTTCTTTTATCTTTATCCGATAATACAGCATATGCTTCTTGAGCTTCCTTAAATTTTTCTGCAGCATTTTCTTCCTTAGATACATCTGGGTGATATTTTTTTGCTAATTTTCTAAACGCGCTTTTAATTTCGGCATCAGTAGCATTTTTAGAAACACCAAGTACCTCATAATAGTCTTTCTTCATTCTACATTATACCTCCTAACTATTATATGCTTTTAAAAACTCATCAATAAGTTCACTAAAATAATTTATTACTTCTTTTATTACTTTAGTATTAGTAAAATCTAAATCTATTTGTTTTAATTCTTCAAGTGGCATCATAGAACCACCTAATTTTAAATATTCCAAATATTTGTTTAGATAGTCTTTATCGCCACTTAATATTCTTCTTGCAACATAACACGCACTAGATATTCCAACTGAGTATTTATAGTAGTAAAACGAGTTATAAAAATGGCTCACCCTTGTCCAACCATATTTTACCATATCATCTACTATAATACCATCTCCATAATATCTTTCTTTTACCTTGTTAAATATCTCGTTAAAATCACTTTCGGTTAAGGATTTGCCATCAAATATTTTCTTATGTACAACATCCTCAAAAACAGAGCCTTCTGATAGCGTACCATAAAAATTACCTGCTATAATACTTAACATATATTCTATTGCAGTTAATTTTTCAATTCTGTTAGTAGAGTTTTTTATTATGTAATTGGAAAATAATATCTCATTTGTAAGCGATGCTACTTCTGCAGTAAATAAAGTATATTCAGATAAGTGTGGCGGGTTATTTTTTTTACTATAGTAAGAATTGATCGCATGACCAAGTTCATGCGCTAAAGATGAAACTGATATATAGTCCTCTGTGTAATTTGATAAAACTACGGGATGGCCGGCATAAGAGTCTTGCTCATAATAACCGCTATGTTTCCCTTTGTTTGGATAAAAGTCAATCCATCTTTCGTCAAACGCTTTATTAAGTACGGTTGTATAATCCTTACCTAAAATGCTAAGTGCTTTAGTAATCATCTTTTTTGCATCACTTACGCTATATTTTTTATCACTTTCGCCCGTAAGCGGTGCGGATAAGTCATACACACTAAAATCCTTCAAATTAAGAACGTCTTTTACCATTTTAATATATTTGTGGAAAACCCCTATGTTATCATCTGCTACCTTAAGTAAGTTACGATATATTTCTTCTGGTACGCCGTCTTCATATAAGTACATTTCTAAATCGGACTTATAGCCTCTTGCCTTTGCTATCATTACATCAGCCTTAACTGATCCTTCGTAATCAGTTGCAATTAAACCAGCGTATTTTTGCAATGCATTATACCTTGCCTTAAAAGAATCATGTCTTACTTTCCTATCTTTAGACCTTGCATACTTTTGCATGTTACCATTGGTTAATTTTACGTCGTTTCCGTCCTCATCTTTTATGTAACCATAATCAACCATCGAATATAAAGCTACGTTAAAGTTATTTTCAAACTTGTTTCTTAAATCGCTAATGTTTCCAAGCAATGTTTCTTCTTTTTCACTTAAAGTATATTTTTGATATCTATATATTTGCTCTAAATCAAAAGTAAATTCTTTAAGTTTATCATTTTCTTTAATGTATTTTTTTATAACATCATAATCAGTTTTCATTAACTCTGGCATAACAAAACTAGTTTTTTCACTACTATTTGATAATAAGTTTAAGATTTCACTATAAATCTTCTGGTTTTCTTTATTTCCAAGATCTTCGTTCTTTTTAGATTCAACATAAACATAAAGGTTAGTTAATATGACATCTAACTTTTCTTCTAATTTTAAAAAGTTATAAAGGGTATTAGCATCCTTAGTTATAGCACCCTTATATGAAGTAATTTCTTCAATCATTTTTTTAGCATTTATAATATCTTTTTCAAATGCTTCTTCTGAAGCATACATACTATCTAAATCCCATTTATATTTATCATCTATTTGACTACGTAAATTTTCTTCTTTAGTCATTTTTATACCTTTAACTAAGCATAAAGTTCTAGATAAACTAGAACTTTACTACTTATTTTCCCTTTTTATTTTATTTTTTTTCTTCAAATTCTGCATCTACTACTTCTGGGTCATCTTTTTTGCTTTTTTTATCTTTACCATTTTCT
Organism: uncultured Muribaculaceae bacterium; assembly: GCA_964453925.1. GTDB lineage: Bacteria > Bacillota_I > Bacilli_A > RF39 > UBA660 > Aphodocola. Next base: position 38,934 of record CAYVPV010000001.1, on the reverse strand, counting down.
TTTGATGCTTCTTCTTGGGCTTTTTTATTTGCTTCTTCGTATACCTTAGCACCTAAAGCCATAGCTTTTTCGTTTAATTTTTCTGTTGCCGCTTTAATGGCATCAGCATCTTCTCCTTCTAATTCTTTTTTAAGGTCTTTAACTAAGTTTTCTGCTTCTTCTTTTTCTTTTTTATCTACCTTATCACCAAGATCTTTAATTGCTTTTTCAGTTGCAAACACCATTTGTTCTGCTTCATTTTTAGCATCTGCTAGAGCCTTTTTCTTTTCATCTGCTTCTTTATTAGCTTCTGCTTCTTTCATCATTTTATCAATTTCTTCATCACTTAAATTAGTTGATGCAGTAATTGTAATTGCTTGTTCTTTACCAGTTCCTAAATCTTTTGCTTTAACATTTACGATACCATTAGCATCTATGTCAAAAGTAACTTCGATTTGAGGAATTCCTCTTGGTGCTGGTGGAATGTTAGTTAATTGGAATCTTCCAAGTGTTTTATTATCGTTTGCCATTGGTCTTTCACCTTGAAGTACGTGAATATCAACGGCTGGTTGGTTATCTGCGGCAGTTGAGAACACTTGTGATTTAGATGTTGGTATCGTTGTGTTTCTTTCAATTAAAGTAGTCATAACGTTACCCATTGTTTCAATACCTAGTGAAAGTGGTGTAACGTCAAGTAATACGATATCATTAACGTCACCAGTTAATACTCCACCTTGAATAGCAGCTCCCATTGCAACAACTTCGTCAGGGTTAACGCCTTTAGATGGCTCTTTACCTAATTCATCTTTAATTAACTCTTGAACTTTTGGTATACGAGTTGAACCACCAACTAATAATACCTTATCAATATCACTCTTTGATAACTTAGCATCTTTAAGTGCTTTTCTAACAGGCTCTAAGGTTGATTCAGATAAATCATTAGTTAATTCTTCAAACTTAGCTCTTGTTAAAGAAGTTTCGAAGTTAATTACTCCGTCAGGACCTTGCGCTAAGAATGGAAGTGATATTTGAGTAGTTGTCATACCAGATAAATCTTTCTTAGCTTTTTCAGCAGCGTCCTGTAATCTTTGCATAGCCATTTTATCATCAGACAAGTCAATATCATGTTCTTTTTTGACTTCTGAAACTAAGAATTCAACTATTCTTTCATCATAGTCATCTCCACCTAAGTGGTTGTTTCCACTAGTTGACTTAACTTCAAATACACCATCACCTAATTCAAGAATTGATACGTCAAACGTACCTCCACCTAAATCGTATACAAGTACTGTTTGTGTATTTTCCTGTTTATCAAGACCATAAGCTAACGCTGCAGCAGTTGGCTCGTTTATAATTCTTTCAACCTCAAGTCCTGCAATCTTACCAGCGTTTTTAGTAGCTTGTCTTTGAGCATCATTAAAGTATGCTGGAACAGTAATAACTGCTTTATCTACTTTTTCACCTAAATAAGCCTCAGCGGTCTTCTTTAAGTCTCCTAATATCATTGCTGATACTTCTTCTGGAGTATATTCTTTACCATTTGCTTTAACTTTCTTTGATGTACCCATTAATCTTTTAATTGATCTTATAGTATCAGGATTTACTACCATTTGTCTTTTAGCAGCTCCACCTACTATAATATCTCCTTTTTTAAACGCAACAACTGATGGAGTTGTGCGCTCTCCTTCTGGATTAGCTATTACCTTAGCTTCTCCTCCTTCAAATACAGCAACACATGAGTTTGTTGTACCTAAGTCAATTCCTATTGTTTTTCCCATAATTTATCTTTCCTTTCTTATTTATTAACCTTTACCATTGCTGGCCTTATAACTTTATCTTTCAAAGTATATCCTTTTTGGAATACTTCTAATATAATGTCTTCTTCTACGCCTTCTTTACTTTCTGTTATAACAGCTTCATGAAGGTTAGCGTCAAACTTTTTACCTAAACTTTCTATTTCTTTAACACCATACTTTTGTAAAGTACTAACTAAGGATTTATAAACCATTTTCATTCCGTCTAATAATTTTGAATCCGCGCTTTCTACTTTTATAGCCCTTTCAAAATTATCAAGTATTGGAAGAAGTTCTACTATTAAATCTTCATTAGCAAACTTAAGTGATTTTTGTACTTCTTCGTCTTTTCTTTTGCGATAATTAATAAGTTCTGCTTGCGTTCTTAACGCCTTTTCCTCTGTTTCTTTTAACTTTTTGTTTATTTCTTCTACTTCTTTTTTGGTAAGTTTAACTATTTCCTGTTTTTGGTCCTTCTTTTTATCTTTATGTTCTTTTTTTTCTGTTTTATTCTTAATTTCTTCCTTCATCGTTTACCTTTCTATATTATTTTTAATGAAGTTAAGTAATGCAACCACTCTTTCATAATCCATTCTCTTAGGTCCTACTATTGCAATAGTACCTTCTTCTTCATTTAAACAATATTTAGTCTTAATAACTGACACATTATCATCAAAGTTATTTTCGTGTCCTATATATACACTGATATCATTATCGTCAGCTTCTATTTTTCTTATCATGTTATCATCATCAAACTTGTTTAATATTTCTTTAATTTTAGAAACATTATCAAATTCTTGATAATCTAAAAGCTTTGTCCTTCCAGCCATATGCATATGGCTTTTAAAAGAAAATTCACTAAACGCATTATAAAATGCTTGATATAAAGTTTCATGAGACTTTACATAATTACCAATTATTGGTTTAATTTCAAATTCAAGTTTAGCACTTACCTCATCAAGCGGTGTTCCAACAAGAAGTTTATTAATTAATTCAACTACTTTTTTTATTTCAGAAGTTGATACGCTATCTTCAACGTTAAGTTCCTTATGTTCAATGTGCCCTTTATCAGTTATTACTATCGCAATAACTTTATTATCATCAAACGGAACTACTTCTACTTGTTTAAGCTTATTATAAGAACTACTTGTTCCTAAAACAACCGAGGTACAATTAGTAATTTCTGAAATTATTTCCATACTCTTAGTGATTGCATCTGATAAAACAAGTGATTTATTATCAAATATTCTTTGTAACTTTAAAACGTCCTCTCCAGTCATTTCCTTTGGTTTCATTAGGTTATCAACATAATATCTATAACCTTTTTCACTTGGTACTCTACCACTAGAAGTATGAGTTTTTTCTAAAAAGCCAATATCTTCTAAGTAAGCCATTTCGTTTCTTATAGTTGCAGATGAACAATTAAGTTCGTCGCACAAACCAGAAGACCCAACAGGATTTGCAGTTTTAATATATTCTTCAACGATCAATCTTAGAAGCTTACTTTGCCTTTCACTTAACAAGTACATCACCTTCTTTTTTTGTAGTCTATCAATATTATAGTATGTTATTTTAGCAATGTCAATGTATGAGTGCTAAAAAATAATTAAAATTTATTAAAAGTACTCTTTTTTAACTATAATAAAAAGTAAACACATCATTAAAATATTTTTACGTGTTTACTATTATTTCACCAATTAAGCAATTTATTACATGTTATTTTCGTTTTCTAATAAATTTAATCTCATAATGTAAATAAAAATTTTAGTATCTTTAATAGAAGAGAAAATTTTATTTATATTATAACTATTACAAGAGTAAAAAATGATTATTCTTTTAATTTAAAACCAATTAAATTTATAATTTTCAAAATAGTTTGTTTGATCAAATATTGGTTTAAAGTGTTCAAATGAATATATTATTTGTTTTGCATTATTCTTGTACTTATTAACTCTTAATATAAATTCATAAATCATCGTAAATGCTAATTCTTTATGAAATTCATCTGGAATATCATTATCAAATAATCCTAAATATATTCCCCGAAAAACAGCTTGTTCTTTTTTTATGTTTTTTCCTGACCAACCCCACTAGCAATTACCACGAAAGTCTAATGCTCTAAATTTTATTTTACCACCATCTGTATCAATAAAACATGGTAAGCCATCATTAACAATCACATTATTAAAGTTTATATCATTATGTATAAAAGTTGGTTTATTTAAAAATATATATTGTTTTAAATAAATAAAGCTCTTAAATAATCTTTCCAAATCAATTTCTGGCAACTTTTGTTCAAATGTATTTTTTATTTTTAAAACATTTTTCATTAAATCATCAAGTTCCATATCAAATGTCTTTTTAATATTTTCTTTTAAGTCTATAACATTCTGAAACTTTTTAATTTGAGCACCAACCATTTTTCCTATTTTTTCAAGTTCTTTCGTCCCTTTTGTTTTTGTTAATTCATAAAGCGTACTTCCACCAATAAACTCATAAGCACAAAGAGTTCTATTGCATTCTTTTGAATATTCACAAGCGAAAATTTGAGCGGTTGGAATTTTTAAATCTTCATATATTTTATTAATATTATGTAAATCATCTACTCTATTACCAACATATATTTTTATAAAATACTTGTTTTCTTCTTTAGTTACTACAAATCTTGTAGCACTATAATGACCTTTAAAATCCTCTTGAATTTCATCTGAGTTTTTAAAAAAAGTAAAGTAATTAATTAAATCCATATTTACTAACCATTTTGTTTATAATATTTATTTTATGAACGAAATTACCTTTTCTATACCTATTATATATATAACTAAAGCTGCTATATCCAAAATTAATAAAATCGATAATATAACTATTGCTGGTACTTTGCTTTTTTTAGGAAGTTCTTCAGCTGTTTCATCTTTCTCTTTATCTAAATCATTATTTTCTTCTAACGTTTTAGAATCAGATACTTCTTCACTATTATTATTTTCATCTTCTGACTCATTTTCACTCATTGTTTCCTCTTTTGCTTCAGCGGGCAAAATATCTTCTTCTATAACAGATTCTACTATTGGAATATCAATGTGTGTTTCTTCGGCTTGCGGTTCTTCAGTCTTCGAATCAATAGATAAATCTTCCATCTCATCCATTTCTTCTATCATATCTTCTTTAGTATCCATGTTCTACCTCCGTACTATACAAAAATTATACCTTAAATAAATTATTTATTCAAGATATAACTATCAAGCAACATTATAATTATTTCGTTTGATACAAAAAGTTTATCTTCAGGGATATAAATGTTTTTGTTATCTTCTTTTAAATACCCATTTAAAAGAAAACACTTATAATTAAATACTTTATCAAAAGGAATATTATATTTATTATTAAAACTTTCTTTATCTATTCCATTTATCATTCTAAGGTTTAACATTACTTCGTCTTTTATCTTTTGTCCGATACTAAGTTTTTCTTTATAAATATTGGTTTTACCATTTATATAATTAATAATACTTTTAGTATTATCATATCTAACACCATTTACAAAACCAGAAGCTCCCACTCCAAAGCCGTAATATTCATCGTTTTTCCAATATGTTAAATTATGTTTGGATTCATATCCTGTTTTAGAAAAATTACTTAACTCATAATGATTATAACCATTATCTTTTAAATATTTTACTATTTTATAATACATTTCATTTTGTGTATCATCATCTACTTCTTTTATGTTTTTTAAACCTAGTTTGGTATGCTTTTCAATTATTAATGCATAAGTACTAATATGTTTTACATCTAATGAAAGAAAAGTTTTTAAGTCTTCTTTTAAGTCACTTATGTTTTCTTCTGGTAAGGCATACATTAAATCAACATTAATATTATCAAAGTATCTTTTAGATAAATTAATTCTTTCTAATATTTCTTTTTTATTTATTTTTCTATTTAATATTTTTTCGTATTTTTCGTTAAAAGTTTGGATACCTATACTTAATCTATTTACTTTGTTTTCTTTTAATAAGATTAATAATTCTTCTGTAATATCATCATAGTTACATTCGAAAGTAAATTCATAAGTTTTAGATAACTTAATTTTTTCTAATATTTCAAATAATTTCTTTAAGTTATTAAGTGAAAGTGAACTAGGAGTACCACCACCTATATATAAAGTATTAAGTGCCTCACCTTTATAATTATTATCAATTTCACGTGCTAAAGCGTTTAAGTAATCCGATACAATTTTCTCATCATAAAAGTTTTTGCAAAAATCACAATAAGAGCATATATTCTTGCAAAAAGGAATGTGTATATAACAACTTTTTATCAATTTAATCTATATCCATTTCCATCATAATTTGGATTTTCATCATCCATTGTTGCATCAAGACAAGAATCACAATATTTTATTATATCTTCCCTAGTATTAATTTTTCTAGGAACAATCACTTTTAAATATTTTTTATTTTCATCATTTACCATTAAAATAGCTTCTCTATAAAATTCTCCATAACTATTTAAAATAAAAAGAATAAGATATTCATCCACATATTTAGACGTATTTGATTTTATTGTAGCATCATAAAAAGTATTTCCTTTTTCTGTAGAAATTAATAAATTATCCAGGATTGGACTAATACATTTTTCTTCTAATACATTATATAAATAGTATTGCATATTTTCCGTTAAAACAATTACAAACCCGTTTCCTGCAAGGGCTATTTTCTTTTCTTTTAATATATATTTTTCTGGCACGTAAACATTATTTTCAAATTTGAATGTTGCATTTGTTAATGAAATTAGATAACTATAGCCATTAGCATCCTTTATAAGTGCTTTTTTATTTGGAAATATAATAATATTATTTAACAAATCCTTATCATCTATTAAAATTTTATTTAAATAAAGTGGTAAGACTTCTTTATAATCCTTATTAATTGCACCACACATAATATATATCATTTGATTATCTACTCCAATAATTTCATTTATTTGATATATACCATCAACTTGTCTTGTATTTTTTAAATTTAATCTTATTTCTGAATTTTTTACATTTGTAATCAATATATTATTTTCTACAGTAAAATTAATTTTCATATAATCACCTAACCTTTATTCGTTATCAACTTTTAAAACGGATAAGAATGCTTCTTGCGGTATTTCTACGTTACCTACTCGTTTCATTCTTTTTTTACCTTCTTTTTGTTTTTCAAGTAGTTTTCTTTTACGTGAAACATCTCCACCGTAACATTTAGCAAGTACGTTTTTCTTCATTGCTTTAATATCACTTCTTGCTATTGCTTTAGTACCAATTACTGCTTGAATAGGTACTTCAAATAATTGTCTAGGAATTAGCTTCTTTAAGTTTTCAACTACTACTTTACCACGAGCATATGCAAAATCTTTATGAGTAATAGTAGATAACGCATCAACACCCTCTCCATTAATTAGAATATCCATCTTAACTAGGTTACTAGGTTTATATCCTATCACTTCATAATCAAATGAAGCATAACCTTTAGTAAAGCTTTTTAACTTATCAAAGAAGTCATAAACTACTTCTGATAAAGGTATTTCATAATGGATATTAACGCGGGTACTATTAATGTAATCCATATCAATATAAGTTCCTCTCTTATCTTGGCATAGCTCCATAACAGAACCAATAAATTCACTTGGCACAAATATGTTTGTCTTTATATATGGTTCTCTTATTTCCTTTATTCGTTGTCTTTCAGGCATCTCATTTGGATTATCAACTAATATTTCTTCATCATTCGTTTTGGTTACTTCATAAACAACTGATGGACTTGTTGCAATAATATCTATACCAAATTCTCTTTCGATTCGCTCTTCTGTGACATCCATATGAAGCATTCCTAAAAAGCCACATCTAAAACCAAAACCTAGTGCCGTTGATGTTTCAGGTTCAAAGGATAGTGCTGCATCATTTAGTTTTAGTTTTTCTAAAGCGTCACGCAAATCTGTATACTTATTTGATTCAATTGGATAAAGGCCGCAAAAAACCATTGGTTTCATAGGTTTATAACCAGGTAATAACTTCCCCGGATTTTTTACGTTTGTGATAGTATCTCCTACTTTTATATCACTAACACTTTTTATAGATGCACATAAATATCCTACTTCACCAGCAGATAAAGTTTTTACTTTTCTTTCTTTAGGATCATGTTTACCTAGTTCTGCAACTTCGTATTCAGCACCTGATGAAACCATTTTTATTTTATCTCCAACGGATACTTTACCATTTACTATTCTAGTCCAAATAATTGCTCCTCTATACGATTCATAAAAACTATCAAATATTAAAGCTTGTAACTTATCATTATCATTACCAGTTGGTGCAGGTATTTTATCTACTATGACATCAAGTAACTCTTCTATTCCAACTCCGGTTTTAGCACTCGTTAAAATTATTTCACTTTCATCAAAACCAAAGGTATCTATTATTTCTTTTTTTACTTTTTCAATATCTGCGTTAGGTAAATCTATCTTGTTAATAATAGGAATTATAGTTAAATTATTTTCTAATGCAAGATAAAGGTTAGCGAGCGTTTGTGCTTCTATTCCTTGGGCCGCATCAACAACTAATATAGCTCCTTCACAAGCAGCTAAGCTTCTTGACACCTCATATGAAAAATCTACGTGTCCTGGGGTATCTATTAAATGAAGCATATATTCTTCATTATCTTTTTTATACGTAAGCTCAATGGCATTTAGTTTTATCGTAATTCCACGTTCCCTTTCTAAATCCATCGAATCTAATAGTTGTTCTTTAGCCTCTCTTTTTGTTACCGCACCCGTTTTTTCCATTATTCTATCAGCAATCGTAGACTTACCATGATCTATGTGTGCAATAATGCTAAAGTTTCTTATGTTTTCTTTTTTCATAACGTTCACCTGCAATTAATTATATCATACCAAATAAAAAAAGTCTTATTTTTTAAGACTTTCTACTATTTCCTGTAACTGAGTATATATAATTACATCATTCATTGTAGTTTTTCCTTTATCTTTACATCTTTCATCAAAACCAGATAATAATAAATCCATAATTTTATCATAATTCTTCAAATAAGGAGGAGGTAACTGACTTTTTAAATCTGAAGTATCTTCTATGGTACATATTACATCTAAGAAAGATGATACCCACTTATCTATTTCTTCTTGATCCTTTTTATCGGCTTCCGCTTGTATTCGTTTTTTTTCATATATAATCTCATCTGTTACATAGCTTACTTTATTAACAGCTGATTTTCTCTTTACCGATTTAGTATAATACACGGGTTTAACAATTCTTTGTTTTGCTTTTTCTACCATCAAATTAAATTCATCTGTATATACTTTAAATTCTTTTATATATTCCTCTTTTGTTGCATTTTTATCTTTTAGACTATATCTATTATCATTAATAAACTTTACTATTTTTTCTACCAAAGAATCAGGAACATTTTCCTTTTTAGTTATCAAATCGCAATATTTTCTGAACGGATTATATACCTCATCTAAAAAAGTCTTTTCATAATCTAATTTTTGAGCATACGTATCTAAATACATTTTGATAGTAGCACAAATTATATATGTGTATATCTCTATTTTATCAGGATATTGTTTATTTTTTAAAACTTTGTAATTAGTACCAATTACAATTGATTTAAATAAATTAGTGATATCTTCCTTGCATTCAATATATTTAAACATTTTAACATCCGCACCCGTTTTAATGCAAAAATCATTTATTGTATAATTAAGATTAGTATAGTTAAATGGTACAGCCGCATCAATAATAGAAAACATTTCTTCTATTTTTTTTGAATTGTTCATAATGAATTTTACCATTTCTTCCGGATTTGCAAAAGCATTACCGTTCATTTTCGAAACTTTTTCATATTCTTTGTAATACCTAAAAAATAATCTAAGCATTGGTGCACTATTCTCTTTTAATTTAGTAACGACAGCTAAATCATCTTCAAACCTATGAGTTTCTTTATTCATCCAAAACACCCCTTTTAGATGTTTGTTATAATATCAAAAAAGCAAAGGCATGTCAATCTTTGCTTATATTTTTGGGCCATTATTACTATTAACGTTAGAGGTCATTATCAAATTTTTGGTATATTCATCAAACTCTTCTATAATATTCTTATGTGTTTTCCTTTTAGTATAATATGGCATTACAATTTCTTCTTCGCCAATAAATCTTTTTACATCATCTATTAATCTAGGATCTTTAACATAATTATCAATGGATAAAGCACATAAATAATCTTGTAATATAGTTTTTACATACCACCTTAAACCATGTACTTTTTCTAAATCTTTCTTATATGAAAGTAATACCATTCTTAAAGATTCCCTATATACATTAAGTAAAACTTCTGAGTCAAGCTTTAAAGAGTTAATACTTTCTTTTTTTAAATTATCATACAAAGTATAAACGTCATAAAAATTATTAATGATAAGATTTCCAGTAATTCTTTCTCCATAAATTTTTGATAAATCCATAACATATCTTGCAACATGTGAATATTCAAAATCAATTGGGGCTTTGTCATATAAATCAAGTATGTATTTAAGTGAATTTAAATATTTTTCATCTTCTAAAATGATAGATATACCATCAGGGCCAATTTTTGAATTAACTATGCTTTCTAATTTATTATATCTAAAAATAAATTCATTATATGTTGCATCATCATTACTAAATTTTAATATTTCTTTTAAATATTTATTAAAATCATAAGTTGCCAATTGTATCATTCCTATCCATTAGTAAAAGCCTACTTTGTTTTTGACGGCTTCATATTTAGCCTTTGCAAAAATTCTAGACTTCTTCTTTCCCTCATCTAAAATTTTGTCTATTATGTCACTATTAATGTATTCATTATACTTGCTTTGTATTCTTGATACTTCTTTTACTACCGCATCCGCAACAACTTTTTTAAACGTTCCATAATTACTATCAATAAATTCTTGTTCTACCTCTTTAATAGTCTTATTTGATACTGATGCATAAATAGTTATCAAATTAGATATACCCGGTTTATTTTCAGGATCATATTTAACACTCATTTCAGAATCAGTTGTTGCTCTCATTATCTTTTTTCTAATAACGTCTAAATCATCTAATAACCTAATAACTCCATTTTGATTTTCAGAAGACTTGCTCATCTTTTTTGTTGGATCAATTAAGTCCATAATCTTAGCCCCAGAACCTGATATAACAGGTTCTGGAACAACAAACGTCTTACCATACCTATTATTAAATCTAATTGCAATATCTCTTGCTATTTCTACGTGTTGTTTTTGGTCAACTCCCACTGGCACAACGTCAGTATCATATAACAAAATATCCGATGCCATAAGTACTGGATATGTAAATAATCCTGCCGTAAAGTTTTCTTTCCCCTTACTTTTTTCCTTAAATTGATGCATTCTAGATAACTCTCCAAAATAAGAGCTACATTCTAAAATCCAAGAAAGGTTTGCATGATACTCATTTTGTGATTGTACAAATATTATATTTTTATTTGGGTCAATTCCGCACGCTAAATAAAGCGCAATTAAACTTCTTGTTTTCTCTTTTAGATTTAAGTCCTTGCTTGGAACTGTTATAGCATGAAGATCCGCAACAAAGATAAAAGACTCATATTCATCTTGCTTTTTTGCCATTTCCTTAATCGCTCCAATGTAATTACCTAATGTGATTACTCCTGTTGGTTGTAACCCTGTTAACATTCTTTTCATATTTCTTCCTCTTTTCTTTTATATTTTATTAACGTTGCGTTATTTATTTTAATAACAACTAAATATGTATCAATTATAAATATATTTTACATAAAATTATACTTGTTAATCAAAATATTCAATTCCCATAGCATTTCTAACTTCCATCAAAGTTTTAGATGCTGCAATACGAGCTTTTTTGGTCCCTTTTTTTAATATATCATATACCTTATCTAAATCTTTAGCATATTCTTCTCTTTTTTGTCTTATTGGTCTTAATTCAGCTTGTAATATGTCATTTAAGAATCTTTTTATTTTCATATCTCCAAGGCCACCACGTTTATAATGTTCCTTTAATTCTTCTAAGTTTTTATACTCTGGAAGATATTTTCCAAAATCTTCCGTCTTACAAAATACATCTAAATAAGTAAATACCGTGTTCCCTTCAATTTTTCCAGGATCTTCAATTTTAATATGGTTAGGATCTGTATACATACTAAATATTTTTCTTTTTATTTCCTCTTCTGAATCTTTTAAATAAATACAATTACCTAAAGATTTACTCATTTTAGCTTTACCATCTATGCCAACTAACCTAAAACAAGTCTCATTATCAGGTAACATTTCCTTAGGTTCTACTAAAGTTTTTCCATAAATTGAATTAAATTTTCTAACAATTTCTCTTGCTTGTTCAATCATTGGCAATTGATCTTCTCCAACTGGAATAATATTAGCATTAAAAGCTGTTATATCAGCTGTTTGTGACACTGGATAAGTAAAAAAACCTGCTGGAATACTTTCTTCAAATCCTTTTTGTTCTATTTCTGATTTAACAGTTGGATTACGATGAAGCCTTGCTATAGTAACTAAATTCATATAATAAAAAGTAAGTTCAGTTAACTCTGGTATCATAGATTGAATGAAAAAAGTTACTTTTGATGGGTCAAGTCCTACTGCTAAGTAATCTAGTGCTACTTCTATTAAATTATCTTTTACTTTTTTTGGATTATCGAAATTATCCGTTAATGCTTGAGCATCTGCTAAAAATACATACATCTCATCATAATTTCCTTCGTTTTGAACTTTTACTCTGTTTTTTAAAGAACCAACATAATGTCCTATATGTAAAGGCCCAGTTGGTCTATCTCCAGTTAATATAATATTTTCCATAATTGTTTATCCTTTCTTCTCTCAATTAATTTTATTATTATTTTATAGTGTACCATCGTTTATATAATTTCATTTTTTCACATCCTTAAAGTAAAAAACTCCTATCCATACAGGATAAGAGTTATATTCTTATTTTTAATGCCACCTAATACGTACTATCATACATATGTTATAAGATAACGGTTAACTTCCGGGAATAGCCTACTTTAATAAATTTCGGTATCCTCTCACAAGTCCATTTGCTAAAACTCATATATAACTTCACACCAAACAGTTACTCTCTTTAATACTTATTTTAGCTACTACTCTTGATCAACAATTTAAATATAACTAAATTATATATATATTAACTTATTTTGTCAAATCACGTTTTAATTTTTTAACACAGTCCTCAAAGTCTCCTTCAACTATAATAGTAGATTCCGCAATCATCAAGTTTATTGGTTTACCAAAATTTTCTACGTTATAACCATATTTATCTTTATGCCCAATTTTAGATACCATATATAAATCACTATCAACATAACCATATAATATCTTACCACTAGCATAACCGTATCCCAATTCAAAAGCAGTTCCATCATCCATAGTTTGACCCCTAAAATCATTTAGATTAGCGACTATTACATCACTTTGATTTATTAATTCTATATTACCTTTAAATATTTCTTTTGAACCACTAGCAACATTATCCAAAGGATATAATCCTTCAAAACCATATGTCTTACAAATCTCTTTATATTCAACTCCTATTTTAATTGCATCATCACTAAATACATCAAACCCTGCTATATAAATTTTCTTTCTCATGTCTACCTTACTAAAATCTAAATCTTTAACTTTCATACTATATATCCTTCCCCTAAATAAATTGATTTATCAAATTTGCATTATTATAATTTTTTATTTATTACGTAGAAAAACGCATTAATTCCACTGTTAAATCAGCAGTCATGCTCTCATATTTTAGCACATTTTTTGTAAAACCACTATATATAAATATTAATACAAATAACTAAAATCACTTGATTTTTAGGTGCTTTTTTAACTTTTTATGCTAACAATCTTACTCATTAACCATTTTATCAATTCCATCAAACAAGTTATTCATTCCCCATTTAAAGCCCTCGGCCAAAGTTTTTGAAGTAAAAAGTCCAATGTTAGATATTTTATTTGCATAATTTTTTTTCATGTTAACAACATAATTTTCTACTTTTATTTCCTTTCCGTTTTTTACATCTTCTTCAAACTCTTTTATTTTTTCTTCGGTAAGTGATGTTTTTTTATTATTTACCTCCTCATAATAGCCCCCAGCTTGAGCAAAATAAAGAACTAAAAAACTTAAAAACAAAAACCATATAAAAGCATGAAATATTTTTTTATAACTAATCATACAACACCTCTTACGTATTCTATAATAGCTTCATATATTATATTAATCGTTTTTTCTACTTCTTCTTGGGTATTATCCTTACCTCCAACTTCAATTAAAAATACGTTTTCAGATATATCTTGATTATAGATTCCGTTATATCCTTTTCCACCATGACTTACCACACCTCTTGAAATAGTAGGCACTTTACTTTTAATTATGTTATTTAATTTTTCTGCGTTTACTTTATTCTTTTCATTACCTGGATTATCAAGCCCTACAACAAATAAGACTTTTGCATAGTTTTCATCTTTATATGTAACAGTGCTTATACTTTTAGAGACAGAATCTCTATGTATGTCAAAAAAATACTTAAGTGTTGCATATTTTTTTCTTGCTTCATCTAAATATGTTCTTGAAGCTTTATACGAACTAGCATATTTTAAATTATTAGTTTCTAAAAACGTTTTAACACTTTGCTCCTCAAAATACGAATAAAAACCATTATTATTTAATTTTTCATTTAAAAAATTCGCAGCATCATAAACAGAATAACCATCATAATTTTCTGTTTGATGAGTATTATAAACATAAATTATAGGGTCTTCATTTTTCTTTATAACCTCTTTTTCTTCATTTTTACTTTGTTTGTTGTTTACATTAGTCTGTTTTGTTGTAGGGACTATTACTTTAACGTTTTTTACCTTATCATTTAACAAACTAACCGGGCTGTTAATTACCTTATCAATTTTATTCATAATATTTTCTTTTATATCAAAATTAATATAGTTAACACTTTCATCTAAAATAGTTTCTTTAAGTTGATTATCCCTTAAATATTTAACCATAAAAGAGTATGCAAAAAAGAAAAAGAACGTAAAAATAATTATCCTTGCTTTTTTTTTCTTCTTTTTTTTATTTCTAACTTTTTTACTTTTAAATTCTTTCATAGCATATCACCTATTATAAAGATAGCACATTAAGATATGTTTATTTGTCGAAGCAAAGAAAAAAGATGCTTTTTTAAGCATCTTATTAATTATAAACCATATGTAATGTTTTTTATTTGGTTTTCTGTATTCTTATAAACAGCATCAAGTTTGTTATTATCCTCATAATTAAGCTCACCCATAAGTCTTGAAATATCTTCTGCTGTAGCATTATCCCTAATTGTGAGATAGTTCTTAAATAAAGTATACTATTTTGATTTTTAAATAAATTTTTATATATTATAAAAGAATTATTTATAACATTTATAATAGGGATTTTATTTATGTCTATTGTATTTCCTATTTTGTATTTTCCGCCAATATGTACGAATGAAAATACTTTGGTTTTATCTTTATTTCTAGCAAATACAGCGCCGCAATTAGGACAATAATAAGTTAAAACTCCTTGACGATTATTAGTTTCAAATTGAAGAAATTCTTTTTCTTCAAAATAATTAGGTGGATAATCACACTCATAAGATACAAGTACATGCTTACACGCATCTTCCATCTCTTTTCCCGTGCCTCCCATAAAAGTCTTATTTTTTAGAGTTTTTAAAATATAAGTCAATTCTTTTTTAAACTTTCTTCCTCCGTAATGCTTAAGCATGGGCAACCTGATAATTTATCAAGCCTGTCTTTTATTTCTTCTGCCCTTTTTAAGTTTTCTATATTTTGCTCAGTCGCAAACATAAAAAGCACCTTTTTTCTTAAGAGGTATTATACATCTATACATCAAATTATATTTCGTGTAAACTGTGATTTATCGCGTAACTTATTACGTCACTTAACTTTTCTATTACGAAATCTACTTCTTTTGGAGTTACCATTAGGTTATATCCAATAGGTGTTAATACCTCATAAGTTAAATTTTTAAGTTCGTTTTCATTTAATGTTCCAACCAGGCCTAGTAACGTTTTCTTATCATCATCTGTCACATCAACATTATCCTTTAAATAGTTAACTGGTCTATTTACAAATTTGGATACTTTTTTCTTCTGAAAATTTTTATTATATGAATAATTTTTTGTCATATAATTTATTGTATCCGAAACAATTACAACAGCATCAACAACCGTTGGGACGCCAACCGCAATAACCGGAACTCCAAGCGTTTCTTTTGATACTTCCTTTCTTTTATTACCTATTCCACTTCCTGGAGAAATACCAGTATTAGATACCTGAATACTTTTATTCACCCTGGATATGGAAGTAGATGCTAAAGCGTCAATAACTATTACTAGGTCTGGTTTTACTTCATTTACGACACCATAAATAAAATCAGTTGTTTCAATACCAGTTGACCCTGTTACTCCAGGATAAAAAGCTGATACGTTTGAAAAGTTTTCATCAACGTCTATGTTCATATCAAAAAAATGTTTAGTTACTATTATTTTATCTATTGCAAACGGTCCTAAAGCATCGGGCGTTGATTTTGAATTTCCAAGTCCAATCACAGTTGTTTTCATACTTTTTTTATAGCCAACAACATCAAGCATTTTTTTAAACTCATCTTTAAATACATCAGATACCATTTTTTTTGTATCATCATCTGTTACATCACTAAATTCTAAAGTTAGATATGTTCCTGGTTTCTTACCTATGTTATTGTTTTCTCTTAAGTCTATCCACGATACTTTTACTCCATTTTTTGTATAACTTTCAGGTTTAAAAGTTTTTTTATCCTTTTCAGTTAAATCGATTGCCATATCAGTTCTAATTTCATATTTTTTTAAATCTATGTTATGCATAATTTATCACCTAATTATATTTTTACCAAAAATAGTAATTATTATTGATTTTTTGTATTTTTTTTGATAAACTATAAGAAGTTATGTGCCTTAGGAGGTGAAAAAATGCCAAATATTAAAAGCGCTAAGAAAAGAGTTAAGGTTACAGCCGTTAAACATAATTCTAATATAGTTCCTAAAGGAGCCATGAAAACAGCTGTTAAAAAAGCTAGAAAAGAAGCTACACAAGAAAACCTTAACGTTGCTAACAAAAGAATCGATAAAGCATGTAATAAAGGTATCATTACAAAAAATAAAGCAGCTCGTTTAAAATCTGACTTATCTAAAAAAGTAAATGAAACGAAGTAGTTTTACTTCTTTTTTTTATACTTTATTGGTATAATATTTATGGTGATAATATGAATATAAAAAAGCTTATAAAAATAGCATTCGTTGTAATTATAATTGTAATATGTTTTTATCTTATAAAAGATAATTATTATTTATTAACAAATAAAATAGAATATATTTATAGTAAATATTTGCAATCAGATATAAAGCAAACCCTTACTAGTAATGATTATAAAAAAGAGGAAAACTATGAATATTTAAAAATTAATACCGATACCACGCTAAAAAATAAAACAGAAGTAAAAAATATGATATACACTTTTTTAGATGCTGGATGGAGCGAATACATGGTTAAATGTGATCCGGATTATTTAGATTGTGTTAATGATATAAAAGAAATAGTTCAAAATAATACCTATTTAACTGATTTAAGTAATTTTGTACATCCCTTTAATACCTTTGAAAAGGTTAATACTACGTTTACTTCTACAGGTAAAGTAACCTTAAAAAAGGAAAACAGATATACCGAAGAACAAATAAAAAAAATAAATGATAAAGTTAATGAAATCTATAAAGAAAATTATGATTCTAGTAAAAACGTCCGTGAAAATATAAAAATATTTCATGACTATATAATTAACCACACAAAATACGACACTAATAACAAAACAGGGGTTTCAGATATTAATTCTAGCACAGCATACGGGGTTTTGTTTGACGGAGTTGGAATATGTAGTGGATACACTGATGCAATGGGTTTATTTTTAGAAAAATTAAATGTTAAAAATTATAGAATATCATCAAATACCCACGTATGGAATTTAATATACGTAGAAGGTAAATGGCTTCACCTAGATCTTACTTGGGATGATCCAATAATGAGCGATGGTTCCGATGCATTAAAAGATGATTACTTCCTAATTGACACAAACACTTTACTATCAAAAGAAGATAATGAGCATAACTTTGACACATCAATTTATATAGAAGCAAAATAAAAATCCCTATTTGGGATTCCTTTTTATTTAAATAAATTAGCTATACTTGCTTTTAAAGCCTCATAAGCTTCAGGACTAACAATCGTTAACGCAGTTAAAGATAACAATAATAAAAGTATAACTATAACAATTGTAAAACTAATATTAGCTGCTTTCATTGTATCTTTATCTAATTTTGAGGGTCTACCTACTTTACCTTTTGCCATATTAACACATCCTTTATAATAATATGATACAGGATTTATTTGTTATTTTCAATATAATTAACGACATCATCTATTGTTTTATTAAAATTATCTACATTAATGTCAAACCATTTTACGTTCATTTGATTCTTAAACCAGGTATATTGTCTTTTTGCATAGTTTCTACTTCTTTGTTTTATTAATTCTATAGCATCTTCTAAACTTATTTTTTTATCAAAATATAAATATAATTCTTTATACGCTATTGCTGTATTAATTGCTTTACTATTTACCTTCATATCATAAAAATACCTAGCTTCATTAATTAGACCAGCATTAATCATTTTATTTACACGATCATTAATAGCACTATATAACTCTTCTCTAGGTCTTGTAAGACCGATTATTTTAACATCTTTATATAACAATTTACTTACTTTTTTTTCTTCACCTATTTCATGGTTATTTAAAAAACTCTCTAAACGTTGTCTGTTATTTATATGTATTTTAGAATCTTTATCAATTTTTAAAACCATTTCATAAAGTTCTTCATTGGTATATGATGAAAAATCTTTTTTATCATGTGATTCATTAAATTTATAATCATATAACAAAGCCTTCAAATAAAGCCCTGTTCCTCCTACTATTATAACGTTTTTATTATTAGATAATAATTTATCAAGAACACATCTTGCATCCTTTTGGTAATCATAAACAGAATAATCATCATTTACATCTTTTATATCTATTAAATGATGTATAATTCCTTCTTTTTCTTCTTCTGTTACCTTAGCAGTTCCAACGTCCATCTTTTTATATATTTGCATGCTATCACAAGATATAATTTCTGCATCATATTTTTTAGCAAGTTCTATCGACATTTTTGTTTTACCTACACCAGTTGGCCCTACTACCACTATTATCATTTTATCATCCTCTTTTATACTCATTTAATTTTCTAAACGTATCGACCGAATCATTAGTTAATTCTCTTATATAACTAATTTTATCATCAATGTATCTTTCAGTTTTTAAAGCTTCCATTTCTTCGTCTGTATAAACATCATATTTAGGCGATATATATCCAAAAAAACAACATAAGAAGTTATCAAAACAAGAATTAACTTCTAATAAATTTCGTTTATAAGTTTCATCACTTGAACTAAGAGCATCAGAATAAAAATCTGTATCTATTAAATAAAAATTATCATCGATAAATACATGTGGCATTTTTACATCATTCAACAATGCTGCTTCTTTTTTTTAATTCTAGTATAAATTTATCATAATACAAACTTAAAAAATCATCAAACGAAAGATCTGCTTCTCCAACTTTTATGTCAAATACCATAGTTTTAAGATCAATCCCAGGCGCTTTATTCATATAATATCCATTGGGCTTTATTTTTAAAAATTCAACCTTATATAATTTATATTTCGGATACATTACAATATTAGATTCCCTTTTTAGATTTTTATTAATGTCTGATATCATATCAAAATGTATGTCAGATCTAAACACTTTTAAAACACCCTTTTTATAATTAAAACAAGAGCCAAAATTACTACTTGAGATTGGTTCTAGTCTCTCTATTTGTTTACTTGTTAAATATATATTTTTCATAATTATCACCAAACAATGGTTATTATACATAAAAATAAAGCTATGTCAAATTACATAACTTTATTTTTTAGTTAGCTTACTTTCTTTTTCAGTTAAGTATCCATCAATATTATCATCTACATACCCAAATGTAAGCTTAGATTCTATTAGGTTAATAACTTCATCACTAATATATAAATAATCTTTTTCCAATCTTAAATATTTTATAAAAGATTGCACATCACCAAATAATTTATTTATAAGATCTACATCTAACGTAATAAACAAATATGATGCTATTAAACGTAAGTTTTTAGTTTCTATTATAAAATCTTTTAATTTCAATAAAGTATCACTATATCTTAATTCTATTATTTCAAAAAAATCAACGTAATTAGGTGGTGTAGGAGATGATATAAAACCATTTAAACTATTAATTATGTTATTATAAGTTAAATTTTTAACATTAACTATAAATTTATAAATATGTCTTGAATTTTTTATTTCAATAAGAACTGATAATATTTCATTTATTTCATATTCTGTCAAATTCTTGATTTTACTAACAAAAAAATCAATAAGGTCTATTGACCAACCTTTTACTACATCTAATAATCTACCTATGCTTCCTTTTGTTTCAACTAAATAATTTGCAAGATCAATAAAATACTCAATATCTATATGACGACAATCAAAAGCAAACTTTTCGATATATTCAACATTTTTCGTTCTTAACATAGCGTACGCCAATACATTTGCTTCATCTAAAGTGTAATGATGTAAGGGTTCTATTACCTTGTACATAAATTCATAAATTTCTTTTGCTTTTCCTCTTTGTATAACATGATTTACAAATAGCTCACGATCTTTTTCAGATAATTTTCTATAACCTATTTCATTTATAAAATATATTATTTCATCTATACTTTTTGAATTAATATTTTTTTTAAATATTTTGATTTTTGTTTCTTTTTTTACTTCATTATAATATTTTGTATGCATAAAATCTCTATTCATAATTTTCCTTCCTGATTTAAATTGTTTTCTATAATATCATATAATATTTCTTTTATCAATATATTTACAATAAATATTACATAGCCCTTTTAAATAATTTTTCTAATTCATAGTTACTATAAAATATAGTTGTTGGTCTTCCATGCGGACAAGTATATGGATTTTCGCATTTTCTTAAATCATCTATTAAACTTTCCATCTCTTCATGTGAAATGTTCATGTTAGCTTTGATAGCCATCTTACAACTAAGCATAATAGCAGCCTTTTCCCTGAATTTTTCGATGGTAAAGTTTTTTTCTTCGCTAATTATAACCTCAAGTATTTTCTTTATACTATCAATTTCATAACCTTCTTTAATCCACGTTGGATGCTCTTTAATAACAAACGTATTGATACCATTTTCTTCAATATCAAAATGCATATCATTTAATATATTTATATTTTGCTTAATTATTATAAACTCATTATTAGGAAATTCTAAAGTTAAAGGTATAAGCATCTTTATACTATCGCTTCTAGGATTACCAAAAGCTTTTAAATAACCCTCATAATTTATTCTTTCTTTTGCAGCGTGCTGGTCTATCATATAAAGTCCAAGTTCATTGTGACATATTATGTACGTACCCTTAGCAAGGCCAACTGGATACATTTCAGGCATTATAACTTTTTTCTTTTCTTCATCAAAATTTACTTGTTCCTCTTCATTATAATCTACTATATCTTCATTTACTTCCATAACAGGCTCATCAAATACAGAATAATCGATGGTATCACTTTCTATTACGTTTTCTCTTTCAAGGTTTAATTGCTGTAATTCTATTTTGTTTTTTTCTTCCTTTACTTCTTTTTTTTCTATTTTAGGTATTAATAAAGCTTTATCTAAAACATCTTTAATACCCCTTCTTATCAAATCCTTTAAATCTTCAAAATTACTAAATTTTATATCTAATTTGGATGGATGTACGTTTACGTCAACCAGTGATGGATCTGTATTAATATTAAGAACTACAATAGGATATCTAGTTTCTGGTTTATATGTATGATATGCATCATTTATTGCACGATTTAGCTCAATGTTTCTTACAACACGATTATTAACAAGCGTAATCATATGCGTTCTAGATGACCTTGTGACTTCTGGTAGTGAAACGAAGCCATCAACATCATAATCATCATTAAAAACTGATATTTTTCTCATTTTTCTTGCAACATCAGAACCATATATTTCTTTTATTACCTTAAGTAAATTACCAGAACCATCAGTATTTAATAAAACTTTATCGTCACTTATTAAGGTAAACTTTTTTTCTGGATAAGAAAGAGCCATCTTATTTACGTATTCACATACGTTAGCTAGTTCACTATAAATACTGTTTAAATATTTAAGTCTTGCCGGGGTATTAAAAAATAAGTTTTTAATTGTTATTTCTGTTCCTCTTCTTGCATCTGATGCTTCGTCACTAATTAGCTTACCACCCTTTATTTCTAGTTTTGTTCCAACGTTACCTGTTGAGGTTTTTAAAACAACTTCTGAAACTGATGCGATTGAAGGAAGTGCCTCTCCTCTAAAACCTAAAGAGGATATTCTAAACAAATTCATTTCATCTAAAAGTTTGCTAGTCGCATGTCTTTCAAACGCTAAAAGAGCATCCTCATGTTCCATACCACTACCATTATCTATTACCCTTATAAGTTTTGTTCCAGCTTCCTCAACTTCTATTTTTATTTCGTCAGCACCTGCATCAACACTATTTTCAACTAACTCCTTAACCACTGAGACACATTTTTCAACAACCTCTCCTGCCGCTATTTTGTTAGCTAAAATATCATCCATTACTTTTATTTTACCCATTTACTTCACCACCAAAAAATTCACTTATATGCTATAAACAATTATAACACATATGCGAACATTAAGTAATATTATTTAATACCAAAGTTTTTAGCCATTTTATAAACTTCTATTTCATTTGTGTGTTCATTTAATAATGATTCACATAACTGCTTTTTATAAGCATCAGCAAAACTAGATAGAATAGTATTTTCATAATTACCTGTTTTTATAGCATTTTCATAAGCGGATAAACGTTTTTTTGCATCTTCTATTATTTCATCTAATCCCATATTATCTTTTTCTATCTTTCTATTTGGAATGTGAATAATTTCTTTATTATTATTCTTAATGCTATTTAAAGCAAGGTTTACTAAATGTTCATGCCCCTTTTTTGTGCAACGAAAATCGATACCAAATTTAGCACAGTAATCTCCAACTGAGGTTATATCTATATAACTAGATAAATTACTTAATGCTAATGTATCTACGGCTCATTAAACCTATATATAAAATCAGCCATTATTTTAAACTCATCGCTATATTTTGATAAAGCCTTCTTTATCTTTTCCGCGCACTGCACAAAGAACACCTATAGACTCGTTTCCACCAACCATTAAAATTGATTTATCTTTAAATCTTTCTAAAGAACCCATTTACTTTTCACCACTAAAAATAATAACAAGTAGTTATTAACGCATCAACAATAATAATTGTCAAGAAAGTATGTTTTTATGTATGTATGTCATTTATCTTCTATTTTCATATAATATGACAAGGAGGAAAAAATTATGAATCAAAGTTATCAAATGTCAAATATGGTTCCATCAAATAACATATCTTATGGTTATTACATGCCTACAAATACAAAATATAAAACAACTTCAAACTCAAACGATGAAAGATTAGCCGGAGGGTTTGTATTCCCATTTCTACTAGGTGGTGTAACAGGCGCTGCTATTGCACCATCATTTTGGAATAATAACAATAATAGACCACCAGTATACTACTATCAACCAGGCCCTTATTATCCATACCCACCTAGAAGATGGTTTTAAAAGGAGTTCAATTTTAAACTCCTTTTTATTAATTTATAAATTTTAATATAATTATACTTTATTATTTTATCTAGATCGACTTACATTTTAGCATCTTTCGGATCACTTATCGGAATATCAATTCCAAACGCATAAGCATAGCATTAGTATCATGTATGTTTTTAGAATTTAAAACACATGGATTAATATTTTGTTTAATGAGGTGAATAGCATTCTTTTTAGTCATAAAGTTGTACTCACTTTTTTTATTAGTCATTCTAACATAATAAACTTGTTTAGTAAAGATAGCTAATATCAACGTTACCTTTTATGCCAGGTACGCTTCCTTTTGAAGTATATTGCCACATTGAGTATTCACTATCGTATTTACAAGTTTTATTGTATTCGGCAACCCAATCAACATACTTTTTAGATATACTACCCAATCTATTCATAGCATACCATCTTCCTGAATATACTTTTACTTTATATTTATAATTTGTATAATAACTAACACTATTTATATAATGCTGTATGATAGCATCATACATAGACTTTGTTATATTATTAGAATTACTAGTTTTAGTGCTCCAACTTTCTATATCATAATAAATTCCTAAAGTAGGATTAATATCATATTTAGTAATCATGTTATTAGTAAAATTAGCCTCCTTTTTTGCACCATTTAAGGTACTTGAATAACTAAACAAATATATTCCATATGGAATATTAAGTCTTTTGAGTTCACATATATTTCTTTCAAATTTTTTATCTAACGTTTCATAATATCCTAATCTTAATATTACTCCATAGCAATCACTTTCTTTTGCAAACTTATCCCAATCGATATCTTTTTGATAATAACTGACATCTATTACTTTAATATTGTTAGTTCCTAAATATTTACCTGACGGTGAAAAGTAATTATTAACACCATTTATATTTTTTAAACCGGTTACTTTAATATCATTTTCGTAATAATAAGTACTGCCTTCTTCTTGATAAAATCCATTTTTTAAATTAACTGATTCGTTTTGTATCGGTATGGCTTCATTAGTAACATCTTCAGATGAATCATTATTATTTTCTTCCTCATTCATTTTAATGGAATCCGTAACATCTGTTTCAGTTGGTGAATTACTAACGTTAGAAATAATTTCTTCAACGTTATTTTCATTACTTTCCGTTTGAATTATTTCTTCTTTTACAATTTCGTTTTGCGTAGAATTATTTTCTAAAATATTTATTTCACTATCATTACTAATATTTATACCTTCTGATGTTTCTTCACTTTTTACTGATTTAGTATAAATATTATTACTATAATCATATGAAATTGTATATTCTTGATCTACTTTAGGAATACTTTTTGCATAAAGTTCTCTTTTTTCTTTTTGATTTAATGATATTGTGTTAATTTTTTTTGTATTAATTTTTTTATCGTTTATAAAAATAAAGCTAGCTCCCCAAATTATTCCTATAAATAAAATCATAACACTAATAATAATTAATTCTTTTTTCATAAAACCTCCTTACTTCGATATTTACATAATTTAATTAGTAAGAGCACCTAACTTAAGGTTGGTAGCTATCCATAAAGTTTTTTAAGAAAAAAAGCGTACTCCCTCCTGGGTATAGTTGCGCTTTTTCTTTTATATCTTAAATACTAGTATGATTATTATAAGTAAAAGAAGTATTATTTACTTTTTGAAACCTAGTTTCACTTTTCATAATATCACCACCATTTATATTCATATTAGGATGAAAAGCTACTAACCCATATAGGCCCTCTCATACTTATAGTTAGCCATACTTTTTAAAATTCCTCTAAAAATTTAAAAAAATTAGAATTTCTTCTAATCTTTTTTATATTCTTTTAAAAACTCATATAAATCTTCTGATACTTTTTTTGGTAAATTCTCTTGTAATTCTTGCTTAGATAAGCTTTTTAATTTAGTAATAGTTTTATATTTTTTTAAAAGTTCCTTTTTTCTTTTAGAACCTATACCAGGAACGTTATCTAAAATACTTGACAGACTACCCTTACTTCTGATGTCTTTATGGTAACTAATTGTATATCTATGAACTTCATCCTGAATTCTTGTTAAAAGATGAAATACATCTGATGTTTTATCTATTTCGTATTCTTTTTCAGAACTTATTAAAGCCGTAGTCGTATGTTTATCATTTTTCTTTAAACCAACTACAGGAATATCTAAATAAAGACTATTTAATACTTCCTTAGCAGCGTTAACTTGAATAATACCACCATCTACTATTATTAAATCAGGCTTATCTAATTTATCATGAAGTACTCTATAATACCTCCTATAAATAACTTCCTGCATCGTATGATAATCATCTTTTGAATTTGAGGTTATCTTATATTTACGATATTCTTTTTTATCTGGTTTACCATTAGTAAACACAGCCATACCACTAACTGTATAAGTACCAAATAAATGAGCATTATCAAAGGTTTCAATTCTTTTTAAATTTGATATTCCAACTAATTTTCCAAGTTCTTCGTTAGCGCCAAACGTTCTTTTATCATTTCTTACGATAAGTTCAAACTTTTCTTCCAATACCACCTTGGCATTATCATAAGCCATTTCAACTAATTTTTTCTTAAGTCCTTTTTGAGGTACTAATACTTTTGTATTAAGTGCTTCTTCAAGTAATTTAATATCAAAATCGTAACTTACTAATATTTCTTTTGGAATCTCGTTTTTATCGTAAAAACTAGTTACGTAATAAGATAAAGTATCTTCTACTTCATCAATCAAAGGAAAAACCTCTCCATCTCTCATGTTTATTTTCCCGTCTCTTAAATGCAATACTTGAAATGATATATAATCATTTTTCACGCAATAATTAATTACATCTCTTGTTATGTTATCATTTAAACTTATTTTTTGTTTTTCAAGGACTTTATCTATGTACTCTAACATTTCTTTATATTCGATTGCTCTTTCAAAATTTAGGTTATCAGATGCTTCCACCATTAACTTTTTTATTTTTTTAATAACTTCATCATAATTACCTTTTAAAAAGCTAGTGACTTCACTAATCATTCGTTTCATTTCATCTTTAGAAACTTTATTTTCACAATACCCTAAACATTGTCCTATATGATAATATAAGCACACTTTTTTATCCACGGTATGGCATTTTCTAAAAGGATATATCCTGTTTAATAATTGAACTGTTTTTCTTGCAGCATTTGCATTTGGATATGGTCCAAATAATTTTCCTTTATGATTTTTCACGTTTCTTGGCCTTGAAATAATAAGTCTTGGATACTTTTCGTTAGTTATCTCTATATATGGATAAGTTTTATTATCTTTAAGTAAAATATTATATTTAGGTGAATATTTTTTAATTAAATTTATTTCAAGGAGCAGCGATTCTACTTCTGTTGATGTTACTATGTATTCAAAATCTTTAATATTTTCAACTAAAGCTTTAGTTTTACCAATATGTTCTCTATTAAAATACGAACTTACTCTTCTTTTTAAATTTTTTGCTTTACCAACATAAATAATAGCACCATTATTATTCTTCATCAAATAACAGCCAGGTTCAGTAGTTAATAACTTTAATTTTTCTCTAATCTTATCCATAAAAAATCACCTAGGGCTATTATATCATAAAAAAGATCAAGCATTTATTTTTTTATATAAGCTTGACCTTTTTCTTCATCAACACTCGTCGTGAAACCAGAGATATTATTAATAGTATCAATAATTGTTTGTTTTATACTTTTATTTTCTTTTAAAATACTTTCAACTTCATGAATTGATAAATTAGTAGCAATAGAAATTTTATCTATATCATAATCCACCATAAAAAATAAATAATCTACAACGTTATTATTTTGTGAAATTTTTAAAAAAATACTATTTATATTTACATTATTTTTTAAATAAATATCTGTTTTTAATTTAATTTGATAAAAAGACATATTGCGGTTTATATTAATAACAGTATTCAGAGTCTCTTTATCATTATCTTTATTATTTTTTTTCTTTTCTTTAACAGTATTAAAATGTATCGCCGCCATTTTTATGTTTTTATATATTTTTGCTATTGCCTTATAATATATAACCACTTGTTCACTAGTAAAGTTAATATCGGATAAATTTTTCATAGATGAAAAATCATTCCCCCATACATACTTTATTAATTCTATTTCTTCTTGATCTAAATCATCCATACAATTTAAAACTATTTTTTTATCTGAACAAAAATACTTAAATATACTATATTTAAACTTTATATTATAGTTATATATTTCGGGAGATGTTTGCATACACTTTAATTTTTCTACTTTCGACAAAGCATTTTTTAAGGCTTGATTAATATTTTGAGGAACGCAACCAAAGTATTGTGCTAACTCAACACTCTTAATAGGAAAATCATTAATTAGCCCCAACGTTGCCATTAAAACAGTTTTTTCTAAAAAACTTAAATGAGATGTTTTAAATAAAATATCTTTAATTAAATTAAAATTATCTTTTTCTATAAAATCATTAACACACTCATAATAATAATCATCTTTATGTGTTAAAAGAACTGGATTCGAATTTATAGAATTAATATATATTTCTTTATCCTCTTTTATATAACGCTCTTTTACCATTGATGTAAGTGGTCGTATTAAACTATGGTTTAAATATGATGAAAGTATTGTAGAATATGTAATATTATATTTTTTTAAATATAATATTACAAGGATAATACCTTCTTCAAATAAGTCATTATCAAAAGGAGAATCAAATTTTATTTTACTTAATATTAAACTAGGTAAGTGCAAATTTCTTTCTACTAACTTATTAAAAGAATTTAAATCACCTTGTTTCCATTCTTCATATATCTTATCACATGATTCTTTTTGAACATATGATTTAGGAAAAAGTATTCTTCTAATCGTATCATCTACTTTTTCTATTACTTTTTCATCTAATTCCGGTTTGCTTTTTATAACTGGATATATTACGCGTAATATATCTAACTTATCTAAGTTAGTAGGTTCATATCTTTTCAATAAAGTTTCAGTTGTTTCTTTCATATCATCGCTATAAAAAAACTTTTTATTTCTTTATATGTGACCATAATATATCCTTCTTTCTGTTTAAGTGCTAATATGTTATCATATACAGATTAAACTGTCAAAAGTGAGAGAACTATTTTATAATAGTTCCAACTTTTTTACCCATAACAGCATTTTTTAAATCGTTCTTGTTGCTTATATTAACTACTATTATAGGAATATCATTATCCATGCATAAAGTAGTTGAGGTTGAATCCATTACTTTAAGTTTTTTATTTAAAACATCTAAATAAGATATTTCATCATACTTTTTTGCATCATTATATTTGTTAGGATCTTTATCGTAAACTCCATCTACGTTAGTTGCTTTAATTAATGCGTCCGCATGAATTTCTGCTGCTTTTAAAGCTGATGCGGTATCAGTTGAGAAAAATGGAGATCCTGTCCCACAACCAAATATTACTATTCTATTTTTATCTAGGTGTTTATGGGCACGTCCTTTTATGTAAAATTCAGCTACTTGTCTCATTTCTATAGCGGTTTGTACCCTAGATTCAACTCCTAGTTGCCTA
This sequence comes from uncultured Muribaculaceae bacterium, assembly GCA_964453925.1. GTDB lineage: Bacteria > Bacillota_I > Bacilli_A > RF39 > UBA660 > Aphodocola. The sequence goes on along the minus strand of CAYVPV010000001.1, from coordinate 9,519 downwards.
AATGTATCATTTATTGTTAATGCATTCATGGTGGTTGCTAGCATACCTATATAGTCTGCTGTCGCCCTATCAAACTCTTCATTTTGTCTTCCTCTCCAAAAGTTACCACCCCTACTACTATTCCTACTTCTACCCCCATATCATTAACTTCTTTTATTTTTTTACAAATATCTAAAACCGTATCATAACATACTCCTGTTTTTTTACTTCCTGCAAGTGCTTCTCCACTTAATTTAATTAATATTCTTTTGTACTTTGTTTTCATAACATCCTCCTTTTATCCATAAAAAGACAGATAACTTATTTTAGTCATCTATCTTTTCAATCCTAATTACTTTATTACTTTCTAAATATTCAAGTACCGTTTTCTTATCATTAAACGGTATTCTCTCATTATTTTTAACGATCATTACCTCTTCATGACCTTTACCTAATATAAGTAAAGCATCATTAATAGTTAAAAAATTAATACCTTTTATTATAGCTTTCTTTCTATCTAACTCTACTTCATAATTAGTGTTATTTAAGCCTTTTAGCATATCATCTACTATTTGGTTAGGATCCTCATTATGAATGTCATCACAAGTAATAACCACTTTATATGATAAATCTGTAACTATTTTTGTCATTATTGGTCTTTTTGTTCTATCTCTATCTCCAGTACACCCAAACACAGTATATATTTTTCCATCACACACTTCTTTTACTGAACTTATAACATTTAATACCGCATCAGGTGTATGTGCATAATCAATAATTATTCTGTTGTTCTTATACTCAACCATGTCCATTCTTCCTGCTGGAGAATTAACATGTAATAAAACGCTATATATTTCAGAATATGTAAAACCTAATTCATATAAAGATATAATTGTTACAAGAACGTTATATATATTATATTTACCTATTAAAGGCACTTTTATGTTCTGTTTTACACCATCACTTATAAAAGTGAAACTAGTACCCATTATACTCATTTGATAATCGCTTACACGATAATCCCCGCCAGTAAACCCATAAGTAATATTATTATTATAATCAAGCAAAAAAATACTCTTATTAGGATCATCATAGTTTATGATTGCTTTTCCGCCAGGTCTTATTTGATTAAATAACTTTTGCTTACATCTGGCATAATTTTCCATGGTGCCATGAATGTTTAAATGATCTTGGGTTAAATTAGTAAAAATGGCTTGCTCAAAAGGAACGTTTTCTAATCTTCTATGTAAAAGTCCTTCACTAGAAGCTTCTATTACCGCATATCTATATCCAACATCATAAGCATCTATTAACATGTCATATATTTCAGTTACTTCTGGAGTAGTATTTGGCATATCAAATATTTTCTTTTCCCTAAAATAGCCAATTGTTCCAATGTAGCAACACTTTTTATCAAGTTTATTTAGAGTATCATAAATAAGATACGCAGCCGTTGATTTACCGTTAGTACCAGTTATTCCTATTAAATGCATCTCTTCTAAAAATTTATTATAATTTTCTTTTAAATAGTTATTAAGGTATTCCCTGGAGTCACTTACTATTTCATAAGGAATAGAATATTCTCCCTCTTCCGCAATAATTAAAGACGCACCATTTTCTATAGCTTTAGGAATAAAGGTATGCCCATCTCCTACAATACCACGCAGTGCCACAAATATATCACCAGGTTTTACTTTTCTAGAATCAGTTTTAATATTAATCACGTTATCACCATTTTCTTCTTATTAACATTATATAATAAATTTGATTAAAATGAAATAATCATTTATAATGTTTTTGGTGATTTAACATGTTTACTATTAAAGAAAACGTTAAAAATGAAATAATTATTAATAAATCAAGGTTCATAACTTATATATATAAAATAGATAAAGAAAAAGACGTTAATAACATATTAAATAATTTAAAAAAGAAATATAAAGATGCCACCCATTATTGCTTTGCATACATACTGGATAACACAAAAAGATTTAATGATGACGGAGAACCTTCTCATACCGCTGGTATGCCAATTTTAAACGTATTAGAAAATAAAAAATTAAACAACGTTTTAGCAGTTGTTATAAGATATTTTGGAGGAATTAAGTTAGGTGCTGGAGGACTTGTCAGAGCATATACTAATTCTGTAAGTGAAAGCCTAATAGATGAAAACATAATTCCTATAAAAAAAGAATACAAAATAAGAATTGAATTTGATTATAAAGATGTAAATAACGTAAATTATATTTTAAAAAATTATAAAATAACATATAAAGAATTCGACGAAAACATTATTTACGAATTTATTTATGAAGAAGATAAATACCCTATAGAAATCGATAAATTTATAATAAAAAAAGAAGCTAATTAATAAATTAGTTTCTTTTAATCTTCACATATCGGATTTGCTGATGTTGCACTATCTGGTTGTTGATCACAACCACAATCATTATATCCTGCAACAGAATATTTTAGTTTAAGTCCTGATTCGTCACCACACGATGTAATATATACTTTTTCATCGACTAAATTATTTAAATATTCTTTATCATCAAAGTCAACATAATCACCATCTCTTAAATCTGATACCGAAATACTATTTGGTAAAGCGTTTAAAATATATCTATTTTCAGATGCATATTTTTTTGCGCCTGTTAATATACTATTTATCACGTTTTTTCTGTTTTCTTCTTCTTGTTTTTTTCTAATCTTGTTTACCGCAATAATGCTTATAGATAAAAGAATACCAAGTATTACTATGACTGCAAGCAACTCAATTAGGGTAAAACCCTTTTTATTTTTCATTATTCGTCACCCACTTTTCCAATTCATCTTCACTCATAAAACCAGATCTTCTTTTTATTTCCTTCCCGTTATCAAATACTACTAAAGTAGGAACAGAAAATATTTTATATCTATTTGATAATTCGTCTGCTTTATCAACATCTACTTTTAATATTGGTATAATGTCCTTCTTATCAAATTTTTCCATTACAAATCCAAGCATTTTACATGGACCACACCATGTTGCAAAAAAATCTACTAAAACCTTTTGACTACTAATTTCTTTTTCAAAATCTTTTTCATTTATATTCTTAATCATAATTTTATCTCCTTTATTTAACAATCTCCCGGGAATTCTTCACAATAATCTATTTCTTCATTTTCTTCGGCACTATCATCAAATTCACCACCTGGTATTTCCTCTTCTATTATAACATCGGATTCATCAATATAATCTTCTTCTTGGGTTGATAAATCATAATATTTTTGATTATCATCTTCTTGATTATCATCTTCTTGATTATCGTCAACCTCATTTTCATAAGATTTTGTGTCTTCTGTTGAGTTCAAAGTATCATCTGAACTATTATTACTACTGCTATCTAAAGCTTCTTCAGCATCTTTGTTATTCTCTTTTAATTCTTTTCTTGTTCCAATTAATTTATTTTTCTTTTCTAAAAATTCTATTTTATCTTCGGAAACTAAACTAGTATTAATAATATTATTAACAATGTCATTATTAATATTTTTATAATTCTCTATCGTATTATCATCTTCGTTTATTCTTTCTATGATATACTTTTGATTTCTATATAAATTAATATTCTCTTTTGAAAGAACAGGTGTTTTTTCCATAATAGTACTCGCTAGTTTTGAATCGTTAACGCTAGTTAAATTAAAATTTGGCGATAATCCAACCAACATTATATTAAATAATAAAATTAGCGTAAGCGGTATTGATATAACAACTCCAAAAATTTTGGTTATCATGTTAGCCTCTATCATACTATCCATTATTTTATTCTTTATTTTAAATTTAATATAAAACTTTCTTATTAAAAATATCATTATAATAATAATTAAAATATAAAGTATTAATTTCCATAATATAATATTAATTGCTTTTAATCCTTCCGACTTTCCAGAAAAATTAAAAAACGGGAAAATTTTATAAAGCATTCCAAATAATAAATCACTAATTTTACCTGCTAAAAAAGAAGTCACAAAAAGAACAACAAAATCACTTAAACCCTTAATAAACCCTCTTTGGTAACCTAAGTATCCACCAAAAACAAAAACTAAAATAATTATTATATCTATTACTCCCATTTTTTATTCCCTCTTATTTCATAATTTTATTATATAATATTTTTCTTTAAAAATACATATTACATATAAAATATTTACATTAAAATGTCTAGTTTATTTTAAATATTTTCTTTTTATGCTAAAATATTCGTAAGGAAGTGAGTTACATGGTAGTTGTATTTAAGATAAGTGATAATACAAAACAAAAAATGGCGGAATATTATGAAAGTAAAAAAAGAGAAAAGACTCCACCGTACGCCATTTTTCAAGCTGAAGAAGGAGGAACAATAATTACTCTTTATGAATCTGGTAAAGTAATGTTTCAGGGTATTTCAGCAGACGTAGATGCTAATATGTGGCATGATATGGAAGCTCATTTAAATAACGGAAAAACACCAGAAGAACAAAAGAAGAAAGAAAAAGAAAAAAAGGATGAAAGAAAACTTTACGAAGAAAGAAAAAAATATTACTACATAAACTCGATAGGCTCCGATGAAGTTGGAACAGGAGATTATTTTGGTCCAATTGTAGTAACAGCTGCTTATGTTTCAAAAAAAGATATAGAGTTTTTAGAAGAACTTGGGGTTAGAGACTCTAAAAAGTTAAATGATTTAAAAATATTACAGGTAGTACCAAAGATAATTAAAAGAATTCCTTATGAAACTGTAATATATACCAATGAAGAATATAATAATCACCCAGATTATAACATGAATAAAATAAAAGCAATTTTACACAATAAAGTATTACTAAAATTAATGAAAAAAGGGAATTATAATTATGATAAAGTTGTGGTTGACCAGTTTTGTTTTCCAAAAAATTACTTTGGGTATTTAAAGGAATCAAACAATGTATTTAGAAAAATTGATTTTACAACAAAGGCTGAAGATAAATGTTTATCTGTTGCTTGCGGTTCATTAATTAGTAGATACGTATTCATTAAAGAAATGGATAAAATATCAAAACAATTAGGTAAAACAGTTCCTAAGGGAGCAGGCGTACAGACCGATGAATTTGGTCGTAAAATAATAAAAAAGCATGGTAAAGATATTCTAAAAAAGATTGCAAAATTAAACTTTAAAAACACAGATAAAATATTAAAAGACTGATTAATATTCAGTCTTTTTGTTTGCCATGCTCTACTTTTTTCCAAGTTATGTTTTTACTAGTTAATGCTTTTATAGCGCATGGCACATAACTTATCATAAAGATTGGATTTATAAATAAAGTTTTTATTTTAGTTTTATTATTTATATCTATTTTATCTTTTTCTAAAATCAATATAACCAAAGTCATAGTAAAAAGTACAAAATAAACAGTTAATAAAAACACTAACATTTCAAGCGTGTGACTCTTCCATATTATATTCCTTAAAAGCAAGTTATAAGCTATAAAAAACACTAGCGCTAAAAACCAAATAACCAATCCCAAAACCATAAATATATAAGGAATTATACCAATAGTTTCATCAAGTTTAGAACCATTATTTTGATCATTTTTATCAAGTGCATTAAACATCTTTTTAGTATACAATCTTCTAACGTCAAAATATCCTCTTATCCATCTTACCCTTTGATTAATCGTATCTTTAAACCTAAGCGGTTGTTCATCATAAAACACTGATTTTATATTATAATACGTTGTTAAATTATTTAGTGTAGCGTAAGAACTTAATTCATAATCTTCCGTTAAAGTATGAAAAGGATAACCTTGCCATTTTTCTATTAAATAACCCCTTATATAAAATCCGGTACCTGAAAAAGTTATATTTCTGGTTTTCTTATTTTTCTTATCATTAAATACCGTATTAACAAGAGAAAAAGTAAGTGAAGAACACGCTGCTATAACGCTTTGATTTCCATTCTTACAATTTCTATATCCGGAAGCTAAATCATATCCTTTATTAAATATGGGGATCATGTTTTTTAAATAATCTTTATCAAGAACGTTATCTGCGTCAAATATAAAGTACGCATCATAATGTTTATTTTCTTTTAATATATATTTAACCGCCTCATCTAATGCATACCCTTTCCTTTGAAGTTCTAAGTGTTTTCTTATAACAACACCAGCTCCATATTTATTGCATATATTAACAGTTGGATCATCTTTTGATTCTACAATAACATACACATCTTTCATATTAACTTTAATGGTTTGCTTTTTAATACTAAAAAGCAAATCTTCAATAACCTTAGATTCATATCTTGCTGGAACTAAAAAACAGAAATCATGCAATTTATTTTTCTTTTTTGGTTTATTATTATTTTTTCTTGTTAAAAAATTACATACTATCATGGTTATAATACCAATAAATATAAATGAAAATGAAATAATTCTAAATACTAACATAAACTTTTTTCCTTTACATAAAATAAGCTAAATAAACAAGTACACCTATTAAAATAAAAGATGCTATAAAACCATTTACTTTTTCAAATTTAGATGTTTTATGTTTTATTCCTAAAAACGTTGATACAATTACTCCACCTATAAGTCCTCCAATATGTGCATATATATTAATTCCTGGAACCATAAACCCTATAAGTAAGTTAATTATAATAACCGGCAGTATTTCGTTTTTTAGTGCCTCACCCATATAAGTCCTTTGATTTATAGAAAAATATACCAAAGCGCCCATAAGACCAAAGATTGCACCTGATGCACCAGCTGAAATAGTATTATCACTCATAAGTATTACGGAAAGTAAGTTACCTACTATTCCACTATACAAAAATATTATAAGTATTTTTATATGTCCAAAAAAATTTTCTACTTGTTTACCTAATATTTTTAAAGACCAAGCATTCATAATAAGATGAATAAGACCAATGTGTAAAAACATACTTGTTATTAACCTTATCCAAGAACCATTTTTTACTAAGGCCCCAAATGAATAAAGTGTATTAACACTCATTGAATCTACTGATCCACTTCCAGATAAATACATTAAAATAAGTAAAATACTCATTACACTAATTAATAAATATGTAACAATTGGTTTTTTAGGACTAAATAAATCATTTATTTTCTCAGAATTATCTATGTTTTTCTTTAATATATCAGTATTTATCTTTTCATATAATAAAGCGCCTTCTTCAGTAAACTTAAGTTTATCGGGCATATCTTTAAAATATCTTTTTATTGTTTCATCATTTTTTAACGTTTTTTCACTATTTACCCGCACTGGAACATTTATTTTATTACCAATTAATTCAACATCATCATTTATATCTAAATATAATGTTAGTACTTTCATTTTAAACGTAAAGGTTTTCATTTTTATTTGTTTTGATAAGCGGCTGACTTTAAAGTTATCAAAATCAAGTTGCTCTTTATTGTGAATATATCCCATTACAATTCTAACTATTCTAAATTCACTATCCATATTTTCTAACCATATCTCATTTTGAATACCATGTACAACAACGGGATTATAGTTTTTTTCTGTTATAAAATAGTGAAGAAATTTCATTACTAATAAATCCTTTTTATCACTAGTTGACATTTTAATTTCTCCTATCTGAATTTGTTTAACACAACCTATTATAACAAAAAAACACGCATTTGAAAACGTGTGTTTTTCATTAGTTAATACATATCTTATTTACTTGGTAACAAACTTTTATAAAGAAGTCAGTATATTTAGATTTACTACCATTATGATAAATTCTTGTTATATCGTTCTTATCCTTGCTGATAACCATACTACTTACTATCTTACGTGTTGATAATAAATAGCATATCCTATATTTAAAAAATAATGCAGAAAAATATCAAAAATTAATTTGACATTTTCTAATCATCCTTAAACTTTTTCAGTATTTCATTAAACTCTTTTGGCACATCACTCTTAAATGACATATACTCATTTGTTTTAGGATGTATAAAACCAATTTCTTTCGCATGAAGCATTTGACCAAAATCACTGATCTTTTTCTTAGTCCCATAAACAGGATCATTAATTATCGGATGTTTTATATAATTCATATGTACCCTTATTTGATGAGTTCTTCCGGTTTCTAATTTACACTCTATTAAGCTAGCGTTTTTATATCTTTCTAAAACCCTAAAATGGGTTATAGCTTCTTTGCTATTTTCATCAGTAACACACATCTTTTTTCTGTCAAATGGATCTCTTCCAATTGGTGCATCGATTGTTCCGGTATCATGATTAATCCTTCCCTGAACTAAAGCAACATAAACTCTCGATAAAGTTTTATCTTTTAGTTGCATTGATAATTTTTCATGTGCTTTATCATTTTTTGCAACCACTAAAAGTCCTGAAGTATCCTTGTCTATTCGGTGAACAATCCCTGGTCTTAAATCTCCATTATTAGAACTTAAAACGTTAGTATGCGCAAGTAATCCATTAACTAAAGTACCTGTAAAATGTCCTGCAGCAGGATGAACCACTAATCCACTGGGTTTGTTTATCACCATTAAATCATCATCTTCATAAATTATATCTAAATCCATACTTTCTGGTTTAGTATCAGTTTCTTTTTTTAGTTCACCTATTATTTCTACTATATCACTTGATCTTAATATATAGCTATTTTTTGTTTTTTTACCATTTACACTAATTAGTTCTTCCTTAATCATTTCCTGAATTTTACTTCTTGAAATATCCGTTTTATTCATTAAGTATTTATCTAACCTAACAAAATCTTTTTCTTCTTTTATTATATATTTCATAACAATTCCTCACTAAGTTATATTATAGGAACAAAAGCAAAATGAATTTCGCGCACCGTCCGTCACCAATCTAATGTTCCTGTTTGTAAAACTAAATACCCTTACAGGCTTAAATTTCAGCTTATACCATACTTGTTATTTTTTGATTACGTATTTATGTTATCATGCATACGGCTGTTTGTAAATATTTTTTATTAAAAACGTTCTTTCCAATTATGCAAGAAAAACTAACGTTCTTAAACTGATGTGACCCCTGTATAGGAAACATCAAATAAAAAACTAAATTAAAAATCAAGGGCGAATTATAATCTCATTCATCTAGCCCTTGATTTTTATTATGTAATTCCAATATAGCTAAATATTCAATTACTGTTTATAATTTATATATTAATTTATCTTTATTTATCAATCATCTATTGGAACTTCTTTTCTAGCCATAGATATAGTTATTCCATTAAACTTAAAAATTGCTTTACATTCATAGGATTATATTGGAATCCTTGATCACTTTGAATGATTATCCATGTATATTTTTTCGTAATTACTTCATTAGAGTATCAAATTCGGTACATTATTAATAAAATTCCTTTTTTAATAAATATGACTTTACATTTTCTTCAATCCCTTCATTTTTGTTCTTCTTCTGTATGATGGATAAGCCTTTGACCTTTTGGTGCCATAAAAAAACACCCCTTTTGAAGTGATATGATAAAAGTAGACAAAGTTAAAAAAGACTTCAGTCTACTTTTT